>JAEXYH010000036.1 GCA_023451735.1 Pseudomonadota bacterium | reverse complement strand
TGGTTGGAAACCGTCCTTTGAGCGGGAACGGTGAAGCATCGACGCGGCATCGAACTTGCGCCGTTCCACCTGTGAGATCATGTGTCGCCAGGTACAGCCAGCCATCGGACGCTGAGCGAGTTTGCGGAATAGGGAATGGCGGGTTCTGAACGCGGATGCGGTGGCCGGCAGGCGGTCGGTGTTCGGGAATTGAGTGCTCATCAGCTGAAAGAGGAAAACGGCAGATAGCCGAGCTTATGGACAATGATGAAGTCGAGGAGCGTGAGGTAGTCGGCCATCCGGCCCTGCTTGCCGTTCCGGCTTTCGGTGTTTCATGGTTGAGGCGTCATGTGTCAGCGGACAGTTTCGTAGTCGCTAGACGCCCCACTACCCATTCCCACCGCGCGCTCTCCTCTCGCGGCCTTGGCAGTCGTGCCGCCGGTTGAGCTTCCTATCGCTCCCGGCGGCTTATAGGTTCGAGAACGTGGGCAACCAAATCGGGCATGGTCGGACAAGATAAAGAGCGATGCCGAGCTTTGCCACCTTCTCGCATCCGACAACCTTCGGGACAGGGAAACGAAACAAATCACTTCCGCACAGATTAAAAGCCGAGGGACCTGATTGGCTGGTCGTAGCCGGAATGCAGCACTAACATGCGAGTATCATCGAGGCGATGATCCGGCCTTCCAGCCGACAAGAAGAGTTCAACTCTCGCTGCCCGCTCCACCACTCAGCCCGTCGTCAGGTCGGCGGACTGCCAACGGGTTTCCGCGATCAACCATAAAACCCGCACGGGGCAAAGCGCCACCTTATGCATTCATTTAAGGTGGGATGATTGGCGCCTTTACTTCTTAGACGTGCTGTCCTTGACCTGCGATCCCAAAGTGGGGCTCGCTGTCTTTGCGCCCTTCTCCTTCTTAGGTTTGCGAACTTCCTTGTTGCTGCGTACCTGACCCTTGGCCATATCTGTCTCCCGTCCGGATTGGAATTTAGCAGACCTTGCTATCCGGGAAGCAAGCGTGTGCTGCAAACAGGGCTTCACGGGTGCTAATCAGTGCGGCGAGGCTCTGGTCAAATCAGAGACCAGGGCGGCAATGTCGCCGAAGGTAGCAAGCCGTTCGATTTCCTTGTCGGAAATCTCGATGCCGAAAATGAGTTCGACTTCCATTATCGTTTGAGTGACCTCAAGCGAATCCGAGGCGATGTCTTAGAGAAGGGTCGCATGAGCAATCTCATCCGGATGAACTCCCAGTGTCTCAACGCAAATGCGGACCAGCCGCGCACGGATTTCGTCAGGATGCATAACCGGCCTCGCATAGAGCGAGAGCGCTAGCATCTCTCAGTCGCTGTCAGCCCAGGAAAGAGACAGCGATATTCGATCGTGTATCGGGTTTATCGACGCCCGTCCATTGAATTGACCTAAGGCTAATCTCGCCTGGCACGAGGCTGGTCAAATCGGTCCGTAACCCTGAGCCGTCTCGATTCGCTTTACGATATCTTCGTAGTTCTGCGTAACCCAATATTGCAGCCCGACGTTATTTGCCGGGGAAAGCGTCTGGATTACCGTGTGGCCATCGCCGGGGTACACCGCAACGATTTGGTCGACGTTTATCGATATTTTGTTGTCATTGAATGTCCACGTTGCCTGGATGAAGGCCATGTGCGTTTCCTTCCATAGTTGAGAAGCGCATCATCGTACACGTCATCGGATCGCTCAAGACAGTTCGCTGGCATCACTCACTATCCACCGATGCCCACAGACAGGTCGCACTGCAGTCGAACCTCAAGGACCATCAAGCCCCTGTCGGTACCATCAAGCCGCGGACAGGCAGGCCGAAAGGCGAAAAGTTCCGAGACCACTTCCGGAGCAACACCCAGCCGTGGCGTGCATGGTACCGCACGGCAGGATACGCTCTTGGGCATCTGGTGGCGGATCGAAGCGAAAGTGAAGGAAGAGAAGGGCGGCGCGCAGGCGTCGGCCTCTGCAGCACAGGCTCTTGCCGCCCTCGCTCGCGACGGACTGTCGGCGCATAAGCCGCATTTTGCCGAGCCCTACAGCTTCAATCAGGGACATCTCATAGCACAGAGCAAATCATGGAAGCCGTTAGAGGGGTTAAGAGCGCCGTAGAAACCATGACGCTCCGCATCGACGGAGTTGCCGAGGGTCAGCCTAAAGTACGCGTCTCCAAAAGTAACTCATGACTGAATCCAGCAGCACCGAAGCAATTCACGCCACCCGCGGGCGGATCAGCTTATGTCGGCGGTTCGGTAACGGGGGCTTTCCCATCTAGGTTAACAAAACGGTCGGTCATCCAAGCTTGCACAGCATATACCGGAAAAAGAATAACCACTGAGAACAGGAGTGAGGTGACCAGAGGGCGTTGTTCAAGAAATCTCATTAAACCTCAACAGTGTACCCTACTTTCGGTTCCGCGTGAGGAAAATATCTTCCTCGTGAGGGCTTGCACCGCAACCGCTTACGCCCTCCCAAGTTTGCAACTGCAATCAGTGGACGCTTCCGACCCAATCTCGGCGGCAAAACCACATTCGCCACCCAGTGCCGCGATATATTCCGGCAACGGAACTCGATTCGAGCATGGCAGCAGCTTCCATTGCCTCGGTGAGATCCTCCACATTGTCAACGATTTGGTCGATGAGCTCATCGATCGTAAGATCTCGGGAGAATGAAAGAGTGCCGGATTCGAACCCGGCGTGAATGATTTCGTCCATCACCACTATGTGGAGCTCGCCGAGATACGGTCAATCCGGTTTCACCACCGATCGGGCTCTGGACACGTTGCTGAATGATGCGAGGAGCGGACCGTGGCGACACAATTTTGATTGACATCAATTTTCCGGACAAAGCCCTTGTAGCAAGAGGCCCCGCTGCGGCTTTGGGATCGCGACGGGGCCTCCACCCAGCCCCGGAGGGGACGCAACAGGTTAGGGTGATCTAAAACTAACGACATTATCGAAGGTTCCGGAACTCCCCTTACACTGCGCTAATCAAAGCGAATACGGATGCGGAGATGGTGCCAGCCAACAACACCGTCAGAGCAAAGTTCAGCTTATCTAAAATCTGGATAAGGTGTCTTTGGCCGCGGGTCGGTTCATCATCCAAAGACATCTTCTCCTACTGTTGACCAGGCACTTACCTGCGTGTCCGCGTCGCATCGATTAACGCAGCTTGAAATGCTAATTCCACTGCTTCCGACGTCCGGGAACAGACCAGCCTATCCCACACTCGCGGATGACTATAACAAACGGTGGCTTGCCTTTGAATGGTCAGGGACCGTACCGACGACAATAATTCGCAGCACGATGCCGCTCCGCATAAAGGTGTTCTGCGGCCGGTGACGCAATAAAATGCCCCTCGGGAGTGGGACCGAGGGGCAAATAGACTTTAACAAAGGTTGAGGCTCGCCTAACCGCCTCGCTGACATTGAACGGCAGCTGGCCTAAAATGTCGACTTCTCCTAAAGCGGTACGTCATCTGCAAGCTAAGTCATCCGGCGGATTTACCCAAGGATTGTCTCTTCGTTCTCACGCTCCCGGTTGGCCAGCATCTGATTTCTGGCAAGCTCGATCAAGGCGGCCATAACTTCGCTCTCGGTCCATCCGGCTTTCACCGCATGATCCATGATCTCGCGGAAGGAAATTCTAGCGCCTCCTGGCATGCGGTCGTCCGGTCAGGTTTAGATGTGGGCGGATGGACGCTCGTCATCGCGCCTGAGATGGGGCGGCCTTGGAAAAGGCAGACTGTCTTGTCGAGCCAAATGGACCGCCGCATCAGGTTCGAACCCTAACGCGGCGGCACACTCACCGGGACCTCCCGGTCTTGAGAACTGGCAGGATGCCCAACTTAGCTGCTCGCAACAGGAGCAGCCAGGGCGGCAGTCGACTGCCGCCGTCCTTTTCAGCGACAGACACGGGTTGTTTTGACAACAACCTTGCCGTGATGACGGGTCTCTACTTTTTTGACGGTACAGTGCGGGCGATGGTGCCGTTCACGGACATGATGGCGCGGGGCAGCCCGTTCGGTCGTAGTGACTGTCACCGAAGCAGCATGCGTTTGAGACGTGAACGGAAGGATGGAAGTCAAGGCCAATGCGGATGCGATAAATAGATTTTTCATGGGGTACCTTCTTGATTTGCGGCCCCTCAACGCTGACGACAGGATTCGGTTCCTCTCCGACTTCGACGGAAACGCTGAGGGAAATCTGGCTTCATTAGTTTTTATGCACCCGCTAAAGGATACGGCTTGTAGCCGCGAGACCAGCGTTCGGCCGCAGAGAGTGGATCGCTTTCGGAAGTTGTGCCGTCCGGGAATAATCGCATGAGTAGCATGACAGGTTCGTCGGAGTGAGTATCGCGTTCCGGGATGACCTGGGTAAATACGCGGTCCAGTCCAACAAATTCGCGGCCTCACGATGCTCCTGTTTCCCTTCCTGCGAAAGAGCCGCTTCGGAACGCGTACATACTGTGCCGCACCGCTCGACCACATAAACCAGTCGCGCTTATTGTAAGTTGTCTTGTCGCGCATGACGCAGCCGAAATCGACATCCCCGCCGTAGTCGGTCCGGTCTTCATGCCCTAATCGAATACGACGCAGCCACTGGCAATCCAACTGTGACATTCTTAGGATCGGATCTCGATTCCACTTCTCGACCGGCCGAAAACAAATCCGGCGCGCGCGATAGATACGAAAGCGGCAGGTTTTGATGGGGAGACACCTGGTGTTTTGCATACGGACCAATCGGAGGGCGAGCCGAGCGTGCCCTGTATGACTCCAGTCCAGCATACGCGCTTCGATCGCCGCCCTCATGAACGCTTTAAGAGCGTTCAATTCCCGCCGGTTCCCAGGGCTTCAAGGCACGTTGCCTTCGCGAGCGAAGATAGAATGGGTGCCAGACTTGTTAGGCCAGCGATACGATGGCGTCTTAAGCGCGTCACCGGCGCTCGGGCTGAAGTGGGCCGGCCCTATACACAGAGGGCGCGCTCGTTGATCTGAACGAGCGGGATCGGATCGGGCGGGAAATGGTGGTGTTCGTCAGGATGGCATAAAGGAACTTATGACAAGCGGTCGCATTCTTGGTGCTTAAGGAGATTATAATGAACCTCGCACCATCACTACCGAAATACACGCTCGAGCAGTTGCAGGAAGCTTATGTCTTGAGCATCCCGCAAGCCGTCAAGATCCTGGAAAAGTTCGGAGGTGACCGGCGTCAAATTGATAGGTTCATGCGCCGGTGTGCACAGCGGTCTTGATGAGGAATGTTTTTGTTCGGACCGCATTCGTCGAATCTCCGAAGTCCCACTCCGACAAACTAAAGAAGCAATTGCTTGCTCGGCAGTGACCGCGGATTTAAAGGCATTGGCTCAGGCGGTTAAGGGAGGTTGGTGCGAGAGGTCGCTCAGGCTTAGACACCGGGCGTGTGCGCGCCGACAATGTTTACGAAGCTTCATCGCCCCTTCGGCGGTCGTTCCGTTGAACACGATTACGGCACCAGGCGTGCGTCGCCCTCGGGCAGCCGATTGAACACGCAGGTCGAGACGCTAAACGTACTCGCGGTTCCAGCCGCTCAGCGTAGCAACGGCTCACACTCTGTCTAAGTAGGAATCTATGGACTACCTCCTGTGGTCCAGGTTTTCGTCCATACCCCACCGGCTCCGGTCTGAGTGGCAACCAACAGCTTCGCCGATGGACACCGACGCCGCCATCCTTGGCGGCCGTAAGAGGGCGTTTTATTACCGGCGTGGCGGCAAAATGATCGGGGCATTTCCCTCGCGGTTGTTGCCGCGGTAGTCGCGCCTGTCACGGTCGTCCGACCGACGCCGGTCGTTTCTGTCCCAATTCCTCCGATCATCACGTCGCGCGTCACGCCGGTAGTCCCGGTGGCGATCCCATTCGCGATATCTACGATCGTCCCTATAGACATGCGCCGGACCGTCATAGCGGTAATAGGAGCGGTCGTAGGTTGAGTATCTTCCGCCACCTTCACTCACACAGCTGGCAAGGGTCAGACAGGCGAGGGCGGTCGTGGCGAGAGTTGCGAGCTTCCTGAACATGGGGAGTCCTCGAGTTTGATCGACACTCAACGAATCTGTTTCTGGAACGTTCCTCGGGGCTGATTGTTTCTTATCCAGACGTATAACAGCAGGAGGAAACAACATGGACTGGAACCGCGTCGAAGGTAACTGGAAGCAGGCCAAGGGCAAGATCAAGGAACAGTGGGGCAAGCTCACCGACGATGACCTTGATGTCATCAATGGCAAACGCGATCAATTGGAAGGCAAGATCCAAGAGCGCTATGGCTACGAGAAAGACCGTACGTCGAAAGATGTCGACGACTGGTTTGGTCGACAGACCTGGTGACACCGATCGCGCGTCGTGATTCGACCCCCCGAATTTTGGCCACAAACTTCGGGGGGTCTTCTATATCGAAAATATTGTCGTCTCAGCGGAACCATCGCGTCAGATTCCCGTTCTCAAGCGCCACGGACATCCGTGATAACAATAGCATACGAGGAAACACTCATGAAGACGATTATCGCTGCTGCAATCACCCTTGCTACGATGAGCACGGCCGTCTACGCACAGCAGCCGGCGGCACCGGCGACACACCCTGCGGCGACCGCGGCATCGGGCGCTGACGCCACAATCGTCGGACCGGGCATCACGATGGGAATGGCTGCCACCACCCCACTCAAGACCGTTGAGATCAAGGACACTGACCTGGTCACGTCCAAGCTCGTAGGCCTCAACATCTACAACAAGGAAAACGAAGAAGTCGGCGAAATTTCCGACGTTGTGATCGGCAATGGCAAGTCGGTCATCGGCGTGATCGCCAGCGTCGGGGGCTTCCTTGGTCTGGGCGCGAGCTATGTGGTGATCGATCCGGCTTCCATGGCAGTCGCTGACGACAACGGCACGTGGAAGGCCTATGTCGACACGAACAAGGATGACCTGTCGAAAGCTCCGAAGTTCGACTACGACAAGCTGAAGAAATAAGCAGCTTGATTGCACGCCTGCGACCACGGATGTACTGGCGCAGGCCTGAAGCGATCACGGAGGTCGGTGCGATAAGTCGCTCCGGCCTTTTTGTTGCTGCGGCTCTGGTAACGGTCGGACGCGTCGAGTGGAAGCGTCGTCAGAGGTGTTCAGCGCGGCAATCTTGCTTAGGAGTCGCTGCGCGCAATTGAGATTTCAAACCTCATCGCGAGCATCAACATATCCCCGAGGGATACACTGTGGAGCCGACGGCGGGCTCGCCTATCTCTTCTTTTAGCGAAAAAAGTTCGACCTTCGCCATCACCAAGAAATCCTGCAGCGCTTCAGGTTTGAGTGCTCATTCTTTCGCAGGAGGAACCAGCTCACAATATCAGGGTCGCCGGCTTGCGGCGTCTGCAGAGCTCTGTTTCAGTGTAGGCCGAGCGAAGGGGGTTGCCCCAATGATCTACGAGTTGTCTCGTTTGATCACTTATCTGGATGGCCGCCGTACCTGGTTGAGGCGCGCTGATCTACAGCGTTGTGAGCTTCTCTTGTAAGCCACTCATAGGTAGGTTCTTCCGGGGGCACCTGCTTGCTCGGTGCGCGGCTGCGACGCCAACGGCTATAAATGCTAATCGCAGCGGCGGAAAGGGCGCAGACCAGGACTGCGGCAAGGATGCTCATGGGCAGATATGTCGACATGTTGCCTCCTGTTTTCTCAACAGGCGAAACGTGCAGGGCAGTCGACAGTTCCGTGTGAGTGGCTCAGATGCCTAGGTAAACGACCGATTGCGCTTGCTCTATGTAGGCAAGATCCAAAGAAAAGAACAAGCGCGCCGTCACTCCGAGGGGCTCGGAGGCGTGGCCTTAGCTCGCCAGCTTCATCGTCCCAGGCAGGACGAGCTCGGCGGACCGAAGAGCAATTTCAAACAGTTCACGCGCTTCGTCGGGCGTGGCTCGACCGTCAAGCGCCTTGAGTACGCATAGGTCGGCGGCGGCATAAGCAATACTCTTCGAGTGAGGCCACTCGCTCTGAAGGAATCGACGGGCCTCCAAGGGGCCAAAGATGAGCTTGTCGCCAGCAACGACCGGCTTGTCCCAAAAGATGTTACGCATGGCATGATCCTTCACTCAATGTGTCAGACGTTAGTCTGATGTCATCTAACCCATTTGATAGGAACAAGTTCCCAGTGCTGCTGAAAATGGCGGAAGTGTTACATCCCGATTTACAGTTGCGTACTTCCCTTATGGCCTATTTGGTGATCGGCTCTACCGCGACATGCCGAGCTCAATTCTGGAGAGCTGCCATGAATCGTGTAAACTTCGCATTCCTTGTCGCTGCCCTGTCAGCGTGCACGACGGTCGGTGTCGGCGACCTGCATGCCCAGGACGACGCCAGCAGAATTCCACCTTTGATGGAACAGATCAACAAGGGAAACTGGTTGCCTCAGCCCGAGGCTGAGGCCCTCCGTGACGCCCTCTACTATCAGAACGCCGTGCAGTCCTACATTCTCTCGATCCCGCTTCTGAACACGATCGGCATGCGAGATGGGTCAGAAGCAGCCTTCGGGTCTGGATACAACGTGCTGCCGATTTGGAAGGAACGCATGGACAGCCTCACGTGGGTTCCCACACCCAACGCGGACGTCATCTATTCGATGAGCTATCTCGACCTGAAGGAGGACGGGCCGCTTGTCGTTGCTGCCCCGCCCAACGTCATCGGCATGTTCACTGATTTCTATCAGCACACATTGACCGACGTCGGCGCGATCGGCCCCGATAGAGCGCGGGGCGGGTTGTATCTTCTTTTGCCACCGGGTTACGACGGAGACGTGCCGAAGGGATACTTCGCTTTCAAGTCGCCTACCTACAATGTCTTCCTGTTCTTCCGTACAGTCATGGCAAAGGGAGAGAACGGGCCGGACCCGGCTCCGGCCGCCGCGAATGCGGAGCGCACCCGGATTTATCCTCTTTGGGCACCGGAGAAGGATGTCAGGCCGATGGAGTTCCCCGACGCCAGCGGCAAACGCGTCAACATGATGTACCCGACGGGGGCCACATATTGGACGAAGCTGAAGGAATTCGTCGACTATGAGCCTACCGCCTCAATCGACCCTGTGACGCGCGGCGTACTCGCATCGATCGGCATCATCAAAGGCAAACCATTCGAGCCGACCGACAAGCAGAATGCAGCCTTGCTGCGGGCGATCGAAGCGGCCCCTAAGATGATCCTTGCGACCCGCCAGCTCGGTCGCCCCGACAAGCGCAATCTATATTACGAAGACAGACAGTATGAGAACATCTGGGCGGGCGGCACAGCCGAATGGATGCAGGACAGCTATCTCGATGTCCTGCAACGGGCGTCGTACTTCCAGTTCGCCTATTCCTCCGCTCCGGCAATGGTCATGCGGACCCTAGATGCGGGGTCGAAATATCCTTTTACCGCCCGTGACGCCGATGGGAATTTCCTGAACGGATCGAATGCCTACAGGCTGCACCTGCCTCCCGATCCGCCTGCCGTGCTGTTCTGGGCGGTGACCGCCTACAATGTCACGGATGGCTCAATGCCGGAAACGAAGCAGCAGCTGCCGTCCATCAACGCCTTCTACAAGGTCAAGACAAACGACGATGGATCGGTTGACCTCTATTTCGGGGCGGTGAAACCGGAAGAGGCACCAGAAAGCAACTGGATTCAGACAATCGAAGGCCGCGACTTCATTGCGGCCGTCCGCCTTTATGGGACCGGCACGGCATTTTTTGATCAGACATGGAAGCCTGACGACGTCGTAAAGCTGAAGTGAGGCCCGGTTCGCGACCTCTCAGACGCAAGGGATAGGATCATGAGGACGACCTCGCATGAACAAAGAGAAATCTCTCGACGCGACGCCATGAAAGCCGGTCTTGGCGCAGCGGCGTGTGCGGCGTCTGCTCCCAAAGCGGCAGCACCAGTAGTCTTGTCGATCGCACCTCTGCTTGCGGCATCCGATCAAACGCAAGCACAGGCAACAACTACCTCATCGGAACTTACTATGCCAGCGACCGGCGTTCTGATGCATTCAGGCTACGCCAGGACCGTTGCGCAGACGGCCTATGTCTGGGGATGGCCGATCGTCAACATGCTCAATCGGAAAGCCAAAATCACACAAGCCCCATACCCTGGCTTGCTGGGCGGCATACTTCCGGCGGCACCGCGTGGTCACATGGGTATGCTTCACGACTATATCGAGCCCTCGGAAACCTTCGTAACCTGCCCTAACCAGGACGTTGTTTATGGCCTCGGATTTTTCTCGCTGGATGACGAACCGGTAGTCGTGCAGGTGCCAGATTTTGGCGATCGTTTCTGGGTCTATGCGCTCTATGATGCCCGTACAGATCAGTTCGGCCACCTCGGGAAGCCTTACGGTACCAAGCCCGGTCATTATCTCCTGGTCGGGCCGAGGTGGAGCGGCTTAAAGCCGAGCGGTATCACCGACGTCATCCGGTCCCCGACGTCGCTTGCAAATGCGATCCCCCGCATCTTCCAAGACGACACGCCGGAAGACAAGCAAGCAATCCAGTCTGCGCTCAATCAAGTCGTCGTCTATCCGCTCAAAGATTTTACAGGCGAAATGAAGACGATCGAGTGGAGCAAGGTAAAAGATATTCCCGCTCCGCAATCAACCGATACCGATGAAGGGGGCGGCGAGACAAAATGGGTGATCCCCGAGAATTTCTTTGAACAATTCCCGGACGCAATCGCGGCTGCCGACCCACTGCCGGGCGAGGAAGCACTTTACGCTCAATTTCGCCTGCTGATCGATGCCGCGGCCCGGGACCCGGACCTGAAGAAGGTTCTGGTCGAAACTGCTATCGAAACGGAGAAAAGCGTTATCCACCCATTCTTTCAGTGGCGGCACAATGGCCGGCCTGCGGGCAATGGCTGGAACCGCTCAACCAACAATGCGCAGTTCGGCCTCGATTACTTCAATCGCACCGGTACGGCGAAATCGAACATGTTCGACAACCGCCCGACGGAAACGCAATATTTCTACACCGACTTCGATGACGCCGATAAGGAATTAATCGGGAGCTCCAACTACGAAATTACTTTCCAGGCGGGTCAGGAACCTCCCGTCAACGGCTTCTGGTCGCTTACACTCTACAACGACAAGCACCTCTTTCACGCTAACCACCTCAAGCGCTATTCGCTCGGAACGAAGAACAAGGACCTCAAGCGAAACGGCGACGGGTCACTGACGCTCTATGCAGGTGCGAAATCTCCTGGAAGTGAACATGAAACCAACTGGCTTCCTGCTCCGAGCGGGCGCTTCTCACTGTACATCCGCGCTTACTGGGGCAAGGAGGGAATTATCGACGGGTCTTGGGTGCCGCCGAAGATCAATAAAAGTGCCTGAACTGTCAACGAAACGAGACCGCAAGAGGTTGCTCCTCGCCGGCTGCGCATCACGGCAGATCATTGCTTGGTCTCTGCCACGCCCAGCGTGTCTGCGCTGAAGGCGGATTGGCGCAGATATTGGTTTGCATGCAGTTGAAAGTCTGGCGGCTCTAACCTCTCGTTTCGCCACTGCCGGACAACGTTGGGCAGCCTGATTTGGCCCGAGGAAGGATCGGCGTGTCCGTCGATCGCCAGAGTGGATCGCTATCCTTTCAGCTTATCCACAGTCATCGCTGATACTATATCGCAATATCGCTTGCTCTATTCTTCAGAGCATGAGCACATACTCAATGTTCCCGCCAAGCCGCCGCACGGTGGGCACCTGAGAGTGGAGGTTATTCCTGCTTTTGTAGGGCAGTAGCAGTAACCTCCGCCACACTACTTTGTACGGTCTTGCGTCGTTGCAGTTGAGTGCAGATGCTCTACTTCCGTACAGTCGAACGGTAGGCACCTTCGGCAGGTGGAGGTTCGAGGGACTTAGGGGTAGGTAGCTCGCCTCCACCAATTTGGCGCCTTACTATCGTCTTAGAATTACTCTACATTTCGAGGTGGAAGCTGTTACCCCCTTGGCTTCCCTAGCGGCGACTGTTCTCTTATGGTGAGGAGCAGTCGCCATATTGCTCTGCGCCCTGCCTTGGTACGCCAGCGTACAATCAGACCCAACCCCTCGGAATGCTGTAGGATTGATCATCGAACAGTGATGGCTGAGAGTATCCTTGTGCTCTTGCCTGCTAGACGCGAGGAGCCCCGGTGACAGTCTCCAACTCAATCAGTAATGACGTCAGATCAACGCTAGACGGTTGGGCAGCTCACCACACGCCGTCGGAGGCGCTTCGTAAAGCCATCGTCAAGCGTACGCTGCTGATTGCAGCCTTCGACGACAGGTTTGCGGATGCGACCCCTTGTGGTGCAGACCTTAGCCAAATTCTCAATCAAGTTGCGAAAGAGATGCTGGAAGAACCGCCTGTGCCACTGATCGGCGATGGTGGGCAGGCTAAGAACCCAAATTCGTAATTTGTTTCTCGTTTTTCTTGTCGGTCTGCAGCGCCCAGAGCTACGATCTCTGGCCAAATTCCGGAAATATCTCGACCGGAAGACACAATATGAGAGTTCTGCAGTCTCTGTCTTGACGTAACTGACGGCGTGACGGTACGGGCGATCGAAGACGTTTCGGACTGTGTGTTCAGTGCGGATTTGCATTTGATTGCCGCGCCTTCTCCAAGAGAAACTGGCGAGAGCACAGATGAAAAGAACCAATCTTCTCGGCACGTCGGGCAACGTCTCTCAAGTCATCAAATCAAACAAGCAGCTCGGCGATTGCTTGATGGGTGGATCGTCCAAATCTGTCCGACACAGACGTGAAAGGGACGTGGCCCCAATCAAGCTGGTGGAAATGGCATGGTTTCACCCTGAGACGAGACTTCGTCCGACAAGAGTCTCATTCGCAATACACCACCACTGCGGATCCGGCGACGAGGAAATTCAAACAAATCAGTGCGTTCATGGGGGGCTCACTGAAGTATACATACCTTTGTAGTAGAGCCACTAGCTTTCGTACGCCCTTTGAGGAAATCATCGACAGATGGCGCGCGAATGTTCTGTTGATGTTTGCTGTATGTGCTGTGGATGTACTGTCAATCTGTCAACTCTTGTGATGCCAAAATGACCTCCTCTACAGACTCCGTCAGTGAGGCCCTTCAAAAGTTCATTTCTACATCGATGCAGGGTTTCATGTCCGCTATCCTAGCTCTCAGAGACTCATTCGGACGCGCTGTAATGCGGTGGCCATGCATCGTTTGATGTTGAGTTGCTGAGGCAATCCTTGGATGCTTAGGCTGTTGCACGCCAACTCGGATCAGCCGAAAGGCCAGCGCGACCACGGTGGCGCTGGTCGGAAAATGTTAAGCCAAGACCTGACAGTGAATGTGCTGTTCTACCTCAATAGACACAGTGAGACTGAACTTGCGCGAGGTAACCGGGGACTGTTGCACGCACCTTGCGTCGCCAAGCCAAGAGACGCGATCCTCACTCGCTTTTTCATATTTTGTGACACTCATCCTTCTTGACACGAAGATATGATCGCTCAAATATCAAGCATCTGCCTAAAAATCAGACTATCATGGCAGTATTGGGAGAATGTAATGGCGATCGATATACTTGCGAGCGCACCTTTCCGTGCGCCTGTACTTGTGCGGATTGGCTACGGTTCATCCGAGGCTGTTGAAAGCGCATCCGATGCGCTCCACTACCTCCAACACAGGTGGCCTCCTGAACGCGGAGACCACTACGGCCGTGCGATGAAACTGTGCAAAGAGTCGGCTCAAGGATTGGTGCCGTCCGAGGTCGCGAAGGAAGCTTTCATCTCGGCGGCGATCGAAGCAAGCGTGCTTGCGTGACGAGGGGTGCTCTCTGCCGCGCTGCTGTGAGAGAGGTGTGCGGCAGAGAGTCATCATCAAGGACCAGTCCGACGGGCAATCAGACTAGTGCTTCCAAACTGACAAAAGCCGAAGCTGTTCCGCACTTCGAGAAAAACGCTGACGCGCGCGCAAAGAAAACCCTCAGTCAGAGGGGGAAGACTGAGGGTTCTTTAGGTCGGTAACGTGCATTCACCACCGATGACCGAAGAACGTAGGGCGCATCTTTTTGTTCCGCCACATTCAGCCGCCGTACATATTTTTCCTTGCGAACCCCGAAGATGTGAGCCGAAATTTCGACTTGGCGGACAAATTGCCGTCAGCTTCGATCAGACCATCGTTTTGCGCTTGGATTGCTGTCTTTAATCCGATTCCAGCCGGCAGACTTTTGAAAGCGCGAGGATCGAGAGAAACAATGAGGATGCGTAGTCTGCTGTATGCCATGCGATGCCGTTGATGCCTTTTGTGTTCCGTTCGTCCGCAACCTCACCGGCGGTTAGCCGGTGAGGGAGCAGTACAAGGACAGCCGAGGTCCACCCGAAGACATCGGCCTTTTTCGTAACCAGCTCTTTTTGAGATTTGTTCCGAAACATCAGGGTCCGGAAGTATAACCGCCAAGCGCGTCGTACCGGAGACCGCTCCAGAGGTGTTTTGACTCAATGGCAGCGAATCCGCGCTTACGCGGCGACGGAGAGTTATCGGCGTTTGTGAAGAAGTTAGCTAGCCGGTCGCCGAATTCCTCACCAAACCCTACAACTCAGCTGGATCGAAGAGCGTTTCGTGACCTCGGCCGGTCCTTCGCGGAATTCCGGCCGCATCAGGTTATAGCAACTCCGCAATCCGGTTTGTTGGGCCAAACTTCTCGTGATCTTAACAGATATGCTGGTTGAAGCTGGAACAAAGTCGCGCTTGGGAACTTTCTAGATTTGATGGGGCATCCTCATCAGGACCCGATGAATCCCGATACAGATTCCTCTTTTAGTTACATGCTTTAGACAGTTGCAGCATGGCTCGTGCCATGTAAAAAGCCGCCGAAACCGAGCCTTTTTTTGAAAGCAGGATGCCGCCCTTGAGTTACGACAGGTCCAAGGTTGATCTTACCAATTGCGATCGAGAACCTATCCATATTCCTGGCAGTATCCAGCCCCACGGCGCCATCGTCGTTCTCGACGAGGAAACCGGACTGGTCACGTTCGTATCCGAGAACGTGGATGACTTTCTCGGCAGCACCAACAGAGAGTATATCGGCACGGAACTCGCGGATGTCGTCGGTTCCAAGGTGGCGCATGACCTGGGTAACGCCGTTGCGCGCGCCGGATCAAGCCACATCGCTGGACTGGTCCTAAAGGCCCAGCTGGGCGAAGGGGATAAAAAAGCCGACATAACCATCCATCGTCACGGCGGTCGGACATTTGTCGAATTCGAGAAACCTGCTTCACCCGAAGACACAGAGGTCGCGCTGCATCTGACCCAGTCGCTTGTCAAGCGGGTTGATGGACATAAGGAGTTCGACCCGCTCTTCCGGACCACCGCGAGGCTCGTTCGGGCGATGCTGGGCTATGACCGTGTCATGGTCTACCGTTTCCTGCACAACGGCGCCGGCCGTGTTGTGGCCGAAGCCAAGGATCCTTCACTTAAAAGTTTTCTCGGCCAACATTTCCCTGTCTCCGACATCCCGGTCCAGGCCCGCAAGCTCTATGTCCAGAACTGGGTGCGCGTCATAGGCGATGCCAATTTCGTTCCGGTCCCGCTTTCGCCGCGTATAGCCGAGGGGGAAGCGCCAGTTGATCTGTCCCATGCCCACTTGCGAAGCGTTTCGCCGATCCACTGCGAATACCTCCGCAATATGGGCGTCGCCGCCTCGATGTCGGTGTCGATTGTGGTTGACGGCGAACTGTGGGGGCTGATCTCCTGCCACCACAACAGCCCAAAATGGCTATCCATTCCTCTACGCATCGCGACCGAGCTGTTCGCGCAGTATTTTTCGCTTCACGTTGCGTCAATCGAACACCGCGACCAGAAAGCGGCCGCCATATCGACGCGCAGTCGCCTGGACACGATCATCGCAGAGGTGAAGGCGGAAGAATCGGTCGATACCGTCCTTAAGTCCCGCTTGAAAGACTTCTCGACGCTGATCGCAAGTGACGGAGCGGGCCTCTGGTCGAAAGGCGAATGGGCCTCCCACGGCGTGTCGCCGTCCGAACAGGCCATTCCGTCGCTGATGGAGCTGATCTCCGAAAAAGCAGGACGTAGTATCTGGGACACCCAGGACCTGGTTGCGGAGACAGGCAACGACAAAGAGTTCGGCACACGGGTTGCCGGCATGCTCGCTATACCGATCTCGGTGTCTTCTTCGGATTTCCTGGTGTTCTTCCGAAGTGAAGAGGCTCACCAGATCGAGTGGGCAGGAGAGCCAACGAAAGCCGAGGTTGCCACGGAAGGCGGCATGCGGCTGACGCCGCGCGGAAGTTTCGAAACCTGGCGCGAGGATGTTCGACATAAGTCGGTTCCCTGGACGGATGCTGATCTCGTCGTCGCGGATTCAATCCGCGGTTACGTCAGGGACGTCATGCTTTCCCATAATGACGCGACGCAAGAGCAGCGTGAGAAAAACGAAGACCAGAGAAAACTCCTCAACTCTGAGCTCAACCACCGGGTCAAGAACATCCTCAGTCTTGTGAAGTCGATCGCAACGCAAACGGGGGCAAACTCGGTATCGGTGGACGACTATGCAAAGTCGTTCGAGGGCCGCCTCAGGGCATTGTCTTATGCCCACGACCAAAGTTTCGCGGGTTCGGATGGCGGAGAGCTTCGTACCCTTATCGAGGCCGAGGCGGACATGCACCGCTTCTCCAAGATGAAGGACAGAATTGTAATCACCGGAGCGCCGGTCGGATTGACTGAGCGAGCGTTCGGCGTGTTTGCCCTCCTCCTCCACGAGATGATGACCAACGCGGCCAAATACGGCAGCCTGTCGGTTCCCGCTGGAAAGCTGGAAGTCTCGTGGACGCGGACCGATGATGGCAGTTGCAAAATCGAATGGGCCGAGAGCGGTGGCCCGGAAGTCGTAAAACCCACAAGGAAGGGCTTCGGCTCCAACCTCATTGAAAAAACGGTCGCGCATGATCTGGGCGGCACGGTCGACCTGGAGTTTGCAAACGCGGGCTTGAGGGCCACTTTCGTATTGCCGGCGCGGCATCTTCATGCCCCCAAAAGACCGGTTTCTGCAGAGGCCGCCACGTTAGAGGATGAAAAGCAACCGATCGACGGCCTGCGCGTCCTTCTGGTCGAAGATCAGTCGCTGATTGCGATGGATACGGAGGAGCTTCTGCGCTCACTCGGTGCGGCGGAAGTCACCGTCGTAGCGACGGTCGATGCGGCTCTACTATCTATCGAACACAAACGACCGCAGTGCGCCGTGCTCGACCTCAATCTTGGCGACACGACATCGGAGGACGTGGCAGCTGAACTCCAGCGCCTGTCCATTCCGTATGTATTCGCGACCGGCTATCGCGACGGGGTCAACATTCCGGAAGGTTACTCCACCATCCCCGTTGTCAGAAAACCCGTTGCTCGAGGTGCGTTGTCGGCGGCTCTTTCACATGCCTTCGAGAACGACATCAAGGTGTTGACGTCTAGCTAGGTCACTCTGACCCGATCTGGGAGAAAACCAGATGGTCACATCCCCACGCCAATTGGAGAAGACGCCGGAACAGGGTGCGGCTCAGGACCTTTCCGCGACCCCAGTGCCGCGAGGAGCGCTCCGCCCGTGGCACCGGGTATATGGCAAACGGCTCCTCGCGGCGAAGGGATACCCTCCCCAGAACGATCATACCGTCGTTCCAGTTGTGGATGTACATCAACTTTCGGCGAAACCTGCGTCCCAAGGTCCGCCTCATGGGCCTTGGATAACACTGGATCGGCTTAACGTGCCGGGCAACGATGAGGTTTTTTCAAGATCGATAACGCCATCATTGGCGGTCTAGCCCGTACGAGCCTTGCGAGGCAGATACACTCGCCAATAGTATCTTTCCTGCCAATCCGCGTCACGTCGACATGTCGGAAACCTTCGCTGCAGCAAGCTAGCCTTCGCTGTGAGGAGGAATTTCGTGGTAAAGGCGCGGCTGGTACGCACAGCAAAACCAGTGCGCCACGGTTCTGCTTTCTTCAAAGCCATAGCAGCCCCTCGTTTCGCATCCTTCAGCTTCGCAGTGGTGCTCCACATGACAGATGGGTTCGGATGGTTCTTGTCTCGTCGTCCATCTCCGATCCTCTAAGTAAATTCCGGCGTTAAGCAGACATGAGAACGATGGGCAGGCGACATCCGCACCGGCGCGCTCAAAACCGATCGGCAGGCTTTGCTGGAATTGCGCGAACTCGACGGCCGCACCGAATTTCCTAACCTGTGCCTGGAGTTGAAAAGCCATGCCGCGATCGCAGCGCTCCCACGAAATTTCTATCGCTTCTCCGTGATGCGCCCTAAGGCGAGCAAGCTCATGTCGAGAGACGATCTGATATCGACTGAGATCCGTCCGTCGTGGCGAACCCGCCAGGATACATCCGGTAGAATTCCAGAGTATCGAAGTAGTAGCCATCCAGCGGAGGGCCGTAAGCCTCCGCTTTCGACTCTACGGCTTGAGGGATTGATCCGACGTCATTAGCGTCAACCCAGCCATAAGTGGCGCTTCTTGCTGCCTCCAATGCAGAAACTCCGCTTCGCCACAGAACGAAGGCACCGCCTAACTGACGGCTGTAGGCGAATTCGAACCAGGAATCCGTCGATCCTCCATCGATCAGGACCGCGGCTTCGAAGAATTCAAATTCGTAATGCTCGGCCTTCCAGCCAATCTGCACCAACAAGTCAGGATCAGGCTCTTCCTCTTGAGGATAAACCTCGCCTATCGTGAACATGTTTTCTCCTTTGCAATACCGGGACGCAAGGAAGCGGCCGTCCGCAAGGGACCTCCGTAAGTTCTCTTTATGTTCTACATAGGCGTCGTGTCAACTGAAAGGAATGGACAGTGGTTCCAAGGGGAGGGTGTCGCGAGAGCTTGAGTTCGAGAGGGGACTTAAACTCGGGTCGGGGGACGGGGACGGCCCTCGCGACGCCTGTATAACATCGCACTTTCAATTTGGTTCCGTAAGTATTGGCCGCAACAGCATCGACAACGATCCGAACCATGCTCGGCCCCTGCGAGAACGTCAAACAATGATACGGATCTATACCATGTGAGTGACCTGGGCCCTCCCTGGCTGGGACGGCGCTTTCTGTTTCTGGATGCGCTCCGCAACAAACTTTTCTATCGCCACTGAGCGCGATGGACGGGCACCAATGGATATCAACGTAAAGGCGCGAGGGCACAGATATCCGGCATTGGTAGACTTTCGAAACCAGCGCGTCGCCGGCAAAGAAGTCGTTCGCTAAAACGGCCTTTCTTGATCGTCGTTCACGACAGGCCGCCGGGCTTTAAAAAGCGCGCCTTCGATCAGCCGAATGCTCTTGCTCTCCATGAAACGGCGGTCATAATCCAGCGGCTCTCGCACTCCTAGCGATTGAGCAGGGAGGTTCAGTTGGGAGGCTGAACTTCCCATTCACTTCATTCATTCAATCCCGCGAACGGCGGCGGTGTTCGTCCAAACGGCGCGAAGGGAGACACCCCTTCTACCGGGGTCTGTAGGCTTTCCTAAAAGAGAGAGCCAGACTTGGCGCCACGTTTTTAAAACATATCGGAACGCAACGTCTCACGAACAGTTGGTCCTCGTGAATTCACGAAAGAGGAGAGATACGTGAGCATTTTCAGCAAGATCAAGGATGCAATCTTCGGCGGCGCCGCACATGCGGCCCCAGCATCTCCCACCGAACCTGAGCCAACACTGCAACCACCATCTATTCCCGAGCCTGCTGCGACGACGGCACCCACTGTTGGTGGCACTGGACAGGCGGTACCGCCGACGTCAGGCGCCACGTCCCCAAGCCAATCGGCAACGCCGTCTGCTATCGAGGTCGCACCGATCCTAGACGCCGCTGTCGCTCGCAGTGGCCAGAAATTGAACTGGAAGCACTCGATCGTCGACCTGATGAAGGCTCTCGGCATGGATGCCAGCTTGGCTGAACGAAAGGAGCTGGCTGAAGAGCTCGGCTATACCGGCGAAAAAGATGGCTCGGCTGAAATGAACCTATGGCTTCACAAGGCGCTACTTCGCAAGCTGTCGGAAAACGGCGGCAAGGTGCCAGCAGAGCTTCTGGACTAAGAGAGATGGCCAGGCAGCAAGTCTGCCGGGTGATGAGGGTCGGTGCGAGCAGTCGCTCCGGCCTATTTTATCACGGAACGAAACCTGCGGTCGTCGATTATCGGGATCAAATTGGAGTTGCTCGGATGATGATCATCGAAGACTGGATTGACGACCGGCTTGAATTACGACCTTACGCAGCCTTGCCCGCAGGTGAAGTGCATGATTTCGCTATGCTCGCGGGCGCACTGCGCGCGGAAGCCGAAGCCGAAGCCGCTGGTTACACAGTCAACCTGCTCGTCGAGGCCTGCGGTGGAGATGTTGCTGCCTACTTGATGGCGCGACAGCTAAGATCCGTGGCGGCGGAAAGTGTCGGCGCTGCGATCGATGCTCGATAATCGCGATTCTCGATTGCTCGTCGACGGTACGTTTATGGCGGCGTTGGTCCGGTCGCCCTGCGCGGAGGACACTCGCGTCGATGCGGCTGACTAACATAGAAACAACTGCCGCGATCCTTGAGCAGCTTCGCCTGCTTAAAGCCGAAACGGACCAACCGATAGGCCTTTACCACATTTGTATTCCGCTGATTGGCGCGGGGTACACACAAGATCAATTATTAGATGCGATGTTCTCTCTCGAAAGCACCATCAATATTGGACTGCTGCAGGAAACGAGATGAGAGTTATGATCGTCTTCTAAAGCGTAAATTCAAGCGGCTGGCATGGCTTTCGGTGGTGCCCGAGAACGGAAGTTTCCATGGGTTTACCGAGATCGCTCGCAATCGCATCCAATCGGCTTACGCACCCGCGCTGTCTCCTGGATCAGGGGATACTGCTTGTGAACGTGTAATCGATGGAAGAGGGGCGCTCCCATAACACGGAAGCGCCCAAGGCGGTCAGTGCCAATAATGGAACAACAAAGAGGACGGTGCCGCTGATACGCATTATTCTCTCCAGCATAGTCCCCTGACGGTCATTCTGCCGGAAGGTGCGTTAACAAGCGGTTATTATGGCGTTCGGAAACGGATCACTTTCCAGGGTGACCGCCGATCTTGTGTGCGTTTTCAGCCTCTCGGTAAAGCCAGTCGTATGTCGGCTTATCCGGATCAACCAAGCTACTCTCCACGCGACGCATTTTGCCACGACGGAGAATTATGAATGCAAATACGCCGATCGCCAGGATCAAGAAGACGGCGAGCGCAATCATCGGAGCATAAGTCAGTGTCGTCATCGGTCCGTTCCTTGTTTCGATAGTAACGACACGCGACTACCAATGTTCCGGCCTGGACCATAAGCGACCGGCGCGCATAGGCGCGAGCGCGATTACCGGCAATATCTCGCGAACTGCCTTGTCCAATTGGTGCACGCAGCCGCTCGGCTGGAGATGTTCAATGCTGGCACCCAGCTGAAATGTCGGCGCCGGCACGACCTGCAATTCGACGGCGGCAAGGCGGCTCGACGACAACATCCACCTCAGCAAGACTTGCGGCAGAGATCTCCGACGGAAGGCACCGCGTTTTTCGGCACCAATATCGTCGGCACGATGAAGGATATGGTCGACGGCATCCGCTGCAAGGTTACGTTTTAAAGCGCACTACCCTAGCACCTTGTGGTGCCGCCACGAGCCGCGCTGTGCCTGCACTTCGCTGGAGGTGAAAGCGGCGCTGGCCCGTGACGACGCGTTGATAACGTTGATGAACCGGGAAAAGTTTCTCGACCTACATCCCAAACATCAATTTCCCGCGGACCTGTATCCGTCAGTCCACAGAGTGAATCTCTCTTCGCTTACATCGTTGATGTAAGGGCAGGTGAATGGGCTGCGCTTGGCAATTGCAGCCCTTTTGCCTTCTTCGAAAATGGCTGAGCGTTGCTGGTCGGTGAGGCCGACTGGAAGTTTTGGCATCGAGAGTCCTTCGCGTTACCGCGAGAGCGTGATCATCTCTCACCCGCCGAGGCTCGGCGATTTCCGCCATATAGTGGATGCGGAATGGAAATCTACCCGTCGGCTTTAGTGGGGCACCCGCACCGAGCTGTCGTCTTAACTGTTAAGACCGCCTGCAGGGACTGCTCCCAAGAGGGTGCTCGCGGTTGCGGTGGTAAAAGCATAGGTGGGTTGATGGGCGGGCCTGCCCGTTACGCCACGGATGCGGTCTTCTTCTCAACGATCTGCAAAACCCAGTGAAACTTGATACTCCATCCGCTCAACGGGTTAACAAAGTCACGCATTTAAAATGGTCACTGTCGCATCGATTGAATGTCGTAAGATTCCGGAAAATAAAACCCCGCTCGATGATGTCGGCGGGGTTTCGGTTGTCTGCCAGAAAAGAATTTAGAGCGAGCAGACGACGATCCGAGAGAGGACGCGGTCGTAACCGACAATCTCGTGGGCAATGCGAAGGACCCGCGCCAACTCAACATTGGTTTTCACCGTGCCTTCGAGCACAATGTAGTCGCCTGTTACATCGACAGTGAGCGTGGTCGCGTCGAGATCAGGGATGTAGCTCATTTCCGTCTCGATCGCGGTCTTCTCCATGGAGATACCATGATCGGGGCTGAAGGTGAACGAAGTCGTAGGCTGGAGGGTGCTCAAAAACATCTGCTTTGCTTTCAACATGAACGACAGATGAATAACCTGTTGTTCTGTGTTTATGTTCCGCAATGAAGAGACCATTTTTGTTCATCGGCCAGAAATAGGTGGGATGGACGATATCCTGGAGCAGACGTACCGGTCGCGGTCCTGTCCTGCCGTGTCGACCAATCCATATATTGCCGTCGAATGTTTGGCAGCCGCACATGGTTTGGGATAAAACGGCGAAAACCTGTGGCAACGAGAGCTTGATGCTACCCTCCAAAGATGGCTTTAATGAAGGCTTGAGTAGCTACCTGTCCGCTACATCGATGTCGGGCACACTCTCCGTCTTAGTCGGCATCTGCTTTGTCCAAGGACGTACCGCCGACAGGAATGATCTCGAACCGTCCGCAATGCGTATTATCCCAACAGCGAGCCCAACGAGTGTCGCGTGCGGCTCGATGGATTCAATGCTTAGACGCTTCGAGATCAGTAAGCCTCAGAGCGAGTTGATATGCTTTAAAGCGATCCGGCGACCATATCGTCACACGCTGGAAGCGGCGCCACCATAGTAAGTGGGACATTTCGCTTTGTGCCGGTAGCGCTGTCGGCTTTGGCTGCAGACATTCAATCTGGTTGGCGACCATCCCAAGCCTCAATGAGCATCCGAAGCAATACGTCATCGGAGCGTAGCTCTGCGATGATCGCTCCGCCGACATCGCATATCGTAAGACCTAGAACACTTAAATCTCTCGACTGCCTTGCCGCTTCAAGAGCAAATTCCACGATGGCATGTTTCGCCTCTTTTATTGCTTCATCATCGTCAGCAAATTCGAAGCCATCGCCATCGATGATCGTCGAATCCACTTCCTCGATATGGAAAAAGTATTTCGGCATCACGGCGTCCTCATCCCAAAGAGAGAGAATTCGATCGGAATACGGGCGATACAGGAGAGTGGATCATTTTGGAGAGCAGCCTGATCGCCAACTGGCTCGACATCGCATCTCTATTTCGCAGATGGATGGGCCTTGAAATCCAAAGTGACAGAAGAAGGTAACTTGGGCCGTTTCACCCAAGCTATCGTCAGGACCGCATTTCGTGAACTGAAGTCACCGTTCTCGCGCAATTTCAGTGAGTGTAAGGCAGAGGTTGTTCCGAGCGACTGTGCGTGTATTGTCTACATGAGGACAACGTGGGAACGCGTGCCCGAGGAAATGCCCTCTTTTGGAAGTAACGGACATCTGCGCCCCGACATCTCTGTGGCGAAGTATTACAAAAAAAGCCCCTCGGGAGTGGACCAAGGGGCAAGTCACTTTCAACAGAGATTGAGGCGCGCCTACCGCCTCGCTGACATTGAGCGCCACCTGGCCTAGAATGTCGACGTCTCCTAAAGAGGTAGGTGGTCGGACGACTAAGTCTTCCGACGGATCATATCGAGGATTGTCTCTTCGTTCTCGCGCACCTGGTTGGCGAGCATGTGATTTTCGGCGAGCTCAATCAGAGCCGCCATGACCTCGCCCTCAGTCCATCCTGCTTTTACCGCGTGATCCATCAGTTCACGAAAGGACGTTTCCAGCGCCTCCTGGCATGCGATGGTCCGGTCAGATCGTGGTGAGGCGGACGGATCGATGTTCTCCATCGTTCATGAGATGGTACGGCCCTACGAAACGGCAATTACTCCTTCTCCGGCAACCCGTTCGCCTTGAGAATTTAGTCGTACCAATACTTCACCAACTTTGCGGCACTCACGGTGCTATAAGTTCCATCCTTGGCACAAGACGATTGGGACAGCTACGTTCCGCGCAGCGGTACCAGACCTTGAACCAGTCGAGGACGGCCTGCGGGGTCTTATCTTATCCGGGGTAACCTGGCTGATATCGACATCCTCGTCGTATCAAGTCCAGCTGTCATGATCCCCTCGAGCCACGTTGCGCGCCACCTTCCAGTACCTGATTATGTGTGGGGGGAGCGAAGGCGGGGCATTTCGTGTCTACGCTTCTGGTGACCAAGTGATGTCGTGGTGTTCAACAACGGAATCGTTCGGTTCGTGCAAGGTGCGTCCGAAGTAGTCCGCTCTGAATGATTCAGCGACCGCAATGGCTGAAAAATCATCCGCACGACTGCCCGTTTCAAGCCTCTGGACCGCATCCGCGTAGGATGGAGCGAACAGTGTCCAAGGGTGGGACCGGTCCCCATTCTTGTACGTCATTTTGGCAACAAAGAACTTCATAGTGTTTCCTCACAGCTGGTCTGGCCACGCTCAACTATTTCGATGAGTGAGACAATAGCTGTTCTTTTCGAATCCGCCCGGCAGCCTACGGGCGTCATCAATTTGAACCCTGAAATCCTAAAAGTAGATCCAAACGAACGTGCCATCCCGCCCACCCAGGAGATTGTGATGAAGGCGGCAAGGCTGAGAGAAATCTTGCCTATCATGGTTTTCATACTCGCGTCGAAGGACAGGTTAGTACTGTCGGCGCCCGTTGTGCCAAGATATCGAGGTTGTACAGGAACACCCTATGAAAACCATTGTCTTGGTCGTTGCGGCATTCGCTCTCGTGTTTGTCGTGCTTACGCTTCTCGGAGCGCGCTAATAGTCACGCGGCATCAGGGAAGCCTAAGCGAAAATGTCGTGAAAGCTGTAAATGTAGACGCCGATAAGGACCAAACAGGCCCGCATGATCACATCGTAAACGCTTAACTTCATGGATCGCCTCGCTCAATCGGGGCTAACATAAAGCACCGCGTGGCGAGATTGTGGTCGCTATGCGGGGATTGAAACCGGTAATCAAATTTCCCCGCGGATCCGGATGCTAGACGGCTTCTAGCCCCGAAACCAGCGTTCGGCCGCAGAGAGCAGCTCGCTTTCGGAGGTGGTGCCGTCCTGGTATAACCGCACTAGCAGCATGGCAAGTTCATCGGGATGAGTATCATGCTCCGGGATCACCTGGGCGAAAACCCGGTCCAGCAGAGCTAGATCGCTCGGACGTAAAGCCACATTTGATGGAATTCGACCACGCATAGCGATTTCCTTGTTGTGTTGCCGAACATTGACAATCTGTCCGCAACGGCATGCTAGCCTTGCTCGCCACTGTCGTGATCATCCAATATCATCTTAAAATCCGACCTCAGTGCGTGTCAAATTCGAGCGGCTTGGCGCTGGCTGAGATCAGCCGCAGGCGCTCACATCCATGAATGTGGAGAGTGGCATGGCTTCGAACGAAGGCTGACATCAAGGCGGCGCACCAGCCCGCTCGCCTCAGGTTCCCGTGCATACCTGCATGACGCGGCCGATATCGACCACCACCGTGGCCGGTCCTGTTTTCAGTACCTTCGCCGGGCCAAGTTAGGTGCCACTGGTGTGTTTTCTGCCATTCCACGGCTCTAGTGCCTCCGTACGAATGACCAGACCGCCCCCCTAGGATCTTCCGTGGTTACAATGTGCGGCAGTTGCGTCAAAGTGGTGGTAATGGCCACTAAGCCGGGGACGCTCGACAAAAATTCTATCAGGTGCGGAGCGTTTCTACGGGCGGTATCGAGGCAAAAGCCATGGATGACCGCAAGCTCAATTGTTTGCCTCGGCGTAAAATCACGAGCGGCGGTAGTAACCTTCGTCACCAGATCAATGACTTCATCGGCGGTTGCGCTCATCGGCTCAACCTTCACTTGAACGCATCAGCGATCTCGGCCGCAGCTAGCCTAGCCTCGCCATGGCGGGAGAGACCGCGATAGATGCGGGGCTGGTGATCGGAGCAAAACCAGCGGGTAACGGTTCGGCTTTCCTCGAAGCCGTAGCACCCCCACTCCTTGCAGCCTTTGTGCTCGCAGTAGTGCTCCACGATGACGGAGTCGGTCCGAGCAGTCCTTCCTTCATCGCTCATGGCGTTCCTCGATCAAGATGTTAGCCGTAAGCAGGCAAGGGAAGCATGCCTCGCAGCCATTGTTACCGTGGCGATCGCAGCCGATGGCAAGGATCCGGCGAAGCTCGACGAACTCGATGGCCGCCCCGAACTTCTTCACAAGTGCCTTGCGGTCATAGACGCCGTGCCGATCGCAACGACTGCACGACATGTCGATTTTCTCGGCGCGATAGTCTTTGAGGCGGGGCAGGCTCATGTGGTTCAGAAATCATTGCAGGTTGAGGCGGAGTTGGATGCCCTTGGGGATGCTGGGACGCTTGAGCGACGCGATCTGCACTCTCTCGTAGACTTCTCGCCTTTGCTTGTCCTGCTTCTCGCGTAGCGCGCGTGATGCTGCGACGACAGCGAGAGCTCGTGATACAACTTCATCGGTACGGGTCATCAGCACCTCCATCATGTTCACTGTTTGTTCTCATAAATGTTTTGGCAAGTCAACAGCGTTTCGCTTCAAGGGTGGAGAGACGTGTCGCGAGAGCTTGAGTTCGAGAGGGGACTTAAACTCATGTAGGGGGACGGGGGGCGGCTCTCGCGACACTGTTGATAATGCGTGAGGCCGTATCTGGTTCCGAGTGAAGCGGCCAGAGCGGCGCAGCGCGCGCTCCGGCTACACTCGTCCCCACGAGAACACAGCTCAAGTTTATGAACTCTCGGTCAATATTTCAACCACATGAGCGCCCTCTGTTTTGTCGGGGAGGCCGCTTTTTGTTGCAGCCGATGCATTCGGGCTACCGCCGGATCGACCGAAAATAGTGACGATGCGGAAGCGATCAGCGTGGACTTGCAAGTGCCTTGGACGTAGCTGAGCAGACCAAGTCCAACCTGGTTGATGTCTCGGACTCATCCATTTGGTTCGAGGCGGGAACCCAAAGCCGAAACATGGCCCTCGCTCGGGGCGTGACGTTCAGCCGCTTTGCGGTGCCGCCTCTCGCCTCCAGGTTACGACCGCAAACGCCGCCTCGCCCTGGCGGGGTAGGTCCAAGGGTGCGCTCGTGAGGAAAAGGCTATCACCCGACAACTCGCAATACCTGACCTGCTCGCTCCCGACCCATGGCTCGAACCAAGCGATGTCGACGCTGGTCACGAGCCGATTTGGGGACTCGATGCGGTAGTGCCCCGAATAGGCAAGCATGGCACGGAAGGCAGCTGCCTCGTCGGCTTCGCCCGCTGGGGCTGATCGACCACCGGCCGTTATCAGCGCGAACATGCGCCCGTCTGAACCGAAGACAACCGTTCCGGACGGATGCTCGCCCCAAGGCCGCGTTCGCCTGCCTGTGGCGCAGTCCTCCATATAGAAGGTTTCTATGATCCAGGTGCCCACCAAATCTTCAGCACGCATCCAAATTCATCCTGATCCCCGCCGCGACCCTCGACCGCCGTTCGATCGGGAACCTTCGCGCTCCCCTCATAATACAGGAACGAGAGGTTCCCTGCCGCCGCAATATGCGAGAGATATACGCTTCGCTATCACTCTGCTGCGCTCCATCGGCAATTGACGGCCGGCACTCGTGCGATGTCGGCCAAGCCTCCCCGCCGTCCTCTGGGGAGGCATCAACGCCACAAAAAAGCCCCTCGGGGAGTGGACCGAGGGGCAGTTCGACTTTAACAAAGGTTGAGGCAGGCCAGATTGCCTCACTGACATTGAACGCCAGCGGCCCGGAATTGTCGACGTCTCCTAAAGCGGTAGGCCATCTGCGTGCTAAATCATCCGGCGGATCATTTCGAGAATGGTCTCCTCGTTCTCGCGCTCCTGGTTGGCGAGCATGTGATTTCGGCGAGCTCGATCAAGGCGGCCATGACCTCGCCTTCCGCTCTCTCGTCGAGGCGCTTGAGGTGGCGCCGAGGGACAAGGGGACGTTCCTGGTGACGTCTTTCGGAAAGTCGTTCACGGCCGCCGGCTTCGGCAACTGGTCCCGGCGATGCTGTGACGACGCCCACCTGCCGCACTGCTCGTCGCATGGACTTCGCAAGGCTGCCGCCCGGCGCTTGGCTGAGGCGGGCACCAGCGCCAATCACATTGCAGCCGTGACAGGCCATCTTTCCCTCAAGGAGGTTGAGCGTTAAACCCGCGCGGCCGATCAGGAGAGGATGGCGGATGCGGCTGTCGCGACGATGCCGGAGCGGTCGGGACAAGCAACCAAATTCACCCAACAAAAACGGATCTCTGACCAAGGATCCGATTAACGAGGTGAAATGATTGGTGAATTTGGATCCAATGGCGGACAAGGTGGGATTCGAACCCACGGTACGCTTTCACGTACACACGCGTTCCAGGCGTGCGCCTTAAACCACTCGGCCACCTGTCCTTCAGGATGTCTTGGCGTCCCTGCGGACCCAAAAACGTTGGAACGGCCGCGATATATACCGATGAATTCCCGGGGATCAACCGATATTTACAGAAATATTTCAGATCGGTCCCTTTTCCTCATAAAAACCGTTCGATGAGAGTTTACCTTTCTTAGAGCCTCGCCAAAATAAGATTATGCCGCCGTCGAAAATGGCAAGATCAGCATGCGCGAGGTCCAGTGAGGCGACCAGCTCAAGGCATCAAAACGACGAATCGGTCGCTATCGAACGGATCAGACAAAGCTGAGACACTTGCCCCGGAAGATGATCAAAGATGATCACCGGGAAAAGGAATAACGTTGGCCGGGAAAGCTTACGGCTCCCACAAGCCGCTTAACGATTGCCGATAACGATATGACTATGGAGATCGTCTGCGGCCGAGAATAGAGAGCGCCACACGTTCATCGATGGTGGCGGATTGTTTGGCGTCACACCGTATAGGTGAAACTCCGCTTCACGGTGCGGAGTGTCTGCTTTCCGCGATTCTCGCTTGCTTTCTCTCGATCATCTGGGCTTTCCGTCGAGCTCCCCGGAGTTCTTCAATCGTCGGGTGCCACCATCCGCGCCTTCGCTCGTCTTCATCGGGTTCGGTCCGCGCCGGCCATGTGTGAACGAGCTCCTTAAGGGTTGGGGCCCGCCATGTCGCCCAGAGATGCTCGTCTCGAGCATCCGGATACATGTCCGCAACCTCTACCGGATCGACGAGTTCTCCTGTGACCTCGGTGAAAACCACGATCCCATAGATCTTGGTGGAAATCGGCCGGTCGGGGGGTGGCAGTTCGCCGCTCGGCACGGGGAGACGTCTCTTGCGACGCTCGACGGATCGCCGCTTGGCCTTCGCTTCTTCCTCCGTGCCTTTGCGCGCCTCGGCGCGCTTGCGACGTTCTTCCGGCTCGTTGCGCTTGGCGGCGTCTTCTATTCTGTCCCATCGGTGCTGCAGGTCGTCATAGGAGGCGTAGGGAACCTCCCAGACCTTCTCATCGCTATTCCATCGAGCGGAAGGAACCTGTCGCAGCTCGTCGACCACAGTTCGCGAATAAGGTGTCTTGATGCGAAAGCCACGGTCGTAGACCGACAGATAGGGGCTGAGGATGGGTTCGAACTCATAGGCGTCGCGACCGCGCTCTTCCTCGAAAGGTGTCCTTCTGGCAGCTTCGCTCACCAGCCACCGATCGATGCGACGACGCGCGGTCGTGCCGGGAACGGTCCATGCCTGGAGGGCATCGTTCCAGCGGGCACGCGGGAACGTCTCGCGGAAACGCGCGACGGTCATCCGGTCGAAGGCAAAGGACACCGTTTCCGGTTGAAGATCCGCCTCCTCGTCAGTGTCATGTTCGTTGTCCATAGGCACAAAACGTTGGACAGATGATGCGGTTTCCATCAAGCGAGCGACTTCTGCAGGAACTGCAGCGCTTTTTGCGCCCCTCCCGACGAGATCGTATGGCCGACGGCCTCCAGGATTTCGAGTTCGACCCGGAACCCTGCAGTGCTGAGCCGGCTTGCGGCCATTGTCGACGCCACGGACGGTATCGTCCGGTCATCTTTACCGTGCAGCAGGAAGACCGGCGTTTTGTTGCTCTTCGAAGAGACCTGTATTGGCGCGAGGAGACCAGCGAAGGAGACCAGCGCGCCCACCTGCCAGCGGCCGGATGCGACGGCGTCGAGCGAAACGATTGCACCCTGCGATACGCCGACGAAGGCGATACGATCATGGGAGTGTTCGAAACCTTCTTGGCGAACGACGTCTGACACCGTTCGGTCGAAGCCGTCACGGGCCGACTGGATGTTTTCCGGAGCAAGCGGATTGCCGTCGATGCGAAACCACTGGTGTCCACGCCAATGCGTGAAGGGAGCATCCGGGGCCGCGAAGCGTGAGCCTGTTAGGGCAGAACGCCAGGACGTGGCAAGCGGCATCAACTGCGCGCCGGAGGCACCAATACCGTGAAAGAAGATGATGAGACTGCCCTGCGATGCCATGCCGATCCCTGAACCTGACGAAAGACAAGCCGAGGGCGCTCGACCCGGCGAAGGGGAGCGCCCTCTCACGCCGAACGACGACATCACGCGCGGCCACGAGGGCGTGTCGCTGCGAAACTCTGTCGGTTATCGGGTGGTAACCGACAGATGGTGTGTGACTGGTGTTTCTGCAAGGGCTGCCGACCACCGTGCCAGGCTGGTTACTTGCAGGCGGGCAGTGAGAACGTGAATGTGGTCTCGTCCAGCTTTAAAGATACTTCGAGGGTACTGCTGTGTGCTTCGGCGATCTCGGCCTCAAAGGTCTAGACCCAACCCGTCGCGTTCGAACCAACCCTCCTTTTGAACGAAGGAATGACCGAGAGAGAGTATTTTCTGGAACTGGTTGGCCGCCATTGGCGGCCGTACGCGTAAATTCCTCTTGCGTTTCCGCGGCTCAAACGACCTATGGACGCTTTGGTGCGCGGTGGATCCACGTGTCGGGCTCATGAACCATTGCACCGATAATTCGTTCCCTATTTATGAACCGTATTTCGAAAGGCCGAGCACGATCATCGGTGGCCTGACCCCTGGAGCGACTTTTGGAAAATTCCTTTGCCGACGAACGACTGAAAGCACTCAAGACTTACGGCGTGATCGACACCCCGGCCGAACAGGGCTTCGATGATATCGCAGTGCTGGCGGCGCAAATCTGCGAAACTCCCGTTGCCTTGATCAGTCTGGTCGATCAGGACCGCCAGTGGTTCAAGGCCCGCAAGGGGTTTGAGCCCTGCGAGACCGATCTGAACGCGTCGGTTTGCCGTCATGCGCTCGGAACGACCGAGATCCTTGAAATTGTGGACCTCACTGCTGATCACAGGACGATGGACAATCCTTTGGTGACCGGCGAGCCGCATATCCGCTTTTACGCTGGTGCGCCACTCAACACACCTGACGGACACACGCTCGGAACCCTTTGCGTGATCGACCACCAGCCGCGCCCGGGCGGCTTGAGCGCCCAGCAGAGACTGGGTCTGGAAGCTCTCGCAAATCAGGTCATCACTCAGCTCGAACTCCGACGAGCGCTCATTGAACGCGACAAAGCGGTCGACGCACGCAGGGCCGGAGCTCGACAGCTCCACAATGTAGAAGAGCGCTACCGCCAGACGTTCGAGAGCGTGACTGAATTCGGGATCATCGTGATGGACCGCAGCGGTATTATTACGGAGTGGAATTCCGGCGCCGAACTCCTCTTCGGCTGGAGCGCGGATGAGATGAGGGGATCCGACGCGAGCCGGTTTTTCACACCGGAGGATCGGGCATCCAACCGGGTCCAAAACGAGATGGACACAGCCTTGGAAGAGGGATCCGCTCTTGACGAGCGCTGGCACCTACGCAAGGACGGTTCCCGCTTCTACGCCAGCGGCAACATGATGCCGCTGCGGGGAGACGATGGCGAACATCTCGGCTTCATCAAGGTGGTGCGCGACCTGACCGATCAATATATCGCCGGCGAGCGGCTCGAGGCCAGCCAGGCAGAGCTCAAGGCCAGCGAGGCGAAGTGGCGCGGTCTGTTTGAAGAGTTGAAGGAAGGGTTCATCCTCGGCCGGGTCATCCGCGACGATACCGGCCGCATCGTCGACTGGGTCTACGAGGAGGTCAACGATGCCTGGTACGGCCTTGTCGGTATCGAGCGGGGCACGGTCGTCGGCCGAACGATCCGCGAAATCCTTCCGGGGGTCGAGGACGCCTGGGTGAACGAGTTTGCCGACGTCGTCGAAACTAAAGAAGCAATCAACTTCACCCGACAGGTCGGCACGATCGGGCGGTGGTATGATGGTTCAGCACAGCCTCTCGGCGGAGATCTGTTCTCGGTGATCTTCATCGAGGTGACAGACCGGGTGCGACGTCAGACGCGACAGACCGCGCTCCTCGATCTGAGCGACAGGATCCGGGACCTGTCCAATCCCGCCGATGTGGCCTTCGTTGCGTGCGGCATCCTCGCCGAAACACTAGGTGTCGGTCTGGTTGGTTATGGCGACGTCGATTCGGGGGAAGAAACGATCACGGTCGAGCGCGACTGGACAGGGAGCGGTGTTCCCTCGCTGGCAGGGACCGTCAATTTCCGCTCGTTCGGCACATATATCGATGATCTGAAACTTGGCGAAACCGTTATCGTCCGTGATTGCGAGACCGATCCCCGCACATCCGCAAATGCTGGAGCCTTGAAGGAACGGCACGCTCGGGCGTTCGTCAATACGCCCCTGTTCGAGCGCGGGCATTTCGTCAGTCTCCTTTATGTCAGCACCGATCAGCCTCGGAACTGGCAGGAGGACGAACTTGCATTCATCCGCGACGTCGGCGACCGCGTTCGCACGGCGACTGCCCGTTTGCGTGGCGAACAGGCATTGCGGGAAAGCGAGGAGCGGCATCGTCTCGCCGTAGAGGCCGGCCGCGTCGGCGTGTGGGAGCTCGATCTGCGGACAAATGGCCTTGTCCTTGACGAGCGCATGCAGCGGATGATCGGGAGTTCGGACCCAAGCCCCGCAACGGAAGCGGCTTTCGCATCCGTCCATCCGGACGATGTCGACCACCTTCGCGTCGAGCTCGACAGGTTGGCCGCTGGCGAGCTGCCCTTGCTATCGATCGAATACCGCCAGACTGGCATCGAAGATGGAATAGAGCGGACGCTTCATCTCAACGGGGTAGGGGCTCGCGATCGCGACGGCAATATTGTCCGGCTGCTTGGCGCCGCTCAGGACATCAGCGACCGCGTCGCGACGGAAGAACACCGCGCACTACTCAACCAGGAACTTGCGCATCGCCTGAAAAACAACCTCGCACTCGTACAGTCGATCATCGCGCAGACCCTTAGAACAGCGCCTGATATTCAGTCGGCGCGCTCGACGCTCACTGATCGTATCGCGGCATTGTCGAAAGCACACGACATCCTGATGACCGGTCAGCTCGATGCCGCATCGGTTGATCAAGTCGTACGCTCGACGGCCGCGATTCACGACGCCGGCGACCGGGTTCACCTCGCAGGACCAGATGTCAGCATCGGACCGAGGGCCGCTCTGACGCTGGCTCTGATCGTTCACGAGCTCGCAACCAACGCGACAAAATACGGCGCATTGTCCGACCCGGAAGGCAGCGTCGACGTTCGTTGGGACGTCGCAACGCGGGACGGAATGCCCACGTTCGTTTTCAACTGGACAGAGGTCGACGGTCCGCTGGTTGTGCCGCCGTCGCGCCAGAGTTTCGGGACGCGTCTCATCCGCATGGGCCTCGCAAATAGTGAGGGTATCTCGGAGATCGAATATGCTCCAGAGGGTGTCAAATGCCGGATCACCGCGCCAATGTCGGCACTGCAGCAGCAAAATGCCTTGGAGGATCGTCATTAAGGCTTCCTATAGGCTGGTCAAAAGCCTCCCGCGCACCATATATGCGCTTCAGCTAAATATGGACGATCCTCCGCGTGAACATGCATATTAACGACACAAGCTGCGGATCGATCTTCCGAGACTTCGACTGGGCAAACTCGCCGCTCGGGCCGCAGACGAGCTGGTCGCCGGAACTGAAGACGCTGACCAGCGTCATGCTCGGCTCTTTGCAGCCGATGTTAATCGTCTGGGGTCCTGAACAGACCACCCTCTACAATGACGGCTACGCCGCCATGTGTGGCAACCGGCATCCTTCCGCCTTCGGTGGCAATTTCCGGGATCTATGGCACGACATCTGGGATGAGGTTGAACCAATCATCTCCGCAGCCTATGCCGGCCGGGGAACGTCCATGAACGACATACAGTTCACAATGCATCGGAAGGGTTACCCGGAGGAGACCCACTTTGCGTTTTCCTACACGCCGGTTCGTGATCCGTGGGGGACAGTACTGGGAATGTTCTGCGCATGTACGGAGACCACTGCGGAAGTGCGAGCCCGCAAGCAGCAGGAAAGCCTAAAAGAGCGCTTCACGCAGGTGTTCGAACTCAATCCGGGCGGCATCGCCATGCTGAGCGGCAAGGATCATGTATTCGAATATGCAAACGAAGAATACTATTCGATGATTGGTGTTGGTCGCGACATTCTCGGCAAGACGGTCGCCGAGGCCGTATCCGAGGTGGTTCGCCAAGGGTTCATCGACATCCTCGATGGCGTGTACCAGACAGGCGAGCCATTCATCGCAAAGAACTTGCCGGTTCAGTTGAACCGCGGCCCGGAGGGCGAGCAACAGAACCGGTTGATTGACCTCGTCTACCAGCCGATGCGCGGGCCGGAAGGCTGCGTGAGCGGTATCCTTGTGCAGGCTCGCGACGTCACGGAGTTGCGGGCCGAGGAAAAGCATCGCGAGCTTTTGGCCTTTGAGCTGGGACATAGGCTAAAGAACCAGCTCGCCATGGTCCAGGCGATTGCCTCCCAGACACTGCGTTACGCCCCCGACATGCAGACCGCGCGACGCAGCCTGAGCGACCGCATAGCTGTGCTGAGCCGATCTCACGATACGATCCTCGAGGGCGGTACTGGCCACTCACGCGTCGGCGATCTGGTGGCGCAGATGATGGCCATCCACGATGACCCGAGCAATCCGCAAATAGATGTGTCAGGCCCCAACCTGCGGGTCGGATCTCGCCCTGCGCTGTCGCTTTCGCTGATCCTTCACGAGCTTGCCACCAATGCGGTGAAATACGGGGCATTGTCGTCGGCTGAAGGGCGGGTTTCCCTGACTTGGCGCGTCGGGGGAGCGCATCGAGACCGCTTCAAGCTCGAATGGAAAGAAACCGGCGGTCCGCCAGTCGCACCAGCCAACGTAGACGGAACCGGCCGCAGGCTGATCAATGCTGGCCTCAACGGCGCCGGTGACGGAAAACTCTCTTACGACTATGAACCAGACGGGATCCGTTTCTCCATATCGGCAGATCTGGCCGGTTTCCAGCAGGAGCATTGACAATGACAACTTCAAGCAAGACGCCGCTCCTGGTGGTGGAAGACGACGGCCTCATCAGGCTGGACCTGGTCGACACCCTGGTTGACGCCGGATACCATGTGCTGGATGCGGCCAATGCCGACGAGGCCTGGTCGATCCTGGAGGACACGCGGATCGGCGCACTTGTAACCGACATCGACATGCCCGGTTCGATGAACGGGCTGGAGCTCGCGCGCCGCGTCTGCGAGCGCTGGCCGGACTGCAAGATCGTCATCATCTCCGGCCGGTACAATCCTGATCCCGCCAACCTTCCCGAGAGCGCGAAATTCCTGACGAAACCCGTCGGCGAGACCGAGCTCTTCAGGTCCCTTGAGGCACTCGGCGTGCCTGCCTGAATGAAAATGGTGGCACGGTCTTGATGCGAGATCCGCGGCGACTAAAGATGCAGATGTTCTGCTCTAGCATGTGTTGGTCGATAACTGTCGCCTGCTGTGATCAGGATAATCTGGTTCACGCTGTGGAAGGATATCGACATGGGACTTCGAGTCCTAATTGTTGAGGATGAGGCGATTATCGCTTTCTCCCTCGAGGCGAGTTTGCAAGACTTCGGTCATCAGATCGCAGGAATTGCCGGGCGCCTGCAAAACGCCATGGAACTTGCAAAAAACCTCGAGTTCGACGTCGCGATCGTTGATCTCAAACTGCACGACGAACTGTCTCTGCCACTTGCCGACATGCTGGTCGAAATGGGCCGTCCGTTCGTTTTCACGACGGGATATGGCGAGACGGAACTGGTTGCAAGCTACGCCAAGCCAATGCTTGCGAAGCCTTATGACGAAAAAGAGTTGATGGAGCGTCTGCGACAAGTGATGTTTGAAGCCGGCAAGCATCCGGAAGATGGTCCTGTTTCTGGATGACATTCGGGAAGGCTTGCGATGCAGGCCATAACACCAACACTCAACACCACAGTAAGGCTTGGCAGTCCAATATCCTGGAAGCCTCCATTGGCCGGTGGCTTTCCTCCCATCACCATTAGCCGACCACCTTGCTCTGCCGCCATGCGTATCTATGTTTGCTAATCAAGCATCCATAGATGAAGCATAGCAGGAGGTGTCCGTGGATCATGACCATCCCTCGAGAGACAGTGCGGAGGTCCGGCTCGCCTTGTTCGACTTCGCATTCGACCACGCCCCGATCGGCGTTGCTGTCGTGGACATCAAAGGTCGCATCCAGCGTGGCAACGAGGCGTTTTCCAAGCTCGTGGGTATACCTCTTCACGAACTGACCGGTACACCGTTTGCGGACTTCACGCATCCCGACGATCTAGAAGCCGATCTCTCTCTGTTCAGGGAAGTACTCGCGGGCCTTCGAGACGGCTACACGATCGAAAAGCGATACATTCGCCCGGACGAACGGATCGTTCACGTTCTAATCCACGTTGCCGCTATGCGCGACGCGTCGGGGAGGGTGGTGCGCTTCCTCTCACAGATCGAGGACATTACGGTTCACAAGGAGCACGAGCGCCAGCTCGCTGAAAAGGCGGCGCAGCTGGAGCTTGCAATGGAGGCGTTGCGCGGCGGTTTCTGGCACATGGATATAAGTGCGGAAAACTTCGAGACATCCGACCGGCTGGCGCAATTCATCGGAGGTCCGGCCGCAGCGCGTCTCGATCTGGCAAACTACCTGGCCAAGATGAACCCGCAGGACGCCCCGGCAGCCGACCTCACTCCGCTTCTTAGCGGCACCGTCGACCAGTCTGTGGCGGAATATCGGCTCGACACAGTTGATGGCGAACGCTGGATGCGATGCGATCGGCGCCTGCTTCGAAACGTGGACGGCACGCCTCGAAGAATCGTCGGCGTCGCCATCGACTTCACAGAAGAGCACGAACGGCTGAAAGCATCGCAGCTCAGTTCCGAGACGGACCTACTGACCGGGCTGCTCAATCGTCGCGGGCTACAAAGCCGCTTCGAACAGATCTCATCTCCGAACGGCTGGTCGCTCCTCGCCGTCGATCTCGACGGGTTCAAGCAAGTGAATGACACGCATGGGCACCCCGTGGGTGACAAGGTTCTCATCGAAACGGCGAGCCGATTGAAAAAAGCGGTTCGCGAGACGGACCTGGTCTGCCGGGCCGGCGGTGATGAATTCGTGTTGGTCGTGTGCGGAGGCGCGCGGATAGGCGAGGAGATTGCCAAGAGGGTCGTGGACGCGATGCGCGTCCCTATTATCGATGGGGCGGAAGTGCGGGCCACGGTCGGGGGCGTCTGGACTGCGGCAAAGTCCGATCTCGAGCAGCTTGGGGAGGAAGCCGACAAGCTGCTCTACGAAGCGAAGGCACGAGGTAAGGATCGGTGGATATTCGGATCGAGAGTGACAGGAAGCAGATAGAGTGACCGGGCCTGGCTCGAGCCTTCGTGGAAAAACGAGCGCATGAGGAAGGGCCTGACTGGGACCTGAGCGCGGGGGTTCTGGGGTTTATCGCCATACTCGCAAAGGTTCTGCAGCGAAGAGGCCGGAGGATCATTCCTGCGGTATGATGTCGACCGTCACGCCCGGCTTCACCATTCCCGCCAATTCCTCTACATCCCAGTTCGCAAGGCGGATGCAGCCATGCGAACCGGCCTTGTCGATCTTGGTGGGCTCCGGCGTGCCATGAATGCCGTAAGTCGGTTCGGACAGATCGATCCAGACGGTACCGACCGGATTGTTCGGCCCGCTCGGCAAGTTCAAAACCTTTTTGTTTTGGCCCTGCTGGAAGTTGACCTTCGGATTGTAGGTGTATTTCGGCATACGTGCGACACCGTTGACCTTGTGGGCGCCTGATGGCGACGGATTGTCATCGCTGCCGATCGTCGCCGGGTAGACGGCAATAATCCTATCGTTTTCGTCATAGGCGAACACTTGTCCCGACCGAACGTGGGCTTCGATACGCTTCACACTACCTTCGCGAGGCCGATCCGGCGCCGTGACGAAGACGGTTTCACCCGCGGCAAAGTGTGATCCCGGATTATGTGCCCTCAGCAGATCAATGTCCATGTGGAACCGTTCTGATAACTTTTCCGCCACGGATGTGAAACCGAGATGCTCCATGGACGCCTGCTCGGCGTAGTCCTCGGGAATGGATTTCACGATGTCCTTGCCATCGTCGACGGTGATCTCATAACCCCCGACCAACGGCTGACCATTCTCTATCCGCGCCACGACCTCGGGATCGAGCTTACCGTCAACCGGCAGCCCGTTCATCGCTTCGATACCCGCGATCGCCTTACTGACATTCTCGCCGTAGAAGCCGTCGATGACGCCCGGGGAGGCTCCGGCGCGGTCAAGCAGCACCTGAAGCCGTACGATAGCCGGATCTGGCTCCTTCGGTGTTTCGGTGGGCCGCTCCGCCGCTATACCGTCGATAGCGGCCGAATTGACCATATCGGCAGTGATATCCTGCGCATAAGCTGCTGTGCTGACGAGGGAAAAGGCGAGGGCGGCGAGGGTTTGATTTTTCATGGACGCTGAACCCGCCAGAGGTCGACTTGTTCCGGCAGGATTCAGCTTTGTTTCCTAGGTGGTCGAGAGGGAATTCTCGTCGAACTGCATCAGCGATTTCGGGGCAGGGACTGTTTGCGATCCGCCACGGCGATCAGCGACGTATTGGATCGCTTCGACGAGCTCCAGATCCATCATCGGCTTTTTCATCACGCCCAGGGCGCCAGGTACACCGCCGCGCAATGCACCGGGATCGCTGGTCATGAACAGGACGGCGACATCGGCATCGGCTAGCGTTCGTCCGACAATGGGACCGGTCGGACCATCCTCCAGATTGACGTCGACGAAAGCAATGTCGATATCCTCAGCAAGCATAAGCGCCTGGTACATATTGGTTGCAATCCCAGCCGAGCGGTGTCCGAGTTCCATGATCGCATCCTCAAGGTTGAGTGCGATCAAGGGTTGGTCTTCCACGATGAGCACATTGTAGGACATTCTTGTTCTCCGTTGTTGCGCCTGCTCACGGTTAGTCAACCGAAAAAAGCCGCTGCTGTTCCCGGCAAGGTTGAGGATTTGTTTGAAAGTCTGGCATCCGGCTAGATCCAGCCGTCGACTTGCACGACCCGAGTAGACCTTGGCGTCCCTCGTATGTGATCGAACCCGTTCAGACTGCCACCTGGTCTTGGGCGACTTCGACGAGCCGCTGCACAGTAACGATCCATGAGTGGTTTCTAATTCGTTAACATGAGCTTGACTATGCTTTCCATCGCCGGATGACTTCTATTGCGCGCGGCCTATCTCTCGCGGAATGACCAAACATGATGATTGGCTTCGTGCTGCGGAAAACATTCGTAGTTTCAGAAGAATGTACGTGCTTTCCCTCGAGATCGCAGAAGCTGCTGAAGAGCCCAAATTGCGGGAGGCTGCCGCAGCCGTGGTTCGGGTACTCAAGAAGGTTGTAGACAGACCGATTGCAAGCGCACACCGCTTGAAAGAAGCACAGCGACAGTTCGACCGCGTCAAAATCTGCTGCGCAGCATCACGAGATGTCACAGGCGTCCTCGCCAAAGGAGGAACCTTGGAAGAAACGATAGTCGTGCGCCCGCTACGAGGGTAGAAGGTCAAGATCACGCGGGATTGCGAAGCAGTTGTGCCGATGCGTTGCCCCAGACGGAAGTACTTTAGCTTGTCGCATACAGGAGCCCCTAGATGCGGCGTTCTGCAGGCGGCTTGATCATCGCTGGGGCACGTCTCGCTGCCAGCACGTCAGATTCGCGAATCCATACCTTGCCGTCATCATCGCCGCCACGGCGGATGACGGACGCCGCCAGGTCGCGATAGAACTCCGCATAGCGGACCAGTCGTCGCAACGATTTCTCTGGCGGGGGAGCGGTGGCCTTCATGGCTTCGCAGGTGACTATAACCATCCACACTGTTGCCCCATCCGTGATCGCGAGCTGCCCATTTTCGAAGTAGATAAAGGGGGCGGGTTCGCACAATTGGATCTCCCGAAAATTCTCCATCAGCCACCTTTCCTGCTGCTCTTCTTTTCCGCCGCAATGCTCTGACGCAGGGCGTCCATGATGTTGATGACATTATTCCTGGCCGGCATATCGCCTTCGCTCTTAGGCCGAGACTTCTTCGTGGGCTTAAGCGCCTTCTTCTTTTCGGCGATGATGGATAGCAGCGCCTCCTGGATCGGATCGGAAGCCATGGCTGGAGACCACTTTTGCGTCTTCTGCTTGATCAGCTTTTGAACCATCGGGACAAGCTCAGGCTCGGCATTATCGTTGATGTCGTCGAAGTAACTTTCTTGCGGGCGGACCTCGTCACCAAACCTCAATGTCCACAGCACGATGCCTTCGCCGCGTGGTTCAAGGACCACCGCCCGTTCCCGCCGCCCGATCACCAGCTTCGATATACCGACCACGTCATCCGCCTCCATCGCATCCCGAATAACGGCAAACGCCTCCTGGCCGACCGGATCGTCGGGCATTAGATAATGCGGCTTTTCCAGATACACCCATTCGATGCTGTCGGCCGGGACGAACTTTTCGATGTCTATGGTTTTCACAGTGTCGAGTTGGACGGTGTCGAGATCGTCCTCGGTCAAAACGATGTAGTCGTTTTCTCCGCGAGCATAGCCCTTGGCCTCATCGTCGTCCTTCACCGGCTTTCCCGTAACGGAATCGACATACTGGGAAACAACGCGGTTGCCCGTCTCCTTGTTAAGCGTGTGAAAGCGCACCTTCTCGCTCTCTGATGTGGCTGGTGTCATATTGACCGGACAGGTCACCAAGGACAGCTTGAGGTATCCCTTCCAATACGGACGTGGCATCTGGCGATCTCCTTAGCTGGCCTTGCGCTGCGGGGCAGCTTTCGAAGAGGCGGTCTTCGACGCCGCCCCGCGCGCGGCGCGCTGCCTGCCAGCATTTGCGTTGGCTGCTGCGCGCTTTGGTTTGTCTTCCGCAGCCTTCGTCATGCCCGCACTCTTGCGAAGCGCTGCGAGCAAATCTTTCGGCCTGGACACTTCGACCTTCTTCGGCTTTGGCAGAGCCTTGCCCTCGATCTTGGCCTTTACGAGCGCACCAAGCGCAGCCTCGTATCGATCATCGAAAGCGGTCGGATTGAATTCACCCCTCTTGGTCGAGATGATGTGCTTGGCCAGTTCCAGCATCTCGCCATCGATCTTGAGTGTCGGCATCTCCTCGAACGCCTTCGCGCTCGATCGAACCTCGTAGTCGAAGTTGAGCGTTGTCCCGATCATGCCCTTGCCATGCGGGCGAATGAGCACCGTTCGCATGCGCCGGAAAAGCACTGTTCGAGCGATCGCGGCCACTTTCGAAGTCTTCATCGCATCGCGCAATGCCACAAACGCCTCAGAGCTCATCTTGTCAGGAACAAGATAGTAGGGCTTGTCGAAGTAGACGTCATCGACGTCGCGGCACGGGATAAACGCTTCGATCTCGAGCGTCTTGTCGCTCTGAGGAATGGTTGCAGCAATCTCCTCCGGATCGATGTGGAGATACTGACCGTTCTCGATTTCAAAGCCCTTGATCTGCGCTTCCCTGGGCACCGGCTCCTCGGTATCGCTATCGATGAACACTCGGTTCACCCGGTTGCCAGTCGCGGTGTTGATCGTATTGAAGGTTAATCGTTCGGCTGTGCTGGCGGCGGTGTAGAGACCCACCCCACAGGAAACCTCGCCAAATTTTATGAAGCCTTTCCACTGCGCTCGATGGCCTGCCATACGCTTTACTCCAAATCACCAGTTGGCGATTCAATCGCCGGACAGGTGATTCGTTCCAGACTGAAGCGACTCTATTTCAATGACTTAGCCGGCAGTTCTAAGACGATGATTCAATCTCAACGGTCTCGATCAGCACTGCTCGAATGGTACGGGGCTGATTCCTTTAGGTAATCCTCATGTACGGCCGGCTTGGGAAGACTGAAGGCGAAATCTGTCGGATCTGATGCGGGAACGAAAAGATGGAAAGCACGTTAATGGGCGCGCTTCAGGCGCACAACGGAGGAATTCCATGTCAGTCAAACATCTTGTCATCGTAGGTGCCGCAATTCTCGTCGCAGGCTCGGCCTTGGCGCAGAACTCGACCGTAACCGGTGCCGCCGGCGGTGCCGTCACCGGCGCGGTCGTGGGAGGACCGGTCGGGGCCGCAGTAGGTGGTGTCGTCGGTGCAATCGCTGGTACCGCGATCGATCCGCCGCCGGAACGTGTTGTCACCTACGTCAGGCAGGCGCCTGTTCCGGCCGAACGTGTCGTCGTCCAGGAACGCATTGCCGTCGGCGCGCCTCTGCCGCAGACCGTGGTCGTCCAGCAAATTCCCGAGAATCCGAACTACGCTTACGCCGTCGTCAACCAGCAGCGTGTGATCGTAGAGCCTTCCTCGCGTCGCGTCGTGCAGGTCATCGACTGACAAAAAAAGACCGGGCTGAGAGGCCCGGTCCTTCCTCGATTGGATGGCATCATGCGAAGCTTTGCTTATGGAATATCATTGGTGATGATCAGCATGGCTGCTTCCCTCATGCTTCTAAAGGAAAACCGGTCTTCGGCGAGGGTATTCATGCCTGACGCTGCGGTTGCTGCAGGCCGATAGACCGATGTCATCGTCCCGACGACATCGCTCTTTGGAAGATACGTCGTCGGCATCGCTGAAGACCGCTTAACAAAGCACGCGTCCTGAAGTCGAGACGCTTTCTAGCTTTCCACCACGGATGTACTGGTAAGGGTGAGTAAGCGACTGCTAGGATGGTCGGTGCGGTTTCGCACCGGCCTTTTTGCTGTCGTCGAAGCGCTATCGAAAGTTGACCGGTCAGTAGCGCCGCCGGTTAATCTTGAATTTGTTGGTTTGACACCACACCTATACATGACGAAAATCTTTCCGAACCTGTGGATTTCGCGCACCGCGCATCTCGAACGTTTGCCTTCTAGAAATTTGGAGGCAGACTTTTGATGTGGACGATTCCTGATCAGGTAGAACAGGTCGGGATGGCGATGGTTGTTTTCGAGATGGAGTAGCCCGTGAGCGATTTTTTCAGCACCACCCAAGGGATGATGACACTAGGGGCACTAATCGGTGCTGGAAGCTTTGCAGTCGGCGCCTGCTGTCGTGATTTGTTCAAAGTTGGAAGGCTTTTTATCGGACCTCGGAAAGCGGACAGGGATGCGCGAAACCTGGCAATGATGACAGTCCTGGCTTTGGATGACTTTGTGGGTGCCTGCTATGCAGCCGTCCACGACAGACCCGAATTCAATCCGGCTGATGAAATCGAATTCGCTTTTCATGTACCCGAACCAGTTTTGGCTCTTCCCAAGGAAGCAAATTGGTCATTGCTAGGTGACCACCTTGGAGAGCAAGTGATGTGGCTGGCCAACCGCGCAAGCAACCTCGAAAATGCGTTGGAAAGCTTGGATCTTTCCAAGGCCGACCATGATGGCTTTTTCGAGCGGCGCATCGAAGGCTACGCACGTCTTGCTGCAACTGCAATGGATCTGATCGCCTGTATTGGGGACCGGTTTGACCTGAATCTTCCCGAGAAACCCTCCTACTATCGGCAAGCCGAGGGACTATCGAAGATTCTGCGCAACGTCGAGGCTGTCACTTTGCGGAAAGCAGAGGGTTCCAAAAGGGGCGACGGCGAAGCAACGAACGTGACTCCACTATTTCCCAAAAGCTTCTAGAAAATCGCCGACCGCTAGACTGGCTTCATTTCGCGTTTTCGTACGGCGAAACATATCACCAGACGGCGGAAGGACTGCGTAACCACATCTGCTTGGGCACTGATACGCCGGATACCCTAGTGCTTCGGCAGCCTCGTTGTTGCCAATAGCAGTCCGGCAAGACGTCAGCTAATTCGTGGATTGGCGACGTCCGATCGCCCTTTGCACATTAGCTAACTCTAAACCATTCTGGCCGTACATAATTCAGATCGAGTTCTTTGCCGTTTATCAACAGTCGGATTTTCGGGGATAGCGAGCATGCGACGTAAGCTTGTGGCGGTTGCACTTGCAGCACTGGCGCCTGTCGTTGCGATGCTTGGCTACAATGAGTATGCGCTCCGGCAGGAGCGAAGTGAGGAAATTCGGACCTCGGCCGAGCGAGCTGCACGGCAGGCCTCCTCCGAAGTGGAGCGAACGATTGAGGGGCTGCATTCGCTTCTGATCGCAGTCGCTGCGATGCCATCAGTACGCGATCTTGATAGGCAGACCTGTACGCAGGCAATTGTCGCGGTAGCGGAAAAGGTCGCCAGCATCAGGATGATTTTCGTTCTTGATGCTCAAGGTCGAGCTGTTTGCGGGACGCCTGGGGTAGGCGAAGGAGCAGGTTTCTCGGACCGGGCATATTTCAGGGAGGCTCTTTCGACAAAGGATTTCGTCGTGGGGACCTACACACAGAGCCGCATGTCGTCGTCCGCAGTCCTCCCACTTGCGATGCCCGTGGTAGAGAAGGGCAAAGTTGTAGCAGTGGTGGTGACCGGTATACGGCTTGACTGGCTGCAGAACCGAATCGCGGAGCGAGGGATCGCGCGAGGTAATGCCGTAACCTTGGCCGATACAAACGGAACCATTCTTGCAAGGGTACCTCTGCCCGAGCGGTTTGTTGGCACAGTCATACCCGATCCATTCAAATCACTTACACACTCCGCGTCTCCCGGAGTGATCGAAGTCACCAGCCAAGACGGGACAGAACGGATTCTTGGATACCGTCCGATAGCGCTGCCATCCAATCCGCTTTATGTGAGCGCGGGGTTTTCTAAGGCTGAAGCCTTTGGTCCGATCAATCGTGCAACGTTGATGAACCTCCTTGGCATAACACTCGGCGCTCTGTGCGCCCTTTGCGCCGCTATAGTGGTTGGCAACCGGTTCGTCTTGAAGCCTGTTCACACAATTTCGGGAGTGCTGGAAAAGCGTCGGAGCGGCGATGTCAGCGCCCGAACTGCTATGAAAGGGCGGGATGAGCTCAGTGAAGTAGGCAGAACGCTGGATAGGCTCCTCGATGAACTTGACTGTCGGACGCGGCGGGTCGAACAGGCGGAAGAGGAAAGAACTCTTCTTGTCCGAGAGTTGACGCATCGAGTGAAAAACGGATTCGCCCTTGTTCAGGCCATGGCTCGACAAACGTTTTCGCGAACCGATCGGGAGCAATATCAATCATTCACAGACCGGCTCAGTTCTCTCGCTGGAACCTACGATCTCATTCTCTCAAAGGAAGCAAAGTCGGCAACGCTTCATACGGTCGTCGGGGCTGCACTCAAGGCGCATCTAGCTCCTGCCGATCAACGCATTTTAATTACGGGACCAGAGATCACGGTGGGTGCCGATGATGCACTATCGCTCTCGCTTATCATCCACGAGCTTGCCACTAATGCTACGAAGTACGGCAGTCTACGGGATGATAACGGTCGCGTGGAACTGACCTGGCGTATCAAGGATGACAGGATCGAAGTCTCTTGGATTGAGACAGGTGGTCCTTCCGTCGTTGAGCCTTCTCGGAAAGGGTTTGGTTCGGTCCTGATCTCGCGGGCGTTTCCTGCACGTGCAGAAAGTGAACATCAAATGACCTTTCGCCCAACAGGTCTCGTTTTCGAAATTGCCTTCATTCCGGAACTCAAAGTGCTCGAAAAAGTTGTTGCAGGTACGGGTTGGCGGGGGAACGTGGCTCTATGATAAAAGTTCTTGTCGTTGAAGACGAACCACTGTTGATGCTGCTAGCTATTGAACTCGTCGAGGACGCTGGCTTTGAGGCAATCGAAGCTCGCAACGCTGACGAGGCGATCCTGCTGCTTGAAGAGCAACCTGACATCCGTATTCTTCTCACCGACATAGATATGCCTGGATCGATGGACGGACTTCGCCTCGCGAGAGCTGTGCGCGATCGTTGGCCCCCGGTTGATATAATTATTGTATCGGGGAAACGGAAACCGAGTGGTGCGGAGATGCCAGTCCGAAGCGCCTTCTTCGAGAAGCCCTATGACCCTGCAAAGTTGACCAAGACCATGACTGAGTTCGCCAATTTGTCATGACGAAGATAATGGCTTCTGAACCATTCGAGACGGAGACTAATACCCTGCTAGGTCCGTAGGAGCCGAAGATTGCGGCATGCTAGAGCCTCAGCGAGACTGTCATGGCGTCGGCTTTAATAAGGCGCACAGTGACTGATCATTATCGCCGTTGCCACATGTTCATTTCTGACCAATCAAACGATCAATGGCCGCCGGCGCTCGATACAGGAGGATTGCCGAGCTATCCACCAACGTCGATTTATCTCTCTCAATACCAGATTGGTAAGCGCATTGCTTCCCGGCGTGTTGTTGGTGCAATGCGCCCCCCAAAGCTGCAGATGGTTGTGGAGTGACTCCATCAGCCATGACGGCTCCCGCTCACTACCACCCAATTACCGAAGCACGTGTTTTATCCGGTCCACATGATTGAGTTCACCGGAGTTTTTCTCAGCTGCAATGATTTCTGCGATCGTCAGACCCGTAGCGAGCGAGAGATCTTCCTGGCTGTAACCTTTCATGATCCTGCGAGCGCCGAGGTCTTGGATGAGAGTCTCCGCCCCATCGGCGATTCTTTTGTTTTTCGTGATGTAGTCCATGTGGTGCTCCGAATTGGTCATCATAAATGCGAATATGGATCATCGGTTCCGCGTCGAGGCGACGCCGACGGCTGGAAAAACGGATTGTGCGAAGCTTCTCGTTCTTTGTTGCGGGTAAAATACAAGATTAGCCCGCAGGTCTGTATCGGTAGGATCTCGGTCGTCGGATGGCAGCAATTGCTTGCGTCAAAAATCCAGCCCAAACGATGGCCTGAGGGATGCCCTGAGCCCTTTTAACGAACCGAAATGTCCTCGAAGCCGTCGAGTTCCCATGCTTCAAGCAGGTCCAACATCTTGTTCAGCAGGGTTGGACTGGTGTGATGTGCTCGTCATCAGTATCGCCCTCGTGAACGTCGATCTCGATCACGACAGGCGCGGGGCCAATCGTACGCGTTCACTCTGTTGCGCCAGTCCACTTCTGTTAGAACTAGTCAGCACAAGCCTCACGAGGTTCTAGCCGGAACGATAGATCGTCGATCCATCGTTCCGGCCTGTAGATGTCGAATTCAGTGTGCCCGACGTTAAGATCACAATGACAAGAGCAGGGACATCAAAGTCGAGTACCCAAGACGGGGCTCAGTCTGCGAGTTCACCCATGATACGTTTTGCGTGGTCAATGACCTTGTCTTCATCAGTCAACGTTTCGTCAGTGACTCTAACCGAAACTGCTTCACCATCGTCTCCGATAAAATCGACTGTCCAGTTGCCCGCGCCTTCGTGGACTATTCTCGTATGTGCGACATTCATCCGTTTGCTCCCTTAGCCGCAGTATGAACTGGCGATAAGGCGCACTGTTCCGTAAAACGCTGTTTGCCCAAAAAACAAATATTATTGAACCGTAACAGGGCCGACATCGCGATTGAGTAAGTATTCGGCACTGCGCGGTTAGCGCGGTTTTACAGGGTGACGACGGTGTCCTCTGGATGGGAACTCGCCAAGTCGCGACCGCCTATGAGGTGCTGAAAGCCTCGAACAATGAACAAGAGCACGAATGGCCCTGCCATTCGGCGACTCAATCGTTCTTGCGTAGAGCAGTTCAGTAGGGGAATCGAACCCTTACGCAACCGCGCGATAACGGACGAACGTTTGACCGATGACGATAACTCGATCGACGAGCCCGTTGGAACCGGAGAATGAACTTGCCAGGCATAGGGCATCGCCAATCGCGTTTTGGTCATCACCGCCGAGATGAGCGGAGGTGCATATAGGGCGATCGAGTGTTGTGCCATCACCGATAATCAGCCAGTCGAGCTCAGCCTCTAATGCAGATGCGTTCCGACCACTGATGGCGATCAAAGCAATGTCTTCCTCCAGGCATTGATCGACCAGCGCTTCGATGAGATAGCTGTTGGGCACGGGGCTTTGAAGAACGATGGCGCGAGCAGGTGTCATCCCATAGATCTAGATAGGTTTCGGAGCAGGGCAAGGTCATCCCGCCATGCGTGATTTCGGCTCGTTGGCCACCGAGGGTTTGCCAAGAGCGGACGCCCCGCTAACATCTCACTTCTGCTTCTGCTAAAGGTTGCTCACCGCCTCAACGATCTCATGAAACGCGATCGGCTTTTCGAGTCTCACAACGTCAGCCATTTCGTCGGGAATCACGTTCGGATCATATCCTGTTAGGAAAACGAACGGCGTGCCGCGCTCGACAAGCTTGTGCGCAATCACGAACCGTGGTCCTCCACCGCCGAGATTCAGGTCGAGTACCGCGGCATTAGGCGTCTCTATTTCGAGAAGGCGCAACACGTCCTCTTCGGTCGCGCATGGGCCAAGGACCACCGCGCCTGCTCCTCGCAGCGCCGCTGCCGTGTCGGATGCGACATAATAGTCGTCCTCCACCACTAGAACGATCTTTCCGGTAAGGTCAGGCGCTCCGGTCATATCGATAATCCCTCCGCTTAGTCGGGTGGGTGCGGGCGCGTCGGTCTCCAGAACGCTTTCGGCCTCGCGAAGCGGAAACTCAATGTGGCAGTGAGCACCGCTCGGCCCAATCGTCGTCTTGCCTGTACCGCGAAGTTCGTAAGGAATTTTCGCTTCAATTAGCTCCAAGCCGAATCCGCGGCGTATCGGTGGTGGCCGCGATGGAGAGCCTTCCTCGACCCAATCGATAGCGACCCACGACCTCTCCCGCTTCTCGAAGGGTGTCCAAGTCACCGATATCTTGCCGCCACTGACGGACAACGCGCCATATTTAAGAGCGTTGGTGGAAAGTTCATGGATCGCCAGCGTCAAGACTTCGACGGCCTTGGGCGACAGCATTAGATCGGGACCGGTCAGCTCATACTGGTTTTCGGAATGGGCCTGCGCCGCTATTTCGCTTTCGAGGATACCGCGTAGTGATCCGCCTGCATTGGCTTGACGCGTAAGTAATGTTTGAACCCGCGCCAAAGCCAATAATCGACCTGCGAGCGACGTTCTATAATCCTCGACATCGACTGCTCCGTCGGCGGACCTGACCACGGTGGAGCGTATCACCGCCATGATGTTGCGGACTCGATGCTGCAATTCGGCTAGCAGCACGCCTTGATGTTCGATGGCCATTTTCGTCTCGGTGACGTCTTCAGCGATACCACCAATGCGCTCAACGTTGCCCTTCTCGTCGTGAAGCGCGAAATCTGTGTTTCTGACCCAACGGAATGAGCCATCGCTCCGCCGGATGCGGAATTCGTGAATGACAGGCTCACCATCACGAGCCTGCTTGATGTGATTTAAAGCGGCAACGCGATCCTCGGGTACGATCGTTGCGGCCCAGCGTTCGATGCCTCCGATGAATGCGTCCGGCGCTGTGCCAAAGACCGTCGCGATGGCCGGGCTTGCGAACTCCATGCTAAGCGTTTCGGCGTCCCTGATCCAGAGGCCGGACGCAGAGGCGTTGGCAAATTGCTGGAAGCGTTCCTCGCTTTCGCGAAGGACCGCCTCGGCGCGCTTTCGCTCGGTGATATCGTCGTAGAGGATTGCAAATCGATCGCCGACGAGGGGATAAGCCTGGACTTCGAACCACCGACCGAACGCGGGCTCCTCGCGCTCGAACTGCTCGGGCTCGCCGGTTTGGATTACGCGGTCATAGGTCTCGATCCATACAGGATCGAGTTCCTTGATAAGCTCGCGCGCGGTGCGCCCGACTGCTTCGCCTGCCGCGATGCCGGTTAGCCGCTCGAATTGTGGATTGACCGCCTCGGTACGGTAATCGACCGCGCGTCCGTCGGCGTCGCGGATCAGTTCGTTTTCGAGATATCCCTGCCGCATCGTCTCGAACAGGTTGCGGTAGCGCGCCTCGCTATCGCGCAATGCCTCCTCGGCGCGCTTACGCGCGTCGATGTCGATATTGATCCCGGCCCACTTCTCTATCTTTCCGGCTGCGTCTAGCACGGGCGCGGCGCGGACATTGGTCCAGCGCCACCCACCATCTGGGGCGCGTAAGCGAAACTCGGCGTTTACCAAGCTGCGAGCCGCCATAGCGTCTCGCCACTGCCTCTCAGCATAGGCACGGTCGTCTGAGTGTATGGCGTCCAGCCAACCGTAACCAAGCCACTCATCCAAAGACTGGCCGGTATAGGCTCGCCAACTAGGGCTGTCGGCTGTCACAACACCCGCGGCGTCAGTTTCCCATACTGCCTGAGCCCACGTTCCAAGAAGCAAACGATGGCGCGTATCGCTTTCTCGCGCAACCGCCTCAAGTTTGGCCTTCTCGGCTAACTGGGCCTCGGCTCGAGCCAGGCGCTCTTCTAGCAGCTTTACGGTATTAGAAGCCTCCATGAAGTCTACCTCCCGCTCCAGCAGTATGAAGATGCCCCAGAACGCACTGCAAAACTACTAGCCGATTTTGGCGGCTGCGAGGAAATCGTGCCCGGGGGAAAAATATGCTGGTGGTCTAAATACTGCTGGCGCGATGGGACGGAAGCCGTCATGGCGCCATGTGGGTTCTCGCGATGAGATGCCGCGACGATCAGCTGATTGAACGCACGATCTGTGCGTGCCGGCTCTTCGAGGTTCAGCACAATCAGACCATCCTGGTGACCACCGCCGCAGGCGGGGTAGGGTCGTTGACGAGCCGCGGTATCGCGCGCGACAGCGGGGCCGCAGAAGTGGCCGTCGGGCTGGATGATGCGATTGAACTGGTTGCGCGTCTGACCGACGGGCTTGGCGTTGATGCTGTTTTCGACGGTATCGGTGCGGATGCGGACGAACGCCTGCTCTCGGCTGGCGCCGTCCGGTCGGGCGGGACCATCATCTCGTTCGGGGCATCCGGCGGCTGGCCGAAACCGACCCCGAGGTAGTCGCGCGAAGGGGAGCCTCCTTCTCCGCACCGCAGGCACTTGCCTATCTCAAGAGCGCAGGCGAGCTTCGCGAGGCGATAACAGAGGTGTTCCAACTCTATCGAGATGGTGCATTCGGTGAAATCCCGCTGAGCCGCTCTCCTCTGCGTGATGCAGCCAAGCTCCACTGGGAGGTCGATGCGGCATCACGTCCCGCATATCGGTTCTCGTTCCGTAATACCTTTCGGAAAACAAATTATCCAGCGGCTGCAGCGTCTGATCCTGATGCGGGTTCTTCCGGTAGCCTCAGCCTTCGCCTATCCTTAGTTCCGGTTCCGCAGCGCAGATCGTAGTGAGGAAGTCCACGAAGTGTCGCACGCGGGAGGGCATGCGTCTTCCGGCAACTGTCACTGCGTTGATAGGAAAAGGGGGCGGCGCATGCCGATCGAGAATTCGAACAACCTCGCCGGACGCCAACACATCCGTAAACAGCCAGCTCGCATGATGGGCGATGCCAAGGCCTGCAAGGACTGCGCTGCGGACATGCTCCGCATCGTTCGTGCGAAACGCGCCCGCGCCATCCACTGTCACCTGCTTGCCGTCTACGTTAAAACCCCAACCGACAATATTGCCCTGGTAGACATAGCTGATGCGCTGGTGAATGCTCAGCTCATCTAGCACCTGCGGTGTGCCGTGCCGGGCAAGATAGCCCGGGGAAGCGAGCGTGATCATTCGCATGTCGCCGATGCGACGGCCAACGAGTGCGGAGTCCGACAGCCGGCCGATGCGGATGGCGACGTCTATTCCTTCTTCGATCAGGTCAACCTGTCGCCCGGAGACTTCCATCTCAATTGCGACATCAGGAAAACGCTCCCTGAAATCCGCTAACCGAGGAATAACGAACATCCTCCCGAAAGCCGGCGAGAGCGTGACGCGAACCAGTCCCGAGGGGGCCGACTGCCCTTGAATGATCCGCTCTTCGACTGCGTCGAAGTCCTGGACAATACGCAAAATGGCCTCATAAAACTCTTGCCCCGCGGGCGTTACGGATAGGGCACGAGAGCTTCTTGCTAGGAGTTGCGTGCCAAGGCGGGCTTCGAGTGCAGCGATCTGCTTGCTGACCGTCGGCTGACTGATGTCCAGGTCGCGCGCTGTCTGCGAAAAGCTTCCGCATTCGACAACGCGCACAAACATCCGCATCGCATCCAACTTATCCATCGCTCTGATCCCGGTCCTGACAGAGGGCAAGCCTGCGTCAGATCTCAATTGCTGGCCACTGCAGTAGGCCACGTTCATCCCGCATGCAATTTTTCACGCATTCTACAGCTGAATAGATCGTATTCCACAGACGGCAATGTCATTCGCAGTTCGAATGTGAAGACTCGGCATCGACAGACCGATGACGGGTCTGAAACTGAAAGGATACGTGATGACGATGAAGATTTATGGCGATCCCGGCTCGGGCAGCTTGCGCCGGGTAACCACTGCCGCCAAGATCATGGGCGTTGAACTGGAGCGCGCCAACGTCGATCTGTTCAAGGGCGAAAGCCAGACTGCCGAGTTCAAATCACGTCTCAATCCGCACGGTCTGACGCCCGTGCTGGAAGATGGAGAGTTCATTCTCTGGGAATCTGCAGCGATTAACCTGTATCTTGCCGGCAAGACAAACTCGCCGCTGGTCGGGACCACACAGGAGCAGCGCTTTCAGGTGCTTCAATGGATGTTCTGGTCGGGCGAGCACTGGCGCATCTTCGCCACTACCGTCTTTGACGAGCGCGTCGGCAAGAAGGTCATGGGTGTCCCGAAGGATGAGGCGGTTATCGCCTTCGCCGAGGGAAAGATCCGCTCCGCGGCCTCTGTGCTCGACAATCATCTTGATGGGCGCAAGTTCATGGTCGGTGACACACTCACCTTGGCCGACATCGATATCGCAGCGCCCTTCTCTCAGGTCGATCGCTCAAATATTCCGCTTCGGGAATATCCGAACCTAACCGCATGGCATGATAACCTCTTGCAATCGTTCCCAGCCTGGGCCGCGACAAAGGCTGAAGTCGACAATCGTTTCGACACCTTCCTGGCGAGCGTCGGCGTCAGCCTGTAATCAGCTTGCATCCACGGCCAGCGCCGCAGCGACAAGCAAGCGCTGGCCTGAAATGACCTATAGTTCCGCCCTATGCCCACTTCGACGTGCCACGCTTCGCTTGAACTGCCCTAAGCAAGTTAGTTCCCGGTGTCTGGTGGAGCACATACTTCCAGTGTCGGAACTCAATACCACACTTTCCCGTTCTTGGCCGGATCCGGTATCCTGTGCGGGTCTAGGCGGCCGCTCGTGACCCCACAGCGGCCGCTTGGTTTTGGCCCCAACTCAAAGGTTTAGAGAGGTACGGCCGGGAAATGATGCGAAACTCTCGATGAAGAGTTCAGCAGTCGACGTAATGGCGGCCACTTTGATGTTACAACAGGTGCTGCCCAAGATTTCTTGGGTCGCGCATCGTCTCACCTATCCTGTCGGGAGGCGCGCAGAATTTGGTGTAGCAAAGTAACACTACCGTACCAAGTATTTATCCAATTGCCCGGCCACGCTCATTGAAATAATAAGTCGCTATTATTGCTGAGGGCTAACATGTCGTTCATTTCGTCACTAAAAAGTTTCTTTATGAAGCGATCACGGGATCCTTTGGAATTCAAGGAAAAGACTTTAGTCCTGGGCTCGGCCCCGGGGTCTCTGCTTCCGACAGGCTTCGATAAAACCTGGTCGCTTCTAACCATAAACGCTTCTCAGGTCGCCTTGAAAGATGAGCTGGTAACGCCCGACTTTACCCTTTTTGGAACCTCTACGTTGCGTAACAAGCCGACCAATAGGGAAGCCAAAGAGGTCTTGCGCGGACGCAAAACCAAAACGCTTATTTTGTTTGACCGTGGAAAGTTCATCGATAACCAAAGGCTGAAGCTTTTTCGGCTCGGCTATAGCTATGAGCGAGTAGTTTTTTTGTCGACCGATGAACGTTTGCACTGGATACGTGACGCGACCGGGATCCAGGTTAAAGACAATACTCAAAAACCGAGCAATGGAGTTGCGGCCGCCTTCCTATGTGCCTCAGCAGGTGTGAAGAAGATTGTTCTGACCGGCTTTTCTCTAACCAAAGAAGGCCACGCTTATAACAACAAAAACCGTGAGCGAGCACACGTGCACGGAGACCGCACTGCGCTGCAGTTAGCTATCAAGCGCGGTCTCCCTCTTCATACCAACGACAAAGAGTTCTCTGAGGAATCAGGCGTTCCTCTTATCGAATGAGACGCGCGAATCGAACTCCTAGTTTGTTGTCCGCGAAGGTGGCGCTTCGCTAGCCGTGAGCGTCGTACTCCGACGGGCTAGTGAAATTTCCAGCGCTGAGTTTGCACGTTTATTTCGATCGGCAAACTTAGCCGAATGTCTCATCTGATGGTTTTGGTAAACTGTGCGTTCTCGGCAGGTTCGGCAGGTCGCCGTTGGGTGATAGTCAGCAGTCATTTCGGGGGTAGTCTCTTCGTTCTCACGCTCTTGGACGGCTTCCAAGTGATTTTTCGGCAAGCGGCCGCCAATGCGTCACGCGTGCCCGTATCGGCATTTGACCCAATGCTGTGGGAGCAGGGCAAAGCCGCCGAAGCTGGAAGGTAAGCCAACCGAATATGGTCGCAGCGCCTAGACTTTTTGAGCGCATGTATCGCGATACGAATGGTGATAATCCAGCCCGATATCGAGTGTCTGGGCGCTGTGCGTGATCCAGCCCACCGAAATGAGATCAACACCGGAGGCCGCGATTTCGGCTGCCGTTGTCGGATCGATATTACCAGACGCCTCGGTGATTGCCTGCCCGGCAACGAGGTCGACCGCCTGGCGCAGTTGCTGCGGCGTCATATTGTCGAGCAGCACAGCATCGACACCGATCTCCAGTGCTTCCCGCAATTGATCGAGCGTATCTATTTCTACCTCGATCTTGACCATGTGGCCGACGCCTGCCTTGGCACGGCGAACCGCCTCGGCCACCCCGCCTGCGATCGCGACATGGTTATCCTTGATCAGAACCGCATCATGCAGTGCAAAACGATGGTTCATGCCACCGCCGGCGCGCACCGCGTATTTTTCCAGCGCTCGCAGGCCCGGTGTTGTTTTTCGGGTGCAGACGACCACCGCATTCGTGCCGGCGATCGCATTGACGATACCGCATGTCACGGTGGCGATACCGGATAAATGCCCGAGAAAATTCAGCGCAGTGCGCTCGCCGGTCAGCAGCGCGCGCGACGGTCCCTCGATCGTTGCGATGGTTTCCCCGGGCGCTGCAGCCGAGCCATCCGGGATATGGCGAACCATCGAAACCGCGGGGTCCGTGAGCTGGAAGGCGAGCTCAGCGGCATCGAGGCCGGCAATGACGCCATGCTTGCGGCTGACCAGTGCCAACCGGGATCGATGCCCGGCCGGGATGACGGCCGCCGAGGTTATGTCGCCGGCAAGGCCGAGGTCTTCCAGCAATGCATTGCGCACGGTGGGCTCGATAACGATCCGGGGAAGAGAAGCAATCATCATGTCTTTCACTTTTCAAGCACTGTCTGCAAAGGTTTGCAGCTCGATCTCGCGCGCGGCGTCGAGAACCGATGTTAGCGTCATGCGTCGCCGCCGGGCATCCGCAAGCCGCATCGGATAATCCGTGCGGGCATGAGCGCCGCGTGACTCCTGACGCAATGACGCGAAGACGGCGATGGAGAGCGCCACCAGAGCTGGATCGGCCGCAGACCCTTCTTTTTCGGTTAGTGACAACAGGCTGATAACAGCGCGATTGATTGCCGGAGCACTGCGCAGTACGCCGAGGCTGCGCGAGACGATGAGGCGTACGGCCGAGAGATCCGCCGGCACCGGAATATCGGTCGTATCGCCCGTACTGATTGTCGCAATGTTCGTTGCCAGAATGTCGCGGGCCGCACGCATGCCCAAAACCGTGGCTTCGAGAAGCGAATTGCTGGCAAGGCGGTTGGCACCGTGCAGACCGGTCGACGCCGCCTCGCCGACAACCCAGAGCCCTTCGACGGTGCTGCGCCCCTGCAGATCGGTGGCCACTCCGCCCATGTGATAGTGCACCGCCGGGCGAACGGGGATGCGCTCCCGGCTCGGATCAATCCCGGCTTCGCGGCACAAATCGGTGATCGCCGGAAAGCGGCTGGAGAATTTCGGGCCGAGCGCCGCCCTTGCATCGAGGAACACCCGGCGACCCTTGGCGATCTCGGCGCTGATGGCTCTGGCGACGATATCGCGTGGCGCGAGTTCGGCGCTTGGCTCATCTGCCAGAAATCGTTCCTGCTTGTCGTTGACGAGTATGGCGCCTTCGCCGCGCACTGCCTCGCTAATCAGAGGAAGTGGTCGCCCGGCGGCACGGTTGGCAGCGTCGTCCAGCGCGGTCGGGTGGAACTGGACGAATTCCATGTCGGAGAGCTCTGCACCGGCCCGCGCAGCGAGCATAATGCCCTGCCCGTAATTCCCGCTCGGCGTCGTGCTCGTTTCATAAAGTCCACCCAGTCCGCCTGTGGCCAGCACGATCCGCATCGCGGAAACGGCGAGCGGGCCGGTAGGAGTTGCGCATAGTAGGCCCGAGACTGCGTCGCCCGATTTGCACAACCGGCGCACGTCGACATTCTCCATCACCGTAATCGATGACGTCTGGCGGACCCGCTTGACAAGAGCACGAACGATTGCCGCGCCCGACCCATCGCCTGCGACATGCACGATGCGACGACGGCAATGTGCCGCCTCTAGGCCCAACATGTAGGCGCCATCACGTTCCCGGTCGAAATGCACCCCGAAACGTTCGAGTCCAGCAATCGCCGCCTGCGCATCACTGAGCACCGAGGCTGCGGCTGTAGTGTCGCACAAGCCGTCACCGGCTGCCAGTGTATCGGCCAGATGCAGGTCGACACTGTCGTTTTGGCCGAGGCTTGCAGCAATGCCACCCTGCGCCCACGCACTTGAGGTTTCCGCACCCAATGCCGCACGCGTCAGAAGAACGACCGGCTGCGGCGCAAGCGACAGCGCCGTGACCAGCCCAGCAAGCCCGCCGCCGACTACCGCGACGTGGTCGCAGAACCGATTAGGATGCTCGCTCATACCGCCAGCATCCTTTCCACGGCACGCCGAGCACCTTCAGACACCGCCGGGTCGATTGTCACTGCATTGCGGTTTTCCTCCAGTGCCTGGCGGATGTTGGAAAGTGTAATGCGCTTCATATGCGGGCACAGATTGCAGGGGCGGATGAAATCTATGCCGGGATGATCGACGGCGACATTGTCGCTCATGGAACACTCCGTCAGAAGGACCACGCGCGCCGGTCTCCTCTCGCCGATATAATCCGACATGACGGCCGTTGAGCCGGCAAAGTCAGCTTCCGCCACCACCTCTGGCGGACATTCGGGATGGGCAAGAATGGTGACGCCGGGATGTGCTTCACGCAGATCGCGCACATCCTGGGCGTTAAAAAGTTCATGTACTTCGCAGTGGCCACGCCAGGCGATGATCTCTACATTTGTATCTAGCGCAACGTTCTGCGCAAGATATTCGTCCGGGATCATCAGCACCTTTGGCACGCCCAGCGACTCGACCACCTTTCTTGCGTTGCCGGACGTGCAGCAGATGTCCGAGGCAGCCTTCACCGCGGCCGAGGTGTTGACATAGGTGACGACCGGTACGCCAGGATGCGCCTTGCGCAGAAGCGCCACGTCTTCCGGTGTGATCGATTCCGCTAGCGAGCAGCCGGCCGCTAGATCCGGTATCAGTACCGTCTTATTTGGGTTCAGAAGTTTAGCGGTCTCGGCCATGAAATGCACACCAGCCATCACGATCACATCGGCCTCGACATCGATTGCCTTGCGGGCAAGTGCCAGGCTGTCGCCGACGATATCGGCGACACCATGAAATATCTCCGGCGTCTGGTAGTTATGCGCGAGGATGACCGCATTACGGCGATGCTTTAGGTCGAGGATTGCTTCGACATCCTCCTGGTGCGACAACCACTCGGCTTCAGGCATGACTCGGCGAACGCGCTCATAGAGCGACGCCATGGAAATCGGCAAATTCATCTGCAACTCCCTTTATACTCAATTAGAGTATATTAGGTGCAAGGAGTTATACTCGATTCGAGTTTATGTCAACTGCGTGAAATCGGAAGCCTGGAGCCCGACAATGCACGCTCTTCCAAAACGGCATGTCTGTACCGGAACAGCTTGGCCGGCCTTCCGCCTGCCTCGGACGTGGTGTTTCCAGTTTCTTCGAGCAGTTCCTGCTGCTCGATCAGTCGGCGGAAATTGGGCTTATGAAGTGTGAGCCCAGCGAGAGCTTCGATCGTTCGCTGCAATTGGAGAAGAGTGAAGTTCTCCGGCATTAGTTCGAAAACTACCGGTCTATATTTGATTTTGGCACGCAGACGAGCAATCCCGGTGGCGAGGATACGCCGGTGATCCGCATACATCGCGCGCCCCGTCGTCGCGTCCGCAACCGACTCGGAACGGGCTGTGATCCCGGCCTCGTACATCAGTTCGTAACGTTGCAGTGTGAGGTCTTCATTCCAAGACATCCCGTTTAAACCGAAGGCGAAGTCCGCACGGCGCCGACGTTGCTCGCGCCTTGAGGGTTCAACTGCAATCCAAGATTCCAGATGAGGAATAATCGACGTGAGACTTTCTGGACGACCATCGCGATGATCTTCCCACGGGAAATATTCGTACCAATCGTGCCAGCCAGGTCTATCGGCTCCCGGCGCGACTTGTTCGCGTACGAGGCCGAGATAACTGATCGAAATGGTTCTGGCCTCGCTTCCATCGAGTATAGAGCGCCCACGATCTGCGAACGTATAGAGTTGTTCAAGATATCCGATCGGATGGCCAGTTTGGCTCTCAATCCATTCATGTAGCCCGGACTGCAGGCTGTGATGACCAACCTCAAGCGGACCTGACGGTAACGCCTCCCCACCGCGGATGGTCATCACCCGGGGGAAATTGCCGGTTACGGCGCAAAGGACGGCGATAAGTTCAGTATTGGGCAAGTCCTGTTTCATGTACGCCTTGTCGAATTAGGAACCCGCGCACAACCGCGGGGCATTTGTCTCTCTCTACACAGTGTTGCGAACTCAAGGCAACTGAACCGCCGATCTGTCGGCTAAGCTCGTTCGCGTAAGATGTGATGCTTATTGTTGTGCTCAGCACAACAGTCCGTCTGATCTTGATGTATTCATGGCAGGCGAAAGCCCAATTATGTCTCTCTGACTAACTCAACTCGGAGAGCAAAATGTCGAGACAACTGGCAAATAAAACAGCCCTGGTCACGGGCGGATCACGAGGCATCGGACGGGAGATTGCTGAGCGTCTTGCGCGAGACGGTGCGACAGTGGCCATTGCCTACAATGGTAACCGGCAGGGCGCGGAAGACGCAATCTCCTCAATCGAGCAGCTCGGCGGCAGTGCTTTCTCGCTGCAGGCAGACCTTTCAGATGCACACGCAATACCTGCCTTGTTCGAGCAGCTCGATCGCGAGCTAAGCGGTCGCAGGGGTAGCACAACCCTCGATATCCTGGTGAACAACGCTGGAAACTCCGGCTGGGGAGGCCTAGCTGATGCCACTCCTGAAAGCTGGGATGCAATGTTCGCGGTTCATGCGCGTGCGCCGTTCTTCTTGATCCAGTCGGCGCTTGGCCGACTTGCGGATAATGGCCGCGTCATCAACACCTCTTCGGCTCTTGGAACGCGCCCACAGCCCATGGTGCCGATCTATTCGATGGCGAAAGCAGCGATTAACATCCTCACTCACGCGCTCGCTATGGAACTCGGTCCCCGCCGCATCACAGTGAACGCTGTTGCACCAGGTTGGGTTCGGACTGACATGAACGCCGCAGTTCGTGAGAATGCCGATATCGTCAAGGCGATTGAAGATGACACCGCACTTGGACGCTTCGGCGAGCCCGCAGACATCGCCGCTATCGTGGCGTTTCTTGCGTCGGACGAAGGGCGATGGATCACTGGAGAAGTTATCGAAGCAAGCGGTGGATATAGGCTCTGACCGTTTGTTCAAGGCTCGGATGAGAGTGGTACAGGCGACTGGCATCACGCGGCGGAAGAAGAACCGAAATCCACCGCCTAGCCGATGATCGCGGCCAAAAGGTCGCCTTCGGCCTGACGCCAGAAAATGTCTCCGGCATGACAATGGCGATTCCCTTGCTGGAGATCGCTCACCTCACAAGGCGTCTTCTCTCAGACAAGGCATGTTATACCCACAGCCCTCGTGATGGCCTCGGCAAGGCCCGCGTAAAGCGGTCACATCATTATCGCAGGCATGAAAGAAGCCCCATCCGCAGGATTGTGGCGCAAACACACGTTGGAATGTCATTGAACGCCTCTTCGACAGGCTCAGGAACCGGCGGTGCATGACAACACCTCATATTCCGAGAAGACGAGCGCTGTTAGACGGTAAAATCCTTCTCGACCTTTTGTGCTCATGGCCCGCCACCGAATGATAGCGCGGAGTTCGTCATTGCATGTGCAAGAAATAACAAATCGGAAGTCGGGATTGGATGTAGTCGGTGAAGGATTTGTCGAGCTCACCGAAGCCCTTCACGGCTGTGATGTTGGATGTCTGCACGCATTTCGCGGCACTCATGATAGTCCTAAAGACATAGACCTCACTCGAGACTGTTGCAGGCATATTGATATGGCGGCAGGCAGATGACAGATTGTTGTCATGGCTACAACAATTGATTTCCTTGAAATGCAAGCTTTTGTCGCAGTCGTGAAAGAGGGGTCATTCACCGCCGCCTCAGAACGCCTCGAGACGGACAAGGCGAGGGTAAGCCGCATAGTGCAGCGGATGGAAGAGAAGTTAGGGGTACGCCTTCTCAACCGATCAACCCGACATCTCAGCGTGACTGAAGCGGGACGAGACTATTTTGAGAGGGCATCATCGATATTAGCGGCCGCCGAGGCGGCCGAATACGCGGTTGCGCAGCGCGCCCAGGAGCCAAAAGGTAGATTGAAGATTTCAGCCGGCGCCGAGTTCGGCGCGATGCGCGTTGACCAATGGATTTCCGACTTTCTTTACAAATGGCCCAAGGTAACCGTCGAGGCTGAGTATACAAATCGCGTTGTGGACATCATCCATGAAGGTGTCGATGTGGCTATTCGGATCGGCCCTTTGCATAACTCCGAACTTTCGGCCAGAAGGCTGGGCGAGTTGAGTTATGGACTTTACGCGTCTCCGTCATACCTTCGGAGCCACGCTGCGGTGAGATCGCCTGAGGATTTAAAGCAGCACGACCTTATCATGCACGTTCCAAGGGGACGACCCAGTTGGTCCTTGCTGAACGGCGAGCAGATCGCAAAAATCGACCATCCGCCACGTTGCGCTATTAACAATACGTTCGGTGCCCGGAACCTGGCACTAACCGGCCTCGGGATTGCTCAACTTCCCCGTTATATGGCGGATCCCGAAGTCGTAAAAGGCGGGTTATCGGTCGTGTTGCCTGAATGGGCCCGCAGTCCGGTTCCGGTCCACGCCGTCTTCGCATCGACACGGTACATGGACCCCAAAGTGCGGGGTTTTGTCGATCTCTGCCGTGAAAGCTTTTGATCAGCACAGCCTACCGCTAGATTCAATCGTAGTCCACAGGGGCAACAGTGTGTTGCTTCAGGTCCCACTGTTACTCTTTCGTACATATCCATATTTCGAGGCTGCGCATGAGCTGCCGGATCAAAGCAACGGGATTTCGGGAAGCGGGCGCTGTGTAACACCGGCGGGTACCGCTGCTTTTAAAGAGGAATGGATATGTCTCAAACAATCGGAATCATCGGCTCCGGCCTTGTCGGAAAGGCAGTTGCGCGTTTGGCGATCGCAGCCGGTTACAAGGTGGTCATCAGCAACTCCCGCGGCGCGGACTCCATCAAGGACCTGATCAACGAGCTTGGTCCGCTGGCGCGCGCCGGCACCACCGAGGAGGCCGTTGCGGCAGGTGACATCGTAACGCTCTCGATCCCGATCGCCGCCTCCGAACAACTGCCTGCCGACAAGTTTGCGGGTAAGGTCGTACTCGACCAGACGAACTATTATCCCGCATTCGGCAACAATGACGTACTCGACAAGGCCGAGTTGACTTCCAGTGATCTGATCCAGCGGCGTCTGCCAGGAGCGAAGGTCGTCAAGGGCATGCACAATCTCAGCTGGCTCCACATGAAGGCCAACGCGGCGCCGCAGGGTTCGGCGAACCGCACGACGCTGCCAATCGCAGGCGACGACACCGCAGCGAAGCAGGCGGTGACCGAGTTCTTCGACAAGATCGGCTTCGATGCCATTGACGCAGGTTCGCTCGCCGACAGCTGGCGCATTGAGCCGAGCACGCCCATCTACTTCTGGGCCTACGCCCCCACAATAGATCTGAAAGCCACGGGCCCGGAAGCTGAGCGCGCCTACACGCAGCCCGGCACGCCGGTATCACGCGGGGCGGCGCGGCGCATGATCGACGAGGCAAAGCGCCCGTCGCCGATCGGCGGCACGTTCGAGGGCATGCCGCAGGTCCACGTCGACCTCTTCATGGCCCAGGCAAGCGCCAACACCGTGAAGGGATAATGTCGTGCGGCGAGCGCCCTTCAAGGGCGCTCGCAACCGTTCTGCGCGTATCGATGTGACGGTCACACTACGATTATGACTGACAGTCGTCACATCGTTTCTTCTCGACGATGTATCGCTTCGCTAGACGCCTATCGTCGTCGCCCCGGAGTGAAAGATTGATGCGAGAGCATTGCGTCAATTTGCGAGGCATGGAAGAATGTTGTCCATGGCAACGACAGTTGGATTTTCCGAAATGCAGGTCTTCGTCGCAGTGGTGACGGAGGAATCCTTCACCGCTGCGGCTGAACGGCTGGAAACAGATAAAGCGCGGATAAGCCGCATTGTCCAAAGAATAGAAGAAAAGCTTGGAGCAAGACTTCTTAATCGGTCGACCCGACGCGTCAGTGTCACAGAGGTCGGAAGAGATTATTTTGAGCGAGCGTCATCGATCCTGGCTGCTGCGGAGGCTGCCGAAGCAGCTGTAGCGCAGCAAAACCAAGAGCCAAAAGGGCGTTTAAAAATAACGGCTAGTCCGGAGTTTGGGACTACGCGGGTAGATGGCTGGATAGCTGCTTATTTGGCAAAGTGGCCGAAAGTTGCGGTCGATGTGATCTATTCTATACGTCTCGTTGACATCATCCACGAGGGTATCGACGTCGCAATCCGCATTGGGACCCTGGAGGATTCGGATCTGTCAGCCCGCAAGCTCGGCGAGATCACCTATGGTCTCTACGCAGCTCCGCATTACCTGAAACGAAGTCCGCCGTGTCGAACAATTGATGAATTGAAGCACCAGGATCTCATCATGAAGAAGTCGAGCGGACGCTCGAGCTGGAATCTGGTGAACGGCGAGAAGTCTGAGAAGATCGTGCAGGCGCCTCGCTGCGCTCTCGATAACATGATCGCTGCACGGAATATGACGCTGGCAGGTCTGGGGATCGCGCAACTTCCGCAATTCATGGCCAAACCGCATGTGGATGATGCAGCTTTGATCCGCGTCCTACCCGAATGGACGAGCATCCCGATGCCAGTACATGCCGTCTTTGCCTCCACCCGCTACATGGACCCAAAGGTGCGTGGCTTCATAGATCTATGTCGTGAAGCCTTTGACACCGACCTATCCCGCATGACCTACTAGCTTTCTCAGGCAATCCGGCAACGAAGTGGCCAACGCGACAGCGCCTATTGTTGTTGCCACACACAACAGACTGAGGTCGTACGCCCATCTAATCCCTGCTCAATTGATATCCTAACTAGCAACCAGGTGCTCAGAGAGCGCTGAGGTTCAATGAAGAGGATATCAAATGAAAATCGGGATTCTAAACGGCGGTAATCTTGGCAGCCGTCTGGCACGTGCCTGGGCCGCCGCCGGGCATGACCTGGTTATTGCTAAAGATGGTGAAGACCGAAAGCTTGCGCCGCTTCTCGAGGAACTCGGTGGGAAAGCCAAGCTTGGAAGTATCCGCGAGGCTGCAGAGTTCGGCGACGTCATCCTTTTCTCTGTCTATTGGCCGAGGATGGATGCTGTGCTCGAACAAGTAGGAGACGCGCTCGACGGAAAAGTTGTGATTGAAACCATGAACCCGCTCGGCGTTACTCCAGAGTTTGTTCACTATCACGACCTCGACTTCATGCGCGACAGTTCGACGACAGAAGTCCTCCAAAGGCGCCTCCCGAAAGCTCGCGTTGTGAAATCGTTCAATCTGCTCGCGGCTCCGGTGCTTGAGGCAGCGGCATGGGCAGATACACCCTCTAAGCCAAGCGTCTTTTATGTTCACGACGATGCGGAAGCCGGAGAAGTCACGCGAACCCTGATCACTGATGTGGGCTTTGTCCCTGTGAATGCCGGTCCATTGAAGGGTGCCCGTCAGTTGGAACAGGTCGGCATTCTCCTGCATCACATTGCAGACTCCGAATACAGCGGCGACGCTGACCTCATCCGGCTTGGATTACAGATCGTAGAAGCAAGCCCCGGTCCCATCATGCGAGAGCGCGTCGGGTAAATTGGCGGAAGGTTTTCGTGCCCGCGTTGGCGGTTTTCGACGCGGGCCGATCAACTCATTGTGCGGAGATCAACATGAAAATTGGTATTATAGGGTCAGGCGAAATCGGCGGAAGCCTCGCCAGACGTTTGTCCGAATTGGGGCATGACGTTTCAATTGCAAATTCACGTGGCCCGGCTTCTCTTAAAGACTTCGCGGCAGAAACCGGGGTCAAAGCGGTGACGGTGCACGAAGCCGCTCGCAGTGGAGAAATCGTTTTCGTCGCAGTTCAGACGGGCAAGATACCGAGCCTCCCGAAAGATCTCTTCGACCAAGTGGGGTCGCACGTCGTCGTCGTCGACACCGGCAACTACTACCCTCAAGAGCGAGACGGGCGGATCGCGGCGATCGAAGACGGGCTGGTCGAAAGCCAATGGGTAGCAAATGAGCTGGGCAGGCCGGTTCTAAAAGCGATCAACACACTGCATTGGCTCAGTCTTCTCAATGAAGGGCAAGTTGCGGGGACGGACCGGAGGATCGCTATACCTGTCGCCGGTGACGACGATGCGGCGAAGGTCAAGCTCATCCGCCTGTTCGACGAATTAGGGTTTGATGGGGTAGATGCGGGAAGACTTGATGAATCCTGGCGCCAGCAGCCGAGAACGCCTGTCTATGCGGCAAACCTCAACGCTCAAGATGCTCGAAAAGCGCTTCAAAACGCCAGTCCAGAACGTCCGCCGGAAATGCGCGCAATCTCTGACGCAAGTGTTGGCAAAGAATGGACGCGATCATGAACAAGCGACTTAACGGACGGGTAGTCCTTGTGACAGGGGCAAGCCAAGGCATCGGCAGGGCCATCGCAATGCGACTGGCTCAAGAAGGTGCAAACGTAGGGCTTGTCGATTTGAAGGAAGACAAGCTTCACACGGTGAGAGCCGAGATCGAAGCGCAAGGCGTAAAGGCCAGTTGCTACACCGCTGATGTGAGCAACCGAGATGAAGTGTTTGCGGCAGTCCATCAGGTTGATCGGGAACTGAACGGGTTCGACGCGATCATCAACAATGCGGGAATTTCTCAGGTCAAGCATCTCAGCGACGTCCTAACTGAAGACATGGAACGCATCTTCCGCGTCAACGTGGATAGCGTCCTATGGGGCATTCAAGCCGCGGCAATGAAGTTCAAGGCGAGAGGTAAAAGAGGCAAAATTATCAATGCCTCGTCTGCTGCTGGCCACGAGGGGTTCCCAATGGTGGGTGTCTACTCCGCGACGAAATTCGCTGTTCGCGCACTCACTCAAGCGGCAGCCAAAGAATACGCAAGCGCTGGGATCACCGTCAACGCTTACTGCCCAGGCATCGTGGGCACAGACATTTGGGTCGAGATCGACGAGCGATTTTCCGAGCTGACGGGCACGCCGAAAGGCGAGACCTACAGGAAGTACGTCGAAGGTATAGCCTTGGGCCGTGCCCAAACTCCAGATGACGTAGCTGGGCTGGTCGCTTTCCTCTGCAGCGAAGACGCCGACTACATCACGGGTCAGGCCATCCTTACTGATGGCGGCTTGGTATACAGATAATCCGCAGGTCGAATTTCTCAACGGCTCTCCGCACCGCGGTAAACAGGACGTGAAGCTCCATTCGGTGGGCACGGAACAGGGACCCAGTCGATGCAAAAGCCGACTAGCGTCCGGGCCGCACCTCGCGCGCAAGCATACGATGACCTAATGGTAGCTCCGCCGCGATGAGACATTTGTTTCACGGTCAGGCCTCAAATTAGCAAAGTGTCCTGAGCCTATGGAACATTCAGCGCGTAGAAACGTCGTGATGTCGTCATCCGTTAGGGGGAAACTATGAACATTAAATCGCTCGCCGTTGCAGCCGCAACATTGATTGGTCTATCCTTCCCGGCCTATGCCCAGGCCGTAAAAATCGGCAGCAAAAACTTCACCGAACAGTTTATCGTTGCTGAAATCTATGCGCAGGCACTCGAAAAGGCCGGAGTTGAGGTTGAGCGTCGCCTCAATCTCGGTGCAACACTCGTTGCTCACACTGCGCTGACGAATGGCGAGATCGATCTGTATCCCGAATATACCGGCACCGCACTCGCGGCTGTCGTAAAGGGTGACCTGTCCGGCAGCGCCGAAAAAATCTATGGCGAGGTCAAGAACTATTACGAAAAGGACCTGAAGCTTACGCTCCTGGAGCCGACCCAGATCAACAACGGCTACGCGATCATCACGCTTCCGGAAACGGCCGAAAAGTACAAGCTTAAGACGCTTACCGATCTTGGGCCTGCCTCGAAGGACCTGACTTTCGGTGCAGAAGCCGGCTTCGGCGAACGCAAGGACGGCCTGCCGGGTCTGAAACAGACTTACGGCATCGAGTTCAAGGAGTTCAAGATCTTCGCGAAGCTCGGCATTCGCTACAGCGCGCTGACAGCTCAGGATCTCGACGTTTCTTACGGCTTTGCTACCGACTGGCAGATTTCGGAAAACAAACTCGTCGTGCTCGAAGACGACAAGAAGCTGTTCCCGCCCTATTATCTGGTTCCGGTTGTCCGCCAGGATACGCTTGCCAAGAACCCAAAAATCGCCGAGGTGCTAAACAAGATCAGCCCACTTCTCAACAACGAGAATATGCGCGAGTTGAACGCCAAGGTCGATCGCGACAAGGAAGAACCGGCCGACGTCGCCGCCGACTTCCTCGAAGCCCAGGGTATCTGAAGGCCTTGATATGATTGCGCGACGCGCAACTTGAAATGGGGATGCGGCCGGTTCTCGAGGCTCTGCCGCATCCATTACCTTTTCTTTTCTTGCTCGCTTCAGAGAAAGTTCCTGATCGTTGAAGTGGACTCCCAGACATATTCCCGAAATCGCGCTCGCCGTTTGGCAGCATCTCGTCCTGTCGATTTCCGCTGTTCTGATAGGACTGGTCATTGCACTTGTAATCGGCATTTTCTGCGCTCGCCGTCAGAGGCTTTATGCCGTCGCGCTGACCATCGCCAACATCATATTCGTCATCCCGAGCCTGGCGCTTTTCGCGCTGCTCATCCCACTGGTCGGGCTTGGCATGAAGCCGGCACTGATCGGCCTGTCGTCCTACTGCCTGCTGATCCTGCTGCGCAATATCGTCACCGGCCTGCGCGGCGTGCCTGCCGACGTCCTTGATGCCGCCGATGGCATGGGCTACGGGCCTTGGCAGAGGCTTTTCCGCATAGAACTGCCGCTGGCCGCGCCATTGATATTGTCGGGCGCCCGCATCGCGCTCGTGACCACGATCGGCATCGCCACCGTTGCCGCCTTCATCGATGGCGGCGGGCTCGGTACGATCATCCTGATCGGTATCGACCAGGAATATCTCGAAAAGATCCTGGTCGGCGGCATCCTGACGGCGCTGCTTGCGATCTTCTTCGATCTCGTCCTGACCCGCGCCGAACGGCTGCTGGTCCGGTGGCAGTGAGGGCGTCGCAATGCTGAACAACGCTCTTTCCTGGATCGCCAGCAATCCCGATGTCTTCCTGCGGGCACTCGGGCAGCATCTGGTCATGTCCGGGGTGTCGCTTGCGATCGCGCTCGTCATCGCGCTTCCGCTGTCGGTGGCGATCGTCAACTACGGACGTTTTGCCTTCGGCGTCATCAACACGGTCAACGGACTGCGTACCATTCCGAGCCTCGCGATTCTCGCCATCATGATGCCGCTTCTCGGCATCGGCCTGATGCCGTCGATCGTGGCGCTGACCGTGCTTGCCCTGCCGCCGATCCTGCTCAACGCCTATGTAGGTCTGAGGGATGTTGATCCCGATGCCGTCGAGGCGGCAATCGGCATGGGCATGAGCCGTTCCCAGGTGTTGTGGAGGATCCGCATACCGCTTGCGGCACCCGCGATGTTTGCCGGTGCGCGCACCGCGGCAGTGCAGGTTTTGGCCGGCGCGACGCTCGCGCCTTTCATCGGCGGTGGCGGGCTTGGCGATTTCATCGCCGGCGGGATCAGCATGATGGACATGTCGCGCCTGCTCGTCGGCGCTGTACCGATCGCCATCCTCGCGCTCGGCACGGAATTCATCCTCGGCTTTACCGAGAAGAAGCTATTTGCAGAAAGAACCACCGCATGATCCGCATGGAGAACGTCACCAAGCGTTATGCCGAAGGGGCAGCACCATCGGTCGACAACCTGACGCTCGAGGTTCCGGAAGGATCGACCGTGGCACTGATCGGCCCCTCCGGCTGCGGCAAGACCACGACGATGCGGATGATCAACCGCCTGATCGAACCGACCGAGGGGCGCATCTTCGTCAGCGGCGAGGACGTGACCCGCGCCGATCCCGTGCAGTTGCGCCGTCACATCGGCTACGTGATCCAGAATGTCGGCCTGTTCCCGCACATGACGATCGCGGAGAACATCGCGGCGGTGCCGAACCTGCTTGGCTGGGATCAGGCTCGCATCCGGACACGCACGGCGGAACTGCTCGATCTCGTCGGCCTAGACCCGACGGAAATGCTGAACCGTTATCCGCGCCAGCTTTCGGGCGGCCAGCGCCAGCGCATAGGCGTCGCCCGGGCACTCGCCGGTGACCCTGCCGTTCTCCTGATGGACGAACCGTTCGGCGCGATCGACCCGATCGCGCGCGCGCGCCTGCAGGACGAGTTTCGGCAAATCCTCAGCCGTGTCCGCAAGACGGTGGTTCTCGTCACCCATGATCTCGACGAGGCGATCCGCCTCGGTGATCGCGTCGCCATCATGCGGGACGGCAGGATTGTGCAATACGACACGCCGGACGCAATTCTCTCGAGACCGGCGGACGATTTTGTCTCCAGTTTCGTCGGCGTCGACCGGGCAATCAAGCGGCTCAGCCTGTTCTCGGTGGCGGATGCCGCGCTGGTCGGGCCGCCGCCGGAGGGCGCAGCCAATGTCGCCGCGTCGCTCAATCTTCGCGATGCATTGTCGCTGATGGTGGCAGGCAATACAGATATACTGGCGGTGACCGGAGAAGGCGGCAGCGTCACCGGTCATCTGACGCGCGAAGCGATCTTCTCGATCTGACCGGAGAAAACCGATGTCCCTTTCCTATCGTTCATCCGAAGTGCCGGCAGTGCTGATTGAGCCCACCCATCGCCGGATCCGCCTCAAGGCAGGCGAGAGGACGATTGCCGACACGACGGGCGCGATCGTGATCTACGAGAACGGCGGACACCCAGTCTATTACCTGCCGAAGAGCGACTTCATTGGCGGCGTGCTTTCACCTGCGGTAAACGGTGAGGCCTCGCCGCTTCTCGGGGAAAGGCATGTCTTCGATATAGCCAAGGTCGGCGCATCCAAGGCATGGTCGTTCGACGGATCGACAATCGGACGCGCCGAGCTTGCCGGTTTCGTCACGGTGGAATGGTCGGCCGTGCGCTGGTTCGAGGAGGATGAGGAAATCTTCCGGCATGCCCGCAATGTCTACAAACGGATCGATACGATAAGGAGCTCGCGGCTGGTCGAGGTCTTTGTCGACGGGCAGCTTGTCGCGCGCAGCAACCGGGCCGTTTTCCTGTTCGAGACCGGGCTCATTCCCCGCTATTATTTTCCGGCCGAGGATATTCTCGCCGGCCGCCTGGTGGAGAGCGAGCTGACGACCTATTGCCCCTACAAGGGGACCGCGTCCTATTTCCATTTCGAGCTGGTCGGACATCGGCATAACAACATCGTCTGGTATTATCCGGACCCACTCGACGAGAGCCTGAAAGTGAAGGGGCTGATATCCTTCTATAACGAGAAGGTCGACGAGATCCGCGTCAGTGCAGAGGCTGAATCCTGATGCTGCTCGGCTATGCGCTGACACCCTTCGGTCATGACCCGGACGCCTGGCGGCAGAGACGCGACGGCCGGCTTCTCGGCTTCGATGCGCTGCTGGATCAAGCTGCGGCTGCAGAGGCCGCGGGCTTCGACTTCATCCTGCTCGCCGACCGGCTGGGTGTCCGACCGACGGACGAGCTGTCGCCGGGGGCGGTTCCGTTCGAGCCGACCTTGCTTGCCTCCGCGCTGGCGACGCGGGCGGTCGGGATCGGCATTGTCGCTGCGGCATCCACGGCCCAGCACGAGCCTTACAATCTCGCCCGTCGTTTCGCCTCGCTGGACCTCGTCAGCAAGGGCCGCTCGGGATGGCTGGTCGTCCCTGATGACGGCGATGCTAGCCGCGAGAGCGAGTATGTGGATGTCGTGACAGCCCTCTGGGATAGTTTCGAGGACGATGCCTTTCTATACGACAAGGCGGAAGGCCGTTTCTTCGATCCTTCGAAAATGCATGTCGCACATCACAAGGGCGCCCATTTTTCCGTTCGCGGGCCACTCAACGTCAACCGCTCGCCGCAGGGGCGCCCGATTCTGGCGCATCTGCTGGAAGAAGGCGACGATGCTCTCGCTGCGCAAACAGGAGAACTGCTTCTGCTGCAGGCGAGCAATGGCGATCGCTTGGTCGCGATCGCGGGTCGCGCGATCCGATCGGTCGAGGTTGCCGGTCGCCGGAGAAGCGATGTGCGGCTTGTCGCCAACATCGTTCCGGTGGTTTCGGGAAGTACGCAGCCGCCCGGGGAGGGCGGGACAACGCCGCCGCTCGCGGGGGCAGGGATCATCGGAACGCCGGAGATGATCGCGGACCGATTGCATCAACTGGCGACAGTTGCCGACCTGGACGGGTTTACGATCCTGCCGCCGACGCTGGAGATGGGGCAGCGTTTCCTGGCGGAGGTCGTTCCTGAACTCGGCCGACGCGGCTTGATCGGTGGCCAGCGGCAGGAAACGCTGCGCGACAGGCTCGGCCTTGCGCGACCAATGCATCCGGCCATATCGGGCAAGGAGGTTCCACGATGAGCGACCGTCACATGAAGCTCGGCGCCTTCCTGATGGCGGGCGGCCACCATATCGCCGCCTGGCGCCATTCTGACGCGCATGCCTTGGCCGGCAGCGATATCGATCATTTTATCGCACTGGCACGGATCGCCGAACGCGGCAGGTTCGACATGATCTTCATCGAAGATGCGGCCGCCATTCGCGAGCGCAATCCGGACCTCGCTAGTCAGGCCGCCCGCTCGACGGCCTTCGAACCGCTCAGCCTGCTTGCGGCAATCGCCGTCAACACGTCCCATGTCGGCCTCGTGGCGACCGCCTCGACAAGTTATACCGAGCCTTACGGCCTTGCGCGCAGCTTCGCGGCGCTGGACAGCCTGAGCGGCGGTCGGGCCGGCTGGAACCTCGTCACTTCGGCAAGCGAACTGGAGGCGGAGAATTTCGCATCGAGCGGCCTTCGTCCGCACTCGCAGCGCTACGAGCGCGCCGAGGAATTTGCAGATGCGACAATGGCGCTTTGGGACGGCGTGGAAGAAGATGCGTATCTTCCGGACGGTGGGAAGACCTTCACTGACCGCTCGAAGCTGCATCCCGTCCAACGGCACGGCAAACATTTTGCGATCGATGGAATTCTTGAAAGCCAGCGCTCGCCGCAGGGGCGGCCGATCATGGTGCAGGCAGGCGCATCGGATGTCGGCAAGGACCTCGCAGCCCGCACCGCCGATGTCGTGTTTGCCGCTTCGCAGACCAAGGCGGAGGCCCAGGCCTATTACAGCGACGTAAAGGCGCGGCTCGGCAAATACGGTCGCGGCCCCGATGACTTAAAGGTCATGCCCGGCATTTCGCCGATCGTCGGCGCGACGGAGGAAGAAGCGAAGGCCAAGTACCGCGCGCTGCAAGAGCTCATTCCCGATGCGGTTGGCGTGGCGCTTCTGGCAAGCTATCTGAGCATCCAGGATCTTTCCGCCTATCCGCTCGACGGTCCCCTGCCGGACATGCCTCCCACCAACCTGATCCAAAGCCGCCAGCAGTTGATCGTCGATCTCGGCAAGCGGGAAGGTCTGTCGATCCGCGAACTGGCACGACATTTCGCCGGCGCGCGCGGCCACTGGCAGGTGGCCGGTACGCCAGCCCAGATTGCCGACGCCATGGAAGACCGTTTTCTCGATGGTGCAGCCGACGGGTTCAACGTCATGGCACCACTGTTTCCCTCGGGGCTCGAGGATTTCGTCACGCTGGTCGTGCCGGAACTGCAACGCCGCGGGCATTTCCGCAAAGAATACGAGGGCCGGACGCTGCGGGCGAATCTCGGCGTCTCCCCGCCTGCAAAAACATGAAGTGAGATGACAATGGACCCGATCTATATCGACTATCTCAACGCCTTCGACATCGAAGCGCTCGATCTCAGCAATGACGAGATCCTAAAAGCGATCGAAACCTCGCTCGGAGCTCAGGGCAGGCAAGAGACGGTGATCGAGCCGCGCGTGCATCTGGAGCCGGATGCGAGCTTTCACGGCCACTTCAACGTGCTGCGCGGCTATGTGGCGCCGCTCGGGCTCGCCGGCATCAAGGTCGTCGGCGACTACGTCGACAATTACAAGCTCGGTTATCCGTCGGAGTTCGGGGTGCTTAACCTCTTCGATCCGCGCACCGGCGTGCCGAAGGCCATTCTGGATGCCACGGTCATCACCGACATGCGCACCGGTGCGGTCACCGCGATGGGCGCAAAACACCTCGCCCGCAAGGGCTCGAAAGTGCTCGGCCATATCGGTGCGCGCGGGACCGCCTATTGGAACGTGCGCCTGCTCGACCACCTCTTCGACTTCGACGAGATCCGAGTCCATTCGCGGCGCCCGGAGAGTCGGGATGCCTTCGGTGCAAAGCTGGAGAAGGATCTCGGCAAGAAGATCACGGTTACCGGCAACTGGAAGGAGTGCGTCGAAGGTGCCGACATCGTTGTCGAGGCATCGCGGCTCAACGCGCCGGAGCCGATGCTGAAGACCGAGTGGATCAAGAAGGGCGCATTCGTCGTGCCATACGGTACGATGAGCGCGGTCGAACTGTCGTTGACGGACATCATGGACAAGCTGGTGGTGGACGACTGGGGCCAGTGCAAGGGCGGCAAGCTGGGTTCGCTACGTGCCCATGTGGAGACAGGCAAGCTGTCCGAGCAGACCCTGCATGCGGAACTCGGCCAGATCGTCGCCGGCCTGAAACCCGGTCGCCAGAGCGACGACGAGACCATTCTTCTGTGGCATCGCGGACTGTCGCTGAGCGACATCGCACTCGGCTCGGCACTTCTGGAAAAGGCCAAGGCCGCCAATATCGGTCAACGACTGCGTTTCGCATGACGAACATCCGGCTAGCGGGATCCGGTGTCTCGATTGCGGATATCGCCGCCATCGCCAGGCAGGATGTGCAGGTCTCGGCTGACGAGCGGGTGATCGCCCGGCTCGTGGAAGCGCGGCTCGTTCTCGAGAGTGCGGCGGCCTCCGGCCAGCCGATCTACGGCATGAATACTGGTCTGGGCGCGAACCTGAAGACTGCCGTCAACGAAGATTTCGCCGCCTTCCAGCTTCAACTGATCCGGGGCAGGGGGATGGCGGTTGGGGAACCGCTTTCCCGCGTCGTGACCCGCGCGGTCGTCGCGACACGCCTCGCCATGCTGGCCGTCGGCGGATCGGGCATATCACCCGGCGTGTTCGAGGCACTGCTCGCTCTGCTGAATGCCGGCGTTCAACCGGTCATGCGCTCGATCGGTTCGATCGGGGCCGGCGACCTCGTTCTCTTGGCAGCCCTGGCGCGCGCGCTGGTTGGAGAGGGGGAGGCGGAATATCTGGGCGATATCCTTCCTGCCTCCCAGGCGCTGGGCCGTGCAGGCCTGACACCTGCAACACTCCAGCCGAAGGACGGAATTGCCCTCCTCAATGCTTCGGCGGTGTCGGTAGGCGAGGGCGCTCTGGTCCTGCACGACCTGCGGCGTCTCCTCGAGTGGCAGAGGGGGGCGGCGGCGCTGAGTTTCGAGGCTCTGTGCGGTAATCCGGCAATTCTTGCTCCGGCGATACAGGCGGCAAGACCAGCACCTGGCCAAGTTGAGGAAGCCCGATCGATAGAAGAGGCTTTACGCGGCTCGTCTTTGTTTGAAGGCGAAACGGCGATCCAGGATCCGCTGAGCCTGCGCTGCATTGCGCCGATCCATGGAGCACTTGCCGACACGCTCGGACGGGCTGAACGAGCCGTCGAACTCGAGCTCAACTCTGCGGCGGACAACCCGCTGGTGATCGCCGACGAGGGCCGCGTGCTCTCGACCGGCAACTTCCACACACCGGTGCTTTCGCTTGCCTGCGAGAGCCTCGGACTGGCGGTTGCGCAAGCGGCGTCCGCTTCCGCCGCGCGGTTCATCCAGCTGACCGGTTCTGGCCGCAATGGCCTGCCGCGTTATCTTTCGCCCGTCGGCGGACCTTCCGCCGGCTTCGTGCCGATGCAGAAGACGGTGACGGCCCTGATGGCTTCGATCCGCCACAAGGCAAACCCGGTCATGCTGGATTTTCTCGCCGTCTCCGAAGGTGTCGAGGACCACGCGACGCAATCACTGCTCACCGTCCGCAAGCTAGGCGAGATGCTGACCTCCTGGCGGCTGCTGATCGCGTGCGAAATGGTGGCGGCGGCCCAGGCCGTCGATCTGCGGCAGGGGCATCGATGTGGGGTGGGCACCCGCAGGACCTATGAGATGATCCGAAGCATGACGCCTGCCTTGCAGGAAGATCGCTCGCTCGGCGAGGATGTCTCGGCCCTGGCAGATCATTTGCTGAGTGGCGGCTCGCCGGCGGAGACTGGGAATTGCCCGTGAACATGGCAGAGACGGCTGTTCGCGTTGACCAAGCTAATCTTTGAAGGAAGAAAGTCGAATGAGCGAAGCTGAGCAACTGTGGCAATGGCGTCAGAAGATCGCCAACCTTTATCATGACGTGCGTGCCAACGCGGACGCGAGCGCGGCGTGGCGGATGTGGTGCGACACGCGCGCTACACTGTTTCGCACCCATCCTCAATCACCCATCGAGTTGGAGGATCGCGAAGACTATGCAGGACCGGTGACCTTTGCATATGACGCTGCCCTGCGTTTTACGACACGGCTGGCTCCCGTGAAGCCCGAACGTCTTGTCATCGCAACAGGCGCAGATGGAGAGGTGTCGATGCGCGCCTTCGCCCGCACCGACGGGCTTGACGCGCGGCTAGGAGGCGAGTTGACCCTTTACTGGATCGAGGGTTACGGCGGTGGCGTTTTTCTGCCCTTCGCTGACGCCACATCGGGGACAGAGACTTATGGCGGCGGCCGATATCTTCTTGATACGATCAAGGGGGCGGATCTTGGGAATGTCCGTCCGGACGGCTCGCTCATGCTGGATTTCAATTTCGCCTACTTTCCGTCATGCGCCTATTCTTCCCGCTATGTCTGTCCCTTAGCTCCGTTGGACAATCGACTGAAGGGCGCCGTGCAAGCGGGAGAGCGCCTTCCGCTCCAGTGATATGCGATGTAGGTGGGCAAAGAACTAAAGCCTCAGGGCCTGGTCATGTGACCGTCGGTCTCGGCCATTAAGCGCACACCGGCCATCACAACGACGTCGGCCTCGACATCGATCGCCTTGCGGGCAGGTGTCAGGCTGTCTCCGACGATATCGGCGACACCATGAGGTACCACCGGCGTCTGGGTAGTTGTGCGCGAGAATGACCGCGCCGTGGGCATTCAATTGAACGCGGAAGCGGATTTGAACCACCGACAAGCTGTTCCCATCCCGGATCCTTTCCGTCATAGCAACATTGGCTGTTCTAGCGGTTCGTCGTCTTTTGTCAGGATCGATGAACCATACGGCTCGCGCGACGATATGATAAGGGCACCCTCCGGCAAGGGCCGGGCAAGCGTCTGCGCCTCATCCCAGGGAGCGCGCATCCAGACATCGGTCTCTTCGAAGGTCACAAGGAGCACCGGCATCGCTAGCTCGTGGATCGGGCTTACCAGTGCGTTCGGACCCGTCGTCAGGAAACCGTAGAGATCGTCTGTCGTTAGTCCGTCTTTCACCTTCCTCACGCTTTGCCATTGCGGAACATGGATGCCGGCGAAGAACATCAGCGATTTCTGCTCGTCGCGTGCGAACCAGGCATTGGGAACCTTGCCGCCCGGCGTCTGGCTTTTAGGGTCTGGTTCGGCAAAACTGGTCACCGGAACGATGCAACGATGCTCGACCCCGAACCATCGCCTCCAATGCGGAAACGTCAGCTTGCGGACATTAGTGCTGCCTCGGTCGGCTTCCATGCGGATGAGTTCTTCCAGATCCGCAGGCTTGCCCTTGGCAATGAGTTTATCAGCCTTGGCCTTTGCAGCTTTTTCAAGAGCGAAACGTGGAGAGGGCAGTCCCCATCGGGCATGGACAAGCTGCTTCTTGCCATTGGCGGTATTCCGCAGGATCGGGCCCATCTGGTCCGGGTTCATCTGGTAGGCTGGCATCGGGTTGATCAGGCGCTCGGCGTCCTTGGCCCATTGCGACACCCAGTCCTTGTCTTCCATGCGATACAGGTTGCACATGCCGGCTCCTCCACACCGACAGTGAACCAGCATGTTGGCGGTGTTTCAATAGGGCCTGCCTACGCCTCGGCGGCCTTGCATAGAACGCGCAGCCGTCGGATTTCGTCTGCCAACATCAACATGCCGGCTCCGATCAGGACGTCGATACCGTTTTTCCCGCCGGCTATCTCTGCCAGTTTGGCCATGTCCTGCATGAAGTCCGGCTGGATCGAAACAATGTTGCCACGAACTTCCAGGAGCTCCCTTTGCGCCGCGACAATCGCCATGCCTCGCTCCAGCAGGCGCCTGCGCTCGAATGACGTGACATCGTCGATCGTATTTGCGGCGTAGATCAATTCAGCAACAAAGTCCGTCGTTTGTGACACGCAACGCATCCATCTGAGATTGGCAGGAACCTGGAATATGTATCCCTGATACGCTATCCGCAGTTCTTCCTGCGTTGCGCGGCCCAGTCGTGTCTCCACTCACGACTACAGCACGTGCCGGCGATCAGTTCAATGCGGCGAACACAAACACTCGAATGCTAAATTTAGCATCTATGCATGCACGTCAGCTCCGGTACAAATGTCGTTGGGCAGGGTAAAAATATGGTCTTCTCGTCGTTTGATGTGCTGGGTTCCGATGATCTATCGCTGTTACGGGGCGTTCTTGATGAACTGTGCCTGGAAAAGCAGCTCGATATCAAGGATCCAAAAGCCGAGGCTATCGCGCACGAACTGGTGAACTGGTGGCTCTTCGGGGTGCGTACGCCAATGAACCTGAAGCAGATACTGCAGCCTATCGATATCTGACCCAACTCGGTCTGGCCACGAGCTCACGCCAAGACAATCTTAGGTCCGGGACGCCCTTGGCTCGTCAACTTATCCACGCAAGCAGGCCGTGACAACGCGAATGGCCGCTACTTTTTTTCGCCGGCTCTAGCCCGCTGAATCCTATGGGAATTTTCAAGATTCCTAATATCAGGATTATTTTCCTGAATTATACGCTGCTTGACTCTTTGTTGTTGTCGGAACAGATAGTGAACGCATGCTTTTGCACGACATGACGTCGGCATACCAACACGACCTTGAAGGGAGCCGTGAACGATGACTGCTGCCCGCGACAGGGTGATTTCGGATCTACGCGAGCGGATCTCTACATTGGAGGGTGCGTCAAGCCGGAAGGCAGGTTGCCTCCCGTTTGTTATACCCGAGATCGACGCGGTTCTGCCCGGTGGAGGGTTGGCCTACGGTGCCCTTCACGAGTTTGCAGGTGGCGGATCGGGTACGATCGATGGGGCAGCGGCAGCTTTGTTTGCCGCCGGCATTGCAGCGCGCACCAAGGGACCGATCGTCTGGTGTCTGACGCGACCGGATCTTTTCTTTCCGGCACTGGCACAGGTCGGACTTCATCCCGACCGGGTGATCTTTGTCGAGTCCGACAAGGACGAGGACGTGCTTGCCAATATGGAGGAGGGGCTCTCGTTCGGCGGACTTGGTGCGGTCGTCGGCGAACTTGTGCGATTGCCGATGGTTGGCTCCCGCCGCCTGCAGCTTGCCGCAGAGCGCACCGGCACAATGGCGCTCGCCGTCCGGCGCTGGCGACGCCAGGCGGAAGCCAACGATTTTGGCCAGCCCACTGCCTCAACGACACGGTGGCGGGTGAGCGTGATGCCTTCGGAAGAATTGCCGGTGCCAGGCGTCGGCCGGGCGCGGTGGTTTGTCGAATTGATGCGCGTGAAAGCGGGTGAATGTGCTGAGTTTCTCGTGAGGGCGTGTGATGAGCAGGGTCGTATCGATCTATCTACCGGATCTGCCGACCGATCGGATACGGCGCGACGATCCGTCCATTCCGGCTGAGCAGGCAATTGCCGTGATCGGCAAAAGCGGCCCGAAACGTTGGGTATCGGCCGTGGATGCGGCCGCCCGCAAAGCCGGCCTGCATGTCGGCATGCCGGCCGCCAAGGCCCAGGCACTGTTTCGCGGGCTGATGATGGTCGATGCCGAACCTGATCTCGATGCGGCAGCACTTCAGCGGATCACGCTGTGGGCACTGACGCAATATTCCCCGATCGTCGCAGTCGATGGCCTGGATGGCATCGTTCTCGATACCGAAGGTGCAGATCATCTCCAGGGTGGCGAGTTGCCGATGGTCACGAAGATTGCCAATCAGTTCCTGGCCAGGAAATTGACAGCGCGTGTTGCTATTGCCGATAGCTGGGGTGCGGCCCATGCCTGTGCGAGGGCGATCCGCCGCGAGACCGTCATCGTGCCGTCCGGCAAAATCGCTTCGGCGGTCGAACGGCTGCCGATCTCGCTCCTGCGGCTACCAGACAAAGTCGTCGGCGATCTGCGCACGCTCGGCTTCCAGTCCATCGGTGAGCTCGCCAATACGCCGCGCGCGCCTCTGACATTGCGCTTCGGGCCGGAGATCGGTCGCCGTCTTGACCAGATGTTCGGCCGCATTGATGAACCGATCGACCCAATCCGAACGCCTGAATTGATTGAGGTCAGTCGCGCTTTTGCCGAACCGATCGGCGCGGCTGAAACGATCAACAAATATGTCGGCCGGCTTATCGTGCAGTTGATCCAAGAGCTGCAGAAACGCGGCCTCGGCGTGCGTCGCGTCGATCTCATCGTCGAGAAGGTCGATGGCACGAGGCAAGCCATTCGCGCTGGCACGGCAAAACCGGCCCGCGATGTCGCCTGGCTGACAAAACTGTTTCGGGATCGCACCGAAAAGATCGAGCCTGGCTTTGGGATCGAGAAGCTGACGCTCGTCGCCGTCATGGCCGAGCCGCTGCAAGACGTGCAAAAGGTCTCGTCGCTTGTCGAGGACGAGATAACCGATGTCACCCCCTTGATCGACATCTATGGCAATCGTGGCCAGCGGGTCTATCGCATGGGCCCGGTGGCATCGGATGTGCCCGAACGCTCGGTTGAGCGTATTGCCGCGGCCTCCGATCCGCTCGCAGTGGCATGGATCGGGCACTGGCGCCGGCCTGTCCGGTTGTTGCCGCGTCCGGAGCTGATTGCTGCCATCGCACTCATGCCCGACCATCCACCTGCTTCGATCACCTGGCGCGGCAAGCGCCGCAAGGTCAAATGTGCCGACGGGCCGGAACGCATTTTCGGCGAATGGTGGAAGCGCGATGCTGAGATGGAGGCGGTCAGGGATTATTTTGTGATCGAGGATGAAAGCGGCGAGCGGTTGTGGGTTTTTCGTGCCGGCGACGGAGTCGATCCCGAGACCGGGGATCACCGCTGGTACTGTCACGGGATCTTCGCATGAGTTACGCCGAACTGCAGGTCACCACGCATTTTTCCTTCCTGCGCGGGGCATCCTCGGCCGAAGAATTGTTCATAAGAGCAACGGAGCTTGGCATCGATGCCATCGGTATCGTCGATCGAAACAGCCTGGCGGGGATCGTCAGGGCGCTGGAAGCTTCGCGCGGAACCGGCCTGCGTCTCGTCGTTGGCTGCCGGCTCGATCTGCAGGATGGAATGTCGATCCTGGTTTATCCGACCGACCGCGCCGCCTATTCCCGGCTGACCCGTCTCATCACGCTGGGCAAAAGCCGAGGTGGCAAGAACAACTGCATCCTCCACTGGGACGACGTGATTGCTTATTCGAATGGGATGATCGGCATTCTGGTGCCGGATCTCGCTGATGACATCTGCGCCCTCCAGCTTCGCAAGGTATCCGAGCTATTTGGCGCTCGCGCCTATGTATCGCTGTGCCTGCGTCGCCGTCCGAACGACCAGATGCGGCTCTATGAGATCTCCAACATGGCGGCGCGTTTCAAGGTCAAAACCGTCGTCACCAATGACGTACTTTTTCATGAGCCGGGCCGACGGCAGCTGCAGGATATCGTCACCTGCATTCGCACCAACACGACAATCGACGATGTCGGGTTTGAGCGCGAGCGCCATGCCGACCGTTACCTCAAACCGCCTGAAGAGATGCAGCGGCTCTTTCCTCACTATCCCGAAGCGCTCGCGCGCACGATGGAGATCGTCAACCGGTGTAGGTTCTCGCTCGATGAACTGAGCTACCAGTATCCGGAGGAGGCGATCGTTCAGGGCATGGACGCTCAAGCCTCGCTTGAGCACTATGTCTGGCAATGCGTGCCGGATCGCTATCCGGAGGGCTTGCCGCCGGAGGTGATCCGCACTGTACGCCACGAGCTCGACCTCATCCGCACGATGAAATACGCGCCCTATTTTCTGACGGTGTTTTCGATCGTCCGTTATGCCCGCAGTCAGGGCATTCTCTGTCAGGGCCGGGGCTCGGCCGCCAACAGCGCCGTCTGTTACATTCTGGGTATTACCTCGATCGATCCGTCGACGAACGATCTCCTGTTCGAACGCTTCGTCTCCCAGGAGCGCGATGAGCCGCCGGATATCGATGTCGACTTCGAGCACGAGCGGCGTGAAGAGGTTATCCAATGGATTTACAGGACATACGGCCGGGAAAAGGCGGCTCTTTGCGCCACGGTCACCCGGTACCGAGCCAAGGGCGCTATCCGTGATGTCGGCAAGGCGCTTGGACTGCCGGAAGATGTGATCAAGGCCTTGTCATCAGGCATGTGGTCCTGGTCCGAAGAGGTGCCCGACCGCAATATCCGTGAGCTCAATCTCAATCCCGAAGATCGCCGCCTGGCGCTGACCTTGAAACTGGCGCAGCAACTGATGGGGGCGCCGCGCCATCTCGGTCAGCATCCCGGCGGTTTCGTGCTCACCCATGACCGGCTAGACGACCTGGTGCCGATCGAGCCGGCGAGAATGAAGGATCGCCAGATCATCGAATGGGACAAGGACGATGTCGAAGCGCTGAAATTCATGAAAGTTGATGTTCTGGCGCTCGGCATGCTGACCTGCATGGCAAAAGCCTTCGAGCTTATTCGGGGGCATAAGGACGAGCCGATCGACCTCGCCACGATCCCGCAGGAGGATCCAGCCACCTATGCCATGATCCGCAGGGCCGACACACTGGGCACCTTCCAGATCGAAAGCCGGGCACAAATGGCGATGCTGCCGCGCCTGAAACCGCGCACGTTTTATGATCTTGTGGTGCAGGTGGCGATCGTTAGGCCCGGTCCGATCCAGGGTGACATGGTTCATCCTTATCTGCGCCGCCGGGAAGGCAAGGAGCCAGTCGAATATCCGACACCGGAGCTCGAGGCTGTGCTCGGCAAGACGCTCGGGGTGCCGCTGTTTCAGGAAAGCGCCATGCGGGTGGCGATGGTCTGTGCCGGGTTTACCGGTGGCGAGGCGGATCAGCTGCGCAAATCGATGGCAACCTTCAAGTTCACCGGCGGCGTTTCCCGCTTCAAGGACAAGCTCGTTTCCGGCATGGTCAAAAACGGCTACACGCCGGAATTTGCCGAAAAGACGTTCTCGCAATTGGAAGGGTTTGGATCCTACGGTTTCCCGGAAAGCCATGCCGCGTCATTCGCGCTGATTGCCTATGCTTCTAACTACATCAAGCGCCATTACCCGGAAGCCTTCTGTGCGGCGCTCATCAACTCGCAGCCGATGGGATTTTATGCACCAGCGCAGATCGTCGGAGATGCGAGAGCACACGGTGTTGAGGTGCGGCCGGTCTGCATCAACAACTCGAGATGGGATTGCACGTTGGAGCGTATCGGCAATTCTGACCGGCATGCCGTCCGGCTCGGGTTTCGGCGGGTGAAGGGTTTGGCGGTCGCCTATGCGGCCCGGATCGTTGCCGCCAGAGGTAATGGTGAGTTTGCTTCCGTTGACGACGTGTGGCGAAGATCCGGAGTGCCATCAGATGCGCTCGTCCAGCTCGCGAAAGCCGACGCGTTTCGCCCGTCTCTAAGGCTTGAACGGCGTGATGCCTTCTGGGCCATCAAGGCATTGCGCGATGAACCTTTGCCATTGTTTGCCGCAGCCGACGAGCGTGCGCTGCAGGCAATGCCGGAGCAGTTAGAGCCAGATGTCGAACTTAGGCAGATGACCGACGGCCATAACGTCATTCAGGACTATAGTCATATCGGGCTGACCTTGCGCCAGCATCCGATCGCCTTCCTGCGCAAGGATCTCTCCGCACGCAACATCGTCACCTGCGCGGAAGCGATGAGCGCGCGTGATGGCAGATCGGTCTATACCGCCGGACTGGTTCTCGTGCGCCAGAAACCGGGTTCGGCGAAAGGCGTGATGTTCATCACCATCGAGGACGAGACAGGTCCGGCAAACATTGTCGTCTGGCCGTCCTTGTTTGAAAAGCGCCGGCGGGTCGTGCTCGGTTCATCGATGATGGCGATCAATGGAAAGATCCAGCGGGAGGGGGAGGTCGTACATCTGGTGGCACAGCAGTTGTTCGACCTGTCAGGTGATCTATCTGCCTTGGCCGATCGTGACACAGAGTTCAAACTGCCGGCAGGGCGCGGCGACGAATTTGCCCATGGCGGTGGCCCGGATCCACGCGACAAGCCGAAACCAGTTGTACAGCCGAGGGATATGTTTGTCAGAGACCTGCATATCGACACGCTGAAGGTGAAGAGCCGGAATTTTCAGTGACATCAACATCACTGTATGGTGGATTGCCGGTTCTGCTCAATTTCAAAGCCACCGGTAGACCGAACGATTTGCAGCTCGACCGGAATTCCCGCCTCTACGGCGGCCCGAACGAAAGCCTGTCTCGCCGCATCAGCCCCTATTTGCCCTTGCAGGCAATCGAGACACGCCTTTACCGCCTCGTAGTACTTGTCTGCCTCGTCGCACGGCCACCGCGTAAGGAGCTCCTCGGCCGCTTCTTCGACGGAACCGATGATGATGCCTCCAGATCCCCTCATCAAACTGAGTCTTAGGGGACGAAAATCATGCGAGGTGTTCCGTTTCAAGACACAATCTTTCTGTTCATCTAAGCTAACGCTTACACAGCAATAACCATGCCAGTGGGACTATGACCTACAACGCGCCGCTGTCGGTCATTCAGTGAGCTGCATATTCGTACTTTTTGAAGTAGATGGCTGATCAAAAAAAATGGACGATTGAAACATTTCGCTTCGTTGGGCGAAGCCGGCTCAAGTTCCAACACCATTGAGTGTGAAAACAGATCATTGGAAAGCGATGCCCATCAGCGCCTCGGCACATCGAACCAGTCTCCACATTGGCTCGATCGGCTTACCCAGCATTGCCACATCCTTGAAACTGGAAGCGACAGCTTCCGCTTTAAGAACACCTCGGCGCATGAGCCAAAAACGACAAAGGTGAAAACGAGGAACTTGACCAACCGCAGACCAGAAACATGCCTAACACGCGGTCAAATCTCGCTGGAAACACCGGGTCAGTTTTCAGTGGCAGTCAACAATCTCACCTACCCATTTGTTCTGTCTTGGTCTCTCCTCGAAAACATGCCCGATCGCGCACTCGTGATTGCGTCTGACACGGCGCCTGTGCGCGAGATCATCCGGGATGGCGATAATGGGCTTCTGGTTGACTTCTTTCATCCAGAGCAACTCGCAGCGTCTGCGATCAGGGCTATCGCAGAGCCTGGAGACTTCGAAAAGATACGAGCGCGAGCAAGAGAAACGATCGTAAACGAATACGATCGGGACGTCACTTGCCTTCCCAGGTGGTTGAAGCTGGTAAGAAAGGTTAGGGAATCTAGGCCGGGGCTACAGGTCCCTGTTTCGTATCTCCTTCACATCATCGAAGCATGATTTCCGCCCGGCAAGCCCCTTCGGAACCCCAAAGAGCGAGATCCAGACGATCCTTTTTGCGCGATTGTGAATTCAGAATAGTTCTAAAACATTGTCATTGAAACTTCACATGCCCTGCCGGAGATAGGTGACTGATTTAGTCAGGTATTTGCGGGGGCAAAACATTATGTCGAATAATCGCGTGAACGTCCGAGAGCATCAGAAGCGCCAGTATCTTTCGGCGACGGCTCTGGGCGTGATCTTTCTGATCGGGGCGACGCCGGCCTTTGGTCAGGAAGCCGACGAGACGGCAACCGACGAAACGGTGCTGAAGCCGATCGTGCTGACTGCGGACGAGCAGTTGAAGCAGGCGCCGGGCGTTTCCACCATCACGTCCGACGACATCGCAAGGACGCCTCCCGCTAACGACATTTCCGAAATCATCCGCAAAATGCCGGGCGCCAACCTGACCGGAACCACGGCTTCGGGCCAGCGCGGCAACCAGCGGCAGATCGAACTGCGCGGCATGGGACCGGAAAACACCCTGATACTAATCGACGGCAAGCCGGTTCTTTCGCGCAACTCGGTGCGCATGGGCCGCGCCGGCGAACGCGATTCGCGCGGCGACACGAACTGGGTGCCGGCCGAAGCGATCGAGCGCATCGAAGTGATCCGCGGCCCGGCTGCCGCCCGTTACGGTTCGGGGGCTGCTGGCGGCGTGGTCAACATCATCACCAAGCATCCGGAAAAGCTTTCCGGCTCGGTGACCACCTATTTCAGCGTTCCGCAGCATTCTGAGGAAGGCGGTACCCGTCGCGGCAGCTTTATCGTCGGCGGTCCGGTTACGGATACGATGTCGTTCCGCCTGACCGGCGGCTACGCCAAGACGGATGCCGATGATGCGGATATCAACGCGGATGCGAATGTCGATCCGACATCCGCAGCGGCAGCCGGTCGCGAGGGTGTCGTCAACAAGGACATCCGTGGTCTGCTCACCTTCGAGCCGACCGGCGACCACGCTTTCGATCTCGAAGCCGCCTTCAGCCGCCAGGGCAATATATTCGCCGGTGACCGCCAGCTTTCCGGAACCAACGCGGTGCTGGATTCGATGATCGGCAAGGAAACCAATGTGATGAAGCGGGGTACGCTGTCGATTACACACAGGGGAACCTATGATTTCGGCGACTCCAACAGCTACATTCAATGGGAACGGACACTCAACAAGCGACTGCTTGAAGGTCTCGCGGGCAGCTCCGAGGGAGCGATCAATACGTCCGAGTTCGGCACGAGCCGTCTCGATAACCTGACGGCGAAGTCCGAATGGGACATTCCGCTGGAAATTGGCGCGCCGCAGGTCCTCACACTCGGCGCGGAATTCCGCGGTGAGTGGATGGACGATCCAAGTTCAACGCGTCAGACCGTGGCCGATGGCGTGACAATACCTGGTACGCCGGGTAACGATCGTGATCCCAAGAGCAACTCATGGCTGGTAGGCCTCTATGTCGAGGACAATATCGAGGTGACGGATCGGTTGACCATCACGCCAGGCGTTCGTTTCGATCAGCACAGCGAATTCGGCGCCAATTGGAGTCCAAGCCTCAATGCCTCCTACGATCTGACGGAAAATGTCTCCCTGAAGGCCGGTATCGCCAGGGCCTTCAAGGCCCCGAACCTCTACCAGCTCAATCCCAACTATGTCTATTTCTCGATGGGCAACGGTTGCCCGGTCGATTATCCGAACCTTGGCGCCGGATGCTATGTGATCGGCAACCCGGATCTGGAGCCGGAAACGTCGATCAACAAGGAAATCGGCATCAACTATACCGACGATGCCGGCTGGAATGCGGGCGTCACCTATTTCCACAACGATTACAAGAACCGCATTGCTTCGGGCATAGTTCCGGAAGGAACGTCGGACGCATCGGCAGGCGGAACCGCCCAGTATTTCCAGTGGTACAACGTTCCCAAGGCCGTCGTCTCTGGGCTTGAAGCCAACCTTGCCGTTCCGATCAACGACGTGCTGACTTGGTCGACCAACGCCACCTACATGATTGAGTCAAAGGACAAGCGGAACGGCCAGCCGTTGTCGCTGGTGCCGGATTACACGATCAATACATGGCTGGAATGGCAGGCACGCGAGGATCTGTCGCTGACGGTTTCGGCAACCCGCTATGGCAAGACGGAATCGCCGACACTGACGGCAACGACGGGCGGCACCGTGACGAATACGGAACCGCGTGATCCCTACACGCTGGTTAATCTGGCGGTGAACTACGACATCAACGAGCATTTCCGCCTGGGCGCGGGTGTCAACAACATCTTCGACAAGCGGGTCTTTCGCGAGGGAAGTGGCAACGCTGCCGGCGCCAATACCTATAACGAGCCGGGGCGCACTTTCTATGTCTCGTTGACTGCGAAATTCTAGGCCGCCATAAACGAAGCTAGGCTGAAACCGCCCTTTGTGGGCGGTTTCCTGTCCCTATGAACTCAGAACCGAGGAATGACGGTTGAGCGATACGGCCTACATCACCGACATCGCATACGCGTCGCGTTTTCACAGGGAGCATTCCCCCGCCTGGCTTGCGGCAACATTGACGGCACTGGGTTTCCCGTCTCCGCCAATTCGTGCTTCCCGCTGGTGCGAAATCGGCTGCGGTGATGGTTTCGGTGCCTGCCTGCTTGCCGCTGCCAATCCCGGCACGCAGTTCACCGGCATCGACATCAATCCCGATCATGTCGCGGCCGCAAGACGACGCGCGTCTGAGGCAGGGCTCGGCAATATAGACTTTCACCTGCTTGATATCAGCGATGGCCGCAGGCAATACGCCTCTTACGAATTTATCGTCGCCCACGGTATCTTTTCCTGGGTCGCGCCGCAGACCCGCGACGCGATCATGCGCTTTGCGGCACAATCGCTTGCGCCGGGAGGTGTCTTCTATCTCCATTACATGACCCAGCCGGGTGCTGCGCCCTTCGCGATCTTCCAGAGCGTCTTTCGCCAGATGGTCGCTGCGGAAGACGGGAATGTGGAACGGGGCATCAGGGCCGGTCTCGACCTTCTGGCAAGGCTGAAGGAAAAGGACGCCGGCTTCTTTGTCGCCCATCCCGCGGCAGCTTCGACGCTCGACCATCTCGGCAAGGAAGATCCGGCCTATATTGCGCATGAATATCTCAACGATCATTTTGCGCCGCTGCATGTTGCCGAAGTGATGGAGAAGGCGGCAGGCATGGGGCTGAGTCTTGTCGGCAGCGCAACGCCGATCGAGAATATCGATACATTGTCCGTTTCCGGCAGCGTCATGCCGATATTGCAGGAGACAAGAGGCCGCACCCTGCGGGAAACCCTCAAGGATTTCGCCCGCAACCAGTCACTGCGCCGCGACCTCTATATGAAAGACCCCAGGTCGCTTGACCCGGCATCTCACACGGCCGTGCTGAACGACATGGTTTTTGCGCTTCTGCCCGGCGTGCCGGTTTCGGCCGCGCTGGCGATCGATACACGGATCGGCCAGATCGAACTGCCGGCCTCCTATGTCGCTCCCCTGATTTCGAGACTTTCTAAAGGTCCGGCATCGTTCGCGCAATTGCAGCGCGCGGCACAAAGCCCCGTGCCTACCGGGCTTCTGAACCAGATACTCCATACATTGATGGGGGCGGGTATCGTTCACCCCATGTCACGGGAAAAGCCCGATACCGGACCTTCCGAGCGGCTGAATGGCCTTCTCACCGAACAGGCCCGGAGAGGAACGAAAGTACCGGCGCTTGCCGTCGCGGAAGTCGGCTCAGGACTGCCGTTATAGCAAGCCAGGCCGCAAGGTCGGAAACATCCTATTTCGACAGGGCAACGGCACGATTCGCCGCAGTTTCCAGTCCCTCAAGATTGGCCCGGAATGCGATTTCCCTGCCGTCTTCCAGGCCGGTCGCAACGAGGCGAAGTTCGCTTCCGGAGCGCATCGCCTGCAGAAGCCCCGGCTCGACGATTGCGGCGGCATGGCAACCGTATTCGCTGCATCCCTGGATCGACAGCGAGGCTGCCGGCACTCCCCGATCGACCGCAAGCTTTACGCCGCGTGAAATATCGATGGCGAAAGGCAGGGTGATAACCGCCTGCGCACGTGTCACATCGACCGGCGTCAATTCGATTGATGCTTCCTGGACCGTCCCTTCAAGGGTCAGCGGTTGCCCGATAACGCAAAGCTTTTGCATGTTGCTGACGCCGCAGGTCAGTTGCCAGCGGCCATGCGTCTCACTGACCTGGTTGCTTCCCTCAAAGGCACCGAGGCCGTTCGGCCTGTCGCCTTTCTGTTGCGCTGATGCCATGTCGGGCAAGGCGGCAAGGGCAAGCGCCGAGACCAGAGCCATGACGGGTGCGATCCTGCCCGCTCCTGTGCTCCGGTAGTCGATCTTGCCTGTTCGCCTGGGATTGCGTCTTGACCAGAGATCAGAGGCCCTTTCCAGGCAATCCTCGAATTTTGCTTCCATTTTGCCGGAGAGAGAGAGGAGGGCTGTCGCTGCCGTGTGCAGAATGACTGCCTCCGCTTTCGCATCGCGCGCAGCACCCGACCACACAGCACGCCAGTATTCCCGCTGGCTCAGCATGCCGGTTGTACCCGCGCGGCCGGTCCGGACGGCCGGGACGACAGTATCGACGGACTGGCCACCGGCCAGACGAAAGATCTTGACCGCCCTGTCCGGTGTGAGTTCGGCAATGTCGCGCGTCGAGCCGATCACCGCGATATTTTCGAGTTCGAGTTCACGGGCTGCATCGCGGTAGAGATCCCGGCGCGAGGCCTGCGACGCACCGACGACCGAAGCGGAGGCCAAAAGCGGATTGATCAGGTTTACGGCCGCATTGAGCGGATTGCGCATCTGAAACAGGGGGTAAAGTGCAAGCAGGCTTTGTACCTGCGGAGCGATTGCGCCGATCGGCATATAGGCGAGGTTGCCATCCTGAAACGCCGCCTCGACCTCAGCGACCGACTGGCATACCGGGATATCGGCATCACCGGCAGCCGTTTCCAGCTTGCCGCTGTCCGGCCCGCCGCCGAAATGGCCGTGCATCAGCACCTTGTAGCCGGCCATGGCAACCAGTCGAGCGGAATGGATGAACCATGGAGCGGTCTGCAGGCGCGGCGAAACATAGGCCGGCCAGTCGAGATCAGGCCTGATCGCGCTGCTGGAAACGCCCTTGATGGAATTACGGATCCCATCGGCGAAACCGGCAAGCTCGCCCGCCGTCGGGCCGCGGTAATGGATTGTCATCAGAAGCGCGCCGACCTGGATCGGATCGCCCTGTCCCTCAAGGATGATCGACACGGCATCGCGCGCCTCATCGACGGTCAGGGGCCGGCTTCTTCCCGGACCGGGCGCCGTCGTTGCGATATAGCGTGCAAGGCGCCGGTGCGGATCGGCATTGCCGCCGATTTCCGCCAGCCTCCTCGCATGGTGTTCCTGCGTGGGGGATGCATCCAGATGATCCACCGGGGTGACACCCAAGGGAAGAGGTGCGATCAGGCCCTTGCCATGCCAAGCACCCTCGGCCGCGGGCATGCTGCTGGCCGCAGGGCTTTTTCCCGCCGGAGAAAGCAAAGCGTCCGTCTCAACACTAAAGGCCCGCACCCTGAGACGAAGTGCTTCCGCAAAAGGCGTTGGCCGCATGCCGCGGCCGGTTCGCACGAGGATCGGATCGTCATAATGTTCGCGAAGCTCTCCGAGTATCCGGCTGACTGCGGAGACCTGCAGCCCGAGACTTGCGGCTGCAGCGCTGACGCTTCCTTCCCGCAGAAGCGCATCCAGTGCAATCAGCAGCTTGATCTGAGACATGCTGGAACCTGCGCCGATCATCTTCGGCACTGCAGAACCCTTACCCTTCGACCCCATCCCTAACCCTTCGCCCGGAAAACCAATTTGCGGCGACAGCAAATTAGAACACTTCTAGAAAAACTTCGTTGACCGCCTGATCGGGTCTACATAACTATACCTTATCGCTCAACTTAAATACGCGCATCACGACAAATGTGATTTCTCGCGATGCGGCATAAGGATAGATCATGGCTGTCTTCTCGCGCCGTGCGGGTATCGCGACATTCGTCGCCGGTATCGCCTCGCTGGCTTTCCTCGCAGGTCCGGTCGATGCGGCCGACATCACCATCAAACATGCGAGCGGCGAGACCACGTTCATTAAAGCGCCGGTCAAGGTACTGACCTATGATATCGCCACACTCGACACGCTGACGGCGCTAGGCATTGAGGTGGCTGGCGTGCCCGGCGGCAACAAGCCGGATTATCTGTCGAAGTATGCAGGCGACGGCGTGGCCAAGATCGGCACATTGTTCGAGCCGGATTACGAAGCCGTTGCGGCCGCGGAACCGGACCTGATCGTGGTCGCCGGCCGCTCTCGCGCCAAATATGCGGAACTCGCAAAGATCGCTCCGACCATTGACATGACGATTTCGCCTGAGAATTTTCTCAGCGAAGCCGAGGAGAATGTGCGCAAGCTCGGCACGCTGTTCGGAAAGCAGGGACAGGCAGAAGCGCTTCTGGCAAAACTGTCGTCATCAAGCGCCGAGCTGAAGCAGAAGTCGGCCAATACAGGCAAATCCCTACTGGTCCTGACCACCGGCGGCAAGATGAGCAGCTACGGCCCTGGGTCGCGTTTTGGCATGCTGTTTTCCGACTACGGCTTCCAGCCGGCGGAGACGACAGGGACCAAGGGGACGCACGGCAATCCGGCTTCTTATGAATACATCCTGGAAAAGAACCCCGACTGGCTTTTCGTCATTGACCGCGATGCCGCGATCGGCCGCGACGGTGCAGCGAAATCGATGCTCGACAACGAGGTCGTGGGCCAGACGACGGCCTGGAAGAATGGCAATGTCGTCTATCTCGATGCGACCTCCTGGTATCTCGTCGGTGGCGGCATCACCGCGATGCAGAAGACCGTCGACCAGCTGCGCGCCGCCGTCGACAAGAAGTGATCGGCAGGTTCACCATCCCGTCCGTATAGGGGACCGCGCGCAAGCGCGGTTCTCGTCGTTGACAGAGCAATAAGTCGTCGTGAAATCTCTCTTCGTTGCATCGCTGCTGATCTTCTGTCTGGCCGTCGTCAGCCTGTTCGTCGGGGTGAGCGACGTTTCGCTATGGTCTGTCCTTGACGGCACTGCGGATCAGCGGCAGGTGATGATCCTTCTCGCCAGCCGCGTGCCGCGCACGATTGCACTTCTTCTGGCCGGATCGGGCATGGCGATTGCCGGGATGATCCTGCAGATGTTGGCCCGCAACCGCTTCGTCGAACCGTCGACGACGGGAACGGTGGAATCCGCCGGCCTTGGCATGCTTGTCGTGCTGCTGCTTGCCCCCAACATGCCGGTCATGGCGAAGATGCTGGTTGCGGCGGTCTTCGCGCTTGCCGGCACCGGCCTTTTCCTTGCTGTACTGCGCGCCATTCCGTTGCGATCCGTGCTGATGGTTCCGCTGGTGGGCATCATGCTGGGCGGCATGATCAGCGCCGTTACGACATTTTTTGCCTATCGGTTCGACCTTCTGCAATCGATGGGCGCCTGGGCGAATGGCGATTTTTCCGCCGTGCTGCGCGGCCGCTACGAGACGCTTTGGGTGGCGTTTGCGCTGACGATTGGGGCCTATATCGCGGCTGACCGTTTCACCGTCGCCGGCATGGGCGAGGAGTTTTCCACCAATCTCGGCCTGAACTATCGGCGGATCATGGCGATCGGCCTCGTCATCGTCTCGATGGTGACGGCAAGCGTGGTGGTGACGGCCGGTGTTGTGCCGTTCCTCGGCCTGATCGTGCCGAATATCGTCAGCATGGCGATGGGGGACAATCTGCGAAAGAGCCTGCCGTGGATCGGTATATGCGGCGCCGGCCTGATCCTCGCCTGCGACATCGTCGGGCGCACGATCAACGCCCCCTTCGAGATCCCGGTCGGTACCGTGCTCGGCATCATCGGCAGCCTGTTCTTCCTCTATCTGCTCTTGAGGAGGCAAAGCCGTGTCGCCTGACGAAACACGCAGGGCCTCCCTGCTCATCCTGTTATGCCTGGTGGCACTGGCGGTGGTGAGCATGGTGGCCTTCATGACGCTCGGAGCCAAGGGCAGCTGGTCCTTTGTGCTGAGCTTTCGCGGCACGCGCCTGGCGGCGATGCTGATCGTCGCCTATGCGATCGCTGTCTCCACGGTGTTGTTCCAGACGATTACCGGCAACCGCATCCTCACTCCGGCATTGATGGGGTTCGATGCGCTTTACGTGCTTCTGCAGACCTCGATCGTCTATCTGTTCGGCGCCGCCACTTTGACCGGGCTCGATGCACGGCTGATGTTCATCGCCGAAGTAGCGATCATGGTGGGGTTCTCGCTGGCGCTCTACCGACTGCTGTTCGGCACCGGCCGGCACAATGTGCATCTGATCGTGTTGATCGGCATCGTGCTGGGCGGGTTGTTCCGCAGTATGTCGGGTTTTCTGCAGCGGATCATCAGTCCAGACGACTTCGTCGTGCTGCAGGACCGGCTGTTTGCCAGTTTCAATGTGACGGATTCAACACTGGTCGGGGTCTCGGCTCTATTGATCGGGCTGGTGACGATCGCGATCTGGCGGATGTTTTCGGTGTTCGACGTGATGATGCTCGGCCGCGATACGGCGATCGCGCTTGGGGTAGATCACAAGGCGATGACGATGAAGATTCTCGTTCTCGTCTCGGTTCTGGTGTCGATTTCGACAGCCCTTGTCGGGCCGGTGACGTTTTTCGGGCTATTGGTGGCAAACCTCGCCTATATCCTGATGCCGGCGACGAAACACGGGTTAATGCTGCCGGCGGCGGTGCTGGTGGCGATCATCTGCCTCGTCGGCGGCCAGACCATTCTCGAGCGGGTCTTTGCCTTCGACACGGCGCTTTCGATCATCATCGAATTTGCCGGCGGACTGTTCTTTATTGTCTTTCTTCTTAAAGGTCGTGTCAGATGATCGGTATTTCCGGTGTCAGCAAATCCTATGGCCAGACTATCGTCGTCGATGACGTGTCGCTGACATTGCCGAAGGGCGGCCTCACCTCGATCATCGGGCCGAACGGGGCGGGAAAATCGACGCTGATGTCGATGATCGCAAGGCTGTTGCCGATCGACCGTGGCACGGTGATGGTCGACGGGCTGGATGTGGCGCTGACGGCGGGCGACACGCTGGCGAAACGGCTGTCGATCCTGAGGCAGGACAATCATCTGGCGGCGCGGCTGACGGTGTTCGACCTCGTCTCCTTCGGCCGTTATCCCTACAGCAAGGGGCGGCTGACGGTGGAGGACCGCGGCCACATCGAGCGGGCGCTCGCCTATCTGGGGCTGGAAGAGCTGAAGCACCGGTTTCTCGACGAGCTTTCCGGCGGCCAGCGGCAGCGGGCCTTCGTCGCCATGGTTCTGGCGCAGGACACCGACTACATGCTGTTTGACGAACCGCTCAACAATCTCGATATCCGCCATGCGGTGGCGATGATGAAGCTGTTGCGCGATGCGGCGAAGGATCTTGGCAAGACGGTGGTCGTGGTGCTGCACGACATCAACTTTGCCTCCTGTTATTCCGACCATATCGTGGTGATGAAAAAAGGCAGGCTTTTCAGGCAGGGAGGGCCGGAAGAGATCGTTCGTGAGGAGGTCCTGACCGAGACCTACGAAACCAAGTTTAAGGTGCGCGAGATGGACGGCAACCGGATCGCAACATTCTATTGAATGTTCATCGTCAGCGGAGGCACCAGTGAAGGTGCATGTTGGTTACAGAACCTACAGGCCGTACCTTTTTGTAATCTGGCCGGCGCATTCTTTCATATGGGGAACGATCATGTCCGGTGCCATGGTCTCAAACCGATAGCGCGGAATGCTTACGCTGATGCATCCAATCGCACAGCCATCGGTTACGACAATCGGAACGCCGTAACAGCAGATCTCCGCTTCGTTTTCGACCGATTGTTGTCCAGTCTATATGGCCATTCAGGAGCGGCGGCGATTTCCGGTGGATGATCAAACTGCCTAGGTAAGGCTGGATATTCTCCAGCCCCCGCCTGGATGCGATTGGACCGATACGTAGGTCGCAAAAATCGGATATCTTTCGCCGAAAATGACGTGATGAACTATCATTTTTGGTCATGCTTATTCCGTTTCTCTCGGCGCCAACGCCGAGGGCGAGCGGGAATAAGAGGCGAGGTTTCCTGCTTCTATCAGCTCCCAAATTAGCATGGTGATTTTGGAACGCTTGTGAGTTCGCTGATGTCTCAGCTCTTTCGCGGCGGGATTGATCTTGATATACCGTCTTGCGAAAAAGGTATAACTCTGGTTGGGATCACGATGAAAAAGATCGATCTTGTCTATCAGACAATGCTGGCGGAGTTGGGACAACGGTCAATGGACGCTGCTTGGACAGCCGATTTTCCGGCAGAAGGCCGCTTTCAGCGGGTTGTGGTCAAGGAAAAAAGCTACTGGTACTTCGACATCCCGGATGGTTCCGGTGGAAAATCCCGGCGCTATGTCGGTCCTGCAGAAGATGGCGAGATCACGCGCCGAGTCGAGACACATCAACGCCAGAAAGATGATCTTCTCGCACGGCGGCGCATGGTAAGCAGTCTCACTCGTGAAGGCGGAATGATTGCACCGGATACGATGTCAGGAGCCATCGTGGAAGCGCTTGCATCCGGCGGCCTTTTTCGGCTCCGCGGTGTGCTCATCGGCACGGTCGCGTTCCAAACATATGCGGGCTTACTTGGTGTCCGATTGCCGGCGGCTGCAATTCTGACCGGCGATGCCGATATCGCCCAAGATTACGCAATCTCTCGCGAGGTTGAAGACACGCTTCCTCCCATCGTTGATCTCCTGCAAAATGTTGATTCAAGTTTTCGGCCGGTCCCTCACCGATCAGGTTCGATTGCCTCGTCCGCCTTTCAGAATGCAACTGGACATCGTGTAGAATTTTTAACTTCGAACCGCGGATCTGATGACTACATCGACCAGCCCGCAAGCATGCCCGCTCTTGGTGGCGCAAGTGCGGATCCACTCCGGTCTCTCGATTTCCTAATCAGAGATCCTTTACGAACGATCCTGCTTCACAAGGGCGGCGTCCCAGTGACTGTTCCAGACCCTGCCCGATATGCGGTGCACAAGATGATCGTGGCCACAAGACGCAGGACCGACGGCCTGAGTGCGATCAAACGCGACAAAGATATTCGCCAGGCCGAAATCCTTTTTGAAGCTCTTTATGAGACCCGCAGGGCGTCCGATTTCGCGGTTGCGTTCGCGGAAGCGTGGCAACGTGGGCCAGCGTGGCAAGAGGCTCTTCAGAAAGCTGCAAACAGCATGCTGTCTGCGCAAGGCCAAGATGCGCTGAACCGAATCAGAAGACAAGGTAACACCGAGATCGGTTTAGACCCGCCGGAGGGCGTCCCTTTGAGCACTTAGAAGTGGGATCAAAAATCGGAAGCGGTTTCAAGCCTTTGAGGATACAACAAGCTTAACGTGGGTTCAGATCACATCAAGAGCGCGCGACCTTGCTTACAGCTTAATCCCAGCCCTTTGGCTCTCAAACAGAGCGGAAAGGTCGCGCCGACCGTCCACTACTCGTACGATCTCAACTGCATGAGCAGGACCGTCGTCGGAGTCGGGCCTTGTCTCGTAAAGTATGACATAGGGCGCTTCGACCAACATCCGGGCGGTACGGAATACCTCCGGGTGACGCTCGCCCTAACGCGGATGCTCGATGAGCATTTCCGCCTTGCGACGAAAATTGGCAAAGTATCGCTCCGCGCTGAGAGGGTGTTCGCGACTTATCTCAACGTAAATTTTCTTAATGTCAGCACGCGCCTTCGGCGTCCACAGAAGCTTAGCGGGCATGAGGAGCGGGAGACTTTACTTCCTGGCGAGCTTCCTCAAGCACTGCATCAAAATCCACTTCGACGGCAGGTCCGCTCGCTTTGCCTTCTTCCCACATCGCACGTAGCTTAGCGATATCGTCGCGCTTCTGTATCCACTTGGCCGACCAGTCACGCATGGCTTCGCGAACAACTTCGCTCCCGCTGGCATACGCGCCGCTATTAACGGCATCGCGCAACAGCTCTGCGTGTTGCGGGGTCATCGAGACGCTGACTTTTTCAACGTTGGGCATAGATAGCTCCACTTTGTCTGGTAGTAATTATTACCACCAAACAAATAGCGCGGCAACTTCCCCGTTACAGCACGTCTACCGGCTCGCTTGAGCGTCACTGGGGCAATCCGTCGGATGGAGTCGGAATAGCAGGGTTGTAGGTTCACATCCGGTCAAGACCGCAGAGCCTATGCCGAACGGCTAGGTCTGGTCACCGGCGGCGTACCCGGCCTTGATCTCCTGGTGCGTTGACACTCGGAGCGCCGATGAGAAAAGGGTTGGCGGCTGTGGCAGGGATGCGTTCATTCAACCGGTAAACGTTCTGCGTTCGCGTATCTAACGAAGCCGCTCGCAGTCCAAATTGCGAGAGCCAAGCGCCAAGAGTAGAGCGCTCCTAACGCAATTGGCGTCTCGGATGATGCCCACAGAACAATGGATTAGATGCTCGTGCAGAACCGAAGAAACTGATGCAGCACAAAGTCAAGGGCGCGTCGATGGTTCGTATCTCGTCAAGGGCGTAATGAAGCTGGAAAGACTTGTCGTTGCGTCGCTAATGAGCATTTTGGGCAGGTAGATGAACCTTTGCACCGACTTTTTGTGCTGCGGTAGCTAGGCGTTTATCTCTCGTCCACAAGCTGGACCGCTGGTCCAGTAATGTAGAAGTCAATAGGTGTGCGTCAGTGTAACCAATCCCCATGCTGAATATCGATTGGCGTTCAATTACAGTTATCACCTCTACATGGGTCGCGATGACTGTTTCTCGCTGAGCTGCGAGAAACGAGAAGACCGCATCCCGTTCTCGCAAACTACCTAGAGCCAGTTCGCCAACAACGAATGGATGGCAGAGAAGCCGATCCTCCTCGATGATTTTACGCAGCTCTGCGTCTCCATGTCGAAAATGATCGAGCCAGATTGAGGTATCGACAAGGATCACCTGGCCACTTGGCTCCGACGGCGAGGGGCGGCTTCAGCGTCGGGCATGGAGCCACCAAGAGCGATCAGCCGCTTGCCGGATTCAATACGCACAAGCGTCTCTAATGCTTGGCGTACAAGTGCCGCCGTTTCCTTTGTTCCTGTGAGGGACTTAGCCCGTTCCATGAGGCTATCGTCGATATTTATAGTAGATCGCATATCTAGCTCCGCAGATTTATCGCGCCATTAGCACCATTTGGTGCGAAAATCTATGCCTGATTGTGGCGATTCGATACTAAGTATCTTCGTTGTGGGTGGTAGGTTCGAAATAGCTCAACAGCAACACAACAAAGTTAGCCTTGAATTTTTCAGATAATTCTATCGCGGCCCCACAACTCGTTCCAATGTTGAGTTCAGCATAGCGACCTTAGGTATTAGCCCACTGAGCGTGCATCACGCACTGGTTAAGCGGCGCATGATGAACGGCTAGAGCAATGTAGCCACGCCTGTTAAACCCGATGAGAATCTCTCTCCAGAAGCCAGATCGATCGTATTGATTGGCACAGCATTGAACATAGGATCTCAGACGCTGGCGAAGCTGTTCTGCCGACGCAGGTCACGACTGCGAGATAGCCATCATTTAAGTTCGCCTCGCGCATGGGAATTGCGACTAACAAGTTCTGGTTGAGATACGGCGCTGAAACGAGATCGGTTTCGGCAAAGTTCGGGAGGCGGTGATGGAGGCGCTTCCGGAGCACAATCAGGAAAGCGCCACCGCCTGCGGCGGCGGTATTCTAAGCGTGGTCGCGACAGATCATCTGGTTTTCGGCACCACATCCAATCTCGGCGCCTATGGCGTGCTCGGCGCGCTTGCGATGCTCAGGTCGGATGCAAGCCTTTGCCACTCGGCCGAAGTGGAGGAAGAGATGCACTATGTGGGCATAGGTCTCGGGCTGGTCGACGGCGGAGGCGGTGGACCGGTGGCGGTCTGTGACGGCATTCCAGCGGACTGCAACGCAGCCGTTACACTTCTTATCAGCAACATCACCGCACGTTTCCTCGACGAACCGACGACAAGACCGTTCTGAAGCGCGCTGCCAGCCAGCCTGTTGATGGTGCAAGGCGAGACGCGAAACCGGACAATTTTACGGAGATCCTATTCATGACCATCATGAGAATAGCAGGTAATGCGCGCATGAGCGCTGCAATCGTCCATAACGGAATGGTGTATCTTAAGGGCGTGCCGCCACTTGACCCTGAAGTGGATATCACGGCTCAGACGACCGATGTACTGCGACAGATCGACGACCTTTTGGCGCAGTGTGGAAGCGGCCGCCAAAACGCAATCAAGGTTATGATCTGGTTGGCCGACATGGCAGATTTCACGGCGATGAATGCTGTGTACGACGCGTGGGTCGTCGCGGGCAAGGAGCCGGTGCGTGCGTGCGTCGAAGCACGACTCGCTTCGCCGAAACTGAAGGTCGAGGTTCAGGTGACTACGTTCCAATAACACGGTGGCGCGTGGTCGCAGACCAGAAATCCATGGTTTTCTACGGCGAGTCGACCAACTCCCCAATGTCTTCTGGGTTGATCTCAACAAGCTCGATTTTGCCGAGGACGCAGATATCCGCAAACTCGATCTCGGCGTAGATATGAGCCGCGTTCTTGCCTGCAAAGCTTCGGGCTTCTTCGTGAGGGTAAGGCATTCGCTTTCATGGTTGCGAACTAAATGGAGACAAGACCTCATTCTCTATGGCCACTTATGTCCGTGATTCATCCGGCAATTGCTTTCGCCGCTTCGACAGTCATGACTAACACGCTGCCTAAGTATCCATTTCGAGGGAGCGCCCTTTGTGGCCTCAGCAATTGAGATGCGAGCCAACCATTAGCGCCGCGGCAACTACACGGTTTATCACTCGAAGATATTGAGTTTAGCTACAGGCAATCTGCCACCACAAATCCGTATGCTTTCCCAATAGCCTGGTCGAGTGAAACATGCTGGTCAGAGGTCCACATCCCTTCATGAGTCGTAATAACTTCCTTGAATTTGATATCTAATTTCATAGATGAGAGCGGCGTCCCGCTTGCCTTTCATTTAGATAGGCGCCTTGGCCGCCGTTGAACTTCTCGCGCAACGTTCCCTCAATGTAGCCCGCCTTGAAACGTCCACGGTTTTGAAGCTCCGGCACAAGCTGATCTACGACAGAGAGAAGGGTTGAGGGAACGGACAGGCGAGGGATGTTGAACCCATCCACACCTGTTTCGTCGATCCACTCGATCAATGCATCCGCCACCTGGGAGGCCGTGCCGACAAGAAACGGTGCGCGGGCCCCAGTTGATGAAAGCGTAGTCAGATCTCGAACATGTATCGGTCTCGGTGCTTTGACTGTGAGGTTCTCGGCGGTCGACCGAATTGCGTTCGAGTTTGCAAACGGAATCACATCGTCCGGCTCCAACCCCGAAAGATCGATGCCTGTCCAGCCCGATACAAGCGTCAATTGTCCCACCGCATCTATGTAGCGAGAGTACTCTTCGTGCAATTCTGTCGCCTCTGCAGCCGTCGGTGCGATAATCACGTTCGACGCCAGAAAGATCGTGAGGTCGTCCGGGTCGCGACCTGCGTCCAGCGCCGCTTGTCGTAATGCCCTAACCGTCTTGGTGGCCGAGGCTTTGCTCGGACCGTTGATGAAAACACATTCAGCGTGTCGCGCCGCAAAGATGCGCCCGCGCTCCGAAGAACCAGCCTGAAACAGGAGAGGTGTTCGCTGAGGTGATGGCTCGGATAAATGTACGCCATCGACTTGGAAATGAGGACCGTCGTGCACAATCCTGTGCACTTTACTCGGGTCCGTGAACACTCCAGTGTTCCTGTCGCGTTGGACCGCATTCTCTTCCCAGGAGTGCTCCCACAGCTTATAGCAAGCCGCCATGAAATCCTCCGCCACATCGTAGCGGGCATCATGCTCAATCTGCAGCGCTCGCCCCATCCCTCTGGCTCCACTTTCCAGGTACCCGGTGACGATATTCCAGCCTATGCGACCATTGGTTAAATGATCCAGGGTCGAGAAACGGCGAGCGAATTGGTAGGGGTGCTCATAGCTAAGGTTCGTGGTTACGCCAAAGCCTAAATGCTCTGTGACGAGTGCCATTGCCGAGATCGGGATTGTTGGGTCCATCGACGGAAGCTGGGTTCCTGCACGAAGCGCAGCATCTGGCGAACCACCATATACATCATAAACGCCGAACACGTCTGCGATGAAAATCGCATCCAGAAATCCGCGTTCAGCGGTCTTGGCCATATCTGTCCAATACGAAAGCTTGTTGTAATCTACCGCGATGTCGCCCGGCATCCTCCAAAGCCCGGCCCAATTGTGGACAGGGGCGCACATCTGAAACGAATTGATGCGTAACTGTTTTTCCACTCGATTGCTCCTGAAGAACGGCAGCGCTACAAAGCTGCGGAGATTGGTATTTTATTCTACATATAAGCAGGCAATCGACGCGGGTGTCTCTTTTACTTAAGACTGCCGGCATGACAATTGACAGTAAAATGCGTTGAATTTAGTTTGTTAAACAACGCATTAAGAGAGTTCAAGCTTTCTCTTCTGCACTCCGCTTTCTTCCTTTGGAGCCGCATCAAATGTCTTCGATTAGAAAAATATCCCGACGCCTCATGTTGGGAGCACTGCTTTCGTCCGCTGCTCTTGCGGGCACCAGCCTGCCGTCTTTCGCTCAGGATGGAACGGTGAAACTCGGTCTGCTTGCCCCGTTTAGCGGCTCGGGTGGCCCGTACGGAAAAGAAGAAGAAGACGCGGCTCGAGCGGCCGTCGATATCATCAATAACGCTGGAGGGGTTCTTGATCGTAAGCTTGAACTGGTTGTGGCTGATGACGAAACTCAGCCGACTGTCGGCGTTTCTGCAGCACGAAAGCTCATTGACGTCGATAAAGTCGCGTCGATTGCGGGCGTATGGTCGAGTGCGGTAGCCTTGGCGATCAAACCTATCGCGGTTGAAAAGGGTGTTCTCCTTACCGTTAACGGATCTGCTGACGAAATCACCCAAGGAGACAATAAGGGACTGGTCTGGCGTTTCCAGACAAATGGCAAAGACTGGGGCAAGGCGTTCGGCAAAGCGATGCTGAATGACAAGGTCAAGACTGCGTCGGTTCTCGTACTCCAGACGCCGTTTACCCTCTCGACGATCGAGCCGTTCAGGCAAGAGCTCACTGCTGGCGGCGGTAATGTCCTGCAGGAGGTTCCTTTCAATCCTAACCAGCCATCATACCGTGTCGAAGTAGACAAAATCCTCGAAGGCGATCCAGAGGCGATATTCGTCGCGGCCTACGTCAACGAGCTGTCTGCTGTCGCCAAGGAATTGTATCGCAACGGATATGAGGGAAAGATTTACGCTTACGGCAATGCCGCCGGCTCAAATGGTCAGTTCGTGGCGAATGTCGGAAAAGACGTTGCTGAGGGCGTGCATCACACGCAGCATGTCCCTGTAGACAAATCGGAAGCTTATGACATTTACCTGAAGCGAATTGGCCGCAACGAAGGCACTGTGATGAGCTTTGGTGCTCAGGTATTTGACCAGATTGTCCTCACCGCACTGGCCATTGAAAAGGCGAAGTCGACTGAGGGAGCCGCAATCGGATCCCAATTTCCGCAACTCGTTAACGCCGATGCTCCGCCGATTGGTGACCCCGCCAAGGCACTTGAAGCCGTGAAATCGGGCAAGCCATTCAGATATTCCGGCGCTGCCTCTGATTTTCGCTTCCAGCCAAATGGCGACCAGTCGAATCTCGCCTATGGTCATTTCTTGATCGAGAATGGCGAGAGCAAGCTGACCGAAGTCATCCGTTAAAATGCTTGAAGGTCGAAATCTTGAAGTCTCCTATGGAGGCTTCAAAGCGCTTGATCGCGTTTCCGTCAATCTCGAACCCGGTACCGTGACGGGCCTGATCGGCCCGAATGGCGCCGGGAAATCAACGTTGTTTTCCGTGCTTGCCGGTTCGGTCCGTCCCAAACATGGCGATATTGTTTTCGAAGGTCAAACAATCACACGGCTCCTTCCCGTGGCAAGGGCACGTCTGGGAATCGGGCGTTCTTTCCAGCAATCACGCGATCTTGCCGGCCTCACCGTCCTGGAAAACCTGCTGATAGCGTCTTCGGGCAGCAGGCACGATACAGTGACGTCCGCACTTTTTCGTCGTGCGGCTTTCCGACGTGAACAGGAAAGAAACGTTGAGAAAGCTCGTGCGCTCCTTCAACGAGTGGATCTGTGGCGGCACGCGGATTCGGCCTCTAACGCATTATCCGGGGGACAGAAAAAGTTGCTCGATCTGTGCAGGGTCCTGATGAGGGAGCCGAAGCTGATCTTGCTGGACGAGCCGAGTGCGGGCGTCAATCCCACACGTGTCGGCGAAATCACGGAGTTTATTCAGGTACTTCGTGGCGAAGGAATTACGTTCGGTATGGTTGAACATAACATGACGATGATCAGTACACTGTGCGATCGCGTCTATGCACTCGCAGAGGGCAAGGTGATTGCGGAAGGCAGCTTCGACGAGGTTGTCAGCAACGACGAAGTCGCAAATGCATATCTCGGGTACAGCGCATGACAGTGGCCTCGAAAAATCTGGTCGTGGATGGCCTCGTTGCCGGATATGGCGCGCAACCGGTACTTAAGCACGTCAGCTTCAACGCCGAGGCGGGCAAGATCCTGACCGTTGTCGGACCGAATGGTTCCGGCAAATCCACGCTCATGAAAACGGTGCTCGGCCTTGTTCGGCCAAGCGCGGGGAAGATCTATCTCGGCGGACAGGACATTACCGGCTGGTCTACCGCTGAACGGGCCGAGGCTGGGTTGGGTTATGTTCCGCAGGAAGCAAACGTTTTTCCGAACATGTCGGTTCTCGACAATCTTCGTGTTGCCTATGACTTTGTGCGAGCTTCCAGGGTCACTTCCTTTAGTGCAAGGCTCCGCGAGCTGTTAGAGCTCTTCCCTGAGATACAAAGTAAGCTTCACGAGCGGGCAGGCGTTCTGAGTGGCGGCCAGCGACAGATGGTGGCGATGGCGTCAGCTCTCGTTCCCAATCCTCGCATATTGGCGCTCGATGAGCCATCCGCGGGACTATCTCCACGAAACGCAGAGCTGCTGTTCGAGATCATCGGCCGCATCTCCAGGTCCGGAGTAACCTTGTTCCTGATCGAGCAGAACACTCGGCTTGGACTTGGCGCTTCCGACCATGGCCTCGTGCTCGTCAATGGGCAAGTGCGGCTGCAGGGGGCGTCAGATGTGGTGCTCGCCGATCCTGATATCAGACGCCTTTATCTTGGAGGTCACTGATGAGCCAAATGATAATCAACGGCCTCACGACGGGTCTCATCCTGGCGCTTCCTGCGCTTGCGCTTTCGCTCACGTTCAGCGTTCTTCGGTTCCCGAACTACGCGATCGGATCCTATGTGACGGTCGGAGCTTTCGTCACGTGGTACGCCAATATAGTGTTGCTACTGCCGCTTTGGTTTGCCGCCTCAAGTGGCGCGATCGCGACAGGATTGATAGCAATAGGCATCGACTATGTTTCGTATCGCCATCTGCGTGACCGCTCAGGCCTTATCCTTCTCGTGGCATCGATGGGAATTGCAATCGCGCTCGAGAACATCGTCAGACTTTTCGCAGGAAATTCGCCACGGAGTTTCGACCTTGCGGTGGCGCGTCCGTTTCGGTTTTGGGGGCTCCGGGTCAACCAAGAGCAATTGATCATTGTCGCAACGGTGCTCGCATCCCTGCTGGCTGTCTGGCTTGTGTTTCGATTTTCTAAACTGGGTCGAGCCATGAGAGCGGTAGCAGACAACCCATCCTTGGCGGCATCACGTGGCATCGAACGCGGAAAGGTCGTTGCGGCCGTCTGGGCGATTTCTGGAGCGCTTGCCGCATTGGCCGGTGTGTTGATCGGAATCGATACGAACATCGAACCGCAAATGGGTTGGAATTATCTCCTGCAAGTTTTCACCGCTGCAATCCTTGGAGGCATTGCCAGCCCGATGGCAGCAGTCGCCGGCGCGGTGGTATTGGGACTGGCTGAGGAGTTTGCGACACTTTTCATGGCTCCGCACTACCGCCTGATCGTCGCTTTCGGCATCATGACGCTTCTGTTGATCGTCCGCCCCTGGGGCATTTTCGGAACGAAATGGGTGCAGCGATGACTGCTTATCTGATCGCAACTCTTTGCGTCGTGGTGATGGCCACTATGGCTGGGCTGGCCCTAAATCTTCAATGGGGCGTGGGTGGATTGGTCAATTTTGGCCTGTTCGGATTCTATATGCTCGGCGCGTATATCGCAGCGCTGATGACCGTCGCGGGAACGCCGCCTATCGTCTCGATGGTGGTTGCCATGATTGGCACTGCTGTGATTTCCGCTCTCGTGAGCCTCATCTCGATCCGGCTGAGTGAGGACTATCTTGCTATCGTAACGCTTGGCTTTGCAGAATGTGTAAGGCTACTCATCAGCTACGAGGATTGGCTGACGATGGGGACGCTCGGTATATCCGGTATTTCGCGGCCATTCGCATCCGTCGTTCCACAGGCTTGGGCCGACATCACGTTCCTGGCTCTCTCAGGCCTGTCGCTGGGTGCAGTTTATCTTGTCTTGACCCTCCTGGCGAAGTCGCCTTTCGGTCGGCTGATGAGAGCGACACGCGATGATCCAGATATCGTGTCGTCGCTGGGGCATTCGGTGCTGTCGATCCGGGTGAGAATCTTTGCGCTTGGCGGTGTTGTTCTGGGTTTGGCCGGTTCGCTTCACAGCTTCTACTATTCTTATATCGACCCTACGCAATTTTCGGCAATCATCACGGCCTATGCGTTCATGGCGGTCGTGGTCGGAGGGCGGGGGAGCAATATTGGCGTGCTCGCAGCAGCGATCGTTTTGATCTCTCTTTTGGAAGGCAGCCGTTTTCTGGTCGATCTCGTGCCGGGGCTCGATGGCTCAACCCTCGCCTCGCTGAGATTGATCTTTGTCGGGGTCGCACTCGTAGCGATCCTTGTTTTGAAACCGCAAGGCTTTGGCCGTGAAAAACCGACGTTTGTCGCGTCTGCCGCCCTCAAATCAGGAGCAAATTGATGCCGAGAGTACCCGCTCTTCAACGTGATGCACTTCCAGAAGATCTCAGGCCGCTCTGGGACAAGATGACCTCCTACGGGCCGTTCGAAGGCCAAGCTGGCGTCATGGCAAACCGCCTGCCTGTATTCGAGCATATGTGGAAGCTTCTCACGCAACTTTCAGACGAAGCCGTGCTGGATAAGCGCTATCTGGAGCTTGGGATCATCGCCGTCTCATTGGTCAACAAATGCGAATTCTGCGTCGACCAGCACGCTCCCAAGCTCGCGGTGGCCGGTTTGAACATCGATGGCGTCGAAACACTAGAAGACCTGAGAACATTCGCTGGTCTTACGGAGTTGGATCGCAGAGTGGTGGAATATGCAATCGCCGTGTCGAGCGATTGGCATCGTATTCGTGATCAGGTCATTGCGGATCTGAAAGTGCATTTCAGCGATGCGCAGCTCGTAGAGCTCACGTGGCGGATTGCACTTTGCGGGGCGTTCAATAGGTTCAACGACGTATTGCAAGTCGACGCCTAACCCCGCATAAATGGCCTGATCTGCGGCTGGGCGCGACCACCGTTCACTGGCCAGAGCGGGCATTTCGCTGAGCGAGAAGATCGGTGATGTCGCGTCGAATGGCGACAAAGCCTGCGTCATCGCGACGGCGCGGGCGTGGACCTCGGATGTCGAAAATCCGTGCGATCCGCCCCGGCCGAGGTTCCATCACGATGACCCGATCGGAAAGATATATCGCCTCTTCTACATCGTGGGTCACCATGACCACTGTGCTCTTCTCGCGCTCCCATATCGCCAGGAGTTCGTCCTGAAGGTGGCTGCGTGTGAGCGAGTCCAGCGCACCGAGCGGCTCGTCGAGCAACAGCAATGGTGGACGAGGCGCTAGTCCGCGGGCAATCGCTGCGCGCTGGGACATGCCGCCGGAAAGCTCGTGCGGCAACGCCTTCTCGAAACCGTTGAGGCCGACGAGATCGATCAGGTAGCGGACCCTTTCATTCTTGGCGGGTTCTGATCCCGCGACCGAGTGAAGGCCGAGAGCAATATTCTTCTCGACACTGAGCCATGGGAGAAGCCGGTGATCCTGAAAGACGATACCGCGTTTGAGGCTTGGTCGTTCGATCGCTTCGCCGTCCACGCTCACGCTGCCATTATCAGGCCTGTCGAGGCCGGCGAGGAAGCGCAGCAGTGTCGATTTTCCGCAACCGCTCGGCCCGACGATGCTGATGAACTCGCCGGGCTCGATTGCAAGGGAAACCTTCTCGAGGGCGTGAACCCTGCGGTCTTCCACCTGGAAGGTTTTTGAGACGTCGGCAATGCGTACCGATCCCGTATCGGTTGTCTTGGCAGCTGATATGGTCAGGCCGTCCGCCATGGTATGAGCCTCCTTGAAAATCCGATGATCAGGCGATCGAGACCGACCCCGATGATGGCCAGAAACAGAACGCCAAGCAGGACCTGGTCCATGCGTGCATATTCTCTGGCCGCCGCGAGATACGCGCCGAGGCCGTCACCCATGCCATTGATGTAACCGGTGCCGATCAGATATTCGGCGCCAAATGTACCGAGCCATGCGATATTCAGGGACAGTTCCACGCCGGTCAGTATGGCCGGTACTGCGGCGGGCAGAATGATCTTTGTCAGCGTGGCGAGGCGACCCAGTTCTAGAACGCGGCCGACTTCCCGATAGGATGCCGGTACATTCTGACAGCCCGCCTGGGTGCCGAGCGCCATCGGGAAGAATGCGCCGAGCGAGATAAGGATGATCTTCATAACCTCGCCATTGCCGAACCATGCGCTGAGAAGCGGAATCCAGGCAAACAGCGCGATCTGGCGAAGACTGGCGATCGATGGGTCGAAAAGTCCTCGCGCTATGCCGGACAATCCGATCAGAAGCCCCACTATCAGCCCAAGGGAGGCGCCGATGACCCAGCCCGTGAAGGCGCGAAGCAGGGTCGCAAGGGCCGCACCTGGGAGCGAACCGTCGGCAAGGTCCTGGTAGGCGCTGGCGACCAACTGAGCGGGCGAGACGAGGATATCGCTGTTCAGCACGCCGGCCGCATCGAGCAGCGACCAAAGGACGACCAGCCCGGCCGGCAGGACGAGTGCCCGCCAAAGAAGACCTGACCGGGAAATTATATGCGGCGACGTTGTCATAGGCCTTCCTCACGCAGCCGATTTGAAGGACCAGCCGGTAATCCGGTGCTGAAATTTGGTGAGGGCGAAATCCAGAGCCCAGCCGACCAGACCGATCACGACGATCGTGGCAAACACGACATCCAGCTGAAAAGCCTTGCGACCCCACATCATAAGATAGCCAAGGCCCGCCGCCGAGGAGATCATCTCCACAAGGATCAGCACTTTCCAGCCTCGGCTCATCGCCTGCCTGAGCCCGGTGAGGATCGCCGGAAGGATGGAGGGCCAGACAACGAAGCGTATCCGGGCAAATCTCGACAGCTCGAGCACATCCGCCACATCGTCATATTTGCGGGGGCGGGAGCGTATCCCTTCATAAGCGCTGATCATAAGGGGAAGAAAGCAGGTCTTGGCGATTAGAATAATCTTGAGCGTCTCGCCAATGCCGAAGACCAGCATGAAGAAGGGTAGCCACCCAAGCGACGGAACAAGGCAGATCGCGCGGATGGTCGGTGCAACATAGATATCCAGAGGCCGTAAGAGACCGAAAGCCAGTCCGAAAAGCAGGCCGAGCCCGCCTCCGATTGCAAGCCCAGCAAGAACACGACCGAGGCTAACGGCCAGTTCGCTCGTTAGTTGGCCGGTCACGAGAAGGTCGAGCGTCGTGTCGTAGACCAGGAGAGGATCGGAAAGGATCTGTTCTGCCAACCATTCCTGCCGAGTGGCGTAGGACCACAATGCGAGCAGAGCCAAGGGCACTGCAAGCCCGAGCAACAACTTCCCCACCCAGCCGGGGAGACGAAGACCGGGCGGAGCAAAGACCCGCCCTCCAAGCTCCGAGGTCTTTTCGGGCGAGGGATCCGTGATCGCATAGGATTTGAATGTCACATCAGCCATGCTTGGCACCTTCATCGTTCCGGCACACAGCGGCTCGCCTCTCACTCACGGTCTGACAACGTCGTAAGGTGCTGGCCACTGCTTTTTTCGACATTGCAGGGTCGGTCTTCGATCCGGCTTTCAGGACGGCGTCTTGCCGTCGGCAGCTCGCGGTGCCCAGAATTTGGAGTAACCTAGATCGGCAAGTGTCTTGGTGAGCAGGTCATTCTTAATCCACTCGTCAACCTCGAATGGACGGCGCACCAGCTTCTGTTCCAGGGTGAAGTCCAGACCTGCCTTGATATTCGTGCGGTAGAAGTCGTCGATCAGGGGGCTGTTTCGGTCACGCAGATCGTCATCTGCGTAGTCCGTAACATAGCTTTCGCGGGGGGAGCCGGTGAGCGCCCAGATGTCATAGAGCTTTTCGCGGTTTTCATCGAGGCTCGCGAAATGCGACGCCTCTATGTAACTGCGCAAAACGCGCTCAACGATGTCCGGGTTCTCCTTGGCGAAGCTTTCGAGCACGGTGAACGAGCCGAATGTCGAACCGGGGGCCGGGCCCTTGGTGCTGTAGAGCTCCTCGACCAAACCCTTTTGCACCAGAGCCAGCACCTGATTGCCCTGGCCGAGTATCACGTCGACATCGCCGGATTGGATCGCCGCTGTCTGATCCGCGCCCTGAAGGTCGAAGAGCTGGACATCTCCGTTTTTGAGGCCGACGCCTGCCAGGATCAGAGACAGCGATAGCTCGAAGATGGTTCCGCGCTGGAAGGCGACCTTCTTGCCCTTGAGATCGGCAAGCGTCTTGATGCCGGCGGCCGGGCGTACCGCAACATAGGTTGGCGAAATGCCGGAAGCCGCGAGAACGATGGTGCGCACACCAGCGCCTCGGCCGACGATATTCGGCAATCCGCCATAACTGGCAAATTCCAACTGCTGATTGGCGAAGGCCTCGTTGATTGCCGGACCGGTTCCGCGCGGGAACTGCCATTCGACGCGGATACCATCCTTCTCGAATTCTTTCTCGAGAAGCTCAAGCCCGCGCAGGATGCCGATCGAACCGTTGCCATAGGGTCGGCCGGCCGCATTACCCGGCCCGGCGAGCCTGATAACCTGTGGCTTGGTTTGAGCGCGGACGATCGAGAATGTGGTGGGAAGAGCAAGCGTTGTCGCAGCCAGTCCCAGAAACGTACGGCGTGTTGATGGCATGGGTAAGATCCTGTCAATGCGTGTTTAGGAAAGGCTGGCCGCAACCGACCGCCAGTTCGCTCATCAATGATGGTCGAGGCTTTTCATGACCTCATGGCTGGGGCGGGGTCTGCCGCCTTGTACCCAGCCGATGGCCTTGCGGTAGCTGCCGAAGATATTGTGCGCCTCAAGTTCCGCGGCCGTGATGCCCGTCAGATGAGTGGCCTGCGGGGCCACATAGAGTGCGTCGTCCGGACAGTAGACCTCGCACATGAAGCAGGTCTGGCAATCGTCCTGGCGCGCGATGACGGGGATGCTGCCGGGCTTTAGGTCGAACACGTTGGTGGGACAGACGTTGACGCAGATGTTGCAACCCGTGCAACGGTCGTTGCTGATGACCTCGATCATGCTGCCACAACCTCGAGTTCCGGCGATGCCGCGCGCTGCTTGCCGATCCAGACTTCTTCGAGGCCACCGCTCGTGGTGTAGTGCAACTGATTGTCGTCTCTAGCTGGGAAGTCCTCGCGTTTGTGCATGCCGCGTGTTTCGGTGCGTGACAGGGCGCTGCGATACATCCAGCGCGATGTGGCGAGCATTGCCACCCCTTCGCGGGTCCGCTGAACGTCTGCGAGCGAGGCTGCCCCGGCGGTTCGGATACCGGACCAGAGACCATCGAGACGACCGAGCGAATCGTTCAGTCCTGCGGCGCTGCGCAGATAGTTACGGTCATAAGGATGAACCTCTGCCTTCACCGCCTCGATCAGTTGCTCGGCGTCGATCGCATGAGCCGGTCCATCGGCAACGCCCACTCTTCCGGCGCGGACAAAGCGGCGGGTCACGCCACGATGTCGCTGCCCATAGTCGCCGGCGGCATTGCCCGCCCAGAACCCGGATGACATGGCCCATGCCGCATTGTGGCTTCCGCCGCCGGTGAAGGCGCCACAGACGAGTTCCCGCGTCGCTGCGTCTCCAGCAGCATAAAGTCCGGGGACAGTTGTTGCACATCCGCTATCAACAAGCCTCAACCCACCAGTTCCACGCACCGTGCCCTCAAGCAGCAGTGTGACCGGGAACCGCTGTCTGAAAGGATCGATACCCATCCGGTCAAGCGGGAGGAAAAAGTTGGGCTGAGCATAGCGCATTGCCTGCTCTGTCTGGGCATCGGCCTTGTCCAGCTGCGCAAATACGCGCTGTGTCTGAAGAACCCGGGCGATTGCCGATCGGCCACCCTTGGAGGCCGCACCCGGTATTGGAGATCCGTCCTCGAAGGTGAACGAGGCCCAATCATAGAACCGCGTCTTGGTCACCGAACCGCCTTCTAGGGCCATGGCATAGGCGGTCGAAAATTCCATGCCGGACATCTCTGCGCCGAGTTCCGCTGCCAGAAGAAGGCCGTCACCGGTGAGCACGTTACAGCCGAGCGCCTTGCTGAGGAATGCACAGCCGCCGGTCGCGATGATGACGGCGCCCGCGCGAACGAGCCATGTGTCGCCTTTCTGGCGACGGATACCTGCCGCGCCGGCAACTGCGCCGCTTTCATCACGCAGCAGTTCCATGGCCGGGCTGTGATCGAGGATCTTGACGCCTGCCGACTTCGTGCGCTTGCGCATCAGGCGCATATAGTCCGGACCGTCTAGGCTTCGGCGGATCGACTGGCCGTTTTCGTCATTGCTAAATGGATGGCCCCACTCCGCCAGTTGATTGACATTTGCATAGGTCTGATCGAGCGTACGGCGCATCCATGCGGGGTCGGCAAGTCTTCCACCCAGATCCCAGCGGCTGTTCATTGCTGCTGCGCGCTTGGCCGCGTCTGGCGGCACATACCATACGCCGGTGCCCGAAGGCGCCGTTGCGCCAGAAGAGCCGCAGAAACCCTTGTCGACGAGTACGACTTTTGCTCCCTTGGCGGAGGCCGATATTGCCGCCCATGTGCCAGCGGGGCCACCGCCAATGACGAGCACATCGGCGTCGAGTTCCAGGGAGGCGGAAGGAGATGCAATGCTGGAAGCTGTCGATGGAATTACCATGATATTCCTCTCCACAACGAAGCGGGAAGCGCCCCGAATTGATGGAGATTATGTTATCTAGTAAAATTATAGACTAAAGAAACGCACTTCGGGGATTCGAGCGCCGGAGTGAAAAATAGTTCCTGAGATCATCCGTCCGTGAGAAGAGACCATGCGACTACGATGGGTGGTAAACGCGCGTTCGACAATTCGGCTGTACCTGAACGATACCCGTTGACGATTCTTGAAGCTGCGCATTGGGCGCCCTCGTCCTTCAACTATCAGCCATGGCGATTTGTTTATGCGCTCCGAGATTCAACGCGAAGCTTCCACATCGCGGAGCGTTGGAGCCGGTTGCGGCGAGGATCCCGGCATAGTCCGCCGGCGTCTGGTAACCGAGCGATGAGTGCGGCCGGAAATTGTTATAATCGTCGGCCCACTCCGCAATGGCGCTACGGGCATGATCAAGACCAAAGAACAGTCTCTCGTTTAGTAACTCGTCGCGCATGCGGCCGTTGAAACTCCAAGTTCCTGCTGCATGTGCAGCTGAAGCTGGAGGTCGAGTGCGCCGAGCGGCTCGTCGAGAAGCAGGACTGCCGGATCGTTGACGAGGGCGCGCGCAATGGCCACGCGCTGTTGCTGCCCGCCGGATAGCTGGGATATGGCGCGCTGCTCATATCCCTCAAGCTTCACCGTCTCCAGGATAGCCACGCGCTTGCGGATAACCTGGCGTGACAAGCGCTTGATCTTGAGACCAAACGCGACATTATCGAAAACGCTCAGATGCGGAAACAGCGCGAGCTTCTGTCGCCAGACTGTTCGCCTCGGAGGAAGCAAGGGTTGCCGTACTTGCGAGGACGAAGGACGCCGTCGATCTCGTCGTCGCTGACATCACCGCGTTCGGTTCCCATGCGCTCATCCCGCCTCGTCAGGGCGGCAACGACGGCCGCTAGCGCGCACAGCCACAACGAGATCCGGATGATTAGCTACGGTGCCTAAGGGCTTCGACCAATGCGACGAAGGCTGGGGACGACTGGCGACGGCTCGGATAATAAAGGTGATATCCGTCCCAGTAGGGCGAGAACGGCTGAAGGACTCGTTTCAGCCGGCCTTCCCGGACATAAGGGAGGATGATCTCCTCCGGGATGTAGGCGAGGCCGAATCCTTCCAGGGTGGCGTCGAGCGAATGGAAGATGTTGTTGAAGGCCAGCTGTCCGTCGACCTTGATCCTGATCTCCTGACCGTTCTCCTCGAACTCCCACGCGTAGAGGCCGCCTGCACTCGGGAGGCGGAAGTTGATGCATGTGTGGTTGACGAGATCCCTCGGGTGCATCGGCTCGGGCCGACTGTCGAAGTAAGAAGGTGCCCCCACGACGGCGAGACAGAAATCGGGGCTGATCCTCGCCGATATCATGTCTTTTGCCAGATGCTCGCCCATTCGTACCCCGGCATCTAGTCTCTCATTGACGATGTCAGTGAGGCCGTTGTCGAGGATGAGTTCGATCTTCACGTCCGGATAGTTCGGGAGGAACCGGCATAGCTTCGGCCACAGGACATGCTTGATTGCATAGTCGGCCGCCGCGATCCGGATGGAAGGGCAAGCACTTCAATGTCCGCGGCCAGAGTGAAAAGGAAGAGTACGGGAGCCAGCTCACGGAACCGTTCCGATGCTTCTAGGTAGATTTTACTACGCTTGGCCTCATCGAATTCCGATTGGGCGGAGGCATTTAGTTCGTCCAGCTTCGGATCGGAAAAATAAGAGTAGACGTTGCCGGTTTGATAAAGCCGGTAGATGGCTGCGGCTTCCAGCGTGCCATTGCCCTGGCTCAGATACATGAGCGGCGACATGCTGTGGTCCTTGACGTATTTCGTCATATAGGCGGCAAAATCGAGTCTGTTGATTTTCGCCGTCACGCCCACTTCTTCCAACTGCGCCGCGATGAACTGCGAGATATCGACGGCAGACTGGTATGCATCGGTCGGAACTGTGAATTCGAGAGTGAGCTGGTCCTTGGGGATGCCGGACTTGGCGATAAGGCCGATCGCCTTTTGCGGGTCATAGGGATAAGGCTTCAGATCGGGGTTGTAGCCGTTGTAGAGCGATGACAGAACCTGCCCGTTCAGGACGTCCGAATGTCCGGCAAAGAAGGCATCCACAATCGACTGCTTGTCGATGGCGTAGTTCAATGCCTGGCGCAGCTCTTGGCTCTTGGCAAGCGGGCCGGTCTCGACATTGAACTTGACGAAGGTTGGACGGATGCTCGGTACGGAAACGGCCTTCGCCTTGCCTGTCGCATTGATCCGTTCAATTTCCTTCGGCGAGAAGGATGATATCAGGCTGACTTCTCCGGCCTGGATCGCGGCCAGTCGGGCAGCCTCATCAGGAATGGTGCGGAAAACGACCTCGTCGAAAATCGGTTTTTCCTTGCCCCAGTAGTTTTTGCGCAGCCGCAGCGCGGCTGTGTCGCCCGAGCGGAAAGATGCAAGCTCGTAAGGGCCGCTTCCGGACGGCTCGCTGACAGTGGGATGGTTCGCGACCCAGGACGGGTCCAGCAGGTAAAGCGATGCGAGATCCAAAGGCAGCAACGGGTAGGGCTTGCTGGATGTGAATTCAATTTCGGTCGGGCTGATGACTTTCACGCCATTGATCAGCGCAAATGTCGAACGTATCCGCAGGGCATTCTTGGCATCAAGCACACGCTCGATATTCCACTTCACGAGTTCGGCGTCGGCCGTTGCCCCACTGGGGAAGGTGACGTCCGTACGCAGCGTCAGGCGCCATGTCGTCGGATTGACAAGCGTCCATGCCGTGGCCACGCCCGGCACGATCTCGCCCTTGGCGTCTCGCTTTGTCAGCGTGTCGAAGATGTGGCTGAGAAAGCTCAGATCGCTGCCGACAGTCAGGGTTGCATGGGGGTCGAGCGTATTGACCGCTGTGTCTATGGCGATCGTGAGCGTTTCCGCTGAGGCGGACGACAGGGGCAAGGCAAACAACGCCACAGCGGCGAGCAGTGATTTCACCATGGAAATTTTCCTGAAGAGAGAGGGAAGGACGATCATGCGGCGTGTCCACCAGAGGGGTGGTCGGAAACGAAATCGGTGATGGCGCGCAGAACCAGCTTCGCACTGTCGACATGGACAGCGTGCGGCGCTCCGGCGACTGCAAGCAGGGTCGCGTTGGGAATGTGCTCCACCATGAAATAGGAATTGTCGACGGTGCAGGTCCAATCATCGGTGCCTGCCAGAATCAGGGTTGGAGGAGTGAGCGTGGCGAGCCGGTCGCGAACATCGTATTCGTGGCCAACGCGAAAGAGCTCGCGCGCGGTGTCAATGCGGATCATGTTCTTGCCGCCTTGTTTTCCGGCACGATAAAGACGACCTTCGGCGAGCGGCGCGATCGCTAACGAGTTGCGGCGCATTTCCTCTTCGCTTTCAATCTGACCCGCGAACATCCGTTCCCAGTAATCGGGATCGGCGTCCGGCAGATACCGTGTTGCTTCGCGCACGTTTGCGATGGCCGTGATCTCATGATGCCAACTGGGAGCCGTTGCCCGCAGGATCAGGTGCGAGCAGCTATCTGGGTATTTCAGGGCGTGGGTCAGTGCGATGTATCCGCCGAACGATCCGCCGAGAATGATGGCCGGTTTGCCGACAAGCTCCCGGCGCAATTCTTCCAGATCGTCGGCAAGTTGCTCATAGGTTAGCGGCAAGGTTTGCGACGAGTCTCCATGGCCACGCTGATCGTAGGAAACAATCCTGAAGCCGGCATCCGCCAGAGGCGCGTATGCGCGAAAATCGGCGGCATGGGTTCCGCTTCCGCGGCCGCCATGAACCGTCATGATGGTTCCTTTGACGTCCTCGCCGATTTCATGGGCCGCAAGCAACGCGCCATTGATGGAATGCAGGGTCATGCAAGTATCCAGTGCCGGGTGTTGATCTCTACGCGTTTCGGTATCTCTTTCCCGGAGGGCGGCAGATAGCGGCTATGACGCCTGTGCCGTTCGATATCCGGATCGGGAACCGGGATGGCCGCCAGCAGAGCTTGCGTATAAGGGTGGCGGGGATCATCGAAGATGTCGGCCGTCGGCCCGCATTCGACGATCCTCCCTTGCCACATCACGCCGATGCGATGGCAGAGGTGCCGGACCAAGTTGAGATCGTGGGCAATGAACAGGAACGAGATGCCGGTCGCCTGCTGAAGGTCCTGGAGAAGGTTGATTATCTGAGCCTGAATTGAGACGTCGAGCGCAGTGACCGGCTCGTCGGCAACGATCAGGCGCGGCGAAAGCGCAAGAGCGCGGGCAATTCCGACACGCTGTCGTTGTCCGCCGGAAAACTGGTGTGGAAATCGCTGCGCGGCATCGGCCGTAAGACCTACCTTGGCTAGAAGCTCGCTGACGCGGGCGTTGCGCGCCTTGCGGCCGCCCGAGTAACCATGGACGACGAGAGGCTCGGCAATCAGATCCCCCACCGTCATGCGTGGGTTGAGTGCGCTATAGGGGTCCTGAAAGACGGCCTGAAGCTGGCGGCGTACTTCGGTCAAGGCCCGGCCGCGCATGTGCGTGATATCCTGACCTGCCAGCCTGACGCTGCCGTGCGAGACGTTCTCGAGCCGGAGGATCATGCGACCGAGCGTGCTTTTTCCTGAGCCGGATTCCCCGATCAACCCGAATGTTTCACCCTCGCCGATCTCGAATGACACGTTATCGACGGCGCTGAGACGAAGCCCGCGCGAGATAAAATCTTTGCTCAATCCCTCGACCTGCAAAAGTGGTGTGCCGCTCATGGTGCAACTCCGCGGGATTGCTGCAACGAAAGGCGAAGATCGTACCAGGCTGCGACTTCATGTTGCGGATGGCCATCATCGACTGGCCGCAAGACAGGCTCTTCGAGAAAGCATCGGGGTGTCGCGAAAGGGTTGCGAGGCGCAAACGGATCGCCTTGTAGAGGCTGGCTGAGATCGGGGGGAAACCCGTCGATCTGGAACAACCTGTCGCTGTGCGGGTGACGACCGGGCAGGGATTCGAGCAGACCCCAGGTATAGGCGCTGCGCGGGTCCTTGAAGAGGGACGATGCCGGCCCCCGCTCGAGAATCCGGCCGGCATACATGACCTGCATCCGGTCGGCGATGCCGGCAACAACGCTGAGATCGTGGCTGATCCAGATAATCGCCATGCCGATCTGTTTCTGCAAATCCCGTATCAGATCGACGATCTGGCCCTGCACGGTGACATCAAGCGCGGTAGTCGCCTCATCGGCGACCAGCAGGCTGGGTTCGCAGCAAATGGAAATTGCGATCATGACGCGCTGGCGCATGCCGCCCGAAAGCTCGTGCGGATATTGCCTGAGACGGGCTTTGGGATCGGGGATGCCGACAAGATCGAGGAGTTCAGCGGCGCGCGCAGCTGCTGATTTCCGGTTCATGCCGAGGTGACGGATTAGGGGTTCGGCAATCTGCCGCCCAATTGTCAGGACGGGATTGAGCGAACTCATCGGGTCCTGGAAAACGACACCGATCTCCTTGCCTCGCAGATCGCGCAGCGCGTGCGGGGGCAAGGTCAGCAGGTCCTTGCCGCGAAAGATCGCCTTGCCGCCGACCTCGATATTGCTGCCGCTGACAAGTCCCAGCATGGCGAGAATATGGGCGCTCTTGCCGCTGCCGCTTTCTCCCACGATAGCCAGCGTTGAGCCCAGTTTGACCTCGTATGACAGCGATCGGACGGCGCGGACACGGCGTTCGCCGCTGCCGAAGGTGACGGAGAGATTTTCCAACGAAAGAAGAGGCGTCATTTGCGGCTCTCCAGCTTCGGATCTAGACGGTCACGCAGCCAGTCGCCAAGCAGATTGACGCCGAGCACGGTGAAGACGATGGCGAGGCCAGGCATGGCCGTGATCCACCAGGCGTCGATCATGTAGGGCCGGCCCTCTGCCAGCATGCGCCCCCAGCTTGGATATGGCGGCGGCACCCCCAGCCCGAGAAAGCTCAGGGACGCCTCCATCAGGATAAGGCGGGCCAATTCCAGTGTCGCTATGACGATGATGGTGCCAGTCGCATTGGGCAGAATGTGACGCAGCATGATGCGGATATGACCTGCCCCGATCGATCGCGCGGAGCGGATGAAGTCAAGTTCGCGGATGCTGAGAACCTGGCCCCGGACGACGCGCGCATATTGGGTCCAAGTCGCCAGCGCCATGACCAGCACGAGGTTGACGAGATCCGGCCCGAGTGCTGCGACGACAAGGAGGGCGAACAGCATGGTAGGGATGGACAGCTGCATGTCGAGGATGCGCATCAGCACCCGGTCGACCCAGCCGCCGAAATAACCGGCGATCAAACCGACGGACACGCCGAAAAGGCCGCCGACAATGAGGGTGGCAAAGCACACCAGTAGGGTGATGCGCCCGCCGTAAAGGATGCGCGAGAAGATATCCCGTCCCAGCTGATCGGTGCCCATGATCAGGTTGGCCGCGCTGAGGTCGGGAGCGGCGAGGCGGTGAACCAGGCTCGGTGCGGTCGGTGAACCGATCGGCAGGTAAGGCGCTGCAAGTGAAAGAAACACGACTAGGAGAAGAAGCACGGCGCCAAGCAGACCGGTGCTTCCCAGGTGGTTGAGCCTTGAGATCGCACTCATGCGGATACCCGTTTGCCAAGCTTGATGCGGGGATCGACAAGGCCATAGATCAGGTCGACGGCGAGATTGACGGCGACGAAGATTACCGCAATCACCATCACGCCCGCCTGCACCACCGGAAAATCGCGGGCGCCGATGGCCTGGACGATGGTGCGGCCGATGCCCGGCCAGGTGAAGACTGTCTCCGTCACCACCGACCCACCCAGCATTTCGCCGGTCATGACCGCGGTCATGGTAAGAACGGGCACCAGTGCGTTGCGCACCACATGCCAGAAAAGAACTGTATGCGGCAGCAGACCCTTGGCATGTGCGGTGCGGATATAATCCTCATTCAGCACATCAAGAATACTGGAGCGAAGCAGCCGGGCTATGGTCGCGGACGTATAGACGGACAGAACGCAGGCAGGCATCAGCAGATGAAGGAACGAGCCGTAGCCACCGGTGGGAACCATGCCGAGATGTACCGCGAAGAACATAATTGCCAGCAGGCCGAGCCAAAAGACGGGGGTCGCCTGGCCGATCAATGTCAACAACATGACGATGAACTCGGCGACAGTGCCGCGGCGGATGGCGGCGATCGTTCCCGCCGTGCCGCCGATCGTTATTCCGAGGAAGATGGCGGCGGCAGTAAGCTGGAAGGTCGCCGGCAAGGCTTCGAGCACGATGCCGAGAGCTGGGCGCCCGCTTTGAAACGAAGCGCCGAAATCGCCACGCAGCAGCTGGCCGAGATAGGAAACATATTGCACCCAGATCGGCTGATCGATGCCGAGATGGCGGCGTACATTTTCCAATTCTTCATGGCTGGCGCCGGGCTCCACCAGCAGCGTTGCGGGGTCTCCTAGAAGCCGGGTGACTACGAACACGATGGTTCCAGCGCCGAGAACAGCGAGAAGTGCTTCACCAAGACGACCAGCGACAAACCGGATCATGCCTGCCGCTCCTGCTCCACAGCTGCATTCAAAAGCGTCTTGACGAGGGAAAGAGCAGTTTTGCCTGATCGTGCCTCCGGCCTGACGACGGCGGTTGCAAGAGCGCCCTCGTAAATGAGCGCCAGTTTCTCCGCTATATCCGCATCCGAGATGCCGGCACTTTTGGCCAGAGCGGCGAAATGGTCCCTGACGAAAAGCTTGTGGTCGCGACCGACGGTGCGCACGCTCTCAAGCTCTCCGTGTTCGGAAACCGCCAGAAGAAAAGCGCATCCCCGGAAGTTCGGATTTTCCACATTATGTTCGAGCGCCCGAAACGCGTCGAGGATCTGTTCGGCAGGGTAGGATGACTGGGTGGCGCTCGCGCTCAACCGCGCGCGCGCGAATGCGCCTCGCCGGGCGAGATAAGCCAATATTAATTGTTCCTTGCCACCGAAGAGACGGTACAGGGTGGCTTTGGCAACTTTTGCCTCGGCGATGATTTCGTCGACGCCAACGGCCCGGATGCCCCTCTGATAGAACAGTGCTTCAGCAGTCTCGATGAGACGCTGCCGAGCATTGCCCTGGGGTGGAATAAGATTTGGAACGCTAGACATGAAAAACCTGATAAAGACAGGTCTGTCTTATTGTGCATATTCTAGTAAGTTGATAGACAAAATATTCTAAATCCACGCTGTTTCGAAGAGATCTTTCCTAAGGTCGGCCTGCCTACCTGTGTCAGCGGTCGCTGAAGTTAGAGCTGAAGCATCGCGACGCGCTCTGGTCGATCAAAGGTTCCGCGATGAGGCGTTACCGCTTTTTGACGCGGCGTCCGAGCGCAAGATGGCGACGATCGCCGGGCGTAATGAAACCGAGGTCGCTCTTTGGCAGTTCACAGAGAGTTACAGCGTTCTTGACGATTATGGTCACGGACCTGACGTTGCTTCAGCATCCGATTGCGTTTCTCCTTAAGGTGAAGGCGCGGAATTTCCAGTAAGATCTAATTTCCAGCAACGCGCCGCAGGTTCCGATCCCATCAAGAGCAGCCGGAAGACAAAGCTTCGACGCTTCAAAGTCGCAGGGTCGCTTTGCCTTACGCCCCAGCGAGGAGTTGATCTATCTGGTCTAACGTACCCGCCTCGCCAAATCTCCAAGCTTTATCGAGAAGTGACGCCGCGTTACTCGCGCCGAGAACCGGCTCCACGAGGCTGTTGAATTTTTCTGTAAGCCCCGCATCGCTGACTGGGTTTTCGGGATGACCGAGAATGATCAGCGTTTCCGCATGCAGCGTCTCGCCATCCAACAACGTCACCTCAATGAATGCTGACGCCGGGGACTGGCCTTCGACAGGAACAAGAGTGACTTTCGGCACGATGTCGGTCACATTCTTGTCTGCGAAAACCCTTTCGGAAAAATCGGACCATGCGAGGCGATAGCCATTGAGCGCCATTGCGATGCAGAAGGGGACGCTGAACTTGGCTTCAAGTGGTGTCGCAGGATTAAGATTGCCAGCCGTTACGAACGCTCCTGGGTGTATGCGTGCGGTGACTTTCTCGATCTGACGTCCGGCGATTTTGCCGACCAGCTGTTGCGCAGTCTGTGATGAGGCATGCGTGGCACGGCAACTGGCAAACAGCTTGTAGCCGTTGCGGAGGAGCTCATATCGTTCTTCAAAATCAAGTGGAGGGACCTCGACGCAGCGATCCTGGATGAAAGCATCGAGCCATCCGCTTTCTGTTTCGAAAAGCCGAGGCGATCCGATGTAGCCGTCTTGAGCCAGATCCGCAGCAAGGATGCCGTCCATGGCAGCCTTGCCGGCGTGGAACGGTTTGCCATGCGTCCCGAACGAACCAACGAGGCCCCCCGCTGTCGTTGCGGTATTACTCAGCGCATTAAGTGCTTTTTGTCCATCAAGCCCGTAAAGCGTCGATGCAACGGCTGCCGCGCCCATGCGGCCTACGACAGAAGTAGGATGGAACCCTTTGCGCTGCAGGCTGCGGCCGACGCCGGGGACGCCGCCGCCGCCAAGCCGCGCCATGACTTCGAAACCGGCGATGAATGCGTTGAGGGCAAGGGCGTCTGATGCGCCAATCTCCTGCGCCACAGCAATTGCGGTGGACCAGCATGGACCTCCAGGATGGCCGGCGCCTAGATAATGCACGTCGTCATAATCCATAGCATGTGTTGCGGTCGCATTGATGAGGGCAGCAAGCGCTGGCGTTGTCGTGCCGCCAAGCACGATGCGCGATTTGCCTGATGCGTGCCAGCGCTTGGCTGTCCTGCGAACCGGCATGACTGTCTCGTCGAAGGCTGCAACAATCGTCACGCCGAGAAAGTCGACAAGAGCTCGGCGGGCCTCATGCACGACCTCCGTCGGATAGGTGCGATCCGGGGCGCCAGCAATATAAGATGCCAGCGCTACGCCACGTTCGTTCGTCTTTGTCATCTGGCTCCCTTCGGTCATTGTTTTTCCAGTGTATCGTTGGTGCGGTATCAGCTGCGCAGGGCATTCCAGATGATCTGGAGACTTAAGAGGGTCATGATGACCTTGAAGGACAGACGGAAAATTCGGTCTGGGATATTGTCTAGCAGGCGGGACCCTACCCATGTTCCCACCACCCCGCTGGCAATCATCGCGGCGATGAGCGGAGCCCAGTTTGCATAGGCGAAGCCAAGCAGGCCGAAAGCAAGAATCTTCAGTCCATGCTGCACGACCATGCATGTGGCATGTGTAGCGATGAGCGGCTGCTTTGTCAGTCCACGGGCAGCAAGAAGGGCCGCCACAAGCGGTCCGGTTGCCCCGACGACCATGGTGCCAATAGAGGTGACCGCTCCGCCGAAGATGAAGTAGTTACGGCTCACGCGGTCAGGCTGTGGTCTTTTCCCGTGTACCGACCAAAGAATGAACAGAGCCAGCGCGAGCTTGGCTGCAAGATCGGGAATCATGACTGCAACAGGGCCGCCCACGGCTACTCCCACCGCACTGCCGATGAAGAACCATCCGACAAGGTTCCAACTTACGAAGCTGCGTTGGATGACGGTACGACCGAAATTCGATCCCAATTGCACGATACCGTGGACCGGGAGAAGGCTCGCAACGGGCAGACCGGTGCCCATGATTGCAAGCATCGCAACGCCACCACCAAGCCCTAAAGCCGCCGTCAATGCCGACGTAAAGAAGCTCGCCAGGATCAGGAGTGTCGCGAAAAACGGGGTGGTCTCCGGTGGAATGAATTCCCAAAACATTATGCGAAATCGTCGTTTTGCAGTCGTTCCATAAGCGATTTGGCCTGATCCAAAGGCATGGCGCGGCTAGCACAGTCTAGAAACTTCTCCTGCATCCGCTCGTTGGGCAGCGGACGAGCGTATGTCGAACCGAGCGCTCCTTCCACAAACCGTTCCAGCTTATTGCCTTCGGTGGTCGTTATGGTGATCGCCGCTCCACCTGCATTCTCGCTGTCGTAAGCGTAAAGTGTTGTGCATTCCATTAGACGTCTGGTTTCAGGATCTGCGAAGCGGCCACTATCTTCAAAATCTTCGAGCGTTATTGCGTCACCAACTAGCGCTCGTGCGATAGCGTAAGTTGTCGAAAATTTTGCCTCGAGAGGCGATTGTGGTGCAGGCACATTTATGTGCGGATAGCGGATCGGATGAACGCCGATGGTCACTTCTCTGACGTGCTCGGCCTTCAATCCATGTTCCTCCTTCAAGCCAAAAATCCCATCGAGAGGGGCTGCAAGTGCATAGCAGCAGGGATAGAGCTTGAGCTTGTTACCCTTCACTGGATCTAGAATGCGCGGAACGGAGTTCCAGCTCTCGATAAGAGGGGTCGCGTCATAGCTATCCGGTGCGCCATTGAAGACGGCGAAGAAACCTTGGTGATGTTCGAAAGCTCTCGGGCCAGAGGTAAAACCGTTCTTTGCGAGCGCCACCGCCAACAGGGCGTTGCGATTAGCATGTCCGACAACGAGTGGTTTCGTCATTGTACCGAAGTTCGACTTGATTCCGGCAGAAAGAGACGTGGCAATTCCAAGCGCCATCGCAGTTTGCTCATCAGTCAAGCCGCTCATGACCGCCGCAGCCGCGACCGCACCAAATAGACCGACGGTCGTTGTCGGATGCCAGCCATGTGTATATTGCCTGCGGCTAACGGTATTTCCGAGCCGAGCTGCGGCTTCAAAACCAGTCAGATAGGCTTTGAGGACATCTCGCCCATTGATCTCATTCTCGTCAGCCAGAGCGAGGATTGCCGGCAAAACGGCCACAGAAACATGCCCGTGCAAATGAGAATTGGAATCGTCATAATCGAGCATATGCGCGGCGGTTCCATTCAGAAGCGCAGCGTCGAGAGCGTTTAGTCGCAATTCCGTGCCGAACACGCGCGATTTGCCGGAAGCTGCTGTCGGGAGAACGACGGATCGCAAAATGTTCCCGCCTTCATGCCGGCTGCCCGCGAGCATCACTCCAATCATATCGGTAATGGCCGCGCGCGCCCGCTCATAGGCTTCCGGGCTGAAGTCACGATTGAAGAAGGACCGAATATTGCGGGCGAACTGGAGGGAGACGGTTTCGGACATGAGATGCATCCAGTGCATGAATGGAGGGTGGGGAGCGGCTTTAGCTTACTCCCGGACAAATTATATCGGTCAGCCAGGAATAAGGGGGCTCAGCAATTTCCGATAACGCGTGTCGTCGGCTTCGAACTGCGCCTTGCTCTCGTCGGCGTTGAGTACGCGATCGATGAGATAGTTCTTCTCGATCATTGCTTTCCATTCGGAGGTCGCGGCAATGGCCGCGAAGGCTTTATCCCAGTACGCGATATGCTCTCGCGCAAGCCTCGGAGGTGCGACGATCTTGGGACTGGACGAGACGACGATGTCGTAACCGAGTTCCTTCCACGTCGGCACATCGGCCATCAGCCCGCCAACGCGTTCTTCGGACGCGGCGGCGATATATCGAAGGTCGCCAGACTCAACGTAGGGGTTGAGCGCAAATGGCGTTGTGATTGCGACATCGACGTGACCGCCGATGGTTGCGGTTACGCCTTCCGTGGAAGAGTTGAAGCTGACGACCTTCAACTTTGTCGGATCGACGCCGATCTGGTCGGCAAGCAGAAGAACACTGATGTGATTGGTGGTGCCAATGCCCGTCGAGATCGAGAAGGAAACTGAGCTAGGATCAGACTTGAGCTTATCGATCAGATCCTGTGGTGAACCGATCTGCGATTTCGCGCTGGTGGCAAAGACCATTTGCTCATCGAAGAGTGTCGCGATTGGGGTAACCTGCTTGTAGGAAAGTGGGCTACGGCCAAGCACATTATTGGCGATGATGACGTGCCCCGTTACCTGCAGAATATGGGGATCGCCTGCATGGCTGATCGTGTAGGCAAGTGCTACCGAATGGCCACCGCCCGGCTTGTTCGAGACAATACTGCCCTTGGGTGTAAAGCCGCCATGATTGAGGAATTCGGCGATTTCACGTGCGGTTCTGTCCGTCGCGCCGCCGGGGCCAACGCCAAGGACAACCTCGACCGGCTTTTGCGGCTGCCAGCCAGTTGCCTGTTCTGTCGCAAGACCCGTTCGGGCCATGGCTACGGTGCTGGTTGCAAGGGAAGCTATCAGGAAAGCGCGTCGGTCCAGGGAAAAATTCGTAATGCTCATTGCGTTGTTCCAAAGGCTTTTATGTGGTTTTTTACTTGCTGACCAACGCCAGCAGTTCCCGGTAACGGGCATCTTCGCTGTCGAGATAGGCTTTGGTTTCTGCACTGTTCAGGCGATGGGCGACGAGTGATTCCTTAGCCAGCATGCCTTTCCACTCGGCCGTTTCTGTCAGGGCTGCGAAAGCCTTGTCCCAGTATGAAATCTGTTCCGAGGTGAGGTCAGGCGGTGCAATGACCATGCGCCATGCCGGGACTACAATGTCGTGACCAAGCTCTCGCCACGTGGGGATATCAGCGAGCAATCCTCCCGAACGCTCGGCACTTGCGGCAGCGATATAGCGCAGGTCGCCGGATTCGATGAAAGGATTGAGCGCGAAGGGCGTGGTAACGACGACGTCAATATGGCCGCCGATCGTTGCCGTTACGCCTTCAGTCGACGAATTGAAGCTGACTGCCTTGATTTTTTGAAGGTCGACGCCGAGCTGTTTGGCCAGCAACAGGACGCTGATATGGTTCGTGGTCCCGATACCCGTCGAAATCGAGAAGGATACCGAAGAAGGATCTGCCTTCAGTTTGCCGACCAGATCCTGCGCGTTCTTGATGCTTGAGTTCGCGCCAACAGCGAAGACCATCTGTTCGTCGAACAGCGTGGCGATGGCGGTGAACTGGGTATAAGAAATCGGGCTGCGGCCAAGGATGTTGTTAGACAGCATGACACCGCCCACGGCTTGCAGGATGTTCGCGTCGCCGGGATGCGAAAGGGTATAGGCGAGCGCGACCGAATGCCCGCCGCCTGGCTTGTTGGAAACGAAACTGCCCGCAGGTGTGAAGCCTCCATCCTTCAGAAAGCGTTCGATGTCGCGAGCGGTGCGGTCGTTTGCACCACCCGGACCGACGCCAACCACAACCTCGATCGGCTTAGCCGGCTCCCAGCGGTTGCTCTGCGCAGAAAGAATGCCTGGCATTGCCGCCGCACCGGCGAGGGAAACGGAGGAGGCAAGCACGGTGCGCCGTGTCAGGAGTGTTTTGTTATGCGTCATTTTTGGTAACCCCGCTGTTGTGAAGGGAGGAATGGGAAACAGGTTTGGTTTTTGAGAGCTTGCGTCCACTGGCCGCCGGGATGAGTTTTTTGCGATGGTTCCACGCAAATGGGAGGACGAACATCAACGCAGCCAGAACCAGAAATACGACAGACAGAGTACTCGACAGGAAAATGCCTAACTCGCCGCCGGAGATGGTTATGGACTGTCGGAAGGACTGCTCGAGGCTTTTGCCCAGAACCACAGCAAGTACCATGGGTGCAAGTGGCACGCTAAGCTTGCGGAAAATGTAACCCACCACTCCAAACCCCAGCACGAGGGCGAGGTCCAGCGCGCTCCCGTCAATGGAGAATACGCCGATCGTCGCAATGATCAGGATAAGGGGCAGCAGGATTCCCGTGGGAATATAGAGAAGACGCACGAAGATGAAGATCAGCGGCAGGTTGAGGATAAACAGCATCACGTTGCCGAGATACATGCTGTCGATAAGACCCCACACGACATCAGGGTTGCGTGTCATCATTAACGGCCCGGGTTGAAGGCCGTACATAACAAAGGCGCCAAGAAGCACGGCAGTCGTACCGCCGCTTGGAAGCCCAAGCGTGAGTAGCGGCACCATGGCACCGCCGGCAGCAGCATTGTTTGCGGCTTCGGGACCAGCCACGCCTTCGATCATCCCTGTACCAAATTTTTCCTTTTCCTTGTGCAGACCGCGCTCCAGTCCATATGACAGTATGGTGGAAATGGTCGCTCCAGGACCGGGCAGCACGCCCTTTGCAAAACCTATCAGGGTGCCGCGAATGATTGGCATGATCGAGCGGCGCCATTCCTCAGCAGTCAGCCAGAGACGTCCACGAATGCGAAGAACAGGCGCCGTACCGCGAACATGTTCTTCGAATGTGACCAGCACTTCCGATACTGCGAACATACCCACTGCAATGACGAGAAAACTGATCCCGTCCTGTAATTGCGGAATGCTGCCTGCAAAGCGCGGCGAGCCACTTTGCAGGTCGATACCAATGGTGGCGATCATCAGGCCAAGAACCATGGAGAACAGACCCTTGGCGACCGATTTGCCGGTGAGACTGGACACCGCGGCCATCGAAAAGAGCATGAGGCTGAAATATTCGACGGGTCCGAATTTCAGACCGAAGCGTGCCAATGGAGTGGCGAGCAGGCTGAGCGCGATGACACTGAAAGTACCTGCGACGAAGGAGCCGATCGCCGAGACGGCGAGTGCCGCGCCTGCCCGCCCGTTCTTTGCCATCTGGTAGCCATCAAGGGTCGTCATGACGGATGAAGATTCACCCGGTGTGTTGATAAGGATCGATGTAGTCGATCCTCCATACATGGCCCCGTAATACATCGCCGAAATCATGATCAGGGCAGCTGTCGGATCCATGCCAAATGTGAGGGGCAAAAGAAGCGCAATGCCAGCTGAGGGGCCGAGCCCCGGCAGGACGCCGACGATTGTACCCAAAATGCTGCCAATCAATATGAAAAGAAGGTTCTGCGGTTCCGTCGCGGAAGCGAAGCCGTTCAGCATGTGATCGAAGTTAGTCATTGGGACGAAACCCGTTCTAAAAGGGAAGGATGCCGCTGGGCAACGGGACACCGAACAGGCCGGCAAACAGGAAGTAGGTGGCGGTTGGGAAGATCAACGCGACGCTTCCTCCAACCAACCGGCTGCCGCGATGGAATACGGAGATTAGACCGAAAAGGAGGATCGTCGTCGAAACAAGGTAGCCGAGTGGAGCAAAGGTCAGAAAGTACAGCCCAGTGCTGCCGACAACCGTCGCGATCGTCCGGAAATCAGAACTCTTCAAATACGTGAAGAGGCGGGAAAGATCGGCCCCCTTACTTTGGATGCTTCTGGCTTCGACCAAGAGAGCAACGCCTATCAGTAAAAGCGATCCGGCTAGGATCAATGGAAAGAGGCGAGGGCCCAAGGGGTCACCGAACCCCAACAGCGGTATCTGAAAGATGCCGAACGTGTAGAGACCCGCGATTAGAAACGCCCCGAGACCGAGAATGATGTTCGTCATACGGGTGTCCCGCAGGTCGAAGAATGGACGCCGTCCAGACGAGGAATCCGCAAAATCTTCCCGACCATAACCATGACAGACCTCAGTCTTTATGCCTCTTCTAGCCTCAAAATCATCATAAAAAACATTTGCATGCAACGGCATCCAGAAAAAGAAAAAATACTCCTAATACTCTACCTTTTTAGGGGAATAATCTTCGTGTCGCGTGGATTGCTTTGGCACGCTATACGGCTTTTCGCGGGTTTTTTAGATCTGCATGATTTCGTGAATATCCAATACAATTGAGTATGATTGCATTGGATATTCTCATATGACCATTCTCGCTAAACCAGAACGCAGCGCCCAGGAAAAAGCGGCAATGAAACGGAGGCCATCTTTGGAGCGTCAACCAAAGCCTGACACGCCTGAGCGTGGTGGCCAGAAAAAGGATCTGCCCTCGGATATCTATGAAAAACTCCGAGGCGAAATTCGTCACGGTATTCTGGCTCCCGGTGCAAGGGTGACAGAGCAGGAGCTGGCGGCGCGTTTCGGTGTGTCGCGCACCCCGGTCCGAGACGCTATTGTTAGGTTGGAAGCCGACGGTCTCTTAAGCAACGAACCGCGACGAGGACTGATTGTAACCCAGCTGTCTCATCAGCAGGTTGTTGAATTGTACAATATGCGAGAAATCTTGGAGGGGGCCGCTGCGCGTCACGCAGCACAGGCTGCGAGCGACATGGAATTGGCTGCGCTCGCTGACATAAATCAACGGGAAAAAGACAACCTGCTGGATTACGATCTCTTACGCGATTTCAACCGGAATTTTCATGAATTGATTATGCTCGCTGCACATAACCGATATCTGTTGCGCGCGGCAGAACAGCTGTCAGGTACGATGTCGGTCCTGCCGAGCTTGCTGGCACGACAAGAGCGCGCCAGCATAGCGGTGTCGGAGCATTATGCGATTGTCGAGGCCCTCTTGAATAGAGATCGTGATGCAGCCGAGGAGGCTGCTCGCGCTCATGTTCGATCATCCCAGAAACACAGAATGCTAACGCGTTTGCAAGCTTCTGAAACTGCTACGGCGAAACCGAGGGCTAAATAAGACGTTCGTTGAAGAAAGGAGAATGTCATTGCCTGCTTTGGACGGTCGCTGAATGCGAACGAGCAAGTCGGGTTACGTCGAAGGCCTATTGGTCGTGTTGCACGTAATTGGATTTGTACTGCACAGTCCCACTCGATTCTATTCGGTTGAGTTCAAACGGAGGGAGAGACGGCGGTTCAGATCTCGTCAAGAGTTCAACCAAGGCTCCCCCTCTTGTGTAGGCTATATGCTTTAAGTCATCGTAAGAGCTAACCTGGTGGGAAGGCACTGTCTTTCGACAGGAATGCGGTAGCATAGGCGAGGGCCAATAAAACCAAAGCCGACCAGGAAAGCCGACTGATACCGGAGTGATCGAGTAACAGGCCGCCGATGATGCCGCCGCCTGCAATCGCCAGGTTCCAGGCTGTCACGATCATCGATTGCGCCACATCCGACGACTGCCGGGAAGTGTTGGCGGCTGCCGTCTGAAACAGGGTAGCAGCACCTCCGAAGGCCAATCCCCAAATGCCGGTTGCCAGCCAGAACAGTTCCGGTACATCGCCCCGGATGCTAAGGATGAACGCTGCCACCGCGAAAAGCATGATGCCGGCCAATACCAACTGCCGCAGCCATCGATCAATCAGATAACCGACGATACCGATTCCCGCTATGGCCATTACCCCGAACACCAGCAGAACGAAGTCGAGCCTGGGCGCCAATCCCGCAGGCACCACGAGCGGGGCGATATAGGTGTAGAGAATGTTGTGTGCCAGGACGAAGAGCAGCGTTACCATCAGCACGGGCTTTAATCCGTCAAATGCTAGCGTGCCCCTGATGGAAGCCCGGCCACCGATCGTGGAGCCCGGATAATCGGGTACCTTCACCCAAACCCAGCCGATCAGAACCACGGTGAGGGCGGTCATCACAGGAAATGTCGTTCGCCAGCCAATGGCTGACCCCATCAGCGTGCCGGCGGGAATGCCCAGCGACAACGCCAGCGGCGTGCCGACCATGGCGACTGCAATTGCGCGCCCCTTGAGTTGGTCCGGAACCATGCGTGCCGCATAGCCGGCGATCATCGCCCAAAGCAGGCCGGCAGAAACACCCGCCAGGAAGCGTGCCAGGAGCATGATGCCGAAGCTGCCCGTGAGCGCCGTTATCGTATTGACCAAAGCAAAACCCGCAATGGCGCAAAGGAGAAGCGGCTTGCGGCGGAAATGCTGGGTGAGGGCGGTCAGCGGAATGGCCGCCACCAGCGAACCGATGGCGTATATCGTGATAAGCTGGCCGACAGCCGAGGGGCTGACAGCGAGATCCGCGCTCATTTGCGGGAGAAGGCCTGCCGGCAGCGCTTCCGTCAGGATGGTGATGAAGCCGGCCATGGCAAGCGCAAGCAAGGCCACCATCGGCAAGCGGGCATCGCTTGGCCTCGTGTTTGCCGGGCCGTCATCCGGGATCGAAGAGGACATGGTGTTCAACCTGTCCTTCCGAGTTTTGGCAGAACCAGATCGCCGCCATTGTATGTGTGGAATTCGCTGGTCGAGACGGTATCCAACTTGCGGAATTTCTCAACGAAAACCGGATCTGAAAAGAACTCATCGACATTGCCCGCGCCCTGGATCGCTTCGATGTTGACCACCGTCTGCCCAGCCGCACCTCGGCGATTAAGCCGTGGCTGCACAACGCGCCAGCAGGCGATACCGCTTCCCGCCGGATCGCATCGTGATGCAGATCGCTCACATCCCGGATTGAAGCTTTCCCGCACCTCCTGTATCGAAGTCCTTCACGGGGAATTTGATCACGGTCGCTTATCGGCCGAACTGGACGTCCGATGCTGACCAAAAAGGGAAAATACGGTTTGAAGGCGCTGGTACATCTGGCGCAGCTCGAGCCAGGCAAGACCGCGTTCGTCAGCGAAATTGCCGAACAGAACAACATTTCCAAGAAATTCCTCGATGCAATCCTGCTCGAACTGCGCAAGGGCGGCATGTTGCGGTCGAAGAAAGGGCCCGGCGGCGGTTATGCTCTGTCGAAACCCGCCGCGGAGATTTCGATCGGTCAGGCGGTGCGGATCCTCGACGGGCCGCTGGCGCCGATCCGTTGTGCCAGCAAGACGGCTTTCGAAGCCTGTGACGATTGCGACGATCCGGACGATTGTCAGGTCAGGCATTCGATGACCGAGGTCAGGGATGCGATTTCCGCCGTGCTCGACACAATGACGCTTGAAGACATGGTCGCCAAGCGCAGGGCGCCCGCGATCGAGAAACTGGTCCGCTAATTCAGAACTGGCCGTTGGGCTTCGGCAGCCTGCCATTCAGGTGATAGTCGCCGATCGCATGGTGCTTCCAGCGCACCGGATCGTGAACCGTATGCGTGCGCGCATTGCGCCAGTGGCGATCGAAGTTCAGGCTTTCGTCGGTCGCCGATGTGCCGGCCAACTCGAAAAGAGCATTGGTCGCCTCGAGCGCAGCCTCCGTCGTCAGGATCTTCGCTGTTGCGACTGCAAGCGAGGCTTCGCCTGCCGCATCTGCCGATGGCGTGACCTGCGCCATGTCGACCATGCGGCCTGCACGCTCGACAACCGCTGCTGCAGCCTCGATCTTCACAGCAATCGACCCGGCCTTCGCGATCGCCAGCGGATCGTCACTGGCAATCTCGATCGCAATATTGCTGTTGCCGCGCGATCTCGTCTTCACGAAGTCGATCATGTCGGCAAAAGCAGCCCGCGCGATGCCGAGATCGACAGCTGCATGCAGCAACTGGCCAAACGAACCGAGGGGCGTCGGCTGCTCGAAAGCCTGGTCGTAATCGACCACGGAATCCGCCGCGACATAGACGTTGGAAAAGGTCACGGTGCCGCTTGCAGTCGTCCGCTGGCCGAACCCCGCCCAGTCATCGGTAATTTTCAGCCCCTCGCTATCGCGGGGAATGATCGCCATGGCAACCCGGTCTTCCGCGCCCATCGCGAAGACCGCGACCCAGTCGGCGAACAGGGCGCCGGTCGAGTAATATTTTTGCCCGGAAATGCGAAAGCCCGGTCCATCCGGCACCAGCCTCGTGCTGATAACGCCGGCGGCATTGCCGTTCCGTTCGGCCAGCGCATTGGCAAAATGATCGCCGGCGAGCGCCCGCGTGAAGAAATAGCGCTTCTGCTCTTCGGTGCCTGCAAGCCGCAGCACTTCGAGAATGTAAAAATGGTTCTGCGGGATCTGCCCGATCGAGCTGTCGGCTTCCGAAAGGATGGCCACGACTTCGGCGAGAAAGGGATTTGATATCTCCGCACCACTATAGTCCGCCGGAACGGTGACGCCGAAAAGCCCCGATTGGGAGATCATCGCCATCTCGTTATGCGGCAGCAACCGCTGCCGGTCGCGAATGCTCGATCCCGAACGGATATCCGCTGCCAGAACCCTGGCAAGTTCGATCGCGTCGTCTTCGTTCCTGATGTAAGGCGCCACCGCCCTGAGCTTGCCTGCCAGTTGAATGACCTTGCTCATCGTAACCTCCTGCGCCAAGCGGGCATTGAGCCATGATCGGGAGCCGCGGAGAAGAAACAAACCGTCAAAATGCGCCGTCGGTTGAGCGGTTTTTTGCTTTCTGGCGCTGACTGGAAGGATGATCGGGACGCCTCCACGCCTCAGCCGCGATCGTGTAGTCAAGGATAGGATCTTTCATTGACCCAGCCGGAAGTGGTTCCGATTCTTCAGTGGAAGGGCTTCATACAAGGAGTATCGGAACGCGCCCTTGCGTTAGCGTTATGATCTTAATGAGTGACATTAGAGTGTCTTTGTACCGTCGGCATGTAGAGGTCTCCCCAGATTGCCCCGGCCGGAGAGAAGAGAGCGTCGCACGATATGGGCAAAAGCAAACGCAAGTCATGCATTGCAGCCGATGAAACCTGTACTGGGCGGAATGGCTTGGTGAATCAAAGATGCAGTAGTCCATCCTTCTTCAGAGCGGCCCACAAGTCCGCATGAATATCGGCCTGGCTTACGGCAATTGTGAGATTGATATTCTCGGGCGTCTTCGTTGACCAAAGAATGGACAACACGGCAGGGTGCCGTAGACCGAATTGCATGATCGCTGCCGTCTCGTGAACACCAAATTCGAGACATCTCGCCTGGAGCTTTTGACGAAAGTTCTCGTTGTCGGGGGAGAAATAGCGACCGCTGGCGAAAGGTGATGCGGCGATAACACCAGTGCCCCGCTTTTCGCACAGATCGAGCACAGCTTTTGCCTCGGAATGATCCGCCAAAGAGAAGCCGCCGGCAAACAGAAGCAGGTCGATGTCGTAGCGCTGCAGAAATGCCATCGCAATCTCGGGCGTGTTCGCACCAACGCCAATCATCCTCGTGCGCCCCGCATCTCGCAGATCAATTAATGCCGGCATGCCGGTTGCCAGGGCGGCATCTATACCGCCGTCACAGATGGAAAGGCCATGCATATAAGCAATATCGACGGATGGAATACCGAGGCGATGGAGAGAGGTTTCAAAAGAGATCGCAATCCCCTCTGCAGTATAATCGCAGATCGGTGCGAAGCCTGCATGGTGAGGATAGTATCGAGCGACGGCAGGCTCCCTCGAAAAAGGATCCAGTTTGATGCCGACTTTTGTGGAAAGAAGAAACTCAGAGCGAGGCCGCCAAACCAGACCAGCTCCAAGACGTCGTTCGCAGAGGCCGCTGCCATAATAGGGCGCGGTGTCGAAGTATCGAATTCCCCCGTCCCAGGCTTTTCGTGTGATGTCGGCAGCAACGGAATCACCGTAACTTCCCTTAAGATGGCTCCAGGTGGCATTGCCTAGTGAGATTTCAGAGAACCACGCATCGAGCCGTGCATGTCTACGTTCTCGAATCGTCATAACCAGACCTTCCCTTGTCTCGGAAGAGCTTGTAATTTTTGCTCATTTCGTCGCATACAGCTGATCTGCAGTGAAATCCTGCCACTTCGATATTCGTGATATTGGCCCCCATCATCCATTGTGATCAACAGCGCCGGTTAAATGGTTAAGGCATCGCCAGGCCAGGTCATCGATCCCATTTCTCAGGAAAAACTTTCGGGTCACTCAGCGCTAACGCTTTCGGTCGGGACTTGATGGGATTAAAACCGGAGCAATCTACTAGGCCGCCTTGTTCTGTTTGCGAGTATATTCCAGCGGCAGTTCAGTCGTTACCTTGATCTGCTCCATGGCGAATTTGGGGACAGCCCCATCGAGCTCAATCCGTGTTGAAAGCCTTCGGTAGAATTCGTCATAGGACGAGATATCTGGGATCACGACCTTGAGGAGATAATCGACGTCTCCGCTCATACGATAGAACTCCAGGACTTCGGGAAGATCCATAACCACCTCGGAGAAACGCCTGAGCCATTCGACCGTATGACTGGATGTGCGGATCGAAATGAACACCGTTACGCCCGCGTTGACTTTCTGCGGATCAAGCAACGCGACGTTTCGGCGGATGACGCCGTTTTCCTGCATCTTTTGAATTCTGCGCCAGCAGGGGGTGGATGAGATGCCGACAGTTTTTCCGATTTCCGATACTGTCAGCGCGGCGTCTTTCTGAAGAACAGATAGGATTTTTCGGTCTATTTGATCCATGGCCTATATCTAACGCTTAATTGTAGTTGAGCAGGGGTCGGCGATGCCACACCATGTCGATGGGAGACATCCGTGCGCCGGATAACTGGGCGTCAGCACTCGCTTTGAGAGTATTGTTGGCAAGTGGTTGACCTACCCAAACCCATCGCGAGACCCGGCGGTTATGTGGGCCAAGCTATTTTTCTCGGCAATTATCTCATGCACGCTTCATGAGATCACCGATAGGTATCGGCCTTGATGATATGCCAGCGGCGACGTACTGCGCGCCTTGACCGCAACAACCCGTCCGATGATAATCGCGTGGCTGTGACGTTCGATTACCTCTTCCACCTCGCAGTCTATTGATGCGAGCGCGTTGGCCAAAGCCGCCGCTCCGCTTGCAAGGGTTGTCCAATCGGCACCCTCATATCGCTGAGCCCCCTTAAGTCCTCCCACCCCCGAGAATCTTTCGGCAACTGTCTGACCATCCTCATCCAAAACGTTAATGCAGAAATGCTTGTGCTTGACGATCACCGGCCAGGTTGACGAGGAGCGATTGATATTGACGATCATGGTCGGGGGATCGACCGATAAGGCGTTGGCGGAGGTAACGGTCGCGCCCGTTCTGTCGTCCGATGTGCCCGCTGTGACCACCGAGACCGTTCCTATGAATTGTCTCATCACGGCTTTGAGTTCATCGGGCGAGGGCAAGTTCCGAACCGGCCGGGTCGGATTCTCGATTGCAATGTGGTTCATTCGCGCTCCAGGGGATCAAATCGCTGTTTCGTTTCGATGCAGATACCTCTGGGTACCGGAGCATCGCTGTTCCGTCGGCAGACGCTAAATCCTACTTGATCGCTAGACAAAGGATCTCATCGCGAAATTCTGCTCGAAGATAGAATGGATTTGCCGTTACCGAAGGCCCGGCACGCGTCAGATGGAAGCCACGTATGGACCAATCGGCGCAGAGTTGAGCACACGCTTGCGTCAAAGCTGCCTGGCTATCTACAAGCCATCGGACGTTTGGCATTAAGGCGCCGCGTTGTGCTTCCAGCGGCGCGATAGCACCTGCAATGCAGAAGATTTTTTCGCTTCACTTGGCGCAATCGCAAAGATTGCCCTTCATAATATATAAAATCAGTAGACAAATAGACGCACGTAAAAGATGCGTGGGTGCCGGATGTACAAATTCAGTCTACTCGACAAAAGCCCGATCACCCAGGGTGAGACCGCGGTCGCTGCCTTGTTGGAAACTGTCAATCTAGCAAAGCGAGCCGAGGCGCTGGGTTATTACCGCTTTTGGGTCGCGGAACACCATGGAACGAGCGAATTGGCGAGCTCCGCGCCGGAGGTTCTAGTGTCCTGGATCCTCGCCAATACCTCAAGCATCCGGGTCGGTTCCGGCGGCGTGATGCTACAACATTATAGCCCGTTCAAGGTCGCAGAAACCTTCAATCTCCTGTCCGCCCTGGCGCCGGGGCGGGTTGATCTCGGGATTGGCAAGGCGCCTGGCGGCCTGCCAAGGTCAACGGCGGCATTGCAGGTCTATCGGTCCAAAAAACCGGAATTCGAGACGCAGACCGCCGAGCTCAGTGCCATTCTCGACAACTCCGTCGCTTTGCAAAGGGATGATTCCCTTGCCTTCGCGGGGCCGCAGCCACCGGTCACTGCGGAGCGTTTTTTACTGGGAGCCAGTCCGGGCAGTGCTCGTCAGGCAGCAAGGCTTGGCTGGAACTTCGTCTATGCTGGTCATCTTAACGGCGATCCTGAAAACCTGCGAGACAGTCTCGAAACCTACCGCGAGGAAAGTGGCGGGCGCTCGCCCGTGCTCGCGCTCGCCGCCTATGCCTCGGAAAGTGCGTCCGAAGCGGCCGAGCAGGTTTCGGAGCTAAAGATTTTCAAGGTGTTTCTCGACGATGGTCAGTCGGTCAGTGTCGGCCGACGCGAACAGGCCGAGGATTTCGCAAAGCAGGCGGGCGCCAAGAGCTACCGTATCGAGGAGCGCAAACCGAGCGTGCTGCATGGCACGCCGGACGACCTTCATGCGGAACTGGCACGTCTGGCCGCGGCCTACGGGATCGAAGAGTTCATTCTGGAACCCCCGGCCGTGGGAGCCGACCGTCGGCTGTCATTCATCGAGCTATTGTCTCGCAAACCGCTTTCTGCGGCAGCCTGATTTCAAGGAGAAAATGTCATGAGCAGGAAGATCAATTTCGGCATCATGCTGCAGGGTGCGGGCGGCCACATGAATTCCTGGCGACACCCCAAGAGCCCCGTCGATGCGAGCGTCAATCTCGATTTTTTCAAGACGACAGCCTTGAAGGCAGAGACCGCTGGCATCGCCTTCGCTTTCGTGGCGGATGGCCTTTACATCAACGAGAAGTCCATTCCGCATTTTCTCAATCGCTTCGAACCTCTGACCATCCTGTCCGCGCTTGCCACGGTGACGACCAAGATCGGCTTGGCGGGCACGGTTTCCACGTCCTATAGCGATCCCTTCACCATTGCCCGTCAGTTCGCCTCTCTCGATCTCATCAGCGGCGGGCGCGCCGGCTGGAATGCGGTAACGACGCCGCTTGAGGGAACGGCCAGGAATTACAGCCGCAACCACCCCGAACACGCGCTTCGTTACGAAATCGCCGACGAGTATCTCGAGGTGATCAAAGGCCTGTGGGACAGCTGGGACGACGACGCCTTCCCGCGCGATCGCGATAGCGGCAAATTCTTTGACCGTGAAAAGCTGCACACGCTCGCTCACAAGGGGCGTTTCTTCCAGGTCGAAGGGCCGCTCAACATCCAGCGCTCATCGCAGGGACAGCCTGTCATTTTCCAAGCGGGGTCATCCGATGCCGGGATTGGCCTTGCCGGCCGACATGCCGATGCCGTCTTCACCAACGGCGTCTCCATCGAGGAAAACCGCACGTTTTCACAACGTGTGAAGCAGGCGGCGGTTGCTCACGGTCGCTCCGCCGATCACGTTCAGATCTTCCCGGGCATCGGTCCGATCGTCGGCAGCACACAGGCCGAGGCCGAGGAAAAATACCAGACCATCCGCAACCTGATCTCGGTCGAGGAAGCGCTCGCCTACCTCGGCCGCTTCTTCGATCATCACGATTTCAGTGCTTACGATCTGGATGCGCCGTTTCCCGAGCTCGGGGATATCGGTAAGAACAGCTTCCGCTCGACAACCGACCGGATCAAACGGATGGCAAGTGAGAAGGGGCAGACGCTGCGGGAGGCGGCGCTCGATGCCGCCACGCCAAGGGAAGGGTTCGTCGGGACGCCGGATGCCGTCGCGTCCAAGCTCATCGACTGGTTCGACAATGGCGCGGCCGACGGCTTCATTCTCGGTTTCCCTGTGATTGCCGAGGGACTTGAGGATTTTGTGCAGCATGTGCTGCCGATTCTGCAGCAGCGCGGCTATTTCGCCCCCCAGTTGAGCGGGCAAACCCTTCGCGACAATCTCGGGCTTCCCTACAAGCAGAGCGCCTACACAGCCGGCAACCGCGAAAGGGAAAAGGCCAGGGCCTGACATTTTGACAAGGTGAAACTGCCGGCCCGCAAGGTCCGGCGCAACCTTCAGAAAGCGACAATCATGAATATCCATGTTGACGGCGCGCGTCCCCGCGACGACGCCGAACGGCTGATCCTTGCCTCGATCAATGAGTTCATCGACATCCGGCGCGACTTGCATCAGTACCCGGAGCTCTCATTTCACGAGAAGCGCACGGCCGGCATCATCGCCAAATATCTGCTCTCCTATGGTTACGAGGTGACGGAGGGTGTCGGCGGCTACGGCGTCGTCGCCACCCTCCGCCGAGGCTCGGCCGAAAAGCGGATCGGAATTCGCGCCGATATCGACGCCCTGCCGATCGAAGAGGCGACGGCGCTTGCCTATTCGAGCCGTAATCCCGAGGTGATGCATGCCTGCGGCCACGATGGCCATACGACGATCCTGCTCGCGGCTGCCCGCTATCTTGCAGAACACGGCCGTTTCTCGGGCACGGTGACACTGATCTTTCAGCCGGCCGAGGAAGTGGGGGCGGGCGCCCGCAAGATGATCGATGACCGCCTGTTCGAGCGGTTTCCTGTCGATGCTGTATTCGGCCTGCACAACTGGCCGGGCGTCGTGGCAGGCCAATTGGGCTTCGTCGAGGGGCCGGCCATGGCCTCGGTCGACAAAGCGCTGATCCGCATCGTGGGCAAGGGCGGGCACGGGGCATCACCGCACGAGACGGTTGATCCGGTCCTGGCGTCCGCCTCCTTCATTACCGCCCTGCAGAGCATCGTCGCCCGTAATGTCGATCCTCTCGAAATGGCCGTGCTGACGGTCGGGTCGATCCATGGCGGTTCCGCGTCCAACGTCATTCCGGAAAGTGTCGAACTAAAGCTTACGGCACGCGCCTATTCTCCTGCAGTTCGCGACAAACTGGAGGCGCGGGTACCGGCGCTTGCGCGCGCTCAGGCACAAAGTTTCGGTGCCGAAGCGGAGGTCGATTATCTGCGCGGTTTCCCGCCGGTGATCAATCACGTCGAGGAGACACGGTTTGCCCGCCGGGTCGCCGAGGAGAATTTTTCCGCCGATCAGGTCGCCGGCAGTTTCAGGCCTCGCACGGCAAGCGAGGACTTCGCTTACATGTTGCAGGAGCGGCCCGGCTCATACTTGTTCGTTGGTAACGGCGGCAGCGCGCCCCTGCACAGCCCGCTCTACAATTTCAATGACGAGATCATTGCGCCGGCCGCCCGCTACTGGGTGCGGCTCGCCGAAACCTTCCTCTCATGACTGGCCCGGCGAAGGAGTGACACCCGTGAGCGACAGCTTTCTCTACACAAGCCCACTCGATCCGCTGGCCGCGCCGCTGATTGAGGAACTGACTTTCGAATATGACAACCGTTACGGCAGCTTCTACGACGCCGAAGGTGCGACCAAGGAAATGAACCGTTACGCGCCGGATGTCTTTGCTCCGCCCCACGGCAATTTTTTGCTGCTGCTGCGCGAAGGCAAGGCAATCGCAGGTGGCGCCTTCATGCGGCATGAGGACGACGTCACGACGGAGTTCAAGCGCATCTGGACCCATTCCGACTATCGTCGCCAGGGACTGGCGCGCAAGGTGCTGCTGGAACTGGAAGAGCAGGCGGCGCGACAGGGCTATAAGCGCGTATACTTGACGACGGGGTTTCGCCAGCCGGAGGCCGTCGGCCTTTACCTCACCAACGGCTATTCCGCGCTTTTCGACACGGCGGCAGATCCTGAGACGATCCAGAAACTGCCGTTCGAGAAGTCGCTTGAATTTGCCACATTCCCAGCACGAGGAGCCGCCGCTGCGGCGGCGCTGTACGGTTCGGTGTGAGAGACCATCATGACGATCACCACCGATTTCGAAGATGTTCCGGGCGCTTCCACCGAGACCAACAGGCCGGTCAACGGCGACTATTCTCAATACCGCATCGTGCCGGCCCGCTATCCTGCTCGCACGGTCGGAACCGTGCTTGCACTCATCCTCATCGCTGCGACGGTGCATTCGGTGCTCGGCAACGAACGCTGGGGCTGGGGCGTATTCGCCGAATGGTTCTTCGCCGAGCCGGTTCTGGTCGGTCTGGGACGGACGCTTCTCCTGACTGCACTTGGCGCCTTCTTCGGTTTCGTGCTCGGAACAGGGCTGGCGCTTGCCCGGGTTTCCGGTTCGCCGCTTCTGGCCGGCGTATCTTGGACCTATGTGTGGATTTTCCGCTCGATCCCGCTGATCGTGCTGCTGCTGATCCTCAACAATCTCGGCTATCTCTACGAGACGATCACCATCGGCGTGCCGTATACGGGGATCAATTTCATCAGCTGGAACACGACGCAGCTGATTACGCCGTTCGCCGCGGCGGTTCTGGGGCTGGCGCTGCATGCGGCGGCGTTTTCCTCGGAAATCGTGCGTGGCGGCATCCTTTCCGTCGATCAAGGACAGCTTGAGGCGGCAGCCGCGCTCAGTCTTCCCCGTCGCAGGCAGTTTTCCCGCATCGTGCTGCCGCAGGCCATGCGCAGCATCCTTCCGAGTGGCTTCAACGAAATCATCCTTCTCGCCAAGGGCTCGTCGCAGGTCTACATCCTCGCGCTGCCGGAACTGTTCTATACGATCCAGATCATCTATCGGCGAAACCTCGAAGTCATTCCGCTGCTGATGGTGGCGACCGTCTGGTATCTGGTCATCCTGACGGTTCTTTCGATCATCCAGCATCAGATCGAGCGTCATTACTCGCGCGGCGCTCTGCGCAACCCGCCGCCTTCGATCTTTGCGTCGCTGTACAGGCGCTTCGTGCCCTCCGGGCAAAGTACAGCCGTGGCTGATGCGCCGGCGGAGCGGGTGGTAGCGAGCGTCGTTCATCGCAAGCCACTGCAGGCCCGTGGCGGCGAGGTGACGATCCACGGTGTCTCCAAGAGCTACGGGGCTCTCAAGGTCCTCGACGAGGTTACGCTGAAAGTGCTGGCCGGCAGTGTCACGACCATTCTCGGCCAGTCGGGCTCGGGTAAATCGACGCTCCTACGCTCGATCAACCATCTGGAACGGGTCGATGGCGGCTTCATCGCCGTCGACGGCGAACTGATCGGTTATCGCCAGGACGGCGAGACGCTCTTCGAGCTGAAGGAAAAGGATATCCTGAAGCGCCGGGTCGAGGTCGGCATGGTGTTCCAGAATTTCAATCTCTTCCCGCACCTGACCGCGCTCGAAAATATCACCGAGGCTCCGGTCAGCGTCCGCGGTCTCTCCCGCGAACAGGCGGAGGCAGAAGCGCTTGATCTTCTGGCCCGTGTCGGGCTTGCCGACAAGGCGAATTCCTACCCGCGTCAGCTCTCCGGCGGCCAGCAGCAGCGCGTGGCCATCGCGCGTGCACTGGCGCTCAAGCCGAAAGTGCTGCTGTTCGATGAACCAACCTCCGCGCTTGACCCGGAGCTGGTCAACGAAGTTCTCGACGTGATCAAGGAGCTTGCCCGGTCCGGTGCAACGCTCGTCATCGTCACCCACGAAATCGGCTTTGCCCGTGAAGTCTCCGATCAGGTTGTCTTCATGGAACAGGGTCGCATCCTTGAAACCGGCACGCCGGACAAGGTCTTCAGCCGGCCGGATCACCCGCGCACGGCCGCATTCCTCGCCAAAGTTCTCTAACCACCAGGGAAACACCCGGATGTCCTATAGAAGCAAACTTCTCAATATCGCGATCGGCGGCGTCCTTTCGCTCTCGGCCGCACTTGCCTCGACAGCTTATGCGCAAGGTCCGGATCTATCTCCCGAGCAGAAGGCTCGCGTCCGGGCGCAGAAGGTCGATGATGCCGTCAAGCTGATCAGCGCCGACTACAAGTTCGTGACACCGGGCAAGCTCACGGTCGCCTCGGTTCCCGGCAACCTGCCCTTCGCCGTCTATGGCAACGACACCAAGACGCCGGTGGGCGGTGAGCCTGACATCGCGCAACTCGTGTCTGACAGTCTGGGGCTCGAACTCGAGATCGTCCCTGTCGCCTGGGCCGACTGGCCGCTCGGCATCGCGTCGGGCAAGTTCGATGCAGTAATCCACAATGTGACCGTCACCGAACAGCGGAAGGAGAAGCTCGATTTCTCCACCTATCGCCATGACCTTCTCGGCTTCTACGTCGCCAATGACAGCAAGATCCAGGATATCAGCAAACCGGAAGACGTTGCTGGGTTGCGGGTCATCGTCGGCGCCAGCACCAATCAGGAGCAGATCCTGGTGCGCTGGAACGAGGCGAATGTCGCCAAGGGCCTGAAGCCGGTGGATATCCAGTATTACGACGACGTGACGGTGCAGGATCTCGCCCTCCAGTCGGGTCGGGCGGACGCCTATCTCGGCCCGAACGCGATCTCCGCCTTCAAGGCGGGGCAGGGCAACAAGACACGCCTCGTCGGCACCTTCTCCGGCGGCTGGCCTGAAACGGCGGAGATCGCCGTGGCCACTAAGAAAGGGGCAGGCCTTGCGGATGCGATCACGTTTGCCCTGAACGCCCAGATCAAGAACGGCAATTACGGCAAGGCGCTCGCCCGCTGGAACCTGTCGGCCGAGGCGATCACCGAATCGCGCACCAACCCGCAGGGACTGCCGAAAAGCTGATTCACTCGTCGCTGATGTGTCGGGGGACACAGCAGCTTGGAGGCGCGGGTTCTCCTCCCGCCCGCGTCTCCTTCCTCATCAACCGGACGAACGCCATGACCATCATTCAAAATCTCGGCCGCGTGATCGGCGCCGGCCTGCTCAGCCTGCCGCTGCTTGCCTATGATGCGCTCGCTGCAGACGATATCTTCGATCTTTCGCCGGAACAGCCCGGCCGCATAAGGGTGGAGAAGGATGCCGTAGCGATCGATGCGCTCCCAAAGGATTTCAAGTTTACCAGTCCCGGCAAATTCACTGTCGCCGTCTCCACCGGCGGGCCGCCGCTGGCAACCTATGCTACCGACGCGAAGACGGTCGTCGGAGCCGACCCCGACTATGCGCTGGCGATTGCCGACAGCATCGGCCTTGAGCTCGAACTGGTGCCGGTCGCCTGGGCCGACTGGCCGCTCGGGCTAGTTTCCGGAAAATACGACGCGGTCATCTCCAATGTCGGCGTTACCGAACTGCGCAAGGAAAAATTCGATTTCTCCACCTATCGGCAGGGTCTGCACGGCTTCTTCGTCAAGTCCGACAGCGCAATCAAGGAGATCAGGGAACCCAAGGATGCTGCCGGGCTGCGCATCACGGTGGGGGCCAGCACCAATCAGGAACGCATCCTGCTCAAATGGAGCGAGGAGAACGTTGCCGCGGGGCTAAAACCGATCGAGTTGCAATATCACGATGACGATGCGGCCCGCATCATCGCGCTCCAGTCCGGGCGGGTCGACGTTATCGTCCAACCGCATGCGCAACTCGTGTACATCGCGGCCCGTGACAAGAATATCCGGCGCGTCGGGACTTTGTCAGCTGGCTGGCCGGAGCGTTCGGACGTGGCGATCACCACCCGCAAGGGATCCGGCCTTGCCGATGCACTGACGCTTGCGACCAACAATCTCATCAAGTCGGGAGCCTACGCGAAAATCCTCGCACGCTGGCAGCTTTCAGAAGAAGCGCTGCCGGAATCACGCACCAATCCGCCTGGGCTTCCCAAGACCTGATGGCTGACCGAACGAACTTTCCTTCGGCGGAGCATCCTTTGCGAGGTTCCGCCGATATCCATTATTCATCGAAAGCATTCGCATGACAGATGACCGCAAGTCGCCGAGTCCCATCGGCATCAACACCCAGCTGGTGCGTGCGGGCTATGATCCGTTCGACTACCACGGCTTCATCAATCCGCCGCCGGTTCGGGCGTCGACTGTTCTCTTCCCGAGCGCCGAGACCATGGACACGCACGCACAGAAATATACCTATGGCACGCGCGGAACGCCGACGACGAATGCGCTGTGCGATGCGATTGACGAACTGGAAGGTTCGGCTGGAACAATTCTCGTGCCGTCGGGACTGGCGGCCGTGACGATCGCCTTCCTCGCCTATCTCTCGCCCGGCGACCACGCGCTTGTGGTTGATTCCGTTTACGGCCCCACCCGGCATTTCTGCGAAACCGTGCTCGCCCGCTTCGGCATCGAGGCGGAGTTCTACGATCCCGGGGCCGGCGCCGGCATCGAGGCACTGTTCCGTCCCAATACCAGGCTCGTTCATACCGAAGCACCGGGATCGAACACGTTCGAAATGCAGGATATCCCGACAATCGTCGAAGTCGCACATCGTCTCGGCGCTGTTGTCACCATGGACAATACCTGGGCGACGCCGCTCTACTTCCGCCCGCTCGATTTCGGCGTGGATATCTCCATCCAGGCGGTGACGAAATATCCGGCCGGTCATGCAGACATCCTAATGGGCACCGTATCGGCCAATGAAAAGCACTGGCCGCGCCTGAAGGAAACAAACGGCGCGCTTGGTATCTGCGGTGCGCCGGACGATGCATACCAGGTGTTGCGCGGCCTGCGGACCATGGGGGTTCGACTGGAACGGCACCAGCAGAGCGCGCTGGCGGTTGCGCAATGGCTGGAGCGCAGGCAGGAGGTTTCGCAGGTCCTGCACCCCGCATTGCCGAGCTTTCCGGGACACGACCTCTGGAAGCGGGATTTCAAGGGCGCGAGCGGCATCTTCTCCTTTGTGCTGACGGTTTCCGAGAAAGCCCAACACAAGCGAAAGGCCCAGGCCTTTCTCAATGCGTTGGAGATTTTCGGCCTTGGTTATTCCTGGGGCGGGTTCCCGAGCCTGGCGCTCCACGTCAATCTGTTCGACCGGCGCGTAACGCCGCCGCCCTCCGGCGGGCCGGTGCTGCGCCTGCAGATCGGTCTGGAAGATGTCAGTGACCTGATCGGTGATCTGGAGCGAGGTTTCGCCGTTGCAGAGGCCGTCTGACCGAAGAATTTCCTAGATCCCTGAACCATTTCTTGAGCGGGCTGGCGGCAGATCATGTTGCCGGTTCCAGGCTCTCCGAAATTGGCGGGCTGAGGAGAATCCCACTCGGTCGGCGACCTGTTCCATGCCTAGCCGCGATCCATCCACCAGTTCCTTGGCAAGGGCGAGGCGGATACGGTTGACATACTCGGTCACGCTCATGCCGACATGCTCGTTGAAAAGGCGCGAAAGATGGCGCGGGCTGATGGCAGCAAGATCTGCCAGTGCATCGACCGTCCAGGCGCGGGCGGGATTGGCACCGATCGCATCCTGCGCCTTGTGGACAGCCTGATGAATATGACTTCGCCCCTGCAGCCACGGCGACAGTTGCGGGTCGGCACCGGCGCGGCGCAGGTAGATGACGAGGGTGCGGGCGGCGGCAAGTGCCGTCGAATGGCCGGCCTTGCGGGCAACGATTGCCAGCATCAGATCGATGCCAGCCGTCACCCCGGCGCTTGTCATGCGCTCACCATCCTCGACGAACAGACGGTTATCCCGAACGCGGGCAGTCGGTGCCAACCGGCTGAGATCGGACAGCATCGAGTGATGGGTGGTGCACTCATAACCTTCAAGCAGACCGGCGCGCGCGGCCAGAAGCGCTCCCGAACAAATGGTTGCAAGCTCGATGCCCGGACGAATGCTGTTCTGCAGCCATCTTACGATGTTTTCCTCCAGTGGTCGGTCGCCCGCGCGATCATGTTGCGTTTCAGCTCCCAGCGGTTCATCGACCGCTCCGCAGACAAGAACCAGCGCTGCTTCCGGCAACGCTGCCGGCAATGGCATTATGCCGGCGACGGCCAGCCCGACGGAACTTGCAACATCCGGAGAAGGGCCGATATAGGTGATATCGAAACGAACCGCAGATTGCTCGAGATTGGCGCGGCGGAGCACCTCGATCGGGCCGGCTATATCGAGGAGCAACACCCGCGGCGGGACGACCACGAAGACCGGTATTTGCCGAAGTCGTCCCTGCTCACTCAAGCCGCCACCTTTTTCCCGGTTTCAAGCGCTTCCGTGACGGTCACAATGCGTGCGAACCGCCCCGCCAGAACGAGTTCCGTCCGTGCCCTGATTTCGGCAGCGGACCATTCACGCCCGTTGGCATCGGTCATCGGAAACGTCAACGTTGCCTCGCTGACATAGTCGATCTCATAACCGAGATCCGATGCGTGGCGTGTCGTCGTTTCGCAGCATTGTTCCGTGCGGATGCCCGAAACGATAACGCGCCGGATCCCGTTTTCTGTCAACCAGACGTCGAGCCCGCTGCCGACAAGTGCACTGTGACGTCGTTTGTGGAAAACCGCGTCGGGCGTGATCGTAAGCGGCGCGATCGGCTTCACGAAGCCGGAAGAGACTGAAAAGACGCCTTTCTCCTCCACATGGAAGATCTGCACGACGGGGATGCCGGCGGCCTTTGCACCTTCTATCAAGGCCTGCTGCTTAACCAGAAAAGGTTGGAATTCGTCGTCACGGAAGTAGGAGCGCTGGCGAAACGATTCCTGTGCGTCGATGACGAGAAGGGCCGTGTCTGCGGGCATCGTGAGTGATCCTTTTTATTGCCGGAGATAGCACAGAACAGGATTTCGGGTGCCGGTTCGATACCACCGGCAGACGAACAGCGGACAATTCGCGCCAAACTTGAAAGCCGATCACACATGCTCCATCATGCTTGGACGAGGGGCTGGATGCTCGGACGCCGCAGATCGGCGTCCTTGCGGCGGAACACGTCCTGGATATCGGGTGCGGCGGCAAGCAGCATTTTCGTATAGGCGTGCTCGGGTCTCTCAAACACCTGCTCGACAGGTCCTTCCTCGACCAGGACGCCACCTTTCAGTACGCCGACCCGATCGGCCATTTGGCGGACGACGGCAAGGTTATGGCTGATCAGCAGAAAGGTCAGGCCGAATTCCGCTTGCAGGTTCGCCATCAACTCCAGAACCTGCGCCTGTACTGATACGTCGAGCGCGGAAGTCGGCTCGTCGCAAACGATGAAGCGTGGGCGGCTGGAAAGTGCCCGTGCGATGGCTATTCTCTGACGCTGGCCGCCTGAGAATTCGTGAGGGTAACGATGGCGCACCGCGGGATCGAGGCGCACGCGTTGCAGCAATTCGGTGACCTGTCGGTCGATCTCCGTCCGGTTGTGGCCGATGCCGAGCCGGCGGATGGGTTCGGCAATGATGTCACCGATCTGCCAGCGCGGATTGAGGCTGGCATAGGGATCCTGAAAGATCATCTGCACGGCGCCCATTAGTGCCGGCCCTGCGTCGGCGCCGGTCAGGCTGCCGCCGATGGCGACCCGCCCGGCTTGCGCGCGCAGCAGCCCGACCACGATACGGGCTATGGTGGATTTGCCGGAGCCGGATTCGCCAACGAGCGCGAAGGTCTGGCCCCGGGCAATCGAAAAGCTCACGTCATTGACTGCCGTGATGCTGCGCGCCGGGAAGAGCTTTTTCAGCAGCGGCAGTGAAAAACCGCCCGGAAGTTCGAACTCCCGGCGGATGTTCTCGACCCGTACAAACTCTTCGATCCTGGACGGGACAGGCCGCGAACTCTTGCTGTGGATCGACGGGATGGCAGCGATGAGAGCACGAGTGTATTCTTCACGCGGGCGGCGGACCACCTCGGCTACGGGGCCGGTTTCGACGATGCGGCCGCGGTTCATCACCGCCACACGATCGGCGATCTCGGCAACGACGCCCATGTCATGGGTGATCAGCAGCACCGCTAGTCCGCGCTTTTCGCAAAGCGACTTCAACAGTGCCACGATCTGCGCCTGCACCGAAACGTCGAGCGCGGATGTCGGCTCGTCCGCGATCAGCAATTCCGGGTCGGCAGCGATCGCCAGCGCGATCACGACTCGCTGGCGCATCCCGCCGGAAAACTGGTGCGGGTAGGCATCCACCCGCCGTTCCGCTTCGCCGATGCCGACTTCGCGGAGCAGTTCGATCGCACGGTTGCGTGCTGCCTTCGCGGAGAGCGGAAGATGGCTGCGAATGGTTTCAATGAGCTGACGCCCCACCGTATAAAGCGGATTAAGACTGACCAGAGGATCCTGAAAGACGGTGCCGATGCGCCGTCCCCGTATGTTTCGCAGCGCCTGCTCGGAACGTCCGTCGATGCGTTCGCCCTGGAGCAGGATCTCGCCGGATGCGATCCGGCCGGGATGGTCTATCAGGCCGGTGATCGCAGCCCCGGTCATCGATTTTCCGGCGCCGGATTCTCCGATCACACCAAGTACCTCGCCGCGGGCGATGTCGAGAGAGAGGCTGTCGACAGCCGTGAAAATTCCGGCTTTCGTCGGGAAGTCTACCGTGAGGTTACGGACGGACAGGACGGGATGAATGTTTGGCGTTGTCATCTGCGGGTGTCCCTCAGACGTGGATTGAGCGCATCGCGCAGACGGTCGCCGATCAGGTTTACCGACAATGCGAGCAGGACGAGTGTGGCGGCCGGAAAGCCGAGGATCCACCATTCGCCGGAAAACAGGAACTGCTGGCCGATGCGTATCAGCGTACCGAGCGACGGCCGGGTTGGGGGCACGCCGACGCCGAGATAGGAGAGCGTCGCTTCCTCGATGACCGCCAGCGCCAGGCCGATGGTGGCGATGACAAGGACGGGGCCTGCGAGGTTGGGAAGTATGTGGGTGACAAGGATCCGGGCCGGCGAGACGCCGATCAGCCTTGCGGCCGCGACATAATCCCTGCGCTTTTCCACAAGGGTTGCGCCGCGCACCGTGCGGGCAAATTGCGGCCAGTTGGAAAAGCCTATCGCGAATATGAGAATCCAGACCGCAGCACTCTCCTGTCGTGCCGCTGGCACCAGACCTTGAGCGATGCCGAAGACCAGAAGCGCGATGAGAATGGTTGGAAAGGTAAGCTGCGCATCGGCCACCCGCATGATGATCGCGTCCGTCACGCCACCCGCATAACCGCTAACGAGGCCGGCAGTAACGCCGATGGCCAGCGACAGGAAGGTCGCCGCGAATGCGACGGTCAGCGATACGCGGCTGCCGTAAAGAATGGAGGAGAATACGTCGCGCCCCTGGTTGTCCGTGCCGAACAGGAACGTGCTGCCGGTGAAGGCACTCGGTTGCAGCGGCGGCGTCATGCCGTCGAGAAGGTTGAGTGTTGCTGGGTCGAACGGGTCATGGGGTGCGATAAACGGCGCGAAAAGAGCGGCCAGCATCAGGCCAATGGCAAGAAGCAATGCAAGCCACGTCACGAGATTGAGTTTCGGCCATGCCCGGACCGGCGGGGTTGCTGCCGGCTGGTCAGGGGAATGAGGCACAGGTTCGTTCGTATTCGTGGTCATCTCATGCTTCCCCGGTGGTACGAGCCACGCGCAGGCGCGGGTCGACGGCGAAGTAGAGGATATCCACGATGAGATTGATGAGGACGAAAAGGAGGGCGATGAAGACGAGGTAGGCTGCCATGACAGGGACATCCACCGACTGGACGGAATTGATGAACAGCGAACCAACCCCCGGCCACTGGAATACGGTTTCAGTAACGACCGCGAAGGCGATCACCGAGCCGAGCTGCAGGCCGGCGACGGTGATGACCGGCACCAATGTGTTCTTCAACGCGTGGCCAAAATGAATGGTCCGCTGCGGAAGGCCGCGGGCGCGGGCGAAGCGGATGTAATCCTGCCGCAACACTTCCAGCATCTCGGCGCGGACCAGCCGCATCAGCAGCGTCATCTGGAAAAGCGAGAGCGTGATGGCCGGCAGGATGATCGAGCGCCAGCCCGATAGGGTCAAGAGACCGGTCGTCCACCAGCCGAGCTTCACGGTTTCGCCCCTCCCGAAGGACGGAAGCCAGCCGAGTTCGACGGAAAAGAGATAGATCAGGCCGATGCCGATCAGGAATGTGGGGAGTGACACGCCGACAAGCGAGACCGTCATGATGACATGGGTGAGCGCGCTATCCGGCTTCAAGGCACATTGAATGCCGAGCACCCCGCCCAGCAGCAGAGCCAATGTTGCCGAGGCGAGCGCCAGTTCCAGGGTTGCCGGCAGGCGCTCGGCGATCATCCGCGTTACCGGTTCCTGCTGCTTGTAGGAAATCCCGAAATCGCCGCTCAGTCCGCGTTGAACGAAAGAGACGAACTGAAACACGACGGGCCGGTCGAGGCCGAGCCGTTGTTTCATGATCTCGCGATCTTCCAGCCGTGTTTCCTGGCTTGCAAGCGATTCCAGCGGGTCGCCGACAAAGCGGATTACGACGAAGGCGATGAGGGCGACTGCCAGCATCACCAGCACCGATTGCGATATGCGTCTGAGAATAAAACCTGTCATCGCACCGATCGAGCGAGGTCAGAACGTTTCCGTCCTGACCTGCGCTACCCTCGTTGTCGTTATTCGCTGATCGTCACGCGGCCGAGCTTCGGGGACGCATCCGGCGGCACCTCGATATCGATATTGTCGCGTACAGCCCAGGTGGTGATCTGGTTGTGAAGCGGCAGGTAGATCGCCTCTTCCTTCACCTGTTTCCACAATTCGGCGATCGTGGCATCGCGCTTGGCGACGTCGGTTTCCGCACCGAGCGACTCGATCTTCGCATCGACGGCCGCGTTGGAATAATAGGTCGGGTTATAGGCGCCGTAACGGCCTGTTCTGGTGTGGATCAGGTCGTTGAAATTATAGGCGCTGTCGAATGTCGGAACGCCCCAGCCATAGAGGTAGAAGTCGGATTTGCGTTCGGTCAGCAGCGGAGAATGCTGCGCGAAGGGACGCGAGGCGAGCGTGACTTTGACGCCGATGCGGCCGAGGAAGCCGACGACGGCCTGGGAAATCGCCTCATCATTGACATAGCGGTTGTTCGGCGTGTCGAGCGTGATGGTGAAGCCGTCCGGATAACCCGCTTCGGCAAGCAGTGCCTTTGCCTTGGCGACATCAGGCTTCGTGTAGGCATCGAGCTCTTTCGACCAGCCATGCACGAAGGGCGGCACGATGACACCGGTCGGGATCGAGTTTCCGCGTAGCACGACCTTCTGCAGCGCGTCCCGGTCGATCGCAAGATCGAATGCCTTGCGTACCCGCACGTCGTTCAGCGGGTTCTTGTCCTTGATGTTTGACGATGCAAGCGGTGTCTCATCGACACGGTAGCCGAGAAAGATGGAGCGGTTTTCGGGGCCGCTGGTGATCTTGATGCCCTCGGTCTTCTTCAGGCGCTCGATGTCCTGCACCGGCACGTCCTGCACGAAATCGACCTCGCCGGACAACAGCGCCGCGACGCGCGTCGCGGAATCAGCGATCGGCGTATAGACGATCTGGGTCACGTCGGGCTTGCCCTCTTCCCAATGCTTGTCGAAAACGTCGAGCACGGTACGGACACCGACCTCGCGGGACGTAAGAACATATGGCCCGCTGCCATTGGTATGGCGCACGGCGTAATTGTCATTGCCGGCCGCATAGTCCTGCACATCGACGACGTTGTTCTTCTCGGCCCAGCCCTTGTCGAGAATGTAGGTACCGGTCAGGTTGTTAGGATAGATCAGGTTCGGCGCACGAAGTTTGACCTCGACCGTCACATCATCCACGGCAATCACCTCGACGACATCAGCATGCAGCTGGCGAAGGTTCGACTTTTCCGAGCGGGCGCGATTGAGTGAGAAGGCGACGTCTTCGGCGGTCAGGTCTGCACCGTCGTGGAATTTCACGCCCTTGCGCAGCGTGAACACCCAGGTCGTAGGATCGCCGTCCTTTACCTTCCACTCGGTGGCGATGCGTGGCGTCAGGGCGCCCTTGGCGTCACGCCAGACGAGGCTTTCGTAGATGTGGTTCAGGAGCGCATGCGTGACGCCGTCATTTTGCGCATGGGGGTCGAGCGTCAGCGCATCGGACGCCCGCGTCCAGCGAATTGTCGCGGCGTCTGCCGCGAATGTGGTGAGGGAAAAGGAAAGTACCGCTGCGGCAAGACCCGCAATATGGGCATTTATCATCGAGTATCTCCGTATCCTTCTAGCGCGCGGCTTTAGGAGCGATCCCTGCCGTCAATAAATTCTAGTAAATCAGTAGAATTTCGAAGGGGACAGAAAAATCCTTTGCGAATTCGGCCGTGAATGGAGATTGTTTCTGCTCGTTCATGGATCTTCGAGAGCGCGTTTCGCTGAGGAGCCCCGATTAAATTCCTCAAAAGGACGAATCGGATCCCAGAATGGGGGAGCTGGGATTTGGCTTGCAATCGGCGAAACTAGTCTGACGGCTAGGCGCCGCGCCAGCGCCTCTAACCGGCCACAGAGCCGATACAGATTTTCCTCAATTTAGAAAAATTATGGGAAACCGTTCCGAGACCGTGAGATCGCGATCTGGCTACACTTATAGTCTATAAATTTAATAGATTGGGAAACTGTATGGCCATCAAGATCTCGCGCCGAGATGCACTGAAACTCGGCGCCGCCGGCGCCGTCCTCGCATCGCCATTCAGCGCTTCGCTTGCGTCGGCACAGGCGTCGGATTTCCCTGCCGAGCTGCGGCTCGACTGGGGCTTTTATTCCTCCCACACGCTGCTCATCAAGAACAAGGGCTGGCTGGAAGAGGCATTCAAGGATGTCGGTACCAAGATCAGCTGGGTTCAGTCGCGCGGCAGCAACAATTCGCTCGAATTCCTCAAGGTCGGCTCGACCGATTTTGCCGGATCGGCCGCACTTTCCGCGTTCCTGTCGCGTGCCAATGGCGTGCCTTTGAAGATCATTTACGTGGCAAGCTGGGGTGGTTCGTCGATCATTCAGGTGAAGTCCAACTCGCCAATGCAGTCCGTCGCGGACCTCAAAGGCAAGACGATCGCGGTGACCAAGGGAACAGCGCCCTATTTCACACTTGTTCGCGCGCTTGCCCAATCCAATCTGACGATCAACGACCTCAAGGTCGTCAATCTCCAGCATCCGGAAGGGTTTGCAGCACTCCAACAAGGCCAGGTGGACGCCTGGGTGGGAATCGATCCGCAGACTGCTCAGGCGGAAATCGCCGGCGACCGGGCGATCTTCAATGACCGCAGCTGGAGGGAAGGTAGCGTCTTCAGCGTATCGGAAGAGTTTCTCGGCAAGCATCCAAAAGCCGTCGAGCGGGTGCTTGGCGTATGGGTGCAGACACAGAAATGGATCCGCGAGAACAATGACGAGTTCGTCGCTTTCGTGACGGAGCAGGCCGGCGGCGATCCGGAGGTCACGCGCCGCACGATCGCACGTCGCGACTGGACCGATCCCGTGCCCGGCGACGAGCTGCTGGCTTCCATCAAGACGGCAACTCCGCTGCTCGGCCCGGAAGTGCTGCGGCCAGGTGTCAATGTCGATGACGTGCTCTCACAGCTTCTGGATCCGGCGCCGGCCAGGAAGGTCGTCGGTGCATGACGATTTCGACCCAGGATTTTCGGGGCGAGAATCGAGCAGAGACCAAGAAGCCACCCGGGCGGCTTTCCCGTCTGGGTGGCAGGCTGCTTTCGCTCGACCTGCGTGGTGCGATCGTGCCGGTCGGCGCGCTTGTGCTGCTGGAGCTCTTCGTCCGGATAGGGTGGGTCAGCCCTTATGTGCTGCCGCCGCCATCGGATCTGTATACGACCTTCCTTTATCTGGCGGAGGGCCCGCTGTGGACGAACATCGCCGCCAGCAGCCTGCGGGTGCTGACCGGCTTTGTTGCGGGTTCGCTGCTCGCTATCGTCATCGGCTCGATTGTCGGCCTCTGGTATTCGGCCGAGCGGTATCTGGAGCCGAGTTTCCAGGCGTTGAGGGCGGTGCCAAGCCTCGCCTGGGTGCCGCTCCTGATGATCTGGTTCGGTATCGGCGAAACGTCGAAGGTCGTGCTGATCGCCAAGAGCGCGTTCTTTCCGGTCTATCTCAGCCTGTTTTCCGGCATTCGCAATGTCGATCGGAAGCTGGTCGAGGTCGGCGAAATGTATCGACAGTCACTGCCGGTGCTGGTCTGGCGCATTTTGATCCCTGCTTCGCTGCCACATCTCTTCACCGGATTGCGCTACGGGCTGTCACTGGCATGGCTGAGCGTGGTCGCCGCAGAGCTGCTCGCCGCGTCTGAAGGCATCGGCTACATGCTGTCCGACGGACGCGAGCTTTCACGTCCCGATCTCGTGCTGATCGCGATCATCTGTCTGGCGATCCTCGGAAAGGTGTCGGACAGCGTGTTCAAGCTCGTCGAAGATCGGTGCCTTTCGTGGCGCGATACCTATTCGACGTCGATCGGAGGGCGCCCGACGTGAGCATTCTCGATATCGAAGTGCATGAAAAAGCGTTCGGCAGCACAATCGTCCTGCATGATATCAGGCTGAGCCTGGACAACGGTGAGGCTGCGGTCCTGCTCGGGCCAAGCGGCTGTGGAAAAAGCACGCTCTTGCGGATCGCGGCCGGCCTCGACAAGCGGTTTTCGGGCAAGGTATCGGTACAGACGGATCTCGATGGCGCATCGTTGGCTCCGCCGATCGCTTTCGTCTTCCAGGAGCCGCGGCTGATGCCGTGGCTCACCGTGGCGCAGAACATCGGTTATGCGGACGGACGGCGCTTTGAGAATACCCGTGTGAACCGGTTGATCGACGATGTCGGGTTGAGCAGCCATGCCGATACGCTGCCGAAGGCGCTTTCCGGAGGCATGGCGCAACGCGTGGCGATCGCCCGAGCGCTCTACACCGAACCGCGGATACTGCTGCTCGACGAGCCGTTCAGTGCGGTCGATGCCTTCACGCGGATGAAGCTTCAAGATCTCGTCCTGAAGCTGGTCGAGCAACGCGGCATCTCCTTTTTGCTGGTGACCCACGACATCGACGAGGCGCTGTATCTCGGCGACCGGATCTACATGATGGGGGCGCGGGATGGCGGCATCCAGCAGGATCTTTCCGTCGACCTTGCCCGGCCGCGGGACCGGCGGGCCGCACGGCTGGCGGCGCTGAAGAGCGATGTCCTCACCGCCTTGCAGGCCGCCCATGTCATCTGAGCAGATGCATTTCGCTCGCCCGTTTTTCGAGAAAAGATAATTTGGCCAATGACAAAGCAGTCGGAATTCCTCTGGTATATCCCCAATCAGGTCGTTGCTGGGCATCGCGGAGAGCCGGTCAGCAGTGACCATAACAGCCTCGATACGCTGACCGAGTATGCCAAGGCGCTCGAGCAGCACGGCTGGCGGGGCGCTCTTCTGGGAGCCGGCTGGGGCCGGCCGGACACGTTCACGGTCGCGACCGCTCTTGCCGCGCGGACTACGTCTTTCGAACCGCTGATCGCCGTCCGCCCCGGTTACTGGCGTCCGGCCAATCTCGCCTCGGCAGTTGCGACGCTCGATCATCTTTCCGGTGGCAGGGTGCGGCTCAATATCGTTTCCGGGCAGGACACGATCGCGGCCTATGGTGATCAGGAAGGCGATCAGGCCGAACGTTACGGCAGGACGCTGGAGTTCATGCGACTGATCCGCCGCCTCTGGACCGAGGACAACGTGACATTCAAGGGCCAGCACTACTGGGTCGAAAACTCGACGGTAACGCCGAGAATTGCCGAGCGGGAAAACCGCACGCATCCAAAGCTCTATTTCGGCGGGGCTTCGGCCGCAGCCGAGCGCGTCTCTGCCAGCGAAGCAGACATCCAGCTTTTCTGGGGCGAACCGCTGGAAGGCATCGCTGCACGGATCGACCGGCTGAAGCAGTTGAGCAAGGCGCAGGATCGCGATCTGCCGCCGCTGGAATTCGGGCTGCGGGTCACCACGTTCGTGCGGGACACGACCGAGCAGGCCTGGGCGGAAGCCGAGGCCAAGGTGGCCGAAATGGCGAGGATCGGCAAGGACGATTACGTCGATGAGCGCAGGGTGCAGGCAGTCGGGCAGCAGCGCCTGTATGACCTGCAGGCGCAAGGCGATGTGCTGGACGAAAACCTCTACACGGCGCCCGGCAAGTTCGGCGGTGGCGGCGCCGGCACGACCTGGCTCGTCGGCTCGGCTGCGGATGTGGCGCGCTCGCTGAGGCGCTACCGGGATCTCGGTGTCACCCATTTCGTACTGTCGGATACACCTTATTTGCGCGAGATCTCCCGGCAGGGTGATCAGCTCCTACCGTTGCTGCGGGACCCGGCGTGACGCCGATGGCGTTTTCCTCCCGGCAGTCCGATGACGGATTTGACGACCCTCCGCCACAGGATGGCGGCATCGAAACACGACCGGCGGTACTGGTCATCGGCGGCGGTTATTCGGGCGCGGCGCTGACGATACGCCTGCTGGAGCGATGGCGAGATCCGCTGCAGGTCGTCATTGCCGAGCCGCGCGCATCGCTCGGTCTCGGACAGGCCTATACCAGCACGGAAACCGCTCAGCTGATGAACGGTCCTGCCGGAAATTTTTCCATTCATCCGTATGACCTGACGCATCTGGCCCGATGGGTGGAGCGCAATGCTGGTGCCGCCGACTTCTCGCTTCCGGAAGAAGGGGCCGAGGACGTGTTCATTCCCCGCGGTCTTTTCGGCCGGTATGTCGAGGAGCAACTGCGTCTGGCGGTCGATCGGGCCGCCGATGTCGTCGAATTCGCCCATTGGAATTCAGAGGTGGTGCGGCTGGAACGGCAGACGGGCGGGCAGGGCATGATTGCCCGTTTTTCCGATGGACGCAGTCTTGAGGCGGACCTCGTCGTCCTTGCGACCGGAGTCTTTCCGCTGGCGGACGACCCAGCGCTTGCCGCCCTTTCCCGAGAGGGATACCTGGCGAAGCCGGGAGAGAGCGGAAAGCTCGATCGCCTGAGCGTGGCGAAGGATATCCTGATCGTCGGCGCTAGCCTGAGCATGGTGGATACGGTTGCGAGCCTGGAGAGGAGGGGGTTTTCAGGGCGTTACCATGTCATATCGCGGCGCGGTCATCTCATCGAACCGGTCCGAGCTGCCGGCGATCCGGTGGACATCATCGATCCCGATGCCTTGCCGAAAACGATCCGCGAACTTCTGGCGCTGTCGATCCGGACACGTCGAAAACTTCTGGCGGAAGGACGGGACTGGCAGGTGCTGCCACTTAGTCTGCGCTCGTTTATCCTGCCCTTGTGGCAGAGTGCGACAACAGTGGAACGCCTGCGATTTACACGGCATTTGCGTTCCCTCTGGGACGTGACGGTTCATCGCGCCGCGCCTCCGTCTTTCGCCGCGATCGAAGCTGCCAGAACCGCCGGCCGATTTTCCGCATATGCGGCAAAGCTGGTGTCGTCAGTTCCGGTAAACGGGCAAATCGAGGTGGCTATCCGTCCGCGTGGCAAGAAGCAGACCGTAACGCTTCACGTTGACGGGATTATTGATGCGCGCGGTCATCAGGAACACGATTGGGGAAAAATCACCGCGCCTCTGGTGCAGAACCTGCTGCAGGACGGGCATGTCAGACGTCACGACACCGGCTTCGGGATCGATGCGACGCTCGATTTCGGGGTGATTGACCGGCAGGGTTTTCATCACGGCGATATCTTCGCCATCGGTCATCCGTTGCGCGGTGTTGCCTGGGAGTCCAGTTCGCTGACCGAACTGCGCTCCCAGGCCGAAGGGCTGGCCGACAGGCTTTGCGGCGCGTTGAACACGTTGACCGTGTCCCGTCGCGCGGCCAGCTGAACCCGGGCCGCGGTCAATCCATCGTCACGAGGCAAGCGGCAGTCCAAGATTACCCCTCAGGGTCCCTTGCGAATAATCCTGTCGGTAGACACCCCATTCCTGCAGATGCGGAATGACCTTATCGACGAAGTCGTCGAAACCGGTTGGTGTCAGATGCGGGGCGAAGACGAAACCGTCCGCGGCATCTTCCTGGACATAGCGATTGATCTCGCGCGCAACGACTTCCGGCGTGCCGACAAATTGCTTGCGCGCCGTGACCTTGATTACCAGCTGGCGGATATTGAGCTTTTCGTGTTCGGCAATCTCCCGCCATGCGCGAGCGGTCTCAAGCCGGTCGTCGAACCGGTTGGCTCGGCCTTGGGCCAGTGCCGGGGTGGAGACTTCGGGATCGATCTCCGGCAAGGGTCCCTCCGGGTCGTAAGCGGAGAGGTCCCGGTTCCAGACCTGTTCCAGAAATACGATGGCGTTCTTCGGGCTGACTTGTTGCAGGCGGATCACCCGCAGGTTTTCCTCTGCATCTTCCTGTGTTTCGCCCAACGCAAAGGCGGCACCCGGAAGGATCTTCAGGTCGTTCTCTTCACGCCCGTGCCGGGCAAGTCTGCCCTTCACATCGCGGTAAAAGGCCTGTCCTTCTTCCAGTGTGCCATGACGGGAGTAGATCAGGTCGGCATGACTTGCCGCCAGTTCGCGTCCGGTGTCGGAATCGCCCGCCTGCGCAATCACCGGCCCGCCTTGCGGTGAAGCCGGCAGGTCGGTTCGGCCGGCAATGTCGAAATGTTTCGAGTGGACCGCGTAGTCGCTACCCTGCCAGATCGCTCGCGCCGCATCGATGAATTCCTTTGCACGCTCATAACGCTCGGCAAAGGGAAGGTGATCGCCCCGGCGGAAATTCGCGCCGGTAAAGGCACCGGGCGAGGTTACGACGTTCCAGCCTGCGCGACCTTGCGACAGCGTGTCGAGTGTCGCAAGCTGGCGGGCCAGCGCGTAGGGTTCGTTGAAAGTCGTGGTCAGCGTGCCGATCAGGCCGATATTCTCGGTGACGGCGGCTAAGGCCGTCAGGATGGCCAGCGTGTTTGGGCGGCCAACGACATCGAGCTCGTGAAAACGGCCCTTTTGCTCGCGCACGCGCAGTCCCTCGGCAAGGAAGATGAAGTCGAGTTTTCCGCGCTCGACGGTTTCGGCAAAATGCCGGAAGGAGGAGAAGGCGATCTGACTGCCTGCGGCTGGATCGCTCCAGACCGTAAAATTGTTGACGCCCGGAAACTGGGCTCCAAGGATAACTTGCTTCTTCGACATGGTCGGGCTCCGGGTTCTGTCAGGCCGCTTGAACGTATCGGTTGGTTGCAGCAGGCAAGGCAAGGCGTTCGCGCAGCGTCGTCGCCTGACGTGTCTGACCGATGCCGGCCGCCCGTAGCGCCGGCAGGAGATGATCGACCAGTGAGTGCAAATTGCGCTGGGGCTGATGCGGAAGAAGGCGGATGCCTGAAAGCCCTAAAGCAGCCCACTTGCGTAGCTTGGTGACGAGCGCCTCGCTCGCGTCTTGCCAATGCTGGGAGATCCCTCTCTCTTCCGTGGCCGGACCAATTTTGATATCGGCAAAATATCGACAATTGGGATGGGTGGATCGAGATGCCTCCAAAACGGGGGCTAGGTCGTCGCTGCTGACGTCCAGGAATACCAGATCGACATTTGCTTTGCCGGTAGCATCATCCGCTGCGCGGAGGGTCGTGGCAATGATCGGTTGGCCCTGCGGCGGGCGCGGCGTGATGGAAGGGCCGAGGACGCTGAAATTGGCACCTTTGAAATCCACATAACGCAGCTTGGCGCCATCCACGAAACGCTGGCTTTCGAGGTCGCGGATGACCGCATCATCCTCCCAACTGTCCCACAATCGGCGAATGACGTCGATCGCCTCGTCGAAATCGAGCTCGAGTGCCTGCCGGTGATCTGTCGGATAACCGTTCAGCGGTCCTGTCGCGCGCCTGGTGGCAGTGGCGTGTTCGCCCTTGAGCGACTGCGCCAGCAGCCCGGCACGGCCTTCGGTGACGTAGTCAAGCGTCGCGATTGCAGTCGATACATGGAAAGGTTCGAGTGCGTTGATCGGCGCGCCGGCGATAATCCCGGCATTGCGGGTTCTGGCGCCAAGCCAGTTTGCAAACAGCACGGCATCGAGCCCGTCGCCATCTCGCCGGGCAAAGCGGTCTTCGAGGATAATCAGGTCGGCAACGGCATCGAGCTTCCGCAGGAGGCCGTCCGGGCCGGTTTCATTCCGGAAAAGATTGTTGGCTCCGACATCGAGGCCGATGCCGATATGAAGGGTCGTAGTGAGTGTCATGGCATACTCCAGGAGGAAGGCTTCAGGTGCGATCGGTCGGTCAGCTGGCGTTGCGCAGGCCATGCACGGCCTTGTCTGCTGCCGGGAACAGGCGCGTGAAATCCCCGATGATCTGACGGTAATCGTCGGCTGTAAACTCATAAGGCAGTTCCAGCCGGAACTCGGAGACGAGCGGCAGGACCGGGTCCCGCGACAACTGTTCGAGGATTTCGTCCGTTGTGCCGAAGATGTCGGGCAGAAATAGCGTTCGCCGCGGGCCGTGTGCGGTCTTGGTGCGCTCGGTGCGGGCAGCGACGAAATCGGCATATTTCTGGCGGGTGGCCGGACTGGCGCCATCGGTCGGCAGGATGACGCGGCCGAGTGCGACGCGGGCCGGGCGCGGATGCGCCCACTCCTGCTTGAAGCAATTGATCAGCGCCGTCTGTGCGGTGAAGAAATCATCCGTACCTTCGCCGCTGACGATATTGCCGGTGAGAAGGTTGAAGCCCGCCTGTCCCGCCCAGCGGGCCGAATTCTGCGAGCCGCCACCATACCAGAGACGGTCGGCAAGCCCTTCCGCGATGGGGCGCAGGCGTGGTGTCTGCGCGCCGGCGGCATTGCCGGAGAGCTGCTTTTCGGAAAGCGGTCGCGATTGAATTGCGTGCGCCAGTTTTTCCGCCCGGCCGTGGCTGTAATCGGCCTGCGGCGCGTCATCGACATAATCTGCGATCAGATCGGCAAACGGCGGCGCACCAACTGAGATGCCGACATTGAGGCGGCCTCCCGAAAGGATGTCCACCGTCGCCAGATCCTCGGCGAGACGAAACGGGTTTTCATAACCAAGCTGGATGACAGCAGTGCCGAGCGTGATCGTTTTCGTACGTTGCGAGGCGGCGGCGAGGAAGGTGGCAGCGGAAGAAATGCCGCGCTCCAGATGGCGCTGGCGCACCAGCGCACCGGAATAACCGAGCCTCTCGCCAAGCTCAATGAGTTGCAGGGTTTCCTCGATCCCTTTGGCGGGATTGTCGTCATCATAGTTGCCGGGAACGAGGAATGAAAATTTCGAAATATGGGAGAGCGGCATGGCAACTCGCAAATGAAAGGAGGGCAGGGGATGATGCGTTTGAAAGCGAAATGATCATGCCGCCGAAAGCGCGAGGTGGCGGGCGAGGCGCTCGAGGATTTTTTCCTCCTGCGTGACTTTCAGCGCCTTGACGCGCTCCGTCGCCGCCTCGAATGAGGATGCAGGCGGGTAAACGGGCGTTACCGGCTGCTGGCTGGCCTTGGCACCGATGTGTTTCTCGAAGGGAAGCGACCGGTAGAAGCATGGATCCGCGTCGATCTCGAAGAGCGGGCGATATCCGAGGCTGAGGTACAGGCCGACGGCTTCGGGCTGGCGAAAACCAGTTGAAAGATAGGCCCGCGTGTAACCCAGGCTGACGGCACTCTCTTCAAGTGCAGTCATGATGCACCGGGCGAGCCCCTGTCGCCGCAGGGAGGGATCGGTCCAGATCCGCTTGATCTCGGCGGTCTCGTCGTCATGGCTCATGAAGGCGCCGCCGGCGATGGTCTGTCCGTTGCGCTGGAGGAGAAGGAAATCGCCGAGCGGCGGGGTGTTGATGCCGTCCGGATAACGGAAGAGCTCCGTGCGTGCGCCGCCGGGCCGGCTTTCTGCGCCATAACGGCCGTCATATTCGCTAATCAGCCCCTCAATGAGCGGCCGGGTCGAAGGATCATGAAGGGTAGACCGGATAATGACATCGGGCATGGCGTTCCTCGCAAAAGGCGATAGCCAGCTGTCCAGACGGTTTTACCAAAGCCTCTCTATCAGAAACCCGGACCCGCCCCAGCCGCGCACATGAGCATGAAGCAAGGGGATGAGGTTTGGCGCGGCACGATGTTTTATTGTGCAGCTGAATAAGGAAACATCATTGCTCGATTAGTAGTCTATAAAAAATATAGCTTTTATCAATTCGACCGATCTGCCTTCAAAAGGAATATAGATGACCTTTGATTTGAGCTTTCTCGATAAGAGCCCGATTCACGAAAATGAAGGCCCTGCAGCTGCACTTCGGCGAACCGTCGCTCTGGCTCAAAAGGCCGAGGCACACGGGTTCAAGCGTTTCTGGGTGGCCGAGCACCATAACTCCTCAAAGCTTGCAAGCTCATCACCGGAAGTGCTGATCAGCTATCTTTTGGCGCAGACGAAACGGATCAGCATCGGTTCCGGCGGCGTCATGCTGCAGCATTACAGTGCCTACAAGGTCGCCGAAAATTTCAATCTTCTCGCCTCTCTCGCGCCCGGTCGTGTCGATCTCGGCATTGGCAAGGCGCCGGGCGGCCTGCCGATTTCGACCCGCGCGCTTCAGGGCGCCTATGATCCATCCCGCAAGCCGTCATTCGATGTGCAACTCGCCGATCTCGACCGCTTCATTCGCGGCGACGTCGATGTGGCGTCGGCGCCGGAAGACAGGCTTGCCGCCTATCCGTCTCCGCCCACAGCACCAAACCGCTTTCTCCTCGGCGCTAGCCCTGAAAGTGCAAGGCTCGCCGCCGGGCTCGGCTGGAGTTTCGTTCATGCCGGTCACATCAACGGCAATGAAGAGGCCGTGTCGGAAACGCTTGCCGCCTACCAGACCGCCGGCGGAACCTATGCTGTTCTCGCAGTCGCCGTGGTGGTTGCCGAAACCGATCAGGCGGCGCAGGCGCTTGATGTCGAAGGGCGCCGATTTCGCGTCGAGATCGAAGGCGGACAGGGCGTCAATGTCGGCAGCGAGCAGCAGGCGCTGGAATATGTGCGACAGGCGGGTGCTTCGAGCTATCGCATCGAGGAACGTTCGCCGCTGATCATTCGCGGCTCCGCGACCACCGTTCAGGCTGAACTGCAGAGGCTTCACCGCCTCCATGGCGTCGACGAGTTCATCGTCGATTGCCCGGTCGCAGACGGCGCGCATCGCCTCAGGGCAATCGACTATTTGGCCACGGCCAAAAGCGCGCTCGCCGCGTGATTTCACGACACAGGTTCAGGGGATTGGGCATGGTAACCAGACGTCACTTCATTCTCGCAACCGGCGCCACGGCGCTTCTGGCAACGACCGGCATCGCCATCGGCGCCGCAAGCGCAGGGGAGGCGCCCATCAGCGGCGGTTCGCTAACCTGGGCCGTGGAAACGGAGCCGAGTACCCTCAACCCGCATCTGAACGGTCAGGCGAAAGCCAAGCTCATCCTGCGCAACGCATATGAGGCGCTTCTGGCCCGCACGCCGGAAGGCGGGTTCGTGCCGTGGCTGGCCAGGAGCTATTCCATCTCCGATGACGGCTTGGAATACACGTTCGTCCTTCGCGACAACGTGACCTTCAGCGACGGCGAAAAATTCGATGCCGCAGCGGTGGCATTCAACCTGACGCGGGTGAAGGATCCGACGTATTCGACCGGCAACAGTTCCGGTCTTCTGACGCATGTGAAGGAGGCCGTGGCACTCGGTGACCATACGGTCGTCGTCAGGCTCAAGCGTGTTTATGCGCCTTTCCTCGACGGTGCTTCCAGCATCGAGATTCTCTCGCCGAAATCCTTCGCCTCGGCGCAGTTGAAATCCGGCGGGCCGGAAATCGCCGGTACCGGCCCGTTCATTATCGACCGATACGTGAAAGGGCAGGAAATCCGCTTCGTCAGGAACCCGAACTATGACTGGGCGCCGGAAAATGCGGGACATCAGGGACCGGCCTATCTGGACGAAGTGATCTATCGTTTCCTGCCGGAATCGGCGGTGCGCAGCGGCGCGCTGTCGTCCGGTCAGGTGCAGGTGATCGAGGGCATTCCTGGCAACGACGCCGGTCTTTTCCGCGATGATCCGGAGTTTTCTTATCAGACGGCGATCAACACCGGCACGCCCTATACGCTCTATCTCAACATCCAACACGGCCTGACGGCGAACCTGACGATCCGCAAGGCGTTCCAGGCCTCGGTCGATGTCGATCAGGTGCTGCAATCGGTCTATCGCGGCGAGCGGCAAAGGGCATGGGGTGTGCTCACCCCCGCCGATACCGATTTTTACGACAAGAGCATCGAAGGCGCCTACGGGTTCGATCCGAAACTTGCCAACCGCCTGCTGGACGAGGCCGGCTGGGACGAACGCGACAGCGAGGGTTTTCGCGTCAAGGACGGCAAGCGGCTGACGATCGAGGTCGTGCAATCGCAGGCGACGGTGCGCGACCAGCGCGACATCCTTCTGCAGGCCGTGCAGGCGCAGGCGCGCCAGCACGCCGGCATCGATATCGCCCTACAATATGTCGATGCGGGAACCTACACCACCCGCCAGAAGGACGGGCAATACGGCATCATCCCCAACTCGACGACAACGCAGGAAAACGGCGTCACGATCTATTTCCACTACCTGCCGCGCGACAAGGGCGGGTCGATCAACTACAGCCGCACCGAGGCGGCGGAAGTGTCTGCCTGGCTCGACCAGGCCGCAACGACGCTCGACCAGAAGAAGCGCTTCGAAATCTACGCCAGACTGCAGCACTACGCGATCGTGGAGCAGGCGCTCGGCCTGCCGCTCTACGTGCCCGATGACCAGATCGCCGCGAGCATCGAGGTCAAGGGTGTCGGTTTCCGCAAGTTCAAACGCCTTCCCGAAAACGCCTACGACATCTGGCTTCAGCAAAACGCCTGACCCGTCTGTGGTTTGCCATCTTTCACGGAGTTTACGCATGTTCGACCGCAGGCAATTCATTCTCGCCGGAACCACGGCTCTCGCTCTCTCGCTGCTTCCGGCCATCTCCGGGGCTGAAGATACCAAGCCGGTCAGCGGCGGTTCGCTGACTTGGGGCGTGGAAACCGATCCCGCAACCCTCAACCCGCAGCTCAACGGTCAGGACAAGACCAAGCTCCTGCTGCGCAACGCCTATGAATCGCTTTTGGCGCGCACCGCCGATGGCGGTTATGTGTCTTGGCTTGCCAAAGGCTACGAGATCTCAAAGGACGGCAAGACTTATACGTTCAGTCTGCGCGAAGACGTGACTTTCACGGATGGCCAGAAATTCGATGCGAAGGCGGTGGTCGCGAATTTCGAAAAGCTGAAGGATCCCGGCTATTCGACCAGTGTCAGCGCCGGCCCGGTATCACGTATTGCCGAGCTTAAGGCCGTCGATGACCATACGGTGTCTTTCACGTTGAAGGCCATCTACGCGCCTTTTCTCGACTATGTCGCGGGTCTCGAAATCCTGTCGCCTTCGGCATTCGCCTCGTCGCAGATCAAGTCCGGCGGGCCGGAGATTGCCGGCACCGGGCCGTTCATCCTCAAGCGTTACGTCAAGGGACAGGAAATCCAGTTCGAGAAGAACCCGGCTTATGCTTGGGCGCCATCGACAGCCGCCCATCAGGGGCCGGCCTATCTCGATCAGGTCACCTATCGGTTCCTGCCGGAATCCTCCGTGCGAACGGGCGCGCTGACATCGGGCCAGCTCGATGTGATCGAAGGTATTTCCGGCAATGACGCCGCGCTCTTCAAGGACAATCCGGATTTTACCTATCAGACGGCGCTCAATACCGGCACGCCCTATTCGCTCTTCCTCAACGTCACCTGGGGACCGACACAGGATGTGAAGGTGCGCAAGGCGCTGCTCGCCTCGCTCGATATCGACAAGGTGCTGCAGGCCGTCTATCGCGGCGAGCGCACACGCGCCTGGGGCATTACCTCGCCGATCGACCCTCAATTCTACGATAAAAGCATCGAAAATACCTATGGCGCCGATGCCGAGATCGCCAATGGCCTGCTCGACGAAGCGGGCTGGAATGACAAGGATGCCGAAGGATTTCGCGTCAAGGACGGCAGGCGCCTGACCATCGAGGTCGTGCAGGCGCAGGCGACGGTGCGTGACCAGCGCGATGTGCTGCTGCAAGCCCTGCAGGCGCAGGCGCGGCAGGTGGCGGGCATCGATCTCGCCATCAATTATGTCGATGCCGGCACCTATACCGAGCGCCGCAAGACCGGCGAGTTCGGCTCGATCGCCAATTCCAACACGCCGACGGATGCGATCGATATCGAATACCATTACCTGCCGCTCGATAAGGGCGGCACGATCAACTACGCCCGCGCCTCCGCGCCGGAACTGGCCGAATGGTTGAACGAGGCCGCCTCGACGCTCGATCAGAAGAAGCGCTTCGAGATCTACGCCAGGCTGCAGCGTTTCGCGATTGTGGATGAGGCCTATGCCATCCCGCTCTACGAGCCGGAAGATCAGGTGGCCGCCGCGAGCCATGTGAAGGGCATCAGCTTCCGGCAGTTCAAGCAGCTGCCGGAAAGCGCCTACGACATCTGGAAGAGCGAATAGGTCGCGAGCGGCCAGACCTCGGGAAACAGTGCAGGAGTGGACGGCATGACTGCTGACAATGTGACGACCCTTGGCCACGCCCCCGTGGCCGGCTACCGACGCAGACACCTTTTCGCACGGGGCGGCCTGCCGCTGCAGGTCCTCGGGCGCATCGGTTCCGGCATCCTCGTGCTCTGGGCGGCGGTAACGCTGAGCTTTATCAGCATCCAGCTTGCGCCCGGCGATATCGTCAGCATGCTGATCGGCGAGCAGATCCGCACGCCGGAAGTGGAGGCGGCGATCCGGGCCGAGTGGGGGCTCGATCAATCCATGTTCGAGCAGTATCTCGCTTATCTGTCACGGCTCGCGCATGGTGATTTCGGGCGGTCCTATATTCTCCAGACGGAAATTTCCGGCCTCGTGGCGTCGCAGATCCTGCCGACACTGAAACTGACGGCGGCGGCGCTCGGTGTTGCCATCGTTTTTGCCGTCGCCAGCGCGGTGCTGACGGCCGGCAAGCGCATTCCGCGCAGCATTGCCGGCGGTCTCGAACTGACGCTGATCTCGACCCCGACCTTCTGGCTCGGCATCCTGCTTCTCTATGTCTTCTCCTTTACGCTGAAAATCTTTCCCGTCTCCGGCGATCGAAACCTTTCGGCACTCGTGCTTCCGGCCCTGTCGCTGGGCCTGTCGCTTGGCGCCGTGCTCGGCCAGGTGCTGCGGGAAGGGCTGGAGCGGGCGCTGGAAGAACCCTTCGCGCTGACGGTGCGCAGCTGGGGCGCGAGCGATTTCGTGCTGCGCCTGCGCCACGGCCTGCGCCACGCAGCACTGCCGGCGGTGACGCTGGCCGGCTGGCTGGTCGGCAATCTACTCTCCGGCGCCGTCATCACCGAAGCGGTGTTCGGGCGGCCGGGTCTCGGACGCATCACCGTCGATGCTGTTCTCGCGCATGACATGCCGGTCGTGCTCGCCGTCGCCATTCTTTCCGCGCTGATCTATGTGGTGATGAGTACGCTGGTGGATATCCTCTATCTCCTGCTCGATCCGCGCCTGCGCAACGAAGGCGGGAGGGTGAAGGCATGAGCATCTCGCTCGACCAATCTGCTGTCGGGGCGGGCCTGTCCCGTAGGGCCTTCGCCGCGCTGATTTCGCGGCCCGGCTTTGTGCTCTCGTCGCTCTTCCTGCTTTTCGTGGCGGCGGCAACCTTCTGGCCTCAGCTCGTTACCACCGACAATCCGCTGCTGGCGGACCCGATCAAGTCGCAACTGCCGCCATCGGCAGAACACTGGTTCGGCACTGATCATCTCGGCCGCGATGTGTTTTCCCGCGTCGTTTATGGCGCGCGTTATTCGATCCTGATCGGTGTCAGCGCGATTGCCATCGCGGCGCTGGCCGGTTCCTTTCTCGGGCTGGTGGCGGGGCTTGCCCGCGGCGTGATCGATGAGGTGATCTCGCGTTTCCTCGATGTGGTCTCTTCCTTCCCGGACCTGCTTCTGGCGCTGGTGCTGATCTCGTTTACCGGGCCGGGAACGGTCAATCTCATCTTCGCGCTGGGCGTCGCTTCGGTGCCGCGTTTTGCCCGCGTCGTGCGGGCGCAGACCTTCGTCATTGCCAAGAGCGGTTATGTCGAGCAGGCGAAAACATTTGGCCTCAAGCGCAATACGATGATCAGCCGGCACATTCTTCCGCATGCGATCGCCCAGGTGCCGATCCTCGCAACGATCGGTCTCGGCTCCACCATCATCCAGGCGGCCGGCTTGAGCTTTCTCGGCATGGGGCCGCAGCCGCCAACGCCCGAATGGGGCGCAATGCTGGCCGAGGCGCGCAACTATCTGCGCGTCGCCTGGTGGATCGGCGTCTGGCCGGGTGTCGCGATCACGCTCACGGTCATCGCCATCAGCATTCTCGGCAAACGCTGGCAGTTGGCATTCGAGGGCAGGAGACAGGCATGACCGCGCTGATCAAGGTTCGCGATCTGAAGATCGGTTTTCCGCGTGGCGGCGCGGAAAACACCGTCGTGCACGGCCTCGACCTGACCATTCATCGCGGCGAGACGGTGGCTCTGGTGGGTGAATCCGGCTCGGGGAAATCGGTGACGGCGCGGTCGCTCATCGGGCTGTCCGGCAATACGGCCAGTGTCAGCGCCGACACGTTCGAGATCGCAGGCACGGATGTTCGATCCTTTCGCGAGGCCGACTGGCGCCGCTTGCGGGGGCAGGAGATCGGGTTCGTGCTGCAGGATGCGCTGGTCTCACTCGATCCCTTGCGCCGCATCGCCCAGCAGCTTTCGGATGCCGCAGGGCGGCGAGGGCTGTTTTCCCGCCGGCAACGGGGCCTCGACAGCCACCGCCTTCTGCAATCGGTCGGCATTCTCGACCCCGACCGGCGTTTGAAACAATATCCGCACCAGCTTTCCGGTGGCCTGCGCCAACGGGCGCTGATCGCGACGGCCATCGTCCGTAATCCCTCGCTGCTGATCGCCGACGAGCCGACAACGGCGCTGGATGCGACCGTGCAGAAGCAGATCCTCGATCTTCTGGCTGAGCGCCGCAAGGCCGGACACACGCTGCTGTTGATCAGCCATGATCTGGCCGTCGTCTCCCGCCTTGCCGACCGGGTCCTCGTCATGAATGAAGGCCGGATCGTCGAGGAAGGGCCGACACAGGAGATTTTGCGCAATCCGCGCCATCCCTATACACGCCAGCTTCTCGATGCAGTGCCTTCGGCCGGTTCCAAAGGTTTCCGGCTATCCACATCGGCGACACCCTCCGCCGGCGGCGAGGCGAGAGCCGTGGCGACGCGCGTGGCCCTGCCGCCCAAGACCGTGCATGCCGGCAATCACGTCCTTTCAGTGCGCAATCTGGTGAAACATTACGGCGGGCCCGAAAGCGCGCCCGTCGTCAACGACGTTTCCTTCGACCTGTCGGCCGGTGAGGCGCTCGGCATTGTCGGCGAATCCGGTTCGGGCAAGACGACCGTCGCCAAGATGGTTCTGGGGCTTGTCGAACCGGAAGAGGGTGCCGTTTTCATCGATGGCCAACTGTGGAGCAATGTCGCGGAGAATACTCGCCGACCGCGCCGCAGCATCATGCAGCTGATCGCACAGGACGCCTTCAGTTCCTTCGATCCGCGCTACACGGTGGAAAAGATCGTCGGCGAAAGCCTCGATGTAACCGGGCTTCATGGCGCCGAGCGTCTGGACCGGGTGCTGGAAGTACTCGAAGCGGTGCGGCTGGGTGGCGATTTTCTCCCCCGATATCCACGCGAGCTTTCGGGCGGTCAGCGCCAGCGTGTGGCGATTGCCCGCGCCTTTGCGCCAAGGCCCCGGCTGCTGGTCGCCGACGAACCGGTCAGCGCGCTCGACGTTTCCGTGCAGGCACAGGTTCTCGATCTGCTGGCGGAATTGCAGGCGGCATCCGGCACCTCGCTCCTGTTCATCTCCCATGACCTCGGCGTCGTGCATCACCTGACCGACCGGGTGGTGGTGATGAAGGACGGGCGGATCGTCGAAAGCGGCGATGTGGGGCAGGTGTTTTCCACGCCACGTCATGGCTACACCCGCACGCTGATCGAGGCAGTGCCCGCGCTCGCGTGAAATCACCGGCAGATGCGCTGACGCAATAATTGCATTTACCCCTTCAGGAGGAACCCATCATGGCGCTCAATCGCCCCCGACGTCTGAAAACACTTACCGGTGCGAGCAGCGTGATCGCTGCATCAAACGATCCCACGCCCAGGACCGGCGTCGGCCGCGCGGTGGAACTGGCGAAAAAGGCGGAGGCTGAAAAGATCACCGGCCTCTTCACCGCCGATCTCCTGCATATCGATCCGGCAGGACTTGCCGGTACGGCCGGCATTCAGGAACCGATCGTCACGCTTGCAGCGCTCAGCCAGGCAACATCGCAGATCGGCCTGATCGCAACGATTTCCACCACCTTTCACCACCCCTACAATCTCGCGCGCCAGATCGGCACGCTCGATCACCTGAGCGGCGGTCGTGCCGGCTGGAATGCGGTCACATCCTCGGTTGGTGAAGAGAATTTTGGCGAAACCCTGCCGAGCCCGGAGGAGCGTTACGCACGAGCGGCCGAGTTCATCGAGGTCGTCAACGGGCTTTACGACGCCAATGAACAGAATGCCGCGCAGCGCCGCGCGTCCGGTGCCATATCGGTGGACCACACGAAATTCCATCCGATCGCATACAAGGGCGAGCATTTCGACGTTCGTGGACCTCTCAACGTGCCGCCGTTACCGCAGGGCAGGGCAGTGCTTTTCCAGGCCGGCCAGTCGGAGGCGGGCGTGACTGTCGGGGCGCGCTACGCCGAGGTCGTCTACACATCGCAACCGCGCCTGGAGGACGCAATCGCCTTCGCGACGGAGTTGCGCCGCCGGGCGACGAGTTTTGGTCGGGGCGCTGGCCTGCCCTTCATCATGAATTCATTCCATGCAGTCATCGGCGAGAGCGATGCGGACGTGGCACGCCGGCTGAAGGAAAAGCATGAGAAGATAGACTACGAGCAGGGCCGCGTGAAACTGGCCGACATGCTCGGTGGCGGACTGGATCTCTCTGAACTACCGCTTGATGAACCTTTGCCGGATGCGCTGCTTCCAGAGGTAACGAGCATCAACCGCCGTCGGGGCCGAGTGGAGGTGTTCCGGCGTTATGCCAAGGAGGGGCTTACCCTGCGCGAATTGATCATCCAAGCGCAAGAAACGGGCCACTGGTCGGTCGCCGGAACGCCCGAACAGCTCGTGGATGCGATCGAGGAACGTTATCGAGCGGGCATCCTCGACGTACTTTCGCTCCACGGCTTCGGAAATCCCGAACAGGAGGATCTGCTCGTGAACGGGCTCCTGCCGGAACTGCGTCGTCGTTCGATCATCGATACGGATTACGTCGGTGACGACTTCCGTTCCAATCTGGAATTGCCGGGTCTGGGAAACCAGACTGCAGCGCGGCAAGGATTGGCCAGGTAATCTACGCGGCGCCGTGAAAACGGGGCGAGTTGCGTCCATGCGAAACGTCGTGAGTGCCCAGACGCTCATCAGCGGGTTGGATTGTCTCACGACAAATTTGGAAATGCTGTCAATGACTGTGAACGAGTTCTACCGCCAGCCGATGCGCCGCCGCCTGAATGATACAAGGGGCCAGAAACCGCGGGCATTGATCAGAGTATTTGTGTCACCCGGCAAGCTGGAGGAGACCATCGCATATTACGAACATCTCCAGGGTGTGAAACACGACGCCTTTTTCCCTTTTGCCGAAGCCGGCTTGTTTCTGGCGATGGTTGGCTCGTTCCTCATTATCGAAGGCTCTGACGAACAGCTTTCTCCGTTTCGCGAGACGACTGGGACCGTATTGGTCGATGACGTACAGCCCTACTTCGAAAAGTTCGTGGAGGAAGGTGCAGAATTCGTCTGGGCTCTGCATGAGGTGCCGACTGGTCGAGCGTTCAATGTTCGCCATCTTGACGGTACAGTTGTCGAATATGTTCATCATCGCCCCGATCGGAATGGGCGATAGCAATAATGACAGGACTGACAAATCTGATCGACCGGTTGCCATTGACCATCGTGGGCTAGAGGTTTGACCGGCAAAGTGATGTAAGCTCGCGTCAACAGGAGACAATACACTCGCTTTTAGTTTTTGAGCCGACCGGATATCAATGTCCTTGATCGCTCTGCTGTTTCACCGGCGCGACATCACTCCTTCTCGCGGAGGACCGCCAGCATCAATCCAGGAAAGCGCGCTTCGAGGTCTTGCAGGCGCAGTGTCAGCAAACGTCCACGCCCGGATGGTACGTTTCGGATGACACCTGCTTCTCTCAGCACTTTCATATGATGCGACTTGGTGGATTTGGGTACCTTGGGATTGGACAGATGGCAATCCGCCATGTCGAGGACGCCGTCGGCGATCTGCGTCACGATTTCCAACCGGGCAGGATCGCTCAAGGCAAACAGCACATCGGTGAGCACCAGATCCGCGGGATCCGGGTGCGGTAGTTCGACGGGCGTTGGTACATTCGCATTGGCCATTGTTCGAATATAATTGAACTATGGCGAATATGGTAGTAGATAATGGTTCGAATAAACTCGAACGATATGTGTCTCGTATCATAGCGAAGCGTCGTCATGCCTCTATCTCCGAGCCGCTACACGAAGCGGCACTATCTCGGCTTTTTGGCCGCCTCTGTCGGAAGTGGGCTGATGATGGCAAGCGCGAGTGCACCGTCCCCTTTCTATCCCGTGCTCCAGAACGAACTGGAATTTTCGGATGTTGCAATGACTGCGATTTTCGCGGTCTATGCCATTTTCCTGCTGTTGACCCTTCTTATCGGCGGCTCTAGTTCCGACCATGTCGGACGGCGGCCGGTTCTGTCTTTTGCATTCATGCTCCTGGCAGCCTTTGCCGTTGTCTTCGAAACGGCAACATCCCTGGCGGGGCTGATCGCCGCCCGAGCACTCCAAGGGATCGCCTGCGCATTTTTGCTGTCAACACTATCGGCAGCTATCGTGGACCTGGAACCCCCGGGCAAAGCGGGACTTGCCGCGATCTGCAATTCGGTCATCCCCCTGATCGGCCTGGCCGCGGGTACACTCGCCTCCGGCATCGTCATGGATTATGCCGACTATCCAAAAGGTGAGGTATTCGGCGCAATCGCTGTCATCAGTGTCATTTTTTCAGTGTTGGTCTGGTTGCTGCCCGAGACTTCTCCTCGCCATGAAGGACTGATGAAAGCCTTGCGTCCCCGTCTTGGCATCCCGGAGCAAGCTCGTTCCACATTCTGGCAATGCGCTCCGGCGATCATCGCAGGATGGGCGACTGGGGGCCTTTATCTTTCACTCGGTGCGCCGATCATGTCTTCCATCTTTGGAAGCCACAATACTGTCCTGCAGGGAGGAGTGGTGACGGTGCTTTCGGGCATGGGGGCTGTGGCCTGTTTCCTTGCGCGAACCAATACGCCTCACCGGATTCTCATTTTCGGTACTTCGGCGCTTGCCGCGGGCACGATGGCGACACTTGCGGCGATGGAGTTACGTTCCGTGCCTGTCTATATCTTGGCTCTCACGCTTGCCGGTACCGGATTCGGCACGTGCTTTTACGGTTCCATGAGAAGCATTGTGCCGCTTGTTTCTTCCGGCGAGCGCAGCGAACTCTTCGCTGCGATCTTCACCCTGAGCTATCTCGCATTTGGTATTCCGGTCGTGATTGCCGGGGCGGCAATCCCGTTAATCGGCCTTCACGCAACGGTTTCGGCCTATGGCACGCTGATTGTCCTCATGGCCGCAGCGGCAGGAATATTGCGAATGCGCAGAGCCCCCTGCGGATGATCCAGGCTCGGATTATCGAAGCGTGTAACCACCGTCACAGAACAACGTGCTGCCGGTCATGTTGGCGTTGTCGAGTAAAAAGAGCGCAGACTGGGCCTGTTCCTCGGTGGTTGCCGGACGCCCGACGAGGCAGAGCGAGTTCCAGTGCTCATATGCCGGACCGCGAATGCTTGCCGGCCGGTTGCGCCAGAGTTCGCTGTCCGTCGTTCCTGGAGACAGGCAATTCACTCTTATCGGCTTGAGCTCGAAGGCAAGGCCTCGCGCCAACCCCTCCAATGCCGCGTTACAGGCAGCATAGGCTGGCGCCCCGATCGGCCTGGCGGATGCGGCGCCTGACATCAACAGGACAGAGGCGTCAGGCAAAAGATGGTCGAGCGCGGCGTGCACGGCCCAATATTGACCCCAGAACTTTGCGGCGAACAGTTCCTCGCTCGTTTCCGGCTCACCAACCGAGAAAGCCCCGGTTGTGTAGGTGGCGGCCGGCGTGAACAGCCCCGCTAAACGAGGGCTGTCGGCAAAGAAAGACTTCAGCGAAGTGCGGTCGGTGATGTCCGCAATTCGGCCGCTAGCTCTCGCGCCGAGAGCGGAAAGGGCTGATGAAAGGCGCTGGGGCGAGCGGCCGCCGATGATAACCTTGTCTCCCCGGTCAACTAGCTTCCGAGCCAGAGAAAACCCGATGCCGGATGTGCCGCCGATAATTGCGTAGGTGCGTTGTATCGTCATTCGCCGACTTTAATTCCGGCGCAACACGGCGCAAAATGCGAAAAATTCGCTTCATTAATGAATATAGTTCGCTAATCTACGCATATGCGTCAACACGGCGATGACATTGGTGTTTTTCTGGCTGTGTGCCGAGCCGGAAGTTTCGTGGCTGCCAGTGAACCTTTGCGGCTTTCTGCCTCGGCGATCGCCAAGGCAATTGCTCGCCTGGAAAGCCGGCTTGGTATTAGGCTGTTTCTTCGAACAACGAGGACCCTCGCGGTTACGCCGGAAGGGATCATCTATCGGGACGTATGTCTTGAAGCCCGCAGGGATATCGAACTGACCGAGGCCAGGCTTTCCAGCCTCGCCGGCGAACCGGCCGGCCGGTTACGGATCAGTCTGCCCCCGCTTTTGGGAGCACATGTCGTGGCCCCGGCGCTTTACCGGCTTTGCCGCCAATGGCCATCGCTGGATCTTGAGATTTCCGCAACCCCGTTGCCTTTGGATCTTATCAATGACGGCATCGATCTGGCGGTCAGGATCGGCGAACCGCCGATTGTTACGGGATTGGTCGCGAGACATGTCGGTATTCAGCGCGTGACGCTTTGCGGCTCCGCGCGTTATTTCCGGACACGGAGCGTGCCAAAAGATATTGAAGGTCTCTTTCAACATGATCTTGTAGCGCAATCGTCTGGAGCTTCCCCCCATCCTTGGCTGCTGCGGCAGTCCAGCGGCGAGATCATTACCTTGCGACCGAAAGCAAGGCTGATGCTGGACGGCAGCTTGCTTGTTTCATCGGCGATTAGGGATGGGCAGGGTATCGGGATACTTCCGCGATGGCTGGTCCGTGACGAAATTGCCGCAGGAGATTTGATCGCAGTTCTCGACGACCAGATCGCGGGACATTTGCCGATCAACGTGATTTGGCCGGCATCACCTGTCATGCTCCCGCGCTTGCGTGTGGCCATCGACACTGTGGTCGAATGCATAAGGGCACAATTGCGCGATGGCACGCTGTCCTGAGGTGGAGAGCAGGTCGAGCCGGCTAATCCGCAGACGCTACCCTGTTTTGCACCACCGCGCCATGGGTCGTCATCCAGCCGGCAAGTGAATCGAGAGTTGGTTTCAAAGTCTTGCCGAGCATGGTGATCTCGTACTCTACCCGGGGCGGCATTTCCGGGTAAACCGCACGCTTTACAAGCCCCTGTTCCTCAAACAGACGCAGATGTCGCGTCAGCTCCTTCTGCGTGATCGGGCTCGCGGCACGCTGGAGCGTGCCGAACCTCATCGGTTGATCCTCGACAATCAACCGGTAAAGAATCGGTATGGCCCATTTCCCTGCAATCAGGTTGACGAAATCGACCATGGGGCATCGAACGGAAGCTTCCATTGATGAAACAGTTTTTTTCATGAATTCCTTTAGTAGCAATTTGGTGCCTACTATACAAAGGATACCATCGACGCGACAACCCTTCCAGCATCAACTGGAGAGATCCAATGGCACGACTTTTGGGAAAAAAAGCGCTGATCACCGGCGGGACAAGCGGTATCGGCGTCGAAACGGCAAGGCAGTTCTTGTCCGAGGGAGCGGAGGTTGTCGTTACGGGCCGGTCACCGAAAGGTATCGACGACGTAAGGCGAGAATTCGGAGACCGGATCCTGGCGATCGAAAGTGAGGCAGGCAGCGTTGCAGCCCAGGCGCAACTGGCCGAAACCCTTGGCCGCCACTGGGCGTCGATCGATGTCGTTTTTGCCAATGCCGGTGACGTCACGCATCGGCCGCTGGCTGGTTGGGATGAAGCGACATTTGACCGACTGTTGTCAACGAACCTCAAGGGACCGTTTTTTCTGCTTCAGGCTCTTCTGCCATTGCTGGCCAATCCGTCGTCGATCATTCTGTGCGGATCGGTATCTGCTCATATCGGGCTGCCGCAATCGAGTGCCTATGCAGCCAGCAAGGCCGGTATTTTATCCTTAGCACGGACCCTGTCCGGTGAACTCAAGGACCGGGGTATACGTGTCAATGGGTTGAGCCCCGGGCCGACAGAAACTCCGGCTCTGTCACGGCTTGGTCTGGATGAAGGCGCGGAGGAGGCGTTGAAACAGGAAATCAGGCAACTGGTACCTATCGGCCGCATGGGCCGGCCGATCGAGCTTGCCAAGGCCGCTGTCTTTCTTGCCTCTGACGAATCCTCTTTCGTCGTCGGTACGGAATTACTGGTCGATGGCGGGGTTGGTTCGCTCTAGCAAGTCCAGTTTACGAACACCGGCTGCACCCGACTGACGTTCCGGAAACGTATTCGGCTTTAAGTGCGGCCGGCAATCCCCCAGTCAATCGGTCTCCAGCGTCCAAGGGATATGCGCCACATAACTCCTCGTGCAAATTCACGCATGAGTTTTGACGCGACCTCGGGGCCGATCTGCTTGCCGGCAGGTATTCACTTGCGAAGCGCGCCGGCGCTTCTGGTGCCAATTGCGAAAATAACGGTTGCGAGACCAAGCGTCAGGCTCGCGCAGGCCAGCCAGTCCGGAATGACGATCGTCTTAAACTTCGCGACAAACCCCGCTATCGCAAGGATTATGCCTATCACAATCAAGCGAAAGTGAGCTGATTTCGACATTGCTTAAAATCTCTTGGTGAAAACTGGATAGATAGAACTGGAAACTTGCGCGACCGGTTTCTGCATTGGAGATTGTGTCATGCAGCAAGGGATGCGGTTGTCCCCACATGCCGGCCTATTGCAGCTTTCAACTCACCTGCGGTTGCGAACCGTTCGTCATCTAATTCGATCACATGAAATTTAACGGCGATAAAACGGAGTTTTCCGTCGTCCGGGACCGCAATTCCGACTGGTAACCCGCCGTATTCAATGACTTGTCTTTGCATCGGAAATATCTCGCTCTCGTCGTCGATCATGTCTGAATGGTGTTTTGCTTCGTGCCGAAGCTCGCATTCGGTTTGAAAGATCGCGACAACAGGAAAGGCGTGCGACATCGATCGCGGGATAACGTTCGTGTTGATTATGAAGCTGAACCGCAGCCATGATGAATTTCCCTGTTTCTACAGGCCGAAATCTATTCGAATTCTGGCGCTAAGCGAAGCAACATCGACGCGCACATAGAGATAAGAAGCTCCGTTGCGTCGCCTTGACATCCATTGAAAAACACATGCGGCATTCTTGCCTTCAAAAGGAGAATATCCTGTTTTCCGGGCCTCACTTCGATGATCCAACCTTGTTCGGGTCTCCGGCGAGGGAAACAGATAACTATTGATGAGCCGGACGTTGGAAAGCTGTTGTCTAAAACCTGAGAGGCGCCTTGTTTCAATCGAGTGACGATCAAGCACAGTTACTGTTGACAACCCTTTGTTCAACGTTCTGTCAACTCCTGTATCGGTCAGCATGAGTCGGCGATTGTGCTGTTAGCTCAAGCGGAATTTCGAACGTCGATGCTAAGAAAAAAGAGAAAATACGGCCTGAAGGCGCTCGTTCATCTCGCGCAACTCGAGGCCGGAAAAACTGCTTTCGTGAACGACATCGCCGAGCAGAACAATATCTCAAAGAAGTTTCCTGATGCGATCCTCCTGGAATTGCGTAAGGGCGGAATCTTGCGATCGAAAAAGGGGGCCTAGCGGCGGGTATGCCCTCTCTAAGCCGGCGTCGGAGATTCGATCGGTCAGGTGGTAACGATTCTCGATGGTCCGCTTGCGCCGATCCGCTGCGCCAGCAAAACGGCTTTCGAGGCGTGCGATGACTGCGATAAACCCGATGACTATCAAGTCCGTCGTTCGATGATGACGGTGCGGGATGCTGTCTCCGGGGTCCTCGATAAAATGACGAAGAAATGGTTGCAAAGCGCTCCCCATCTTCGGTGAAGATGGCGACCGGCTAGAGGCTGCAGGCCATTTACGTCACTCGATCGCCTTGGAGACGCGAGGTGTTCGATGGGGTGGAGCAAGGGTTTCTTTCATCCGCGACCGGCTATGTTCGATCGGCTTCATGCTGTGCGCATGGTTCGGAGGCTTGAGGCTCACGGATTTTCATCCTTGAAAAGGAAACGGCCCGCTGCCGGCTCTACCCGACTACGAGCCATCGGGCTGGGAGGACCTGTCCGGATCAGGCTGTAGCCTGTTGCGGCGGCAGAAGATCTGCGTGATGCGCTAGCGCGACATCCGGGTGGGACCGCAGCCTGCTCTTGAGATGATTCTGGCCGACTTCTCTAAAAATCGGATTGAGAGGATCGACGGTGATGCCGCGCTCCACTTGTTTAAGGTCTACGGGCAATTCGATCACCGGGATAGTTGCATCGTAACGTGAGCCTAGAAAAAAGGCGACGGAAAAGCGCTCTATGCCAGCCGGCGGTGATACGACGTCGTGTACATCGGCCCTCACGAAACCGTTGGTCGCCAGCTCAAGTAATTCGCCAGTGTTGATGACGAATGTGCCGGGAACCGGCGGCGCATCGATCCAAGCACCTTCGTCGGTTCGGATACGAAGGCCAGGCGTCGTATCCTGCAGAAGTACGGTGACAAAACCGCCATCCTTATGGGCACCGACGCCCTGATCGCTCTCGGCAACTTCACGACCGGGGTAGCGGATGATTTTCAAGAGCTGAGAGGGCTGCGGCTCATAAATGTCGGCGAAGACGTTTTCCGGTTGGCTTAGAGCTACTGCAATCGCTTTGAGGACGTCTATGCCGACACGGGTGACTTCCGCCTGATATTCGAGAAGTAACGGTTTAAGCTCAGGCAATGCTGCGGGCCATTGATTCGGGCCAAGCAGACGCTTCCAGGCGGGTGTGTCAGGGCCGATCTCGACCGGCGTGCCTTCGGTGTTGATGTCGAGCTGTTCGCGCCAATCCTGTTCGCCGCGGGTCCGTTCCTGTCCCGCGCGGTTGTAGCCCCGAAAGTGGGGTGACTTAACCATCTCGATCTTGAGTTTTTCATCTAGGGGCAGGGCAAAAAAGTGTTTCGCGGTGGAGACGACATCCTCGATGAGTGTTGGACTGACCCCGTGGCCTTTCAGATAGAAGAAGCCATGATCGTAAAGCACCTTGCGCAGCTCGGCGATGAGCGCCTCCCTCTCTTCCGTCTTTCCGTAAAAACGAGAAATGTCGAGGGTAGGGAGGGAAGTCTCGGATTTGTCCGCCGCGATATGAATGGTCACGATCAGCCTCTCTGAACGTTGCGATGCCGGGCGAGTTCCGCCAGTGATGCTATCCTAATGACTATTGAAATAGTCGACAAAGAAGATGATAGCAAAGAAGGGCTGCCTCGTAGAAAGGTATTCCAGTTGCGCATATCCAAGAGCTTTCCGGTGGTCCGGCTCAGTGTGTTGCCATGGCAAGGACGTTGATGCTGCGGCTGTGAGCAGCTGCTTCACGCTCTTTGGTGATCGCCGCCAGTTTCCGAAAGAGCTTCGGACATGCAGAAACAGACTTTTTCAATGTTGCGAGAATTGAAGCATGATCATCTCCACAATCAGCGCAAATTAGTGCAGCATTTTAGTAGACTATATTGGAAATTGCCTCGGTTGGAGCGAAACTAGGTGCAGTGTTTTCCATTATGCGGGGACTAAAAATGGCTGGCGGTGGCACTTCTCTTTTCGGCTTTAACCTATTCGGATCAGTGCGCAAGATTATTGCGGATGCGCGATCAGAAGCACGGTCAGCGTCCGAAGCGTTTACGCCAAGGGTCAAAGACGATCACGACGATCAGGATGTCTCTAAACGGGACGGTAATCTGGCTCTCTTTTGGAGCGTTCATCTCGGGTACTAGAGAGGAGGCTGCTATGGCTTTGGCTTTCGAGCGGCGACCGGAGAGGCGGCGGACTATTTACAGGCCGCGAATAACGCTGGTCTATCTTGAGACATGGTTGGCGCATTGTGCGATAACCGGCGCATTCGGTTTCATCGTCGGAACTCTGGTCTTTCTATGAAATGTGTGTGGCTCCAGAACAGCGCCGCTTTTTGTAGACGTTATCGCAGGTCACAAGTCTAGCTCGCTTTTCAATATCGGATTGTGTCGTCATTGAAGCCGCCCGGCTGGTTTTCGTCGGAATAGATGTCCGATTTATCTCAGTAATGGCTCGATGATAGCGATTTCGACGGCTTCAATTTTCTCCGTGCGGCGACCCCGGAAACCTGAGTGGATTGGATGGACTTGGTTGAGCTAAGACTGAAGAAACACGTTGCCTGCAACACCGATTATCGGCTTGCAAAAATACATGAAGATGTTTGGCGAGAGCCGAGGATTGAAGTATCAGCATCCCGCCGCCGCTTATCGCTGCTATAGCGGATCGATAAGAACACTGCGCAAGCGCCTGCTTGCCAAGAGAACGACACACGCGCTCGTTCATAGGATGTAACGGTATGCCTGCCACACGTATCGAAACGCGGCGCGGATGGATCAAGAATCGCAAAATCGAGATAATCGAAGCCGTGCAGGATGCATTGGTTTCAGCACTTAAGCTTCCTGAGCGCGATCGGTGTGTGCGATTGCTGGAGTATGATGAAGATGCCATCATAACCCCGCAGGGGAAGGGGCCTTTCTATACGGTCATTGAGGTGACGCTCTTTTCCGGACGTACAATTGATGCGAAGCGAAATCTGTACACGGCGCTAACCGATCGGCTTTTTCCATTTGGCATTCCTGCAACCGATGTGAAAATCGTCCTTGTCGAAGTTCCCGCTTCCAACTGGGGCTTGGGAGGGGTGCCGGCAAGTGAGATCGAACTCGGCTATAAAATCGATGTCTAACGGTCGGATGTCCATGCAGGAGCCGTGATTGGCGATCACTGCAAGCAGGAAGCGGTATCCAGCCCTCTTCTTTCGTCTTAACTTTAGACTGGGCGTAAGGATCGCTGGGTTTAGAGCGAAGTCACCTACTTTACAGGCCCTGTCGAAGATCTGATCATACAGGATGTGGTCGAATATCGCGACAAAACTCGTCGAACCAATAGCTGGTTGCTGTCGCGCCTGCCTCGGAGTTCAATGAACCGCATGGTGGCGGCTCATAGGCGAGTGTCCGCCCGCAATCGGCGCTCCAGCCAGAGGCTGTAACGCGAAGCGCCGAAACACATCACGAAATAGACGGCCGCCACCACGAGATAGGCTTCATTGTAGAAGCCCAACCAGTTGGGGTCGGTCGCCGCAGCACGAGCCGCGTTCAGGAGATCGAAAATTCCAATCACGGCCAGAAGCGAGGTAGCCAGCAGAAAGCCGATCGCCAGATTGACCATTCCGGGTATCACCAGCCTCAGCGCTTGTGGCAGAATGACCAGTTGCATCGTGCGCCAGTAACCTATGCCCAGAGCGGTTGCGGCTTCTTCCTGTCCGTCCGGAATAGCCTGGAGTCCGGCGCGGACGACTTCCGCGATATAGGCTGCCCAGAACAGGGTGATCATGATCATGGCCCGGATCATTTTGTCGAAATGCGCATCGGGCAGTGCCATCGGCAGGATCAGCATGGCAACGTAAAGGATTGCCACCATCGGCGTCCCACGCATGAGTTCGATATAGACGATCGAGAAGGTTCTCAAGCCGCCGAGCCTGGAGCGCCGGGCGAGTGCCAGAAGGATAGCGATCGGAGTTGCTGCGGCAAAGCAGACTGCCCATACGAACAGAGTGACAGGCAAGCCTCCCCATTGGTTCGAAGAGACCGGGGAAAGGCCGAACCCGCCTGTGAGCAGAAGCCAGCATCCGACTACCGCCAGTGGCCAGGCAATCAGCAACTCCTTGCGCCAAAGGCGGGGCAGGGCGCTGGAAGATAGCAGGCCGACGAGGATTAGTATGACGGCAATCGGCCGCCATTGAAGCTCCTGAGGGTAGAAGGCAAGAAACATGAAGCGGAGCTTCGCCACAACAAATGCCCAGCAAGCACCATCGCGTGCAGCACAGGCCGTTTGATCGCCGCTCCATGTTGCGTCAAGCAAGGCCCAACCGAAAAATGGCGGAAGAAGCCATGCCAAGAGAGCGAGTGTCGCAAGAGTTACGACTGTATTGGTGACTGATCCGAACAACCCCGTGCGCAAGGTTGAAAGGCGGCTTCGCTTTCGGCGTCGAGCCCCGGTTTGTAATGCCCCGGTCATCGCGCCATACCCTTCAACGCAACGCGTCTGTTATATTCGTTCATCAATGCCGACACCGTAAGATTGATGGCGAGGTAGGTCCCGATCAGGATCAGCAGCGCCTCAAGCGACTGACCTGTCGTGTTGGCAGTGGTATTGACGATGCTGACGAGGTCGGGGTAGCCGATCGCCACCGCGAGGCTCGAATCCTTTGTCAGGTCGAGATAGCTTGAGGTCGTCAATGGAGTGATGACACGCAGCGCCTGCGGCAGGACGACAAGGCGCATGATCTGGCCGTTGTGCAATCCAAGCGATCTTGCCGCTTCCCATTGACCTCGATTGACGGATTGGATGCCAGCACGAACGATTTCGGCGATGACGGCGGAGAATTTCACCACGAGGCCGGTAAGCAGGGCGGCGAATTCCGGCGTGAGGTTATAGCCGCCACGAATGTTGAAACTTGAAAGTGATGGGATATCGAAAGTGATATCGGCGCCACCAAGGTGTAGGAGTGTTGCGAAGATAAAGAGCACCGACAAGCCGGTCAGGCCCGCATTCCGGCCATTGAGCCTGCCCGCTCGAACCATAACGAGGAGCAGGATAGCGTAAACCGCCGCAAGCGCCGCGAAGGCAGCTGGCAATCCGATGGCCAGCCCGTCGGCCGTCATCGATGGAATATAGACCCCGCGGTTCGTCAGATAGACGGAGCCCAGCACGGCCGTCGCCTGGCGTGGAGCGGGAAATGCCTTTGCCAGCGAGATCCAGAAGAACAATTGCAGCAACAACGGCGTGTTGCGGATAATCTCGATGTACCATCGCACGATCACCGCAAGCAGGAGATTGCCGGAAAGCCCCGCGACGCCGATTACGACACCGAAGGCGGTTGCCAGTATGCAGCCGAGCAGTGAAACCTTGATTGTGTTGAGAAGGCCGACAGCAATGGCCCGGATGTAGGGATCGCTGGCGCTGAACGGGATCGTGCTCTCACCGATCTCGAAATTCGTCGAGCGCCGAAGAAAATCGAATCCCGGGGAGATGCCGATCCGCTGCATCGTGTCGCCGACGTTTATCGTCAGGTACGCGATCAGTGCCGCAAACGACCCCAGTATAGCTATCTGAAGCAGCGCCCGGCCACCCCACCACATCAGCAATCTACGATGAAAACCGGGCCTACGGGGGCCCGGCGCTGCAATGGTCGACATAAGCGATGATTGCCTTTTCAGCGGAACGGCGGAGAGTAGAGCAGGCCGCCATCCGTCCACAGGCGGTTGTAGCCGCGATCCCAGCCAAGCGGCTTCAGATGACGATCAAAAATCTCGCCATAATTGCCGACCGTCTTGATGATGTTATAGGCCCATTTCGGATCAAGGCCGATTGCTTCGCCCAGTGCCGGATCGACACCGAGGAAACGCTGGATGGCCGGATCTTCCGACTTGAGGAACTCATCGACATTCTTCGACGTGATGCCCCATTCCTCAGCCTGGATCGTCGCGTTGACTGTCCAGTTGACAATCTCCAGCCAGCGATCGTCGCCGCCTGCGATGGCCGGCGCCAACGGTTCTTTCGAAAGCCGCTCCGGCAAAATGATGTAATCGTCCGGCTTCTTGAGCTGCGTGCGCTTGCCGACAAGATCGGAAGAGTCCTGAGTGATGGCATCGACACGTCCGGATTCCAGTGCAGCGATAAACTGTCCGGTATCTTCGATGGTAACAGGCGTGAATTTCTTGCCGGTCTTGCGGAAGAAATCAGCCACGTTGAGCTCACCGGTCGTGCCGCTCTGTGCTCCGATCGTTGCGCCCTCGAGGTCTGCGGCCTTTGTGACGCCGAGATCCTTGCGAACAAGAATGCCCTGGCCATCATAGAATATCGTCGGACCGAAATGAAAGCCGAGCTTGAAGGCGCGTGTGACGGTCACCGTTACACCAGACAGCAGGATATCGAATTCACCGCTCTGCAGCGCGGGAAGACGCTGTTGTGGAGAGGAGTTTGTAAATTCAACCTTGTCGGGACTGCCGAATACCGCGATCGACAGCGCGCGGCCGTAGTCGATGAAGAAGCCCTGCCATTTTCCGGCGCTGTCAGGCGCGAAAAAGCCGGGTGTCGTTCCGACGCCGACCTTGATCGTACCGCGCTGATTGATCTTGTCGAGAGTCGGGCCGGCATTGGCGGGTGCCGAAAAGCACAGCGCAGAAACCAGCATGGCAGCAATCGCGGGCCTCAGAGCGGCGCGAATAAGTCCTTGGGATTTCATGTGAAAAACTCCTGATGACAATCAGGTTCTTGCCAGCGGTTTGTCCCCCGATGTGCCGAACCTGATATTACATTAATTTAATGGACTATTTTCGCGAGATAGGGCTTTGCCGAAATAAGCGAGCTTTAGAAAAGGCATTTGCTCAATATCGCGGCACTCTGGATGAACTTGCTAAGCCCGGGTGTACGTTAGCGACCACAAATTGAGTGGCTGCCATCTATCTATGTCGCAGTAGTGAGATAGCTGTGTGGTGAGCATAAGTGAAAATACATTTAGGACTAGCGGATCGACACTTCAGAGGACCTGATCTCTCGGTGGCGCTGCCGACCCTTTCCGATTGGCGAATGCTTTCAGCACTGCCAATCCGGCCCATGTCCCGACTATGCAGAAAACCAGAAAAATCCAGCCGGAAACGGCGCCCGCATGAATGCCCGACAGCAAAACGCCAACGGTGCAGCCAAGCGCAATCATGCTTGCCCAGCCCATCATGATACCGCCAAGCAGATGGGCGATGAGCCCATTTAGGTTCGGCCAGGAAGGCTTGAACTGATCGGCGATCAATGCGGAGGAGAAACTGGCCAGCACAAGTCCTCCAACGAAAACTCCATTGGGCGACAGGATGCCTTGCTTGACGGCGCTGATGCAGCCACGGAGCGTGTCGAGCCCGGGCAAGCCTTCTGGCAAAACGGAAAAGCGTATTCCTGCTGTCCTGACGATACTGCCGAGTTCGGCTGTCACGCCGAGCGGAGCGACGCGAAAGTAGGTGAATGCGCTGATTATTGCGACAAAGATCCCGCTTACGACTGGCGGCCATCGTGAAACCAACACAGCCTTGAACGACGATCGCTTTTTATGGTCTTCGCTTGGCGTCTGAGAGGTAAGGGGCGCTATCTTCAGAACTACTATCGTCAGGAACAGCAGAGCCGCGACCGTCACAATCAGCGAACCCGTATAACCGAGATGATGCGGCAACCAAACCGGAGGGTCGTCGAAAACCGCGAAAGTGTATAGCCGGGGCCATGTCAGGAAGCCGAGAAGGAAGCCTATCGCCGCGCCGCCGATCGCAATGAGCGAGCCGAAAGCGCCTTCGCCGAGACGATAAAAATGCGCGGAGAGACACGATCCGGAGAGGGCCATTCCCAGCCCGAAGACGAAGGCGGCAAGCGCCAGTATGTAGCCTGCAGGACCGATATGCGCGCTGGGGGGAAGGCGGCCTTCGAGCGGCAACGGCATCCATGCCGTGATGATGATCTGATGGAGCAACGCACCGGCACCGAGTGCCACGAGTATGGCAATCGCACCATCGCTGCTGCGTCTTTCGAACAGGTCGCGAAAATTGCACATGAAGCAGAACCGGCCACGTTGCAGGACGATCCCGAAGGCGGATCCTGCCAGCAGTGAGAATGCAAGAGCCCGGCCTTCCGCATCGATGGCCAGGATGTAACTCGCCGTGAGAAGGCCTGCGAGGATGATTGCAGCCGGCACGATGGCCATTCGAAAAGTCATGCGTCAAAGCCTGTTGAACCGAACTTCTGCCGGACAGCTCTCACGAGAGCTGTCCGGCAGGACCAATTGGATGCAGTGGCTGGATTATTTGCCGGTCAAGATCGTTCCGGAAGGATTGCTGACCGGTACTCCGACCGCATTTCCATATTCGGTCCAGGAGCCATCGTAGTTGCGAACGTCGTAGCCGAGGATTTTCTTCAGCGCGAACCACGTGTGGCTGGAGCGTTCACCGATGCGGCAATAGGTGATGATCGGCTTTGAACCGTCCACGCCTTTCGCTGCGTAGAGAGCCCTGATTTCGTCTGCCGGCTTGAATGTCCCGTCGGCATTGACGATCGAGCCCCAAGGAACATTGACGGCACCGGGGATGTGACCGGCCCGAACCGACAGCTCCTTCACGCCTTCCGGCGCGAAAATCTTGCCGGAATATTCATCGGCAGAACGGATGTCGATCAGCTTGATATCGTGTTTGCCTTCCGCAACCGCGACCACATCGGTGAACCGGGCGCGTACGGAAGGATCCGGATCCTTGACTTTGAGGTTGGTTGCTGCATGCTCCGTGGCCTTGCTGTCGAGCGGAAGCCCCTTCGCCTCCCAAAGCTTGCGACCGCCATCCAGCAGCTTGACGCGATCTCCCAGACCGTAGGTTTCAAAGACCCAGGCCCCCCAGGCCGCGAACCAGTTATTGTTGTCTCCATAGAGAACGATTGTCGTGTCCTCACCGACGCCGGCAGCCTGCAGATGCTTCTCGAAGGCTTCCCGGCCGGCAATATCGCGTCGTTCGCGATCGACAAGATCCGTGTGCCAGTTGAGATTGGCTGCGCCGGGAATATGGCCTCGCTCATAGGCTCCCGTGTCGACGCTGACTTCGAAGATCCGAACCTTTGGATTGTCGAGGTTCTTTTGAACCCATTCGGCATCGACCAAAGCATCCGAGGCATAAGCTGCCGTTGATGCCATAAATGCGATCAGCGCAGTGGAAATTGCAGTCTTGATTGCGGACATAACCTCACCCCTTTCAGTAAGCGATGAGCAAGATGGCCGAACGGGCAGACTCTGATAAGGAACAAAAATCCATTAATTAAGTAGAAAATAAACAATGCAGCTTTATCGACTTTTGCGAGAAGATTATGAATCCATTTCGGATTGTAACGGAAAAATTCTTCTCTGGGTTGCGTATGACGCCGAGGTTGCTGAATTCCAGCATCACGCACTTCACATGGGATTTGAGGTGAAAATCATTGCGCGGTGACACTCGGTGCGTGACCAAAGTCAATCATTCGAACGTAAATGAATTCCCCTATGCCGGCGAAAGCAGCAAAGTCATTTCTTCATCCAACGTGCAGTTCCGCTTAGTCTTCCATCGACCTGTCGACTGCTATCCTTATGCGATTTGCTGATGGCTGTTCCCTCTGGAGGCTGAAGCCTCACGACTATCAAGGGCGCCGTATATCGGTCGCCCTTCTTTCTTGCCTTCGTTCGCCGGCCTGTCCGATGCCCCCTTGTCGAGTAGTAAAAGGCCGACGTGCCGATCGGGATATCGACCGCACGCAAGACAAAAAATGGGCTCGTCGATCGGTTGGGAATTTTCCTTATCTATTTATTCTATAAAAATAGCAGTTTTTTGCTGTCTTGCCGGCCTCAAGCCCTCCTATTCTTCAGCCGTGGAAACAACAGGGGACCGGATATTTCCGGGCAGAGGGCAAAATGAACATCAAAACCATTCTTACGGCCGCGGTTTTTGGTATCGGCAGCGTCGTTGCGGCAGTCAGCGCTCACGCCGCTGACAAGAAGGTCGTCGTCGCCTATCAGACCGACGCGCTTCCCTCATCCGTTGCCATTGCCAATGGCGAGTTCTCGAAAGAAACCGGCTACGAGATTGACTTTCGAAAGTTCAACTCCGGGGCCGAAATTTTCGCGGCGATCGCTTCCGGCGATGTTCAGGTCGGCTATGTCGGTTCGAGTCCGTTTGCTGCGGCTACGTCACGCGGGTTGGCGGTAAAGGCATTTTACCTTTCCTCCATCTCCGGCATCGATGAAGCGCTGGTTGTCCGCAATGGCTCGGGCATCGACAGTCTGTCGGACCTCAAGGGCAAGAAGCTTGCGGCAGCTCCAGTTTCGACGGACCACTATCAGCTTCTCGCATTGATCAAGTCTCTTGGCCTTACCGAGCGGGATGTCCAGGTCTTTGCAATTCCGCAGCCCGAGATCGTTGCAGCGTTCAATCGTGGCGATCTCGATGGCGGCTTTGTCTGGGATCCGGCTCTGAGCGAACTCAAGAAGAGCGGCAAGGTTCTCGTCACGTCGAAGGAAGTCGCCGAAAAGGGCGCGCCGACCTTCTCCGCCTGGGTTGCGGCGAGCAAGTTCAGCGACGACAGTCCGGAGTTTCTGAAGAAATTCGCCGGTATCATCAACACGTATTACGCATCGTTTGCGAAGGACAAGGCAGCCTGGAGTGCTGACAGCGCCAACGCCAAGCAACTTGCCAAGCTTCTTGGCGGTACGGCCGAGCAGCAGGCTTCCGCACTCAACAACCTCAACCTGCTGACGCCGCAGGTGCAGGCATCTGCCGAATGGTTGGGTGGCGGAGAAAAATCAGGTGCCGCTAAGATCCTCAAGGACACTGCGCAGTTCCTGAAAGATCAGGGCAAGGTGACCGAAGTGCTGCCGAGCTATGCCGAGTTCGTCACGGCCGATGCACTGGTCGGCGCCAGCAACTGATGAAACGGGACGCCAGGTGAAAAACCTGGCGTCCCGACTTGAGAGAGACATCCCATGCTCAAGATCGAACGCGCGAGCGTCTATTTCAAAACCGACCAGGGCCGTGTCGTTCATGCGCTGGACCAGGTCTCACTCGATATTCCGGACAAGGCATTCGTTGTTGCTCTCGGAGCTTCAGGCTGTGGGAAATCGACACTCCTCAATGCCATTGCGGGCTTCCTGCCATTGTCCGACGGGACAATCACGCTCAACGGAAGATCGATATCGGCACCGGGCTCGGACCGAGGCGTGGTTTTCCAGAAGGATACGTTGCTACCCTGGAAGAATGTTATCGACAATGTCGCGCTCGGGCTGAAATTTGCGGGTGTCTCGAAGGCCGAGCGAACACGTCGCTCCGCAGCACTGCTTGATCTTGTGGGGCTGAGCGATTTCGCCAGAGCCTTTCCTTACGAGCTTTCCGGGGGCATGCGCCAGCGGGTTGGTATCGCGCGGGCGCTTGCGGCCGATCCGGATACGCTTTTGATGGACGAGCCTTTCGGCGCGCTCGACAGCATGACGCGCGAGCAGATGCAGGAACTTCTGGTCAATGTCTGGAAACAGAGCGGAAAACGCATTTTCTTCATCACCCATTCCGTTGAGGAAGCGCTCTTCCTTGGTACCCAGGTGATCGTCATGTCACCGAGGCCTGGCCGCATAGTCGCGCGCTTCAATCTCGACTTCGTCCGGCAGTTTGCCGACACGGGAGATGCGCGAGCGATCAAGATATCGTCAGACTTCAACAACCTGAGAGAAGACATCCGGGCGCTTTTGCATGGCGGGCAGGATGCAAGGAGCGCGGCGGAATGACGGAAATCATTGAAACAGTACCGGGGATCGCCATTCGGGAAGCGGAAAAGCCGCGCATTGTCGAGATGACCCGTTTCGGCACGAGCGGCAGCAGGACATTGGCAATCAGCGTTCTGACTGCGCTTCTGATCATTTTCGCATGGTGGGGCGCCGCAAAGCTTGCCGTAGTGCCTCGTCTTTTCCTGCCGACACCTCAGGACGTGCTCACCCAGTTCAACATCGTTTTACACGATGGTTATGCAGGCGCCTCGCTTGCTGAGCATATTACCGCAAGCCTTTTCCGCATTCTGACTGCGGCGGCGATCGCGATAACCACGGCCATACCGATCGGTCTTCTGATGGGTCTCAACAGGTGGGCAAAAGGCATCCTGGATGTGCCTATCGAATTCTACTGGCCCCTGCCGCCGCTCGCCTATCTGCCGTTGATGATCATATGGCTCGGCATCGGCGAGACTTCGAAGGTGACGCTGCTCGTTCTTGCCATGTTTGCACCCATCTGCCTTTCAGCGCAGGCCGGCGTCAGATCCTTGCCCATCGAGCGGGTCAATGCCGCGCGCTCTCTGGGCGCAAGCCGCCTGCAGCTTTTTCGCGACATCGTTTTTCCGACCGCATTGCCGGAAATCCTGACCGGCATCCGTATCGCACTTGGTGTCGGCTGGAGCACGCTTGTGGCCGCGGAACTGATCGCCTCCAATCAAGGCATTGGTTACGTAATCATGTCTGCGTCACATTTCCTCGCAACGGATGTCGTGTTTGTCGGTATTCTGATTATCGCTGCATGTGCTTTCGTATTCGGTCTGGCGGTTCGGTTGCTTGAGGTTCTGCTGGTGCCCTGGAAAGGTCGGCTCTGATCGTTCCGCGATACCTTCAAACAACATCCGATATCCGACATGCGACGCCCGATCGCCATCCAGATTGTGATGAAGGCGAATGATGGATGACAAGAGATATTTGACAAGGAGGCGCGGTCTCTGCCGGGCGGCACCTCAGATTTTAGAGTTGGTAAGAGGACTGCAAGACTGGACAAACAAGACCCAAACACTCTTTCCTTCGAAACGCTGGCGGTACATGGTGGCAATGAGGTCGATACGGCCTCCGCAGCGATCCGGACGCCGATCGTCATGGCAAACTCCTATCATCTGCCGGCCGATCCTTCCGACGTCGATTGGTCCGACACCAGCATTGCGCTTTACACCAGAAATTCGCTTTCGGCTGTCCGTCTGCAGCGCAGTGACTCCTTCCAGAGCGACGCCGTCGCAACAGTAAAGAACCAAACACATCAGTTGGCACGCTCCTCCCTGCTGCTTTTCTCATCCAGTTAGATCTTGACGCCGGGCCCATCGTGGCAACCGGGCTGCGGTCGGCATCTAAGACGGAAATAGCTATGTTGTCCGGCGGAGGAAACGCTTTACACGCAAACTTGCTCAGTGCGTTAAGCCCGGCATTGAGGGCCTCATAGCATTGTCCGCCTGGATTTCGACCTCACCCTCCTTGCCGTCGGATATGTCCATGTAGAACGTCGCCATCGTGATCCCTCAAGCTTTCTCTCTTGGATATCGGCCAGAAGTTTCATTAGGGAAGGGTGATCGTGCGTGATCGGTTCCGACCGCCGGCCATGAGGCATAGGTGCTTCATGCCACCACCCGAGGGCCTCTAACGATTTGGATAGCTTCGTCCCGCTGAGCGGCTTCGTAGAAATATCGCACTATCGGGGAGCCTCGTTGTATCGGAGTTGTACCGACCGGAGATCAGCGCGATCCTGCAGTCGGACCGGCGTTCGCAGACCCGGCAGGTCGCTGCCACTGATAAGTAATTCCGCTAGCTTGGGTTAGAACGGTCCGCACCTTCCGTGCGGACGAACGCCCAAGTCGAGCCATCAACGTCGGTCTGTAACAATTTGTCGGAGATCTGCCCCAAAGCCGCGGAGAGGGCTGACAAGCCAGCGGGGCTCGTCAGAAAAATCAACGAGCTTTGGTTGGCGCTGTTGCGCTGCGTCTAGGCAAAAAGCCGTGTAGAATCCCTAGCTCGACACTCGAGCGAGGCGTGATGTCGCGGACTTCCGCGACGACCTCTTCTACGAACTCGATGAAGGACGGTGGTGCTGTCATCCTGTAGCTCGTCTGTTGTGGGGAGCGTATAGTCGATCGACGCTCAAACGGCTACAGCCTAGAGCGGTTCCGCCTGCACGCACCATGATAGGCTTCAGTCCGGCCGCGCCCTTCAGCTTTGGGCAACCGCTCAAGAAAGAATAGCTGCCGCAGCTTAAGTTCGAATTCTCAAGAGGGTCGTGGACAAGCCGATATCCTATCGCTTGCGGGGAGCACAGCGGCGTTTCAACCGCTTCAATTCCTGCTCCGCTGAAATGAGTAAGGTGAGAAACAGCGTCGCCAACGAAGGCATCGGCTCTCTTCAAATTCGATAGCTTCGACGAGAAAATGGCAGTCTGACAGCGCTTGCCAGGTGGCCTCGACGAGTGCAAGCCAAAAATCCTTCAACTCAACGCCGCTGCTCACTGTACCCGTGTCTTTTTCCTGGAACTTCGTGTCGCCGTCATCGTTCTCAGGCGGCAACTGAAGGAGAATAATGATGGCGCATGAGGAAGACGACAACGCGAAGGTTTGGGATCTTGCGGATAAAATTGGCTTCTGCATGCTGACCACGCAGGCAGGGTCAGATCTCAAGGCGCGACCGATGTCCGCATATGCCGAGCGGTTGGAAAACGCTTTCTATTTTTTGACAGATGTCGCCAGCCATAAGGACGAGGAGGTATCTCGTCACCCGGATGTCTGCTTGGCCTTCGCGGACTCCAAAGGGCAGAAATACGTCTCCATTTCGGGGACGGCCGAAATCGAGAACGATCGCGAGAAAATTCGTGAGCTTTGGGCAACGCCCGCAAAGGCATGGTGGGACAATGCCGATGACCTGTCGATCCGGATTTTGAAAGTCACCCCGTCCTCAGCCGAATACTGGGAAAGCCCCGGCACCATCATCAGCTACATCAAAATGGCTGCTGCGGCGGTGACGAGCTCCCGTCCGAATATGGGCGACACCGGCAAAGTCGAGATGTGAGTTCGCCAGTGTTTGAGAGCCACTGACGATGGAAGCTTTCGTACAGTCAATGATGGAGCAGCTCGGTGCCATTGGGATCGGGCTGCTTATGTTCTTGGAAAACGTTTTCCCGCCAATACCCTCCGAATTGATCATGCCGCTTGCTGGCTATCTAGCCACGCAAGGAGACATGAACATCCTAACTGTCATCGCCGGCGGAACGGTCGGATCCCTCCTTGGCACGCTGCCCTGGTACTATCTCGGGCGTCGTCTCGGACATGAAGGCGTGCGCCGCCTGGCCAAAAAGCACGGACGTTGGCTGACTATGTCACCATCCGACGTGGACGCGGCAGCCGACCGTTTCAAACGGTACGGCAATTCGTCGGTCCTGCTCGGCAGGCTGATCCCGACCGTTAGGACGCTTATTTCCGTTCCCGCAGGCGTTTCCAACATGCCTCTGGGCCAGTTCCTCGTCTTCTCGTCGATTGGAACGCTCTTGTGGACCGCCGCTTTGGCGTCGGCAGGATTCCTCCTCGGGCAGGCCTACAGCGTCATTCAGGATTACGTCGATCCGATCTCTACTGCGGTGCTTGTCACTCTGGTCGGCGTCTACATCTTCCGGGTTGCAACATTCAAGGAGGAACCTGAGTGAGCGAGTGGCTTGCCTCTGTCGGCGTCGAGCTGAATATTATCCCTCATCTGGTAGCGCTGCTGGTCGCCTACGTTCTGGCCTTGCCAATCGCTTGGGATCGTGAGCGCAACGAAAGAAGTGCTGGTCTTCGCACATTCCCTCTGGTCGCGATCGCCGCTTGTGGCTTCATTCAGGCGACTGAGACTGTCACTGTCGGGAATGCGGAGGCGACAGCTCGTATTGTGGAGGGTATTATCAACGGCGTCGGATTTATCGGCGGCGGCGCAATTTTGATTGGCAAGCTCGGAACACGCGGCACCGCGACAGCTGCAAGCATATGGGCTACCGGAGCGATCGGCACGGCTGTAGGCCTTGGTGCGTACGATACGGCAATTGTGTTGTCGATCGTGACATTCGCCACTCTCAGGGTTATGGCGAGCTTCAAATCAGCCAAAAACGAGCCTGACAATAGGGAGTAGAGTCTCCGGTGAAAGTTTGGATCTCAATCGGCCTTTGTCCAGGCTGTCGGCCACCCCCGGATATCGACGGCATTCCGCCAATAGCTCTTCAGCACATCTATTGGCATGGGAGATCCGAATGACTGCTGAAAGACGACGAGGGCTGTTCGAAAGCATTCGTGAAAGAATGATTGCAGCGGGTTTTCGGTTTGAGGACGATCCCGCATTCCTTGGTGCTGTCGAAAAGTGGGGTGCCGGAGAGCTGAACAGCGCCGAACTCCGGCAAGAGTATCTCAATCTCCTCTACAGCCGTGAAGATGTCAGGTGATTGGAGCGGAAAAGCTCGCTCCGAGGCAGGACTGCTCTACCCGGCCAAAAGGAGCCTGATGTAGAGCATTCCGACTAGCGCACTAGTCTGGCTATTCACCTGGTGACGGGATGATAGGGGATCCAACCTGCACATGGCGTCTACGTTCGTTAAGGTAGCGATTCAAATCCGCAATCAGATCGTCTGCGCTCTGGCTTTCCTGATTGAATACTTTCAACAGGTAAGCGGCGGATTCTTCGCCCAACGGACGTTTTGGATCCACCGAGTTCTCTGCGCACCAGGCCAAGTGAGCATCCCTGATAGAGTTGAGTTGAGCGACGTCGAAAAATGTCGAACGAGTTCATTGTAGCTCCCGGGACGCTAGAATGTTGGGCAAGGGACGTGGCTATCCCCGAAAATTCAACGTGGCAGCTTGCTTCACGTCAAAAATCGTTGGACCCCGAACGGTTTGTAGATGCCGAAAGCCGCCAGGCCGACAGCTATCACTAAATAGAGAAATGCGCCGAATGGAAGCTGACGAAGCCATTCCAGTGCTTCGGCAATCCCTCCTGCCTGATCTGTGTCGACGCTCACGCCAGCATCAGTGAACAGGATTCCAGTGATGCGAACACGATTCCCCTTGAGATCAAACCGTACATGCAGATGTAAGTAAGAACCCCCGTTCGATCAGGGACGCTAATCTACTTCTCAAAGCTTCGGGTCGCTCCTTTGGCCCCTGTCACTATGCCGCCAACGATGAAACCGATCCTTACTGCTATTGCAATGTAGGAGCCGAATGGTTGCGACATCACCCATGCGGCCATCCCCTTTTCACCAGATCCGCCACCATCGGCACTCGCGGTAAAGGCGTGACCAAGAGCAAAGCTCGCTAACTCGATATAAGTCACCGCGCTACCGAAAAGCGAGGCCCTTATGGCGATAGCTTTGCCGTCGTCGCCATGGCCATCGGCATCTGTGATTGATGAGCCAGCCGCCATGCGACGAACCCTAGAAGTCCAAAGCCGATCAGCCCGACCCCTAAGCGGCCGAACGGCTGGTCCATTAGCGCCGATAGCGCCGACTTCGTCTCGGGTCGCCCACCCGCGATACCTGAGAAAAGAGCTAGGCCTGCGACCAAAAGAACACTGCGGGCTGCGTAGCCAAATTTCGCGAGGAGTTCGAAACGGACATTCTGGGCATTTCCACCTCAAGGGTTTACCAGACTAGCCAACGCGCGGATCAGGAGCATGTCGCGCACGCAACAATTTCACGACAGGCACAGGGCGCAATGTTGCCATTTCCAATGGGACGCCGGCAAACTTATCGCCCGCGAAAAAACTGAAAATCCGAATTGGCCAGTCAGTTTTTCTATCATCGATCATCGATCATCGGACAGCGCCGGCGTCTCTGCTGCGTTGCTCATCGTGGCGATGAACGATTCCGAGGCAGGAAACGCGAGAGTGCGGACCGTTTTCTCGGTTGCGGAATAAGATCGACATCGCTTACCAGTCGCGCCCCACCGTCGCGCTTCTCCAAGGTGATTTTGCGGCTATGGAAGGCTTCCAGTTCGGCGCGATGCCCGACGCTGACGATGGTAACTTCGGGCAGTTCGTCGATCAGCATCTGCATGATCTTATCCTGGCTCTTCTCGTCGAGCGCGGATGTCGCCTCATCCATGACGACGATGTCCGGATGGTGGAGCAGAAGCCTTGCAAATGCGAGGCGCTGTTTCTCTCCTCCCGACAGCGTGTGATCCCATGGGGCGTCGTCTTCGATCTTCTCGGTGAGATGCCTAAGCCCGACCTTGGCGAGCGCAGCGGCAATATCTTCCGTCGACCGATCGTCCGCGGCATGCGGATAGGCAACGACCCGTCGCAGCGTACCGGAGGGTATGTAAGGTTTTTGCGGAAGCATGAAGAGGTTGCTGTTGGTTCGGAAATTGACGCTTCCATCGCCCCAAGGCCATAAGCCTGCGATCGCACGCACTAACGTACTTTTGCCCGATCCCGATTCACCGGCGACCAGTACACGTTCACCCGGCTCGATCTCGACCTCTGTTTCTTTCACCACAGCGGTGCCATCACCCAGCGAAATGGACAGATCGCTTAGGCTGAGCATGGTGTCGCCTTTCGTTTCGCCTCTCTTGATGCGACCGATGCTTTCACTCTGTTCCGCTCGCTCGAGACCATCGAGCGACATCATCAGGGACGCAACGCGTCGTGCGCATGCGTTCCAATCGGCAAGGCGAGGATAGTTGTCGACCAGCCATCCGAATGCCGTCTGGACGATGGTGAAGGCCGATGCGGCCTGCATCACCTCGCCGAGCGACATGCTGCCGTCGAGAAACTTCGGTGCGCAGAGCAGCACCGGCACGACCGGAGCAATCAGCATCGAGCCATGCGATACGAGGGTTGTGCGCATATATTGATGGGCGAGCAGTCGCCATTGCTTGCGCACGTTCTTGAACGATCGGTCGAGCTCGTTGCGCTCTTCCTCTTCACCGCCGAGCAAGGCAATGCTCTCGCCATTTTCACGTACGCGGGTGAGCGAGTATCGAAACTCTGCCTCAACCTGGTTCTTGACCTCCGAGACCTGGACAAAATGGCGGGCAATAAAGGCTATCGATCCCGATGTGATCGTGGCGTAGATGACGGCCGCGATCACCAGGAAGCCGGGAATGGTGACATAGGTCCCGGCGATTGGCAGCGTCAGCGCGCCGCCGATGGTCCAGAGAACGACGATAAACGTCGATGCGGAGACGAAGGCCGAAATTACGCCTGAGACGAAATCGACGGGCGATTCAGTCGCGATCCGCATGTCCTCGGAGATCCTAGCCTCCGGGTTCTGGTGATCGCCACCGATCAAATTGAGCTGATAATAGCGCCCATGATCAAGCCAGCGCGCAATCAGCGCCTTGGTCAGCCATGATCGCCAGCGCCGCTGGATCAACATACGGACGAAGACCTGGATGGATACGAGGGCAACGCTGCCGAGTACAAGCAGTGGGAAAATGGTTCCCAAATGATAGACAACTGCGGCATTGCGCTGTTGTATCGCGTCGAAGATCTCGCGGTTCCAGACGTTGATGCCATATTGGAATCCGACATTGATGGCGATCAGAGCCAGCAGCCCGATCGAGCATGGCCAGGCGAGCCGGTCGCCGTGGCGTCCCCAGTAAGCGCGCGCGCTGATCCAGAACCGTTTCAAGAGGTACTTCTTGCGAACGCTCTCGGCTTCTTCATGCGTCAGATGCGGATCTGTGTCGACGGCCTCGGGGACATGCTCTCCCGCGGCGTTAGGATTGCTTTGCTGGCTAGCTTTTCCAGATTGCGGGATCGCGTTCAATCGGCAAACTCCACGGTGACGCCGGATTCGAACATGCCGGCCAACTTGTCGGCGTCCCGGTTCGTCAGCCGGACGCAGCCATGCGAGCCGGCCTTATCGATCAGTGCGGGCTCGGGCGTGCCATGGATGCCATAGGTCGGCTCGGTAAGGTCGATCCATACGGTAAGCTGCGGATCGAGCATCCCGTCATCCGGAAGCCCACTCAAGGTCTCGAAAGCCGCAATTTCCTTGCGCAGGTTTTCACCTTCCAAACCATCGATCACACCTGGAGATATTCCCACGCGGTCAAGCAGGATCTGCACCTTCAACAAGACGGGATCTGGCTCTTTTGGCCTTTCGGCTGGTGAAGCTGTCGCGGCAGAGGCGATGACTGCTGTATTAATAGACTGCGCGTAGATCGTTGCTGAGCGCGCCTCGGCATAGAAGAAAATAGAAGCGGAGATAGCCAAAAGACGCATGATGCCGTTTTGGGACCTTCGGATCTTTTGATTGATCAGTGGGTAGGGCAGTAGCGCACGTCGGGCTTCCAAGGTATAGTTTGTGTTGTTCATCAAGGCATTCCAGCTTGGCATCACGGGGCCGTGAGCAGCGAAGAAACGCGATTTTAGGAACCTGGTTCCAAGGATGGGCAGATACGGGAGCGGTGGGTATGCTGATATGCATAGCCGGCTGGGTTAGAACAAGATTTTCGTCATGCGCGTGCGCTGCTTAAGGTCCGCAGGCAAGTGAGGTAAATCCTGCTGAAATGCTACCAGCCCAAGACTGAGACTCTGCAAAGCCATCTTGATCCCGGGCCGAAGATAATTTCGCGAAGGTGCTTTGGTTTCCGCTCGGAGCATAAGCTGTCCACCACTTTGAAACCCAACTATCTGCATTCGAGAAAAAAGCACACCGAGTTTGTCAAAATGATCGGCCGCTCGCTGCGGAGCACGCCGAAAGCCGTCCACAGCGCGAAGCCAGCTACAGTTACGGTATACATCCGAGCCCGTGAATGATGTTCGGATCGCCGCCGCGGGTCAGGATTTCTCGCTTCCTCCCGGGAGGAGCTGCTCGGCACGCAAATGTGCCAGGCAGTTCCGAGCGATGGCAAGAGGTTTCGATGAGACGGATACTCTCCAGCGTCCGAGATGGCCGTGGTTTCGACATCATGCTCGTCTGCGTGCGATTTGCGTTCCTGTTCGCGCTGGCCGGCCTGCCATTGATATACAAATCCTGATGAGCTTTCAGGAGGTCGACATGTTCAGCCTCGGCAGCTTCATCCGGCCGTTTGAGCCAACGCTCAGCGTCGGGCAGGAAAGCCACCCAAGAGAAACTTGCAAAGCCTATCGCTGATCGTTGTTTTCTGCACCATCGGTAGGCCTGCCTGATCTCTACCTGCGGGAGTGAGCGAGAGTTGATAGTAAGTCCCGATGTCTTCGTATTCCAAGCAATCAACAAGCCCGGATTGTTGCGCTTGAGCGACAATCTGGATTTCCTCTGGTGTCAGAGAGTGTTCTCCGATCGTCCATGAACCGCCTTCTGCATTTCGGTGTATTTCGATCAGAAATTCGTACGTCTGCTTCTCCATCGCTAAATTACTTGTCGCTCGTGGCTCAAAACCCGAAAAAAGCCCCCCGGGTGGCGAGGGACTTCTTCTCGAAGCTGCGGGAGCGGGAAAGCTGCGCAGCCAGAGACTGTTCACCATCGCACAAGTATTGATGCTGGCGTTGTCTCAGGATGTCTAAGCTTATTGCTTAGATAGAGAGAGTATATGATCGTCTACGGCGTCAGCAAGAGCAAGTGTAATCTGGCGTTCTTCGAAGCCGCAACGTTCAAGCATCCTGATCATATTCGAGAGTGCCGACTTTGCTGCTTTATCACAGTTCGGAATATCTTTTGGAGTGACTGCAGCCGCTGTTTCCGATACGTAATCCATTTCAAGTCCTCGTTTTAACTTGATGAATGCACTTCTCAACTTCAGCGTATCTATTCCAATAATTTAAGTTTTACACAATGCGGGCTGTAGATTTATCGACATTTTTATGGATTTGGTTAACTTGCGATTCGCGAATATTAGGCTTGCGTTGCAATTATACCGCTAGTTCAGCTTGCGCACGAAAGTCCACAATGGAACTTTTCCATCGCTGGACGTGACGATTTCCGGGCGCTGAGAGAGGACAAGCGCGACCGCCGCCAAACCTCGCGTGCCGGCGAGAAATTCTATCAAATCGGGATGGTGAGCATTGGCTGCATCAAGACACAGCCATGCACAAAAACCTAGTTCGACCGTTTCGCGCGGTGTGAAGTCACGAGCTGCCGTAATGACCTGCGTTATAAGATCGATAAGGCGGTCGGGGTGATTCATCGATTAGGGTTCACGACTTCAGACGCGGGTGCATCGTTAATTTCGCCGGGTGTTTGGAAAAACGTATAGTAGCCCGCTAGCAGGACGCCCAATGCGAAGATGGCGGCGACAAAAATATACATGCGCGATCGGGCTTGGCTTCCAGTGCTCATAAGACGTCCTTGCTGTTTTTGGCGACGCAAGAACGGGTGAGCTAGCAAATTGGTTGCCTAACTGAACAGCAAAAAAACGCTATACGCGTATGCGCCGATGATCATCAAACACGCAATGATCATGACGTCAGTGAATCTGATATTTATTCTCTCACTCCATTAGGTAAATGGAATATAGAGACGGCAGGAGTGTCGGTCAGGTTGTCTTATTTGGATGGTTAGCGAATTAAAAAGCCGCCGCCCATGTCCAGAGATGATCGACCTAATCATCGTATTAGGCACCCATGCCGCCTGGATCAAATCTCAGGAATTCGATGTCGGCGCGTTAATTAAGCGCGCTTATCTACACCTGCTGCTTAATTAAATGAAATGCCTCTTGTTTAAATAAGGCGGCGCCTGATATTGGGTTATGTCTGATTTCAAACCTAAAAACCGCCTGGGTTGCTTCGTCGAAACGGTCGCTGCCAATGAAACAGTGCGCGCGTTCGTCCCTCCACCATTGCCACCCGAGCCGGCGATTGATGTGCTTTCTTTGCTTGAGCGCCTCAGCCTAGCAGAGCGAGCGCTAGGACGTCTGGATGGTATCACAATGCTGCTGCCGCGACAGGAGCTGTTTCTCTACATGTATGTGAGAAAGGAAGCTGTTCTTTCCTCGCAGATTGAAGGTACGCAGTCGACGCTTTCCGATCTTTTGCGGTTCGAAACCGAAGCTCAGGCTGGGCTGCCGGTTGAAGATATTCGTGAAGTCTCCAACTATGTCGACGCCATGATGTATGGTTTGGAGCGGCTGGAAACGCTGCCCATGTCGTTGCGTCTGATCCGCGAGATGCACGCCAGACTCCTGCACAGTGGGCGAGGAGGCATCAAGGATCCCGGAGAGTTTCGCCGCTCGCAAAATTGGATTGGTGGCACGCGGCCCGGTAACGCACTCTTCGTGCCGCCACCCGTCACTGAAATGGCAGGTTGTCTGGATGCGTTCGAGCGCTTCATGCATGATGATCAATCGCGGTTGCCGGCACTCATAAAGGCTGGCCTGCTGCATGTGCAGTTCGAAACAATCCATCCGTTTCTCGACGGTAATGGTCGTATCGGCCGCCTGCTTGTAACCCTGTATCTTTGCATGAACGGCGTGCTGCAAAAGCCGCTGCTCTACCTCAGCCTCCATCTGAAGTCCCATCGGAGAGAATATTATCGGTTGCTGCAGGAGGTTCGCGAAAACGGAAACTGGGAAGCCTGGTTGGACTTCTTCCTCGCCGGCGTCGCCGACACTGCCAATCAGGCATTTGAGGCTGCCACTCAGATCGTCGATCTTTTCAAGGAAGATCGGGAGAAGATCACGATGGAAAGTGACAGAGCAGGGTCGGCCCTTCGCATTCACGAGCTATTCCAGAAAAACCCCTTTCACACGGCGAACCAGATTGTTCAGATAACAGGTCTGTCCGCACCAACGGTCAACGCCGCACTCGCAGATCTGGAGCGATTGGGCACCGTTGATGAGGTCACTGGCCGCAAGCGTGGCCGTGTGTTCAGTTATCGACGATATCTTGCAATCCTGAACGAAGGTACCGATCCTCTACCTCTCAGTTCATGACGAATAGGTGGGCCAAAGGTTCAATCTTCATCAAGAGCAAGTAATGTCTGTGAGGGAGATCGCGGCATCGACGTATCTGATGTCTGAACCAATACCTCGATATCTCAAATCTCACGTGAGACGATAAGTATCGCGACCGACGACCGGCCGACCTTAGTCAAGCCTTCGAACGTAGAGTCCGTCCGAGCCATCCTCCATGAGACGGAGTCCATGCACGCTCTCCGTCTGGGAAAGGCTAATCAACAGGGCACTGCAGTCGTCCTGATCGGTTGACACTTCCCTGCTGCCGGTCTTCAGGAAGACTGTCTGCTGATCGGGACTTAACTCGGCCCAAAAGCCATCAGTAGCCATGATCAGGCGCGTTGCGGACCCTTCAATTCGTTCAATCGCAGGTGAAATAAATTCCCTGGAGCGGAAGCTTGACGTTAAGAGATGCCGCGCCTTCGATTTCGCGATTTCAGCAAGCGGGAGGTCTTTTACGGCATTTGTCAGGGTGTGTGGGGCGGTTATCCAGGATATTGCTCCATCCGCATCCATGATGCCCAATGTGCAATCTCCTGCGTAGGCCGCAAAACAGTCCTCGACGCCGCAAATCACGACGAGATAGCTAGCAGACCCTCGCGGGAAGCGTGGTGCCAGATCACGGTGCAGATCGCGGAGGAAGTCGCATAGGACCTCAGCTGAGACAGGAGAAGTCGCAGCAAACCAATCGACCATCTCCTTTACCAGCACGCGGGCAAGGTCTCCATTGCTCTCGCCGGCTGTCGATCCGTCTGTGATGATCATCAGCAGGCCGTGAGCATTCATGCTGGTGCCAGCAAAGTCCCGGTCGTCGCTTGTGCGGGTTCCCTTCAGCGTGCGCCATTCGAGGTCAGCCCTCATTTTGGCCATCACACTGGCTGATCGCCACATAGCGCGCTTTTACGATGGCTGAGCGGCCAGGCTGTTTACGGAGATTTCCTTCAAGGAAGTCGTCGAAATCACTATTGGCGAGAAGTGCGCGGAAACCCCCGGCGGTGAATTGACGCACGTCATCGGAGGCAGCAGAAATCTCGGCTAGTAACTCCTCGCGTCCGTCAATCATCAACAACAGATCCTCCGCATCGCGACTGGCGTAAAGATCATTGTTGCCGCGCCCTCGGAAGGCCTCAAGTTTGGTCGCTACGAAAAGGGGCGGTGTCAGCACCTTTATGTCTAGGCCGGCGTCGAGGATGTGCGGCTGAGCCGTTTCGATCCCGGTCGCATACCAACGATTGCTAAAACCGAGGATTGCTTCATCATCGGGCATGAAATCGACCTTGAGCCTGCCGAGGCGCATCCGGCAG
>JAEXYH010000062.1 GCA_023451735.1 Pseudomonadota bacterium | reverse complement strand
CCTGCATTCACCCTTCCGTCGTTCCGATCCTCAACGAATGCTTCGCTCCGACCCCGGAAGAGATTTCCTGGGCGCAGAAAGTTGTGGAGGTCAACGAGCAGGAGGCGGCGGCTGGGCGAGGAGCATTCATGTTGGATGGCAAGTTCGTCGATGCGCCGATCGTCATACGCGCCCAAAATCTCCTCAAGCGAATTGAAAAGGAACGGGCCATCTCATGACCCATGACATCATCCAGGGGGCCGAATACGGTAAACGCGGGCGGCGCATTCTCGTCAGCCATAACAAGATTGCCGAAAAAGCTATCCGACTTCTGAACCAGCATGATATCGACGTATTTTTCTCACCGCCCTATGATCCGTCCGACGTGGTGGCCAAACGCACGGCTGATCTGAAGATCGACGGTTTGATGGTCCGCCAAGGCCGCATCAACGAAGAGGTTATTGCGGCATCGCAAAACCTCAAAGTCATCGCCAAGCATGGCGTCGGTGTCGACAATGTTGATATTGCCGCTGCCGCAAAGCTGGGTATTCCAGTGCTGCGGGCGATGGGATCCAATTCCCGGGCCGTCGCCGAACACACGATCGCGCTGGCACTTAGCTTGATTAAGGAAGTGCTGCCGCTCGATCGAGCAGTGAAGAGCGGCGCTTGGCCGAAGCCGACCTTTACCGGCAAGGATTTCCTCGGTGCCACGATTGGCCTCATCGGCTATGGCGGTATCGGCCGTGAGACAGCCCGCATGGCGGAAGCGCTCGGCATGGAGGTCGTCGTCTGCGATCCTTTCGCGCCCGGTGCTGCCGCGGCCGATGGTTTTGCTTCCGCCAACGACGTCGACGCCATGCTGCCGTCGCTCGACGTTCTCAGCATCCATTGCCCGTTGACGGCCGCAACCCGCGACTTGATCGATGCCCGCCGGCTTGGTTTGATGAAGAGGTCCGCGGTTCTGGTGAATACCGCTCGCGGCGGGATCATCAACGAGGTGGATCTCGCAGAGGCGCTTGCCGCCGGTACGGTCGCCGGGGCAGCGCTCGATAGCTTCTCCAGCGAACCTCCGCTGGCCGACAGCCCCCTCTGGTCACTTGGTACGTTGATAGCAACCCCGCATATCGGCGGCGTGACCTATGGCTCAGCCGACGCAATGGCGGTTATCGCCGCCCAGCACATCATTAGCGTTCTCGATGGCAATGCACCCGATGAACGCTCGCTCGCCCGTCCAACAGAACTCTCTGTCTGAGGTATCCATGACTTACGGATTTCGCGTTAAACTGAAATGGGAACGTATCGAGAAGGCGCAGGTGGAGGCCTTTCGCCGCCTTCCGGTCGCCAATGTCAGCGATTCCATGTCGCGCATCTGCGCGCTCGGCGCGGGCCTGAGGCCGATGCACGGCACCGGTACGCTTGCCGGTCCGGCGCTGACGGTGCGTACCCGCCCGGGCGACAATCTGATGCTGCACAAGGCGATCGACATGGCCAAGCCTGGCGATGTCATCGTCGTTGATGCCGCCGCCGACATGACCAATTCGCTGATGGGCGAACTGATGCTTGCTCACGCAATCCGCCGTGGCGTTGCCGGCTTCGTGCTGAACGGCGCGATCCGCGACGCCGAGGCGTTCCTGGAGCGCAATGTGCCGACCTTTGCCGCCGGCGTGACCCATCGCGGTCCCTATCGCACCGGCCCCGGCGAGATTGGCATGCCGATCGCCATCAACGGCACCGTCATCGAGCCGGGCGACCTGATCCTCGGTGATCTCGACGGTGTCCTCTGCGTCCCTAAGGCAGATGCCGCCGACATTTTCAAAGCTGCGGTGAAAAAGCATGAGGCCGAAATGATGCAAATGGCCGAGACGGAAGCCGGAACGGTTAACCGTGAATGGGTCGACAGAGCGCTCACAGAGGCCGGTTGCGAGTATATTGAATAGGTTCCCTGCCGTGCAGCGTCAGTGGCCCGGCTGAATTAATCAGGAGATAAGAAATCCAAGCTTGACGGGTTACGTTTCGTAACCCGTCTCATGCCGCACACTGTCTCCAGGCAATTGATGATACGATGTTTGTCGCTCGATGCTGCCTCAGTCCATCGGAGTAAACTCCCGCCTTCGGTCTCTTTTTTGGGCCGGGTCTCCGAACCCGTTATGCCTTCTCTACAGATCGCTAAGTTATCGAGTAGACAACGTGGCTGGTCTGGGCGAGATCCGGCCTCCCTGCAACTCAAATATGTTTCTCCAGTATTTAGGTTAATTAATTAGCGTGTCCTTTTTGACTGCCGCGCATTTGTGGTTCCGGCAGCTCAATAAAAGCACCCTATGCCGCACGGTTCGCGCAAAATCAGCCGCTTATCGTCAAATACAGCGGGGTCGCCGGTTCGTATCCCATCACATCGATAAATCCGATCTCGTTAGCTGTGAGCCATCGATCCGATGAAGGTATCGCATTCCGAGAATGGAAACGTTCAACAGATGCACGGCAATCGTCGGGGGATCCTGAGAGTAATCAATCTCGTCAAGCATGGTATGACCATGGGCTAGCTCCATCCACCTCAGGTGCAGGGCAAGATCACAGACTTTCAGCTTGTCTTGAGACAGACTGGGACGTCTTTCCAAGAGAAACCCGAAGAATGGTCCCGGCCGTTTGGGGAGAATTCCTCGGTACCTGCGCACCGACCTAATTCGATAGTTCCAGTCGATATGCTTTGTAATACCGTCACCTCTGGGTACCAGTCGGCATGCTCGTTCCATAGTCCCGCTTCGGAGAGCATGTCGTCAGCCAATCGAATGCACACGGTCACATCAGCAATCGGGTGGCATTGAAAATTCCATGCAATCTGCGGATGCTTGCGGCAGATCTTTATATTAGCGCATAGTAATTCAGATTATTCATAAATAATGCAATGACGTAGGTATTTCGGCAAGGAAATCTGATGTCGTTTAAGCTTATTTTGACCGTGGCCAATCTAACGCGAATTTCGCCAATGAGCGGTGGAGTTCTCTTCACGTTTTCCTCCATAGCTCACCTGTTGTCTGTATCCCCGGCCGAGGCAGCCTGCGTCCTCCTTCCAGCGCCAGGAAACGATACTCACGTCTGCGACAGCGGCATCAGTACAGGCCTTGCCGATCTTGGCGGCAATAACTCTTTGACCTTTCCCTCGGCAGGGACCGGGCAGATTAGCGGCAACGTAATATTCGGAGCCGGGACCGATGGGATCGTGATGGATTCCGGCACGATCGCCGGAAGCGTCGATCAGGGTGGTGGCGTCGATTTCTTCGACATCAGCGCCGGGCAGGTGGTCGGTAATGTTCAGCAGGGCGGTGGCATTGACGATTTCAGAATGACGGGCGGGATGATCGGCTCGCTCAGTCAGGGCGATGGTTTCGACACATTCTTCATGTCCGGCGGACGCATTGTCGATTTCTTCGAGGATGGCGACTACGCGGTCATGACCGGAGGCCGTATCGGCCGGGTCAACATGAAGCTCGACAACAATTATTTCGACATGTCCGATGGCATCGTGGACCGGAACGTGGTCACCGGATTCGGCCGGGATACGATCATCATTTCAGGTGGTACGATTGGCGGCAATATCAGCACTAGTGACGGCAACGACAGCGTCACGGTCAGCGGCGGCAGCATAGGCAACGGCATCAAGACCGGCAACGGCGACGATGTGTTCGCCTGGAGCGGCGGCATCATCTACAATACGATTTTGCTCGAGGCCGGCAATGACAGTGCGACGCTCAGCGATCTCACGAATGCGAACATGGGCGGAACGACGCAGCTCTCCGGCGGCTTAGGTAGCGACAGCCTGTCACTTAGCAACGTGTCGATGGATGGCATTGAACGGCTTGCAGGATGGGAAACGATTGCGGCCACGAATGATACCGAGCTTACGTTCGACGGAGACCTCGTTCTCGGCGACGCCTCGAGCGGAACTGGCAATCTCGACATTGACCGGACAAGTACCATCTTCGCCGGCGATACGGATGCCTCCGTCTCGGCATTCGGCGCCGGCGACCTAGCAAACGTGATCAATGCAGGTAGGATCGACCTGACCAACGGCGGAGGCGAAGCGGCAGACAGTTTCACTGTCAACGGCAACTATGTCGGCGACGATGGTCGGCTGTTTGTCGATACCGTTTTGGGAGAGGACGATTCGCCCTCGGACAGGCTCGTCATTGCCGGCGGAACGGCCAGCGGCTCGACTGGCGTGGCAGTCGAAAACAGAGGCGGGCTTGGTGGACTGACCACACAGAGCGGTATTCTCGTGGTGCAGGCCCTGGCCGGAGCCGATACCGGCAGCGGCACATTTGCCCTCACCGGGAGCGTCGCCGCCGGTGCCCACGAATATTATCTTTTCAAGGGTGGCGTCAGCGCGGGAACGGACGAGAACTGGTATCTGCGGTCGTCGCTCGTCAATACGCCTACACCTTCCCAGACGGCCCCTGCGCCATCTCCCGTCGAGCCCAGTCCGGAAACGGCGCCGGAACCACCCGAAGCTGAAGTCGCCGCACCGCCTCCGGCACCGCCAGCGCCGCCCGAAACACCACCAGACGGATCAGGCATTGTCGAGCCTCCCGTGCTGGGCACCGATGCCGCTCCCGAAGCACCGCCTGCGCCCGATGCCGCCGAGGTGCCCACACCGCCCGCAGAACCCCCACCCATCCCCGAGAATGCTGCTCCAGTTGGCGTCGGTTCCGAACCGCCGACCCCCGGTGCGACCCTGGTCACCGGCGATGTCGTTCCGCTGTATCGCGTCGAAGTGGCGACTTATTCCGCCATAGCTCCGGCAGCACGAACGGCAACGCTTGCAACGCTTGGCACCTTTCATGAACGCAGAGGCGATCAGAGCATGGTGGACGGTTCAGGCGTGTGGACGCGCGTCTACGGCATGAACAGCGAACAGGGATGGGGAGGCACCGTAACTCCGTCGATAGATGGTCATCTGTACGGATTCCAGGCCGGTATGGACTTCATCCATCTCGAAGGGAAGAACGATAGCCGCGATATAGCCGGCTTTTTCTTTGGCTACACCGACTTTGACGCGGACGTTAAGGGCCAAGCGATCGGCTGGAACGGCGTGCGCACCGGCGATCTTGACCTGACTGTCACGAGCATCGGCGGATACTGGACTCATATCGGTGCCTCCGGGTGGTATATCGATGCTGTAATGATGGGAACGTTGTATGGCGGCAGGTCCACCTCCTCCCGGGACGTCGGTATAGACATCGACGGCATGGGGGCGACCGCTTCGATCGAAGGCGGCTATCCGATCGCTCTTTCGGACACATGGACGCTCGAACCGCAGGCGCAGGTCATATGGCAGCATATGTCGTTCGATGATAAGTTAGACAACTTTTCCAATATCGCAATCGACAGCGACAACGCGATCACGGGACGCATTGCAGCACGCCTCCAGGCCAGATATGAAACCTTGGCAGGCGTCGTCAAACCTTACGCCAAGATCGACCTGTGGCATGCCTTCAGCGGCTCGGACACGGTAACTTTCGGCAATGACCCCATCGCCACCGATACCGATTCGACCTCCCTCGAACTCGGCGGCGGCGTTTCATGGGACGTCACTGATCGTCTCAGCGCTTTCGCCGCCGCCGACTACACCTTCAACCTCGGCGGCGAAAACATCGACGCCTGGGAAGGCAGGGCCGGGTTACGGTTGACCTGGTAGTAGTAACGAATATTGATACACTGCTTGCATCCTCTAGCCTGCATATAGCGCATCGGACCAAGCGGCGACGATCCATGATACGGTCTCTACCAAAGACCAGTAGTCTAGAAAATTACGGACGGGCGCAGATCAGAAATCGTGTGGCTTTCATCGGTGATAGCGATCCTAGCGCACCGGGTGGGAATTCAAGCCCTCCGGGCACCGCCTTTGCTCCCGCGACATGGGCGTGGTTTGCGCCTGACAATGACGCTCATCGGCTTCGACCGCTGGCCATAGCAGTGCTGCCGTATCGGTGCCGCGGCCGTCAAGATGCCACACGACATAGGTCGGCGTAAGCCCACGGTGGCTCCCAGCCATCCGGCCGGCGGGCAGGTGATAAGCCAACAACCGTGCGACAGGGCGACCTGCGCAGCAACCAAGGCTAGTCAATCTTCCGGGGAAGCCGAACGTCGCAGGATGCGGCGGGACGGGGTGAGAACCAGCGAGTAGCCAACGCCGATCGCTGCGCAGACGATGAGAAGACCTGCATAGGAATTGACGGCCATTCCGACTAGAAGGGCAACCGCCAGCGCGACCGTGCCGGACAGGATGACCGGCCGGTCGGCAACGCTCTTCAATAGACGGGGCAGCATAAAGGGCCGCGACCATCGAGCCGAGGCCGAAAGCTTCCAGCGCGAAGGTAGTGTGCGTTCTCCGGGCGCCATCGGGCTAGATCACCGCGTCGAAGAGGCGAGGGCGCAATCGCGCGCGACGAGGACGGCTTTCGGATCACGGTCGTCCGCCACGGTGGCAAGCGCACCTTCGCAGCGCAGCGACAGATGCGCCGCCGCCTGATCCGCTCGACTGGTTGCCCGAAACATGACGGCGGCGAATATGCCCCTCATCATCGCCTTGCGCGCGACGGAGACGGCCCGATTCGGATTCGCCATGTTCGGCAACCGCAAGCGCGAAGGCGTAGCCACTAACTTTGGGGTTGTCTGCCTTGTCGTGCAGGTGATCGAAGCTCACTCGAGCCTGCTCACGCGGCGCCATAGTCGCATCATTATCCATGATCGACAGCAAGCCGATCAATTTACGGCAGCAAGACCGGTCTGTCTTGTGTGGTCCGAGTTGTCCACCAGCGACAGGATCCCGTCAAGAGGAAGCAGGCTCGAAAACGCTCCCTGCTGCGCCAGTTTCCCAGCCAGCGCCTGGACTGCTTCGTTGTATGGCGTCGAGTGACCATGAAGACGGCCGAGGAGAACGATTTCGCCATTGAGGAAATCGACCTCGCTCGACGCACCGCGGGTAAAACTCTGCCAAGTCGATTGCTGGCCCGGCTGAATGCCGCTGTCCTGGGCGGTGCGCCAGTTCGAGATGTCGATGCTGCGCTCCGAGGGCAATGCGAGCTTGTGGCCCGCAGCCTGAAGGGTGCGCCGGGCTTCCTCCACCAGCGCCTCCCCGATTTCGGCCCGCAGGTCGGCCGGGCCGTCGAACAGTTCCAGCACGTTGCGAACGTTGTGGAGGAGCTTTGCCGATTTCCAGCGGCGAATGTCCGCACTCGGTTCAGCCAGATAACCGGCGCGGTTCAGGTCTGCGGCAATCCGGTTAGAAGTCTCGTCGCGTCCGGATGGGAAGCGCCCGATGGTGACCACGCCGACTTCGGGATCGCCACCCACGACCACCTTGCCCGTTTCGGTAAACCGGGCCGGTGTCAGGATGCTCGCGCCATAGACATGGACAAAGGTTCGAAGCGCTGTCGCTTCCGTTGCCAGACCATTCTGGAAGGTAACCACCGGCAGGTTTTTTGCCACCGTGCCGGCGGCATCCGATATGCGTCGCCACGACCAGAAGGCCAGCGCGCTTGCCACGTCCTGGCTCTTCACCGTCAGCAAAAGAATATCGTCGGGTGCCAACTCCGGCGGGGCGCTCAGATCGAAGGCCTTCAGCCGGATCTGCCGCGTGCCCGAGGGCCGCTGGTAGCTCAGCCCGTGCTCGATTATGTGGCTGATCTGTTCGCCGCGGCCGACCAGTATATAGTCGAGGCCGGAGAGTTCGAATTGTGCCGCAAGGCTTGCGCCAACTGCACCAGCGCCGATGATTACATAACGTGTCATCTCTTCTTCCTCGTTGCGGGCCGCTTCACACGCCCAGATTCTGCCTCAGCGTCTCGTGCTGGTAGTCGTGATGAAATATGCCCCGCCGCTGTAGTTCAGGGATCAAATGATCTGTCACGGCGGAAAGGCCGAGCTCGTATTTCAGGGTGAAGGCGAGGAAATTGAAGCCATCCGTCGCGCCGCGCTCGTAGCGGTCCTGCAACTGGTCGGCGATGTTCTCCACCGAGCCGATCGGAAACCAGTGTCCCGCACCGCTCGAGTGATAGATGATGAGGTCGCGCACGGTGCGAACCTTGCCGCTTTCGATAAGGTCGCGAAACACGCCGAAGCGTGAGCGGCGCCCCTGGATATCGGCCGTCTGCGGCAGGTCGTTGACCGGGATTTCGTCATCGAGATCGAGATCGGCCAGGTCAATCCCGCCGAACTGGCCGGCAAGCGACTTCCGTCCCTCTTCGAAATCGATGTCGTCGATGACCTTCTGCCAGAAGCGCTTTGCTTCCTCGTCGGTGGAACCGATCACGGGCGCGACACCGGGCAGGATCTTGATCGAATCCGGCGAGCGGCCATAGGCGGAAGCTCGCGCCTTGAAGTCGCGATAGAGATCGATCGACGGCTCCGTTTCGGTCAGCCCCGTGGTGAAGATCACATCGGCCACGCGTGCGCCGAGCTGCCTGCCTTCGCTGGAAGACCCTGCCTGAGCGAGGATCGGCCGGTCCTGCGGGCTGCGGGAGACGTTGAGCGGGCCTTGCACGGAAAAATGCCGGCTGTTCCAGTCGATGCGATGGACCTTGCCGGCATCGACGATCTGGCGCCCGCAGTCATCATAGCTGATGGCATCCGGCTCCCAGCTTTCCCAGAGCGCCTGCACCACGCCGGCAAATTCCTCGGCGACCGCGTAGCGGTCATCATGGGCGGGAAGCGGCTTGCCGAAATTCTTCTCTCCCGCAGAAGAGGTGACGAGGTTCCAGCCGGCGCGTCCCCTCGAAATATGATCGAGCGAAAGCACTTGGCGCGCGAGGTTGTAGGGTTCGGTAAAAGAGGTCGAGATCGAGCCGATAAGGCCGATCCGCGAGGTCTTCGCCGCCAGAGCACTCAACAGAGTGACGGGCTCCAGCCCCGGTTTCGGCGCGGTTTCGCTGGTGACGAGCGCATCGGCCAGGAAGATGGTGTGGATCTTGCCTCGCTCGGCCTGCTGCGCCTGTTCGACATAGGCGTCGATATCCAGCAGGTTGTCCGTCGGGCCATCACGGCCTTTTTTCTTGGCCTGCCCCGTTCCGCCCAGCAAAAGGCCAAGCACCAGTCCCTGGCCGCGTTCGCTGCGACGGCCTGCCCACTTGTTTGTCATCTGTGTGTTTCCTCGAAAGAATGTCAGGCTGTCGCGTATTCGCGCTGTTCCGCCAGGCGATGGGCCCGGGCGGGTTCGGATGCCGCAGGTTGCAGCCCGAGCTGCGCATGACCATGCTCGGAAAGCGGATGGACCTGAACGAAGCCCTTATGGGTCGACAGTTCCACATCCACGCCATAGACCCGTTTGATCAGTTCCGGAGAGTAGACTTCCGCCGGTCGCCCCTCGGCGATCACTACGCCATCCTGGAGGAAGACCACGCGATCGGTGAAGCGGGCCGCCTGATTGAGATCATGGATGGCGATGACAGCGGCGACATTGTTTTTGCGCGTAACGTCGCGGGCCACTTCCAGGGTCTGCCACTGGTAGCGGATATCGAGCGCGCTGGTCGGCTCGTCGAGAAGCAGGATTTGTGGATCCTGCGCCAGTGCGCGCGCGATGAGGACACGCTGGCCCTGACCTCCGGAGAGTTCGGTGACGGCACGGTCGCCCAGTTCGTCGAGCCCCATCCTTTCCATGGCGGCATCGACATGCGCCCAGTCCTCGTCACGTGGACGGGTTCCGAAATAGGGCGTGCGGCCGAGCAGGACGGCCTCCCTGATGTCGAGGCCAAACGAAAGGCCGATGGATTGCGGCACATAGGCGACGATCCTGGCAAGATCCTTGCGCGCAAGTCGGGTCAAGTCCGTGGCGCCGTTCCAGGTGATCGTGCCTTTCGTCTGGCTGTTGATGCCGGCAATGGTCTTGATCAGCGTCGACTTGCCGGAGCCATTGGAGCCCAGAAGGCCGATGAGTTCGCCCTTTTCGACGGTCAGGTTTGCGCCCTTGACGACCTGTCTTTTGCCATAGCCAACTTCGAGTGAGGAAATCTTGAGGGTCATTCGATTGCCTTTTGTCGAGTGAGGATGAGGTAGAGGAAAATCGGAGCGCCGACCAAGGCATCGATAATGCCGACGGGGATGACGCCCGGATTGATGACCAGCCTGCCGACGGCATCGGCGATGACGAGCAGCAGGGCGCCGATGATGGCCGAGAACGCGATGAGGAAGCGGTGATTGGCGCCGACCACGAGCCGCGCGATATGCGGCGCCACCAGCCCGACGAAACCGATAATGCCGGTGAAGGCAATCGTTACGGCGGTAAGCGTCGCGGCGATCGCGATGGTCTGCAGCCGCACCTGTGAAACCGCCACGCCAAGGCTCTTGGCTGAATCATCGCCGGCAAAGGCGATGGCGTTCAACGCGCTGCTGCGGAAACGGATATAGGGGAAGGCGAGAGTCAGGAGCACGAAGAGTGCAAGAACCTGATACCAAGCCGAATTGTTGACCGAGCCCCAGGTCCAGCGGACGATTGCGGCAAGCACCTCGTCCTCGGCGAAATACTGGATGCAGGCCGTCAGTGCGCCGAAAAGCTGTGAAAGTGCGATGCCGACGAGAATGAGCGTCGTTGCATGCAGGTTTCGCGTCGAGGCAAGAGAAAGCACCAACGCGGTGTTAAGGAAGGAGAAGAGAAGCGCGCCGATGACCAGCGATATCGCCGCGCTGCCGGCGGTTGCCCCGAAAAGGACGATGGCAAGCGAAGCGCCGAAGGCGGCGGCCGGCGCGATGCCGAGCGTGTAGGGGCTGACCAGCGGATTGCGCAGCAGACCCTGGAACAGCACACCTGCGACGGCCAGCGCCGCGCCGCCAAGGATGGCGAGAAGCACACGTGGGAGCCGCAGTTCCCAGATGACATTGTGCTTGAGCAGTGTTGCGCGGTCAGTAGGGACCGTGCCGGCTATCTTGGACCAGAACGTCTCCAGGACATCGAGGAGCGTCGCCCCCGACGTTCCGATCCTGATGCCGATCAGCGCGGTGATGACCACGGCTGCAAAGCCGAGCGCTATGGCAAGTTTCTGGCTGGTGTAACGGTCCGTCGATCGCCGACGTCCGGATGGGGCAATGGGGTGCAGGGGATCTGAATGCACTGAGCTCATTGTCTCTCTCAATCTGGTTGAGGGGCTGGGCGGCGGCGGGCTGTCTAGCCGTTAAGCTTGTAGGCGTAGTCCGCAACGGGACGCGACTCGACGCCCTGCGCCTTCAGCCATCTGGCGAAGTAGGTGTCGACATCGACGTCTTCGAAATGCTCGGGGTGCAGCCACTTGGCGACGGCCAGTGCCCCGATCTGCTTGCCGAGCGCGGAGAAGAAGAAATTGTTGATGACGAAGACGTTCTTGTCCTGCACCGCCTTGATCGAGTTCCAGCCCGGACGGTCGATCACTCGCCCGGCCTGCTCGGCAAGCAGCTCCTGGTCCCAAGGTTCGTAGCCGGACGCCAAGCCGTCCACGCCGTTATGGATGATCACATCCGGGTTGCGGTTGATGATCTCGACTGGATCGACCGTATAGGTGTGGACAGAGGCGCTGCCATTATTGGCGATCGCGATATCGCCGAAAATGTTCTTCCCACCGCCCAGAACGATCGTGTCGTGCCAGCCCGAACCCGGAAGGGAGGTGACGAAATCCGCATTGTTTTCGAAAAAGACCTTCTTCGGCTCGACGCCTTTCAGGCGCTCGGCGAGAAGCTTGTCGATATCGTCGTAGAGCGCGGCAAGATCGGTCGCACCTTTTTCCGCGTCGAAGATCTTGCCGAGATTCGGTAACTGCGCCCTCAGGACCTTTGGGTCCCAGGTGCTGACTACTACAACCTCGATACCGAAGGGTTTCAGCTTCTCGACCGCATCCTGCCAAGGCGCGTTGCGGCGGGTGAAAAAGACTTCCGCGCCAGACGCGGCGATCGTTTCCCAGTTGGGGCTGTTGAAGTTGCCGGCATCAGGAAGGTCGGCGAATTTGGCGAAATAGTCTTTATTCGCCGTATTCTTATTCGGATTAGACGTTTGGTCGATGGAAACGATCGTATCCGCAGCGCCGATCGCCCGCACGATTTCGGTCTGATACCAAAGGTCGGTATAGACAGCTTTGATTGGCACCTGGAGGGTTATCTCGCGTCCAAGCTCATCAGTGATTGTCATCGCCTTTTGTTCTGCGGCTCTAGCCGTTGCAACATAGGGAAGGTCTGTGCTGGCCAGCAAAAAGCCGCTTGCCACCGTCCCCAAGAGAGCGATTGCGTGACGGCGGCTAATGATATGTTTGGATGAGGATGTTGATCTGGTCATTCAGGTCCCCTGGTAAGTCTATGCGAAGGCAATTGGGCCGACGCCCACCTGCACGGGGAAGCCTAGTGAGCATAACGACCTGCAGAAAGACTGGTCTTTCTAATTCTACTGAAGTTATAGAAAATATGTTTCGCCTGCGTTCTGCGAGTTGCTAATTCCGACACGACACGAATGACGGTGAGAGGCGGCCGAGAATGTGAATGTTACGATGAGTGCCGTCATCCCAAACGGGAGTAGCTTGAAGATTCATCTCGGACATCACCGGCCATCAGCGGCGGAACCACCTACAGGAATTTTATCCGGATGGAAAACACCTAAAATGATAACTTATGCGGATTAACGTCTGCGCCGGCGGTTCGCATCCCATCAAGAGCTGAAATAACAATCAAGGTCTGCTACCGAAGCTCCGAAGCGGCTGCGTAATCCAGAAACCAATGCACATGCGGGTGTCTGGAAAGATAGGAGCCGGGGCAATCTGCTGTCTGGTCCTCTTCCAGGCATCTGCGCACCGCTTCTGTTTTTGCTGCTTCAGTTGCCAGAACGATGATCCCTTGCGCGTGCAAAATGTCCGAAATCTCGATGGTGATTACGCTTTGAGGTACGCTGTCCAGATTCAGCAGGGTGGGAAGATTGGCATGCAGCGTTTCCTCCGGCAGTTTGACAATCCTGACAGTGCTTGCCAATGCGGATCCCTGTTCGTTGAACCCGATGTGGCCGTTGACTCCGAGGTCGGGATACCGTTGTCACTGGAGCAGTGAAGTCGTTTCCGGGGTTGCCGTAATTGAACGAAGATACGGTTCTCTTGGGCTGATGCAGACCAGGACGAAAATGTCAGCGCTAAGTCCGAGTTACCTCAATATCGATTTCCTATTCCGCTGACTTGCCCTTCTTCTGTCTCTCAACATCTCCAGATAGGAGGCTGTGTCATTTTCGACACGCAATTAAAACATGACAAAAGTAATCATGTTCGAAGTTGATTCAAATTATCATGTTTTGTAGGCAGGCCCCCTAAGCATTTGGGGGTTACATGAAAATTGATACATCGCGGACGTGCCTTTCGGCGCGAGTTTGGCGTGCGGCCTTTTTGGCGTCTGTCGTCACATTCCCAGCATGGGCACAGGAGAATGCACGAGTAGACAATGCCGAGGACACGACGACACTCAAGCCTATCGTGCTTCTTTCCACGCGTGACGCGAAACGCGTTCTCGACGTGCCGCAGACGATTTCGGTCATTGATCGCAAGGAGATGGACGACCACAACATCCGCGACATCCAGGATCTGGTGCGCCATGAGCCCGGTATTGCGGTGTCTCGCCAGACCTCGATCACCAATCCATGGGGCCAGCTTTCCGGCTTCTCTATCCGTGGCATGTCGGGCAACCGCGTCCAGCTGACCGTCGATGGATCGCGCATACAGGAATCGATCACCGATGGCAGCCGCGACTTCTTCGATCTGATGAGCAATTTTCAGGCGGTAGAGATCGTGCGTGGTCCGAACTCGGTGCTCTGGGGCGCTGATGCGCTCGGCGGTTCGGTGATGTTCCGCACCCGCGATCCATCCGACCTTCTGGCTGCCGATCCGACCAAGCCCTGGGCGCTGGAGCTGAAGACCAGCTACGACAGCTATGACCGCTCCTGGAAAAAGCAGATCACCGGCGCTTATGATTTCGGCGACCTCGAGATCCTCGGCAGCTACAGCCAGACCTCCTCGCACGAGGCCCGCTTCCGCAATGCCCGCGCCGACGGCGGCATCTGGGGGTGCTCGCGTCTGTACATCGGATGTAACGAGCTTTTCCCGAACGATACCGATGTCGACAATGCGCTGCTCAAGGCCGTTTGGACACCGACCGCCGACCACACGATCAAGCTGACCGGCGAGCTTTTCGGCCGCGATACCGAAATCCTGCAACTCTACGACATGTCGGCATCGACGACCGGCGTGCCGACGACGGGCACCTACATCAACGATCCTTACGTCCGTGATCTGGAGATGAGCCGCAAGCGTATCGCGCTTGAGCACCAGTGGGATGTCGATGCGGGCTGGCTGGATACGCTGAACTGGCGCGTCTCGTATTCTCCGCAGCACCGTACGACCGACAGCGATCAGCGGCGCGTCTATTCCAACCGCATCCAGCTTCACAACCAGTACCGCGACTTTCGCGAGGATTTCCTTGAAGCGGATATCCAGCTGCAGTCGAGTTTCGATCTCGGCTCGACCAGCCACAAACTGACTTACGGCTTTGACGGCGACCTGACAAAGGGCGACTATCAGGGCATCAACACCACCTATAATTCTCTGACAGACACCACGACGGTTCTGGAAAACCAGGGATTCAGCTTCCCGCGCGTCGATACGACCCGTGCTGATTTCTACATCCAGGACGAGATCATCTTGCTGGATGACCGGCTGACGATCACGCCCGGCCTTCGTCTGGCGCATTATTCTATCGATCCGACCGGCGACAGCAGCTATCCGGGCTTGCCCGGCTATGAGCCGAGCAAGCAGGAAAAGACCGAACTGCTCAAGCGGATCGGCGCGATCTACAAGCTGGACGAGACTTATTCCGTCTACGCGTCCTACGGCGAGGGCTTTAAGATGCCGACGTCGCAGCAATTGTTCCAGTCGAGCTCGGATCCCTTCACCGGTATGTCGATCATTCCGAATCTCGATCTGAAGCCTGAATCCGTCCAGAGCTATGAGATCGGTCTGCGTGGCGAATACGAGCGCGGCTTCTTCTCTCTCGGCGCTTTTTATGCGGACTATGAGGACTTCATTCGGTCATTCCAGGAAGTACTCATTCCCGGCCCTGGAGGCGGACCGGTCACGGCCTATACGTTCGACAATGTCGAGGACGTCAAGCTGTGGGGTATTGAATTCGGCGGTGAATACGAGGTGCGCGACGACACAACCTTGTCCGCCAACTTCAGCTGGTCGAAAGGACGTCAGCGTGTTTCGGCCGGATCGGCAAAGACTGCATTCGACGGTGCTGTCCCGTTCACCGCAGTGCTTGGCGTGAAGCACGTGCTGCCCGAATACAATCTTCAGCTCGAAGCCTTCGGTACCTTCGCCGCAGGGCGCACCGAAAATGCGAGCCCGACATCCTATCTGGCTTCCGGCTACGCGCTGTTCGACACCTATGCGAAATGGACGCCCCGGAAGAATTTCGAACTGACCTTCGGTGTCGAGAACATCTTCGATCGTCGCTACTTCCCGAACACGCTGACCGGTTACGAGCAGACTGCACCTTCTACTGCGACGGCCAATGTCAACCCGCTTGAACTTCAGACGGGCGCAGGACGCGTGTTCAAGGTCGGCGCCACGGTCAAGTTCTAATCCCTTTGCAACCTGAGGTGTGGGCGCAAGCCCACCCTCATTTTCGTGATAGCCATGTTCAAAATTCTTGCTCGTTTTCGAAGATTGCTCGTCCCTTGCATCAAGGCACCCGGCGGTAAGCTAAGCCTTGCGCTTTTCGCAGTTGCGGTGGCGCTCAATCTTGGGGCTGTCTATGCCAGCATCCGCCTGACCCGCTGGACCGGGGAGTTCTACTCGGCAGTGGAAAAGGTCGATGCCACCCAAGTCTATCACCAGATCGGCATCTTTGCGCTGATCGTTGGCCTGAACTCGGCGCGTGGGCTGGCGCATGAATATATTCGAAAGGTCATCGAAATTCGCTGGCGGAGATCGCTGACGGATCATGCCATCAACCTATGGACCGCCAACAAGGCCTATTGGTTTCTCGCCAATGGCAATGAGCAGCGGATCGACAATCCCGACCAGCGCATTGCCGAAGACTGTCGCTTGTTCACCAAGGGCCTGCTCGGCGAGGCGCTCGATCTTATCGGTGAGGTCGTAGGACTTTTCTCCTATGTGGCGCTGTTGTGGAGCCTCGCAAACTTCCCTCTCTCGCTGGCCTTCATTGGTATCGACTACGAAATCCCGCGCTACATGGTCTGGTCCGCTTTCCTGTATGTCGCGATCTGCAGCGTCATAACCCATGTCTTGGGCTATCCGCTCAAGAGCCTGCTCACCGAACAGCAGAAGCGCGAAGCCAGCTTCCGGTTCGCGATGGCAAGATGGCGTGGATCATTCGACGAGGTTGCCCTCGCAGGCGGCGAGGAGGTCGAGAAGGACGGCTTCGGGAGGCGGTTCGATGCCGTTGCCAACAACTGGCGCCATCTGATCAGGCGGGAACTGATCCTCGGATTGTTCACCTACCCCTTCCGTCATTCGGTTTTGCGCATCCCGCTGTTTGTCGCATTGCCCGGCTACCTCGCCGGTCACGTCGCTTTCGGCGGTCTGATGCAGCTCAGCATGGCGTTCTCGAATGTCGTGACGACCTTGTCCTGGTTCATCTTCTCCTATCGTAACCTTGCCGATCTGGTTGCAACTGCAGCACGTCTCGACAATTTCCTGCTTGCTGCACAGGCCGCCGGAGAGCAGAAGGCAACGTCCGAATTGGCGGAACGGGACGACGGTGCCCCGTCGCCGAATGTGGAAAATCTGACCCTCTACACGCCGGACAACCGCGAGCTTGCATCGCTCGGCTCCTTGGGATTGGCACCTGCCGGTGCCATCTGGCTTCAGGGACGATCGGGGATTGGAAAGACAACTTTAGTCAAAACTCTTGCGGGCCTCTGGCAGCATCGCGCTGGCCGTGCGCAATGGCCGGTCGATCAATCCATGTTCCTCTCACAGAAACCATATCTTCCGACCGGCACGCTGCTGGACGCCGCAGTCTACCCGGCACTTGGCCGCGAGGTGGATGAAAAGCAGGCAACAGTAGTGCTTGATACGGTTGGTCTAGGTCACCGCTCTGCTGACCTTCTCATTGGGCAGGACGATGCGCCGGACGGCCTTTCCGGAGGCGAGGTTCAGCGGCTGGCGCTCGCTCGCGTCCTGTTCCACAAGCCCAAATGGGTTGTGATGGACGAGGCAACCAGCGCCCTTGATGAGAAGGCAGAAAGAGAATTGCTTTCCATCCTTCGGGAAAAGCTTCCCGATACTGCCTTTTTCATCGTCTCTCACCGCAAACCTGAAGGGATCGGCTCTTTCTCGACGATAAGCCTTGCCGAACCCGCCAATTCGCCATCAGCAATGGCGCCAGCCTAAGGATAACTGACCATGACGCAGAACCAGACCTCCGTGCTTTTGGGAATAGATGCACAGCCGGACGACGTTCTTCTGCGTCTGCCGGAACTCGGATCCCTTATGATGATCGGCAAGGCGAGAGGCGCAACCCACGAGCGGATCGGCGCGGTCGCCGAGGTGACACGAAAGGCAGAGCGGCTTGCCTGTAGCGGTCAGTTCCATGACAGCCTGCTCGAACATCGCAGTGTGCGGAGTATTCAGCTCAATGCAACAAGGCTCATTCAGGGCAAGGCCTATCCGCGCATGGAGTTCCATGACGGAGATGGCGAGACGCTGTTTGCGGTCGTCGGATTCGAGGGGGCTGAGATTTTCGAGGAGAAGCTTGGGCATTTTCCCTGCACGGAACTGGGGCCGGCAGAGGCCCTGCCTTTTCCGAAACGGGCGGATGTCGCTGAAAACGATATCGGTTCGCTCCCGCTCAAGGCGGCGCTTCAGTCGCAGCAACCCATTTCCATCGAGTTCGAGACACCGACATTCCGGCAAAGCTGGACAGGTGTCGTCGAGAGGGTCAATCCCGGCATGGGTTTCATCAATGTCACGCGGGATGATTTTCACCTGCACCTTCTCGGCGGGACGGTTGGTTCCTGGGTCGAGACCAGCGAAGGCGGCAGGGCGTTGCTGGTTGCGCTTGATCATCAGGGAGAAGAAACCGGCCTTCGCCTCTACGCTAACTCTTCCGCCGCATGGTCGGGTTGGGATGGTCGGGTATGAGCATGCCGGCAGGGCAATGGTTCGACCCGACCAGCCGCGAGCTGATCGGTCATTCGGACATGATGCAGCGCATGTCGCAGATGCAGGCGGTGCTTCTGGGTGAAACGCATGACCGCTATGATATCCATCGGTGGCAGCTTCATGTAATCGCGAGCCTGTCGGCCTATCGTGACAATATCGCCGTCGCGTTCGAGATGTTCCCACGTGCCGTTCAGCCGGCGCTCGATCGCTGGGTGGCCGGTGAAACTGATCTTGAAGCGTTCCTGGAAGAATCGCGATGGGTAGAGGTATGGCGCTTCGATCCCGCGCTCTATACGCCGATCTTCCATTTCTGCCGCCAGTTTCGTGTACCGATGCTGGCCGTCAATTGCCGGCGAGCACTCGTAACCGAAGTCGGCAAGTTGGGATGGGACGCGATCCCCCTCGAAGAGCGCGACGGGGTGACGCCGGCGGCTGCGGCGACGCCGGAACACAGGCAGTATCTTTTCGACATAACCGGCGGCCTGCGGCCCAATCGTGCCGCCCAGTCTGCGACAGCCCCCGAATTCGACCGCTTCGTTCGTGCTCAACAAACCTGGGACAGGGCTTTTGCCTGCGGGATTTCGGAGAGCCTGAAAGCTGATCCAGAGCGATTGGTGATCGGCATAATGGGATGTGGACACCTCGAGTTCGGTTATGGAACGCCTTATCAGTTGCAGGATCTCGGCGTGAAAAATGTCGGTGTGCTGCTGCCGCATGACCTTGGTCAGCCGGAACCGGCCGCCGGCATAGGCGATGGCGTCTTCGCGCTTGATGATGCTGGCCGTAGATGATGCCCTTGCGAGCTGATGCTCAGACGTCGGCCAGGCGGATTGCCATCGCCTGGTCTATCCATGGAAAGACCTTGTCGGGCTTGGGTAAGGGTGTTCCCTTGAGGATATGGACGAGTTCCCAGTAGCGCTGCATGTTCGGTTTGTGCTCAAGCAGTTTGCGGCGCATGCGCCGGGCATTTTCCTCATTCAGATCGGTGCCCTGAGCGCGAGCCCAACCTTCCAGATAGTCGCCTGCAAGAGACTGCGCTTCGGACGAGCCGGGGTCAACGCCTCGCGAGATGGCATCCTTGGACTTTGCCACGACAGTCTGCCAAGTCTCCTGAAGAACGTCGCCTTTCAGCCTTATTACGCTGTCTGCGGCGTTGCTGCGCATCTGGTCGACGAAAGATGGCTCGGCCAGCAGAGTGGATAATTCGATCCAGGCATCGATCTGTTCGTCAGTCGAACTGTCGGGAAGTTCGGGCCTGCTCATTTCCAGCATCCATTCCTTCCATGTCGTATCGATTGCAGCTCCAGACACGACACGATCCAGAAAGCTACGAAGGACATCAACACGCTCGGCATTTGAAACTGTGGTCATTTCCGAAATTCTCCTCAGGTCGTTGATGGTTGGCTCGCTTGAACGCAATGCGGCCCGAATGGCCGCTGCAACACGGCGCTGGGCTTCGATCTGGCTTTCGATTTCCGCCAGTTGCAGCGACAGGACCTGCCCGATGGAGCGCTCTTGGGTGAGCACGGCACGGATAGGCTGAAGGCCAATCCCTGATTTTCGTAGGGTTTTGATCAGTTCGAGCCTAATCAGGTCGGCCTGATCGAATAGCCTGTATCCGCTTTCTGTCCGATCGACATTCGGCAAAAGTCCTTGATCGGCATAGAAGCGAATCCGACGAACGGGGATCCTGCTCAGCTCGGCGATTTGCCCAATGGTGTAATTGCGGTGTGTCATAGCGTATCGATCAGGCCTCCAGTCGATGGAGGGTCAAGAGGATTCTTTTTACGATTGATAATTTTTGAATGCAGACGGGATTGATTACCCTGGCATTGTCGATGGCAAATGACTCTCAGATGTCTGAAGCCGCCGGAAAGGTATCGGTTGGCGATGCTCAAGGTGGGATAAGCGCCAGATTGTCGTCGGGAGATTTTGGCAGCGCGTGGAATTCAGCGACTTCGCTCGGTGAGCAAGTTACGTAGCTGGACGAATATAACTTGCTTGATTTCAACGGGCTGCCGGTTCGTAGCTTATCAAGACTACCAATCTGTTAGCTTCCGCCCATCGCAGACAATGTCAACGTCGGCAGGAAGGACGGGGGAACACCACGCGGATGGACTCTTCTTCATGCCGTTGGTCGGATACTTCAAGCCTGTGTTATCGATTGTTATTAAGGATACTCTCCAGCCCTTGATCCCAGTATGGTTGATGCCCAAATCGATCGACCAGCCAGTCGATGAATACTCTCACTTTTGGCGCCAGCTCGCGAGAACTTGGGTATAGCGCCCAAAGCGTCTGGGTCGAGATCAGCGGATATTCTGGAAGGACTGGAACGAGCGAACCAGATCGGAGCTCGTCCGATGCGCACCATGTGGCCATTAGAGCGATGCCAAGCCCAGCTGATGCTGCGTCGCGCACTGCGCTGCCGTCATTGATGCGGAGGCTCGGGGTAACACGCCGCTCAATCACCTCCGCTTTTTTCCCCCGAAACGTCCAGAGATCCAACGTGCCGACGACAAGGCAGGCATGTCCCGCTAAGTCGTCAGGCGTCTCCGGCCGCCCGTTCCGCTCGATATATTCGGGCGACGCAATCAGCACCCGATTGTCCGGAGCAAGTCGCCTGGCGATGAAGGACGAGTCGCTAAGCTCAGTATAACGAACCGCCACATCAAAGGCACCTTCGACGAGATCGACAATGCTGTCCGAGATGCGCAAATCAAGGGCCAAGTCGGGATATTTCCTACAGAATTCCGGCAGGCCTGGCACAATATGCATCCGCGCGAACGAGGCGGGAGCCGCTACCCGCAATATGCCGCGAGGCGCGGCTTGCTCTCGCCCGAGCGCCGCTCGAGCGGACTCTGCAGCGAGCACAACCTGTTCTGCATGCGGCAGGAAGGCGAGACCGTCCTCGGTCAAAGTCGCCTGCCGCGTCGTGCGATGGAGAAGCCTGGCGCTGAGCTTTCGCTCGAGCGCCGCTAGCCGCGCGCTCGCTCCCGCCGGCGTGAGACCTAAGTCGCGAGCTGCGGCGCTGATGCTGCGGAGTTGGGCGATGCGTATGAAAAGGTTCAAATCGTCCACGTCCATCTGGTCACTTTCAAGGTTTTTTTGAAGCTGATCCTAAAACAGGGCTGCTACCGGAAGCAATCTCGATAGATCAAATAGGGAGCATCAAGACGGCGCCATGCCTTGTTGGCTCCCATCAATGCTATCCTGACGAAAGGATATCGTAATGACTAACGCAATGAAGGCAGGCGCCTTAATCGTTTGGCAGACCCGGCCGCATTCGAAGTTCGCGACGTAGAAGTGCCGCGGCGCGTCTACACAGACTAAGTCCCGTTGCCTGCAATCATGGTCCAAGGGCTCCGACGCTCACGAGCCAGCATCGACAAACCCCAATATACCGTTTCAATAAATGAGGATTTGCTATGAAAGCGATGACACTTGCCTCTTTTGGTGGTCCGGAATCCTTTGAGCTTTCCGAAATCCCAAAGCCCGTTCCGGATGCGGGACAAGTCCTGGTGCGCGTACATGCCACCTCGATCAATCCCCTGGATTATCAGGTTCGGCGAGGTGACTATCGTGGCCTGGTGCAACTGCCGGCCATTACCGGTCATGACGTATCCGGCGTTGTCGAAGCAGTCGGCCCCGGCGTGACTGCGTTCTCGCCGGGAGACGAAGTCTGGTACACGCCGCAAATATTCGACGGTCCGGGAAGTTATGCAGAGTACCACGTTGCGAATGAAAGCATCATCGCAAGAAAACCCGCCTCGTTAAGCCATCTCGAAGCAGCAAGCCTGAGTCTGGTCGGCGGGACGGTATGGGAGGCTCTGGTCGGGCGTGTGGCTCTCAGAGTGGGAGAAAGCATCCTGATCCACGGCGGCGCGGGAGGAGTGGGTCATGTCGCGATCCAAGTCGCGAAAGCCATCGGCGCGAAAGTGTTCACGACCGTACGCGAAGATAACTTCGAGTTTACGCGCAGTGTCGGCGCCGATGTTGTCATAGACTACAGGAAAGAGGATTACGTCGACGCCATCTTGCGGGAAACGGACGGCCGCGGTGTTGATGTCGTGTTTGACACCATTGGCGGCGATGCCTTGTCCCGCAGCCCAGACGCGCTAGCACAACTTGGTCGCGTTGTCTCGATCGTGGACATCGCACAACCGCAGAACCTCATTGAAGCCTGGGGCAAGAATGCAAGTTTTCATTTCGTGTTCACGAGACAGAATCGCGGCAAGCTCAATGAGTTGAGCACATTGGTGGAGCGCGGCCAGCTGCGGCCACACCTGGGCGCCGTCTATTCGCTTGCCGACATTCCGCTCGCCCATGCCCGGCTGGAAACGCCCAACAACGGTGTTCGAGGAAAGATTGCCATAGCAGTCGATCCTTCGGCGGACACGAAGGTGCAAACATGATTTATGAGATCGCTGTGTTGCCCGTCGACACAGAGAGCAAATCGAAGCGTTCAGACAAGCATCACCGGAAGGGCGTCGACGTCTTCCATGGCTTTCGCGACAATGGCTGCCGCTATGTTGAATTCAGCCTCACTGTGCCGGAGGGTGTTTCACGGAAGGAGACCAGATTCTCAAGATCCGCTTCGATCGCCTCGAACAGCGGTGCAATCCAAGCGCAATGCGATCTCTACCGAAGTCGGTATGCAAAATTCTGGCTAGGGTGCGGCTTTGGCGACCGGATCGTTTCAAGAAAGTGAATCTATAAGTTCTCATTGAGCTGGGCTGATTTTGCGGCCGACCGCTTCTCACCAACGAAGCAAAGGACGTGACAAAGCCAGCCCTAGCACGCCGCACAGCGCTATGCCCAATGTGTACCAGAGCGAGACGAAGGCCAGTCCATTCTCTATGCAACCCCAAGAATAGGTCCATGCTCCGGCTGAGCCGGCTACTAGTCCGGCGATGCCACCCGCTAAACGTAGGTCAGTCGGGGCGCTTCGGCGTAAGAAGACAATGATTGAGGCAAAAACCGGCAAAGCTGCAGCGAGGATTATGAAGGGGCAGAACCAGGCGGAAATGCCGAAGATCAGGGTCGGATAATCTTCGACAGGCGCCACGCAGAGCTGCCACAATCCGAGTGCGACGACCATGAGATAGATGGCAAGCGATGCGAAGCCTGCCTTTCGTGGCCGGCCCCCGGGGCGGGCAACCACCATCAAGGCTGTTATTCCGATCACGGTCAAGGCAAGCGGATAGATCGACTTCACCCAGAAGGCGGGCAGATGGATGGCGGCGGCGAGATCGGGCCGCGGGCCATGTCCGAGCAGGATCAGTGCCGCCGATAGCACGAGGCCAGGCAACAGAACAAAACCCAGCAGACGCCTTAGCGCGCCGGGCTTTACCGGCCGCAGATCACCTGCCAGCCTATCAATCAGATCATCTGTCTTCACTGCGTTCGCCTCTCAGTTTCGCGGCCATCGCCTGAATGCCTCTGAAAACATTGATCTTGACCGCCGCCTCGCTGCGTCCGCTTCTCAGTGCCGTGTCAGCCACCGACTGTCCCTCTAGTCTGACCTGGCGAATTAGCTCGCCCTGCCATGCAGGCAGGCTCGCCAGCAGCCGGCTGATATCCGTGCTGGCCGAGACGGCGTCCTCGCTGTATCCGTCTGCCATATCCTCCAGAATCTCCATGCCGACGTGCTGCTTGTCGCCCAACCTTCGGTAGTGATCGACCAGCTTGTGGCGGGCGATCGTGAAGAACCAGGCGGTAAACGGCCGCTCGCGATCATAGGTGATCCTACGCTGATGCAATGCCAGCAAGGTATCCTGCACGAGATCGTCAACATCCGCGGGTGCTGAGCGGGCAAGCCGTCGACCATAGTAGTTCAACAGAAGGTGCCTCAGCATGTCGAGCAGGCAGCGATAAGCCATCTCATCCCCGTCAAGGGACAAGAGCATCAAGGCTTTCAGCTCGGGCTCGGTCAGTTGCTTCATGTTTTCGAAAGCTCATACGCAGGCGCGACAAAATCGTTACACCTCGTCCGAAACAAAAGCGAGAAAACAGCAGCAATCACATCGGCGTGATTCTGATCCGATTGCCGTAACCGATCCCGGTCGGCGACGAATGAGCCTCCGTGACCTTTGCTGCACAGGGCGGCAGGCACAAAGCAACCGGGAGAACCATTATGAACATTCGTTCCTTCACCGCCGCCTTTGGCGCAATTGTTTTCAGCCTTTACATCGCCACCGGCAGCGCCAGTGCTCAAACCAGCACGGACAGCATGGGCAAGCCGGACAGCATGAAATCGGACACGATGAAGATGGACAGCATGAAGACCGATCCGATGAAGACCGACAGTATGAAAATGGGCAGCAAAGCCGATTGCATGCACAAGGCCGGCATGGAGAAGGACAGCATGAAGAAGTCTGACATGATGAAACACTGCGATGCCATGAAGTAAGCGGGTTGTGCCCTCGCGGATGAAACTTCGGCGAGGGCGCCGCCGGACAGCATGAAGACCATCTGGACGGAGTGAACTCATGGAAACAACGGAAAAACTGAACCACGGGATTGACGGCAGGCGGCTGCTGATCCGTCGGCACAGCCTGACTGTGCGCCTGTCGCACTGGCTGAACGTCCTCTGCATGACGGTGTTGCTGTTCAGCGGCCTGCAGATCTTCAACGCGCATCCGGCACTCTATTGGGGACAGTATGGCGCTGACAGCGATCCCTCGGTTTTGTCGATGGAAGCGGAAGAGCAGGAGGGCTCGATCAAGGGCGTGACCCGGATCGGGAGCCTGTCCTTCGATACGACCGGCATCCTCGGCGTTTCGAATGTCGGTGGCGAGGCGATTGCGCGTGGCTTTCCCGCCTGGATCACGTTGCCAAGCTATCAGGACCTGGCGACCGGCCGGCGCTGGCACTTCTTCTTCGCCTGGCTTTTCGTCATCAACGGCTTGATCTACATGGCTTACGGCTTCATCGCTCGCCATTTCCGCCTTGACCTTCTGCCCGCGCGTGGTGAGCTTTCGCTAGGTAATCTTCGGCACGAGATCGCCGACCATGCCCGTCTGCGCTTTCCCAAGGGCGAAAAGGCACGCCGCTACAACGCGCTGCAGAAGCTCACCTATCTCCTGGTCATCTTCCTTCTCCTGCCGGTAATGATCGCGACGGGGCTGACCATGTCGCCCGGGTTTGACGCCTTTGCGCCTTGGCTGCTGGATATCTTCGGCGGCCGGCAATCGGCTCGCACGCTGCATTTCATCACCGCCAATGCGCTCGTCGCCTTCGTCGTCGTGCATGTCGCGATGGTCTTGGTGTCCGGCGTCTTCAACAATATGCGTTCGATGATCACCGGCCGTTATGCCATCGATGTTGACGACCGGACGGAGGTCCAGCCATGAGCCGCATCATCACCCGCCGCCGGTTTCTGATCGGCTCGACGCTCACCGCCTCGGCGCTCGGGCTCAGCGGCTGCGATGCGCTGGTCGAAAGCCCGAAGGTGCAGTCGATACTGAAGATCGCCGAGGGCTTGACGATGAAAACGCAACGCGCCCTGATCGGCGATGACACGTTGGCGCGCGAATACAGCCTGGCCGACATCTCGCCGACATTCCGGGCCAACGGCACGAGCATGCCGGACGGCGCGCAATACCAGGACCTGTTGAGCCGGCAATTCTCGACTTGGCAGCTTGAGGTCGGCGGGCTCGTCGAGCGGCCAGCGAAACTATCGCTTGCCGCCCTGAAGGCGATGCCCTCGCGCACCCAGATCACGCGGCACGACTGCGTAGAGGGCTGGAGTGCCATCGGGCAATGGACCGGCGTGCCACTCGCAGTATTGCTCAATCAAGTCGGCCTGAAGCCAGAGGCGCGCTACATCGTTTTCCACTGTGCCGACGAATACGAAAAGACGCTCGATGGCAGCGGTTGGTATTATGAAAGCATTGATCTGGTTGATGCCTTCCACCCGCAGACCATTCTCGCCCATTCGATGAACGGCCATGATCTGGAGGTCGCCCATGGCGCACCGCTCAGGCTGAGGGTCGAGCGGCAGCTCGGCTACAAGCAGGCCAAATACCTGATGCGCATTGAAGCGGTCGCCGACTTGTCCGGCCTCTACGGCGGCAATGGTGGCTTCTGGGAAGACCGCGGCTACGAGTGGTACGCCGGGATCTGAGAGTTCGCGGTGCGGGCCGCGAAGGCTCCGTTCCGCGTTAACCAGCGGATTTTCATCCCGCATTCGCTGGCGATTGAAACGACAGGGTTTTTCAACAAGGAAGAAGACAATGTCCTCTATTTCCAAGGCCGGTTTTCCGGTGCTCGCCGGCATGCTGATTGTAGCCACGATCGGTTTTCCCGCCCATGCCGCCGACCAGGTCCGCGTCCGCGGTACGGTCGAGAGCCTTGACGGTTCGACGCTGTCGGTGAAGACGCGTGAAGGCACGGACGCCAAGATCATGCTCAAGGACGGCTGGAAGATTTCGAGCGTCGCGAAGGCTTCCGTCGAAGACATCAAGGAAGGCGATTTCGTCGGTATCGCCTCACTGCCGACTGCCGATGGCGGAAACGGAGCGCTTGAAGTGTTGATCTTCCCGGCCGCCATGAAGGGCACGGGCGAGGGCAGCTATGCCTGGGACCTGAAGCCCAACAGCTCCATGACAAACGCCACGGTCGCCAACGCCGTGAAGTCCGTCGACGGCCATACGCTGACCGTGACCTACAAGGGTGGAGAAAAGAAGATCTCGATCCCTGAGGGCACTCCGGTGGTGACATTCGCACCTGCCGAAGTCGCGGACCTGAAGAGCGGCGCAACCGTCTTCGTCCCTTCAGAAAAGGCGCCGGACGGGTCGATCTCCAGCGCCCGCGTCGTCGTCGGCACAAACGGCGTCGTGCCTCCGATGTAAGCGCATATCACGAGAGCGCACGCCTCGGCGATTGGCGAAACCGCGGCGTGTCTTCACGGCTCAGGAAATTCGAGCTTGCGCACATCATATCCAAGCTGGCCTACTTTTCTTACCATTGTTCTCAGTTTCGCTTTGGATGGGACAGTGCGCGCATAGATCCATAGGTTGGTCATGTCAGGATCGGCACTGATGAACCAGTTCTTGTCCGGCGATTTGTAGAGAACCCAATAGTTGAAGGTGATCAATAACGGGTAGCGTACCCGCATCTTCGCCTTGTCGTGTTCGAAGTCGAGAATGTGTCCCGTGCCGCGTATAGTCTTTAGTTTCCCCTTGGGGGTGTCGACGTGGCATCCATCCTCGACAAGAACCTCATCGGGTGTTTTGCCGCGGCGATATTTTGAGTAACCGGCGACGCAGCCATCGGTCACCCACATCGGTCGGCGACCGATCTCCAGCCATGTCCCGCGGTAATGGTCAACGCCAACCTTAACCACTTCAGGCTCGGTTGCCGCCGTGGCGTGCGGTGCAAGCGTTCCGGCGAGGCAGAGAACGCCGAAAAGGTATTTCCAGAAGTCCTGCATGTCATCCTCCGGCTTGTTTGCCTAACAATTCTCCCCGCTCCGGGGTTGTACCCTGATCGCCAAGCCTGCGTATCTCAGGGCGATGAAGGCCATCAGGCACGCGACCGCGAAAATGTTGAGATCGAGAAGCATGACAAGATCGGCTTCACTCCAACCGTGTAACGGCGGTCCGCCAGTATGGCGCGATAGAAGGAACACGGCGAAGACGAGGGCTGCCACACCGCGTTGAATCCATTTCTCTTCTGCTCGAAAAGAGACTGCCGCAAGCATGATACAGGCGCCGAAGAACAGTTCTGTCCCGGAGCTTTGGCCGAACAATCTTGTCTCGAACAAGGTGTCGAATGCACCCACGATGGGAAGCGAAATCCGAGCAATGATCGAAGAGTGTCGGGCGAGAAACGGAATTGCCAGAAAGACCGGAGCAGCAAGCAGCGAGCCAAGTGAGGCGCCGACGCCATCGCCGACAAGATACCAAACATAGACCGGATAAAAGGGCTTGTTGATACATATGACCCAGGCAATCGTGACCGTCGCCTGGGTGAGAGGATCGACAGGCGTCCGCTGCAAGCTCATGACCTTGCCGGTTTCAGCAGATAATGACCGACACCCCAGATATCGCCGTTATCATGGCCGAACAGGCCGGCAGTTGCCAGGAAGAACAGCCGCCAGCGGCGGAGCCAAAGCGACGCGTCCTTGCCGTAGACCTCTGCGAAAATCGGCTGAACGTGACCGATCTCGCGGTTAAAATTTGCGAGCCAGTCGAGTGCCGTGCGACGGTAATGGGTTCCGGACCACCGCCATTCTTCCTCGACGGTGAACAGATCCGCGAAGCGATGAGGTAGGCCATGCGCCGGCATGATGCCGCCGGTGAAGAAATGATGGGCAATCCAGTCGGACGGGTCATCATGATCGAACCGGTAGGAGCGGTCCTTGTGGGTGAAGATATGAAGGAACAGCCGACCCTGCGGCTTCACCCAGTCGCAAGCCCGCTCAAAAAGCTTCCGCCAGTTCGACATGTGTTCGAACATCTCGATCGAGACGACACGATCGAAGCGTTGATCGATCGAAAAATCATTCATGTCGGCTGTCATTACAGTGAGATTGGTCAGCCGGCGTTGATTGGCCGTCGTAAGGATAAAGGCGCGTTGCGACGCTGAGTTGGAGACCGAGATGATGCGCGAATTTGGAAATTGCGCCGCAAGATAAAGCGAAAGCGAACCCCAACCACAGCCGAGCTCCAGGATCGTCATGCCGTCTTCGATTGCCGCATGTCTGACTGTTTCGGCGAGCGCGTGAACCTCGGCCTCTTTTAAAGTCGTGTACTCGCTCGGATAGAGGCAACAAGAGTATTTTCGGCTTGGCCCCAGAACCCGTGAAAAGAAAGCAGCGGGCACTTCATAATGCTGACGATTGGCTTCGTCTGCATGAACCGCCACTGGGTAGTGGCTCATTGCATCGACAAACAGACTTTCCTGGCCGGCCGCCGTGGCAGCGAGGCGGCGCTTTGTACGAGCACAGAGAAAGTCGATACCCGCGAGCGTCATGCCGTCGGTCAGTGGTGTCCGTTCGGCGGTGTTGATAGCGAAGGCCAGCATGTTCATTTCAACTCTCCTTCTGGATGCACATCTTGTTTTCGGGGGCCGGGAAAAAAGACATTCACGCGCCGCTGCAGGGCGCGAAATTTATCGCCGCGCGAACGCAGCATATGATCTTCGAGTGGCGGGATGCCGGAGACATGCACAAGCAGCCAGTACATGAGGAGTGGAGCCAACAACGAAAGCCAGCTTGCAATGGATGCTGAGACGGCAAACAGAAACCAGCAGCACCAGAACATCCATTCGAAAAAGTAGTTCGGGTGGCGCGAGTACCGCCAGAGACCCGCCTCAAGGACCTCGGTCTTCGCTTGCGGCGTCTCTTGAAAACGCTTGAGTTGCAGGTCCGAGATTGCTTCGCCTGCAAGCGCCATGACGGCGATGACGATGCCGATAAAGTCGAGGATGCGGGGGAAAGGATCTTCGTTTGCAGCCGCCAAATAGACCGCCAAAATCAGAATGAAGGCGGCCAGTGCCTGGATTTGCAGAAAGATGAACAGGCGCCAGGAGGCGTTTTCTCCCCACTCTTCGATGAACTTCGCATAACGTGGATCTTCGCCTGCACCTCTGGTTCGGGACCCGATATGGCTGCCCAACCTGAGAGCCCAGGCAGCCACGATCAGCAGAAATGTGATGCGCCGATCGAAATCTCCTTGGGCAAAGAGGGTTGCGATGATCCCGCCGACGCCGACAGCGAACGACCATATCGTATCGATCCACCCGCTCGCGCCGGACATGCGCTGGATCGCCCATGCGCCGGCCATGGCCAATGACAGCCAGAATGCGATGATGATCAGCAGAACCATGTCCATAGGCTCCTCGTAAGGCAAAGTCTCTATGCCCTCCTGAAGATCTACGGAGAAAAAGCCCATCTAGTTTCATGCCGATCAGAAAAAATCGGAAATTTTCTTTCTTCCGCGAAACTAAAAGTCGGAAGCGCTCGTAACCTCCTGCAGATGCATCGACGCAATCGTCGCAACTGATGGAGAGAGATGGCATGAGTTGGTCAGATGAGGTCACCAGAACGCAGCTTGATCTTTCTCGGGCACCGGCAGAATGCGGCTGGGCAGGCACTATGCTTGAGAGGTTTCTGGCGGGCATAAGCCACGGCCATATCAAGATTGTGCTTCCATCCGGCCAAGCCATCAACAAGCAGGGTTTCCATCCGGGTCCCGAGGCGATCATCCTGATCCGAAATTGGCGGATGTTGCGCCGGGTAATCACGGCAGGCGATATCGGATTTGCTGAAGGCTTCATCGAAGGCGACTGGACCACACCCGACTTGACGGCAGTCATTCGTTTCGCAGCAAGGAATGGCAAGGCTCTGGCGCCGGCCATTGACGGTAGCTTTCCCATGCGTGTTCTCAACCGCATAAGCCACCTGTTTCACGCCAACACGAAGCGCGGCAGCCGCAAGAATATCGAGGCGCATTATGACCTCGGCAATGACTTCTATGCGCTGTGGCTTGACCCTTCCATGCTCTACTCCTCAGCGATCTTTGATGAGACGACGCAAACGCTGGAAGAGGCACAAAACAGAAAACTCGGCCGGATAGCCGAGAAGCTTGAGCTTACAGATGGAGAGACCGTTCTTGAGATCGGTTGCGGGTGGGGGGCTCTTGCCACACATCTGGCGAAGATGAACCATGCGAAAGTGACCGGGATCACCCTGTCGCCCTCGCAGCTTTCCTGGGCAAATGGAGTTATCGAGCAATCCGGTTTATCAGGCGATGTCACGCTCCGCCTTCAGGACTATCGCGACATCAATGGTCAGTTTGATCGTATTGTTTCCATCGAAATGTTCGAGGCTGTCGGCGAGGCCTATTGGCCGAGCTATTTCGATACATTGAAACGTTGCCTGAAGCCCGGCGGTCACGCAGTTCTACAGATTATTTCGATAGAGGAAAAGCGGTTCAAGACATATCGGGGCAGCATCGACTTCATCCAGAGATACGTGTTCCCCGGCGGTTTCCTGCCGTCGGACAAGGCGTTGTCGAGATCGGTCGTGCGCTCGGGTCTGGCTGTGCGCGAGATCGAGCATTTCGGGGTTTCATATGCCCGTACGCTGGCAGAATGGCGAATTCGTTTCGAGGAACATTGGCCGCAGATTGCGGCGTTGGGTTTCGATGAGCGATTTCGTCGTTTGTGGCTCTACTACCTTTGTTACTGTCAGGCGGGGTTCGAGGAAGGGGCGATCGACGTAGGGCTCTACACAATTGAGCAAACATCGGTGCAGCGGGAAGGAGGCCTGTCGTGGAAAGGATAAGCGTTGTATTGACAGCTGTTTGCCTCGTTGGGGCAACCGCCGCGCATGCCACCGACATCAACGGCCAATGGGCCCGCGGCGATGGAAACGCGAAGGTGACGATCGCGCCATGCGGATCCGACATCTGCGCGATCAACACCTGGATCAAGCCGGGTACGCCGAAGGAGAAGGAAGGCGACAAACTGGTCATGAGCATCAAGCCCGATGGCGACGGTGTCTATTCCGGCAGCGCTTTCGATCCGCAGCGCGATCTGACCTACCGGCTCACGGTTACGGTCAAAGGAGACAGGATGACGACGAAGGGCTGTATCGTCGCCGGCTTGTTGTGCAAGGGCACAGACTGGACCCGCCTCAATTGAGCGCAGTGGAGAGGAAATGCTGATGAAGAGGTATCTTGTCGCCTACCTTGCAGCACTGATCGTGATGGTCTCGATCGACGCCATCTGGCTGAGCGTCATGGCCGATCGGCTTTATCGCCCGGTGATGGGCGACATGCTTTTACCGGAATTCAGGCTGTTGCCGGCGATGATCTTTTATCTGGTCTATCCCGTCGGATTGCTGTTTCTCGCAATTCGGCCAGCGCTGCGGGAAGGGTCGCTTACGGCCGCAATCCTGTCGGGTGCAGTCTTGGGCTTTACCGCCTACGCAACCTACGATCTGACCAACCAGGCAACAATGACACGCTGGTCAACGACCTTGACGATCGCGGATCTTTGCTGGGGCACGTTCCTCTCTGCCATTGCGAGTGGTGCCGGTTACCGGATAACTGAGCGTCTGTTCGGCGGCTCGACTGCGCGAGGGCACAGGTTGTGATCGGATTGCCTGACCACGATAGCTCCTTGGGAATGCCGCTCGGCATCGTCGCTGACAACAGTTTCGCCGGTCGCTCCTTGTTTTTTAGAATTGCCGATCTCTATAAGTTGGGGGCTTCGAGGTTTTTCCGGATGCAGAACAATGAGATGGTGGGCCTGATCAATCGTGTCGCAATCGGTGATCGCCAGGCGTTCACCGATCTTTATCTCGTAACAAGCCCAAAGCTCTTCGGGATCTGCCTGCGGATACTGAAAGACAGAGGCGAGGCTGAAGAGGCTCTTCAGGAAATTTATATCAAGGTCTGGCAGAAGGCGAAGTCGTTTGCGATCGGCTCCGGAGTGCCGACGACCTGGCTGGCGACAATAGCCCGTAACCACGCAATCGATGTCATTCGTGCGCGCAAACCTGTCAGCGACGACCTCGACGAGGCTTTCGATCTGGCCGAAGACAAGATGCCGAATCCGGAGCAGTCTGTCGCGATGGCGGACGAGGGGCGTCGTATAGACGCCTGTATGGGAGAACTTGATCAGATTCATGCGCAATCGGTCCGGCGCGCCTATGTAGAAGGCCTCACTTATGCTGAACTGGCGGAGGATCTGCAGGTACCGCTGAATACCGTAAGGACCTGGTTGCGGCGCAGCCTCTTGAAACTGCGGGAGTGCATGCAGCGATGACCACGGAACCGCAAGACAGCAACCCACCGAACGGAGGCAGGCCAGAGAATGACGAAGTTCTGGCCGGTGAATATGTGCTTGGTGTCTTGTCTCTCGAGGCACGTCGAAGAATAGAGACGCGAATGGTCTCCGACCGGACCTTTGCACGTTTGGTGGCGCGCTGGCAATCAAACATGGCCTCGTTCAACGGCGAGTATCAGGAACAACAGCCATCAGTCACTATTTTTCAAGCAATTGAAAGGCGCCTGTTTGTAGAAAACCAAAAAGTCGAGGTTAGACATGGCCTGTGGAACGCGATCGGCTTCTGGCGTGGTCTGTCGTGCGTGACGTCCGCTGTTGCGGCCGCAGCCATATTCTATGTCGCCGCGGCGCAGTTCACACAGGCACCGACTGATGCCAATGGTGTTGTTGCGGAGCTCAGCGCACCGAATGATCCGGTTGCTCTGCGGGTCTCCTTCAATCCGACGGATGGTCGTCTGCGCATCATCCCAGTTGCGGATCAGAGCGCTGAGAAATCTCTGCAGCTCTGGCTTGTGCCCGGAGGTGGCGCCCCGACCTCGCTTGGTGTGTTTGAGGCAGGAGCAGATGGAGAGCTGTTGATCCCGGCGGAACTGCGCTCTCGCATTGGTCAAGGCGCCACGCTTGCAGTCAGTGTCGAACCGCGCGGAGGCTCGCCCACTGGCTTGCCGACAGGGCCGGTTATCGCGAGCGGGTCAGCCCGTAATCTGTAAGTCTGTGATCAAGAAAGGTGAGGAAGCAATCATTCGAAGTTCCCGTATATTTTGCATGTCTCTGCTGATCTGGTTTTCGGCCAGCTTCCCAATGGCTGTGGCGCGCGATGCAGAAGCCGGCCCTGTGCGGATCGATGTCGGCGGATATCAACTCAACAGCATTCTCATCGAAGCCGGACGCAGGAATGATCTTCCGCCGATTGTCTTCATTCACGGCGCGAGTACAAGCCTTTACGATCCGATGCTGTCGTTCCGTGAAAAACTGGAAAGCCGCGGCACGCTTCTTTTTGTCGATAGGCCGGGTCACGGCCGATCGGATGCCGGTGGTCCTGAGAACATTCTTCCCGACGGACAGGCTGACGCGATTTCGATTTTGATGAAAAAGCGCGGTATCGGCAGCGCAATCATTGTCGGGCACTCATTCGGTGGCGCAATCGCCGCGGCATTGGCGATACGACACCCCGAGAAGGTACGCGGTCTCGTTTTCCTTTCCCCAGCCGTTTATCCATGGTCCAGCGGTGTCGCTTGGTATTATGACGCTGCGAGGGCTCCGATAACCGGAGCGCTATTCAGCGCATTTATCGTCCCACCCATGGGATTTCTGGCCATCAACCGCGCCACCGATGCTGTCTTCGCTCCGAACCAGCCACCCGCCGGTTATGCCGAAAAGACAAAGGCGCTGCAGGCCATTCGACCGGCCGCATTTCGGCATAATGCGAAGGAAATCGCGGCGCTCAGCGATTGGGCCAAGGTCGCCAGCAAACAATATCGACATATCAGGGCGCCGACGATCATCATAACCGGCGACCTCGACGAGATCGTCTCACCAGACATCCATGCGCGGCATCTGGCGCGCGATATTCCAGGCGCGAGACTGATCGTGGTCCAAAACCTCGGGCACAAATCCGATTACGTTGCCGGCGATCTCGCGATTGCTGCAATCGAGCGCATTGCAGGTCGCAAGGTGGATCTTCTCGCCGCCGCTCGCAAAGTCGAGAACAGGGTCGCGAATGACCGGCGAGACTAGGATCTGGCGCCAGCGAATTATCACCGCGTTATCGATCTTTTATGCTGTCGCCGGGATATTGCACCTGGCACTGCCGCAGCCTTTCCTTGCAATCACGCCGGCATGGGTACCTTATGCCGAAACCACCATCTTTCTAACGGGGCTGTGCGAGATCGCGGGCGCTATCGGTCTTTGGGCGCCACGACTGAATCGGATCGCTGCGGTGGCACTGGCTCTTTACGCATTTTTCGTTTTTCCGGCCAATATCAAACACGCTTTAGACAGTTTGGGAACAGGCGATCCATCCGTCTGGCAATGGGCCTATCACCTTATTCGTCTGCCCCTTCAGCCGGTTATCATCTGGGCAGCCCTCTTAGCTGGACGGGTCGTAACATGGCCTGGGGGATCAGGACGTGCGGATCGTGCTCAAGACGCGAAATAATTCCGTTGCGACGGGCTCCAACTGAAACTCTTTTCCTGTCGCTCTCGTCTCTCCTTTTACCCAACAGGGAGGCCGAGCTTTGGAAGGCACGTATCGTGCTTGGGCAATCGGTAGGAGGAGAAGATCATGTCCCGTAATGCAATTCGTCTCGCAGCAGGTATCGCAGTTCTCTCGATCGCAGCCAGCAGCGCATTTGCCGCAAATCCGAAAGTCGGTGGCGCTGCCATGTATGAAGACAAGAACATTGTCGAAAATGCGATGAACTCGAAGGACCACACGACCCTGGTTGCCGCAGTCAAGGCTGCCGGCCTCGTCGAAACGCTGGAAGGGAAAGGGCCGTTCACCGTTTTCGCACCGACGAACGAGGCCTTCGCCGCTCTTCCGAAGGGTACGGTTGACAACCTTCTGAAGCCGGAGAACAAGGCCCAACTCACAAAAGTTCTCACCTGCCATGTCGTGGCCGCCGACGCCATGTCCAAGACTATCGGAAAGATGATCAAGGACGACAAGGGCACTCACGACGTCAAGACCATCGGTGGTTGCGTGCTGAAAGCGAAGGAAAGCATGGGCAAGATCACGCTGACCGACGAAACCGGCGGTGTGGCGCATGTCACGATCGCTGACGTGAAGCAGTCGAACGGCGTTATCCACGTTATCGACAAGGTTCTCCTGCCGAAAATGTAGTTCGTGCCACTAGAAACAGGAGAGCCGGTTGTCAGCGGGCTCTCCTTTGTCATTCTGATCTCGACAAAAAGCCATTTAAAATAGGGTCTTAGCAAAGTCTGAGATCGCAAGTTCTTTGAAATATTGTGCTTTAACAGCTAGCCCGCAGGATATGATACCTTCAAGACCTAGGGATCTCATTTCTCATCCGGCGCACAGGTCGACTCGCGAATGATCAGGGAATAATCGATCTCGTAGTGGCTGGGCACTCTATGCCCATCCAAGGTTGCGAGCAGATATTCTCCAGCGCCTTTCCATGTCACGTCGGTCGGTACATGCAGGGTCGTGAGAGCCGGTCTGAGGTGCCGACTCCAATCCAAGTCGTCGAAGCCGACGACCGAGAGATCTCGGGGAACGTGCATACCCCTTCGTTCGGCTTCGAGCATGACGCCATAGGCCAAGACATCATTGCCACATGCGATGGCCGTCGGAGGGTTATCCCCTGCCAGCACTTGCCGGGCTGCTTCTCGCGCATCGTCGAGCGTGTAGCGGACTTCGATATGCCAACGGTCAGGGAGATCCAGGCCGTTTTCCGTCAGGGCGCGCCGGAACCCGCGGATACGGGCGCTTGCCCGGTCATTGTTTCGCTGCAGTGCGCTGACGACACCAATTTTTTCATGTCCTAGTGAGATCAGATGCATCATTGCCCGATAGGCGGCTGCCTCATTGTCAACGCCGATGCTGGCCGAGGCGCCATTCGGATTGTAGACGCCGACATTGATGGAGGGGATGTTGCGGGCGATGAGGAGATCCTTCAATGCCTGATGATGACAGTCGCCGCGCAGGATTAATCCATCGATGCCGCGGCCGACGAGATTGCGGGCCTGTTCAAGTTCAACATCGATGTCATAGCCATTGGTGGCGAGAATGAGCATGTAGCCGCGCGTCGAGAGGTATTTCTGCAATGCTTCGATGCCGCGCGCGAACATGGCGTTGTCGATCGTGGGGATAATGGCGCCGATCGTGCGGGTGCGGTTGCTCGAAAGGGCGCGCGCCATGCCATGCGGCACATATCCGGTCTGGTCAACGATGGACTGGATGCGCAGCCGCAACTCCTCGCTGACGCTCTGGGGATTGTTGAGCGCACGCGAGACTGTCGCTGTGGATACGCCTGAAAGCCGCGCTATCGCCCGTATTCCCGTCTTTTCTTTTTCGCCATCCATAGGTCGATCCGCTTGCAACGTTACATCAGCTTAGCGACGGCTTTCTCCTCTTTGTCAAACGAATATGATGCTGCATTGCAAAGATAAATTATGCCGAACATCATGATTGACAGCAGAGCAAAGGCAGGTCTATGTAACCGGTTACATGGCTAGGGTTCGGGAGAAACGCTCGGTCATGTCGCTCGAGGAGGAGCGTTGGAAACCGCCAAATGGCGGCGAAGTGGAGGAAAGCATGACGAAAATCTCCGCAGTCCGCATTCTATTTGCATCCTGCGCATTCACCGTGGGGGCGGTTAGTCCTGCTCTAGCGTTTGACTGGAAAGCGCATGACGGTGAGACGATTTCATTTCTCGCTAATAATAATCCATGGTCGCAGGCTCTTTTGTCCTACAAGGATGAATTCACCGAGCTGACGGGCATCACACTCAAGGTCGATTCCTATCAGGAACAGCAGATGCGCCAACGTCTGGTGACCGTGCTCAACTCCAGGAGCGACGAAGTCGACGTCTTCATGACGCTGGCCTCGCGCGAGGGGCAGCAGTTCGCCGCATCTGGCTGGTACGCGGATCTTTCGGCCTATGTGCAGAAGGACGTCGCACCCGACTACGATTTTGGCGGCATCAGCCCAGCGCTCGTCAAGGCGGCAACCTTCGACGGCAAGCTCACGAGCGTGCCGCTCAACCTCGAAGGGCCGCTTCTCTATTACAGGACCGATATCTTCCAGAAATGCGGCATCGCCAAACCCGCGTCTCTCGATGATCTTGCCGCGGCCGCCAAGAAGATCAGCGAATGCGAAAGCGGAATGACGCCGATCAGTTCGCGAGGATTGAAGGCCGCGCTCGCCTATACGTTCAGCAACGTACTTCATAACATGGGCGGTCAGTATATCGTCGACGGCAAGTCGGCGCTGTGCGCGCCAGCCGGGCAGAAGGCGATCAGCTATTATGGCGGTCTGCTCAAGGACTTCGGCCCACCCGGTTCGTCCAACTATAGCTTCTACCAGATTTCAGCGCTCTATCGCGCCGGCCGGGCCGCGATGGCTTTTGAATCCTCCAATGAGCTGCGTACAATCATGGAAGGCGGCGAGCGGCTCAACGACACCGACGTCATGCCCTTGCCTCAAGGTGAGGCCGGTAGCGTTCCGACCGCGATCGGTTGGGGACTGGCAATTTCCGCCAACAGCGCCAAGAAAGATGCTGCCTGGTACTTCGTGCAATGGGCGTCCAGCCCGGAAATGCAGAAGCGTCTGGCGATCCAGGGCATCGCCGCACCACGCACGTCGGTTTCCGATGATCCGGAATACAACAAATGGATTTCGGAGGCTCCCGTCCGTGCCAGCTGGCAGGCGGCGCTGGACGAACTTGCCTCGAAGGGATCGTCGGAGGTCGGCTACCCGATCGTCGCCAATCCTGAATCCCGCGATTACATCGGCCAGGCGGTGCAGGACGTGCTCCTCGACCAGCGTCCGGTCGCAGAGGCCTGCGCTGCAGCCGACAGCGCGCTCGACGGCCTGATCGCCCGCAAGTGATCTGAACCGAGCAATCTGAATACACCAGAATAAGTCGCGCCCCTGCCAAGAGCAGGGTCGTCCAATCCCCGAACGTGATTGGAGAACCCTTCATGAAACCAGGCTTGAACGACAGCCAGGGACGGCAGCTTGCGGCCTTGTCGGCACCGGCGGTCATCTTCACCGTCGCGATGATCGCCTTCCCGGTCGTCTATACGATCTGGCTCGGGTTCCAGTCCTTCTCCAGCAGCGGCGAGGCAAGCTTTGCCGGCCTGTCGAATTACTCGACGCTGGCGAAGGACGGCGAGTTCTGGAACGGGCTCTACGTCACCTTAGCGCTCTACATCCTCTCGATGATCCTGCAGCTCGTCTTCGGCATCTGGCTCGCCATGCTGCTGTTCCATTCGAAGAAGCTTTCCGGCTTCCTGCGCTCGCTCTTGATCTCGCCCTTTATGATGCCGCCGGTCGTGGCCGGCATGATGTGGCTCGTCATCCTCGATCCATCGCTCGGCGCGGCCAACTATCTCCTGGAAGCGGCGGGCCTGCCGGCCTCCGAATGGCTGGCCTCGCCGACCTGGGTCATCCCGACCGTCGCCCTGATCGATACCTGGCAATGGGCGCCCTACGTCGCGCTGATCGTGCTCGGAGGGCTGCAGTCGCTGCCGCCGAGCGTCTACGAGGCCGCCCAGATCGACGGCGCGTCGCCGGCCCGCATCTTCTGGAAGATCACGCTGCCGCTGCTCCTACCGACCATCGTCACCGCAGCGGTGCTGCGCAGCGTCGATCTCCTGCGTTTCTTCGACATCATCTACATCACCACTCAGGGCGGGCCCGGTAATGCGTCGAACACGCTCAACATCTACGGTTTCCGCGTCGGCTTCGAGTTCTTCAACATCGGTTACGCAAGCGCGCTGATGATCACGCTGTCGGCCATCGTGCTCGTCGCCGTCCTGATGCTCAACCGCCTGCGCGCCGCCGTGGCCTGGTAAGGAGAAGACGATGAACGGAACCCAACAATCCGATCGCTGGCTCCACTGGCTGAACACGATCCAACTCACCATTGCCGGCATCCTGATCCTGGCGCCGACCGTGTGGATGGTGCTCTCCTCCTTCAAACCATCCTTCGAGGTGACCTCCTATCCGCCGACGCTGATCTTCCAGCCGACCTTCGAGAACTACACCATTCTCTGGGAAACGACGCCGTTCCTCTCCTATGCCGTCAACAGTTTCGTCGTCACCATCGGTTCGACGCTGCTCGGCCTCATCTTCGGCATTCCGGCAGCCTTCGCCGTCTCCTGGTCGCGGGTTACCTGGCCGGCCATCCTGACGCTTGCGGCCCGCATGGCGCCGGGAACGCTCTTCCTTCTGCCTTGGTACATCATGTTCCGCGAGGTCGGCCTGATCGGTTCCTATACGGCGCTCATCCTCAGCCATGCGGTCATCACCATGCCGATCGTCATCTGGGTGCTGCTGCCCTTCTTCGATAATATCCCGCGCAGCGTCTTCGAGGCGGCGCAGATCGACGGCTGCTCGGTACCCCGGGTTCTGTGGAGGATCGCGATACCGCTGGTCGGCTCGGGCATCGCCGTGTCGTCCATCCTCGCCTTCGTCTTCTCCTGGAATTTCTTCCTCTTCGCGCTGGTGCTGTCGAATTCCGACACCAAGACGCTGATCGCCGCCGCATTCAATTTCGTCGGGGAGGGGTCCACCCAATGGGGATCGCTGATGGCCGCTGCAACGCTGATCGCGCTGCCGCCCCTGGTGCTCGCCATTCTGGTCCAGCGCTGGCTCGTTTCCGGCCTCACTCTCGGCGCCGTCAAAGGATGACCCTCATGAGCGACAGACAAAACTCCCGCATGCGCGCCTCCGTCTTTCACGGAGACCGCCGCATCACCATCGAGGATCAGGACATTCCCGCCGTCGGCGAGGGAGAAGTTCTGGTCAGGGTCGAGCGCACCGCGCTCTGCGGCTCGGATTTCAAGCTCTGGTACAAGGGTGCCGAATTCACCGCCGGGCACGAGATCTTCGGCACGGTCGAGCAGCCCGGCCATCCGCGCCACGGCCAGCGCAACGTCGTGTATATCCCGCTGCATTGCGATCATTGCGAGGCCTGCCGGGCGGGCGACACGCAGATGTGCCTGGAAGTATCGAGCCTGATCGGCTGGAACCGGCCGGGCGGTTATGCCGAATACCTGCCGGTGCCGGAAAACTGCCTTCTGCCAGTGCCCGACGATATCGAGGACGACCTGGCACCACTGCTGCTCGATACGATCGGCACGTCCGCCCACGCGGTGCGCTTCGCCATGCCGCTCGTGCTGCCTCAGGAAAATGCGCCGGTTCTGGTCATGGGTGCCGGACCTGTCGGCCTCGGCGTCGTGCTCGCGCTGCAGAGCCTCGGTTACATGGATATCCATGTCAGCGACCCGAACGAGGAGCGGCTTTCGATCGCACTCTCCTTCGGCGCGAAAGCCCATCCGGTGGGTTCGACTGACCGCCGCTTCAAGCTGATCTTCGAATGCTCGGGGGCGCATGCCGCCCGCAATCTCGGCATCGAACTGGTGCTGCCGCGGGGCGCCCTGATGCTGGTCGGCGAGAACGCCGCGCCCTGGACGATCGAGGAAGGCAAGATCTTCCGCCGAAAGGATTTTTACATGATCCGGACCTTCTATTTCCCGATCAGGGATTTCGAGCCGAACATCGAGCTCCTCAGAAAGAACAAGGAAAAATACCGCCGCTTCGTCGATGCAGCGTTCGGCCTCGACGCACTGCCGGAAAATTTCGCCCGCTTTGCCGAAGGCAAGCTGATCAAACCAGTCCTTTCGTTCGGGTGATCCATGGCCTCCATCAGCATCAAGAACCTCGTCAAGAAATTCGGTGAACTCACCATCATTCCCGGCCTCGACCTGGAGATCGCGGACGAGGAATTCGTTGTCTTCGTCGGCCCGTCCGGCTGCGGCAAGTCCACGCTGCTGCGCATCATCGCCGGTCTCGAACCATCCAGCGGTGGTGATCTCTTCATCGGCGATACCAAGGTCAACAGCGTGCCGCCGTCGAAGCGCGACATCGCCATGGTCTTCCAGGACTACGCCCTCTATCCGCATATGACGGTCTACGACAACATGGCCTTCGCGCTGGAACTGCGCGGCATGACCAAGGCGGAGATCGACCAGCGTGTCCGCCGCGCTGCCTGTCTCCTGCATATCGAGCCCTTCCTCGAGCGCAAGCCGAAGGCACTGTCCGGTGGCCAGCGCCAGCGCGTCGCCATGGGCCGCGCCATCGTCCGTGATCCGAAGGTATTCCTGTTCGACGAGCCCCTGTCCAACCTCGACGCGAAACTGCGCAACCAGGTGCGCGCCGAGATCAAGGCACTCTCCCAGGAACTCAAGACGACGATGGTCTTCGTCACCCACGACCAGGTGGAGGCGATGACGATGGCGGACCGCATCGTCGTCTTGAAGAGCGGTGAAATCCAGCAATACGGCCGGCCGGAGGAGGTCTACGAACTTCCCGAGAACCAGTTCGTGGCAGGGTTCATCGGCTCGCCGGCAATGAACTTCTTCGATATCCGGCGTGCCGGCGAAGGCTTCGCGCTCGCCGGCGCGCAGGAGCTTGCAGCACCCGTGCCGGATGCGGCCAGGGCAGGGCTGGCCTCCATGCAGGAGGCCGTGCTCGGCATTCGCCCCGAACATTTCGTTCATGCCCCCGATGATCCGAAGGCCTTCGGCGTGACGATCGAGCTGGTCGAGCCGCTCGGCTCCGACACGCTGATCCATTTTACGCTGGCCGGCGTGAAAACGGTGGCAAGGGTCAATCCCGAGCTTCGGCCGAAAGTCGGCGACGAGCTTAAGCTCGCGGCGCAATCGGGCAAGGCCCATGTGTTCGACAAGGCGTCCGGAAAGGCGATCCGATGATCGGCGAAGCCGCCATCCCTGATGCCGCGCATCCGAAGGTGATCTGCCTGGGCCTGTCTGCGCTCGACCGGATCTGGCGGGTAAAGGCGCCGTTTTCCGGCGGCAGCGAGAAGATCCGCGCCGGGGAGCACCTGACCGAACCTGGCGGCATGGCAGGCAACGCTGCTGTCGCCGTTGCGAGACTGGGAGGTATCGTTTCCTTCTGGGGCAGGGCGGGCAAGGATGATGCCGGCCGCGCCATGGCGGATGCCTTTGCGGCCGAAGGCGTCGACATCGCCTGCTTCCGGCTTTTCGAGGATGGCGCCTCATCCGTCTCCGGCATCATCGTCGATCAGGCCGGCGAGCGGCAGATCGTCAATTTTCGCGGCTCCTTTCCGGCGGATCCGGGCTGGTTGCCGCTTTCGGCGCTGGATGCCGATTGTGTGCTTGCCGATCCGCGCTGGCCGGAGGGAGCGGAAGCGCTGTTTGCGAAAGCGCGCCAGCAGGGCATCCCCACTGTCCTCGACGGCGATGTCGCTGACACTGACGTGTTCGAGCGCCTCCTGCCGCTCACCGATCACGCGATCTTCTCCGAACCCGGCCTCTCGGGCTTCGCCGGCCCTGACATCGGCGAGGCGCTGGCCCATGCGGCTTCCTTCGGTTCCTCTGTGGTCGCCGTCACCCGTGGCGACAAGGGTGTCGTCTGGCTCGAAGACGGCCGGATGCACGAGATCCCCGCGCCGAAAGTGACCGCCATCGACACGACCGCCGCGGGCGACGTCTTCCACGGCGCCTACGCCTTCGCCATCGGCGCCGGCCTCAAGACCCGCGACGGCATGGTCTTCGCCAGCGAGGTCGCCGCCTTGAAATGCACCCGCGCCGGCGGCCGCGCCGCCATACCGACATTCGACGAAATCAGGTCTCTTGAAAGGACACACCATGCTCACACTCGGTAAATCCCGCGGCCTTGCGCGCCTTGCCAACAAGCAGGGCCATTTCTGCATGGTCGCGCTCGACCAGCGTCCGCCGCTGTTCGAAGCCATCGCCGCCGCACGCGGCATCGACAAGACGAAGGTGCCGTTTTCCGACGTCATCACCGCCAAGCGGCTTCTGGTCGAAAACCTCTCGCCGCACTGCAGCTCCATGCTGTTCGATCCGAACTATGCGATCCCGGCGGCGATCGACGTGCTGCCGGCCGATTGCGGCCTGATCGTCACGCTTGAGGACCATCGTACCGAGGAGACGGAAGGCGGTCGCAAGTCCAAGGTAATCGCCGACTGGAGCGTCGAAAAGATCCGCCGCCTCGGCGGCGATGCGGTCAAGGTGCTTGCTTGGTATCGCCCGGATGCCTCGCCAGAGGTGCTCGAACACCAGAAGAATTTCGTTCGCCAGATCGGCGAGGACTGCAAGCGGTTCGACATCGCCTATGTGCTCGAACTATTGGTCTTCCCGTTCCTCGGAACTGCCGGCCATACGGCCGATTACGTGGAGTCCCCGACCAAGCTGCCGGAACTGGTGATCGAAAGTGTTCGCGAATTCGCCAAGCCCGAATATGGCGTTGATCTCCTGAAGCTCGAAAGCCCGCTTGCTGCCAACAGCCTGCCCGCCCGCGACGGCAGCGAGGCCGCAAAGGCCGCGCAGAAGGAATTCGACGCGGTCGGCAAGATCTGCGCCGATGCCAGCATTCCGTGGGTTCTGCTCTCGGGCGGTGCCGCGCCGGAGAAATTCGAGCTGGTGCTCGATTATGCCTACGCAGCAGGCGCCGGCGGCTTCCTCGCAGGCCGGACGATCTGGCTCAACTCGATCCGTTCGCATTTTCCCGATACCGCAGCCGTCGGCAAGTCGCTGGCGCAGGAAGGTGTTGCCGTCCTCGACAGCCTCAGCCGCTTGACCGCCGAGAAGGCACCGCGCTGGAAGGCGCCGGCACCGGCTTTCCAGGCAATCAAGAGTGAAGGCGATTTCGCCCAGAGCTACGCAGCCGCGTGAGCCGACTGCCGATCGGGCGCTGTGATGGACCGGCGCCCGATCGATATCGAAAACTGTGAAAGAAATTCGAGGCCAAGATGGTGCAGGACCCGTTCAGTTTTCCGCCCGGCTTTCATGCCGTCGTCGTCGGCGGGGCGGGTGACATAGGCTCGGCGATCGCCGAACTGTTTCACCTGCGCGGGGCGACAGTGACGGTGACCGGCCATGATCAGCCATCGCTCGATCGCTGCCGCCTCAAAGGCATGGACGGCATCACGCTCGACATTCTCGACGTCACCTCGGACGAGGCGGTCAGCCGGTTCGCCGGCCGTTTCGAACGGGTCGATGCCGTGGTCAACTGCGCCGGCATCCTCGCCCGCGACGAGGAGTTCAAGATCGAGATGTTCCAGAAGGTGTTGGACGTCAACCTGACCGGCACGTTCCGCATCTGCATGGCGTTCAAGTCACATCTGGCAGCCTCCAAAGGCTCGATCGTCAACATCGCCTCTATGAATGCCTTCGCGGCACTTCCGAGGATACCCGCCTACTGCGCCAGCAAGGGCGGCGTCGTGATGCTGACCAAGGCGCTGGCGCTCGCCTGGGCCGAGGAAGGCATAAGGGTGAATGCCGTGGCGCCGGGCTATATCGAGACGGCCATCAATGCCGAGGGACGCAAGGACCAGGCGCATCACGACCGCATCGCCGGCCGCACAGCGCTGAAGCGCTGGGGCAAGCCGCAGGAAGTGGCGGGAACCGCCGTCTTCCTCTGCATGCCCGCGTCGGACTATGCCACCGGAACGGTATTCGCGGTCGATGGCGGTTTTCTCGCCGGCTGAAGAGGGAGATCGAAGACATGCACGATACGGTGACGATAAGCTCGGTGCAGGCCTTGGTCTTTCGCGTGCCGCTGGCAAAGCCGGTCTCGACCTCGTTCGGCGCGATGCTCGATCGTCCTGCCGTCTTTGTCCGTCTCGAGGACGACAGGGGTACCGTTGGCTGGGGCGAGATCTGGTGCAACTGGCCGGCCTGCGGTGCCGAACATCGCGCCCGCCTGCTTGTCAGTGATATCGCGCCGCGCGTTCTCGGCCGGCCTTTGCCTGCGCCCCATGATGTCTGGAAGGACCTGACCGCCAAGACCGAGATCCTCGTGCTGCAGACCGGCGAAGTCGGCCCCTATGCACAGGTGATCGCCGGTTTCGACATGGCCTATTGGGATCTGACGGCGCGCCGCGGCGGAATGCCTCTGGCGCAAGCCATGTCCGCGGATGCGAGTGCCGAGGTGCGCGGCTATGCGAGCGGCATTCATATCCTCGACGCGGAGCGCATGGTCGCGGAGGCACGGAACGCAGGATATCGAGACTTCAAGGTAAAAGTTGGCTTCGATTTCGACCGGGACCTCGATCTTCTGCGCCGCCTGCATGAAGACCTTCGCCCCGGCGAGACCTTGCACGCGGATGCCAATCAGGGCTTTTCCGCCGATCAGGCCCGCGCCTTCCTGAAGGCGACCGACAATCTCGGCCTCGGCTGGATGGAAGAGCCCGTGCGGGTGGATTCGCCCGATGCGCTCTGGGCCGAGCTGTCCCGATCGACCTCGACCCCGCTTGCCGGCGGTGAGAACCTGATCGGGGAAGCCGCGTTTCAGGCCGCCATCGATGCCGGCGGTCTTTCGGTCATCCAGCCTGACGCGGCAAAATGGGGCGGCCCGAGCGGCTGCCTTGCGGTGGCCCGCGCCGCGCGCTCGGCGGGGCGGCGCTATTGCCCGCATTTTCTCGGCGCCGGCATCGGTCTCGTCGCCTCGGCGCACATCCTCGCGGCGGCGGGTGGCGACGGAATGCTGGAGATCGACGTCAATCCGAACCCGCTACGGGATGCGATCGTGCCCCGCTGGCCGGTCGTCCGCGACGGATCGGTCGCGCTCCCGGGAGGGTCGGGGCTGGGCGTCGAGCCCGATCTCGAACAGCTTTCACCGTTCGAGACGATGCGGCTGCACGCGAACGGCCGGTCGTGATGCCGGCAGACGGCATCATCCTCTTCGCACTGTTATCGTTTGCGGCAGCCTATCTCCAGACGCTGACCGGTTTTGCCTTCGGCCTGCTCCTGATGGGGGCGGTTGCCCTGACCGGGCTCATGCCCCTGCAGGAGGCTGCCGTCATCGTCAGCCTCCTGACCCTTGCCAACGCCTTGATGGTTCTTGCCAAGGGCTGGCGCGAGATCGCCATGCGGCCGTTTCTGCTCGCGCTTCTCGGCGCGATTCCGTTGATCGTCGTCGGCTATGTCCTGCTCGATCTCCTGGCATCGTCCTCGCTCGCTGCGTTGCGGCTGATGCTCGGTCTCGTCATCATCGTCTCCAGCCTGCAGCTCGTTTTCAGGCCGGACGCGCGCGAGCAGCTGTCTTCGTCGCAGAGCTTCGCCTTCTTCGGTGCGCTGGGCGGCATCATGGGCGGGATGTTCTCCACCGCAGGGCCCCCGCTGGTCTATCACTTCTACCGCCAGCCCCTGCCACACCGAACCATCCGCGAAACACTGGTGGCCATTTTCGCGGTCAATGCGATCTTCCGCCTCCTGTTGGTCGCCGTCACCGAGACCTTGCCGCTCGACGCTGCAGGCTGGGCAATGGTCGGCCTGCCGGGAGTGCTGGTCGCCACCTATGCAGCAAGACGCTGGCCGCCGCGTCTCTCGACAGCAGCCTTGCGACGCCTCGCATTCGTTCTCCTTTTGATGTCCGGGCTGTCGCTCGCCCTGCCGGTGGTCCTGGCATGAATCGGCTGCACAAACGGCGCGGACATTTCCGGCAGGCATCGACGCGGGGGTGCCTTTTTCCTATCCTCGCTCCGACTCGTGCTTCGGAGAAGACCGGACCGCGTCGTCGTTTCAGGGCGCGTTTGGCGCTTTCGGGAAAGCAAACATGAGCGAATGTTGTTCGGCCGCAAGGCGAGAGGGGCAGGCAGGCAGTCCGCCAGGGGCTTCCAGCCTTGCCGCGACGGGAAGACCTGCCGAGACGATCGCGGTAAAAGGCGGCGAGAGCTTTGTCGGCACCAATGATCCGATCATCAGCGGAGATGGCGAAGGGCCGGAGCGCAAGGTCCTGCTGCAGGATTTCCATCTGGAGGTGGAAACCGTCACCGTACGCCGTTTCGCCGAATTTATTGAGGCGACCGGCCACGTAACGGAGTCCGAGCGGTTCGGCATGTCGGCGGTCTTTTCTCCGCTTCTCAAGGATCAGGCAATGGTCACCGGCGGCGTCGCCAACACGCCCTGGTGGACACGCATCGACGGCGCGACCTGGAAAGAACCCGAAGGGCCAAGCTCTTCGATCGAAGATCGGCTTGATCACCCGGTCACCCACGTCTCCTGGAACGATGCCATGGCCTTCGCCGCCTGGGTCGGCGGCCGCCTGCCGGGCGAGGCTGAATGGGAGCATGCCGCCCGCGGCGGCAACCGCCACCGCCGCTACCCCTGGGGTGACGCGGAGCCGACCGACGAGGCGATTTTCTGCAATATCTGGCAGGGGCAGTTCCCGCGCCACAACACGCTGGCGGACGGCTATTTCGGCACGGCCCCGGCACGCAGTTTCGAACCCTCCGAAGCGGGGTTCTACAATCTCGCGGGCAATGTCTGGGAATGGAGCGGCGACGCCTTCAAGGTGCGGTCGCTGTCAAAGGCGGCGAAGATCCGCAATGAGCAGGCAAAAAAGTCCGCCGACAAGGTGCTGAAGGGCGGCTCGTTTCTCTGCCACAAGAGCTATTGCTACCGCTACCGGATCGCCGCCCGCATGGGGCTTTCGGCCGACAGCGCTTCGAGCAATACCGGTTTCCGCATCGCCTATGACGTCCTGCCGTCGTGAAGGTCCGCTACCAGGGGAGGATTTGGCCATTGTAGTTGTAGAAGGTGCCGGTCTGATGTGGGCCGGAGTGATCGATGACTTCGCGCATGCTCGCGGCACTCTCGGTCACGTCGAGCCTGGCCGGTTCGACATTGGCGCCGAGATTGTGTTTTCGGCTGAAGGCCTCCGGATCGAGACAGGTTGCGATCACCCGGTCTCCCTTCGCTGCATATTGAAGCGCGAACTCCTCGCCGAGGCCGCGGTTGCAGCCGGTATCAGGACGGTTGCCATAGGTCTTCCATTTGCTTGCAAGCTTCGACGCACTTGCGATCGGATCGCTGGTTTGCCTCATGCCACGAACACTTCGCAGTCACGCATAGCACGATCGTAAAACATTGAAATGGCTTGGCTGTCAGGACGGCAGCGAGGCGGGACAGGACAGGGAGGAACCGGTGTCAGAACCCAGCAAGAAGCCCAACATCATCTTCGTCATCACCGACCAGCAGCGGTTCGATACGATCGCGGCGGGCGGCTTTCCCTACATGAAGACGCCGAACCTCGATCGCATGGTGCGGGAAGGCACCTATTTCCGCCAGACCTATGTGACCTCGCCTTCCTGCGCGCCGTCGCGCGCGAGCCTTTTCACCGGCGTCTATCCGCATACCAATGGCGTCTTTCGCAACGACGAAACTTGGGCCTTCAGCTGGGTGCAATTGCTGGATGAAGCTGGCTATCGCTGCGTCAACATCGGTAAGATGCATACATCGCCTTTCGAGGATTCTTTCGGGTTCCATGAGCGTCATGTGGTGGAAAACAAGGATCGTGCAACGCCACGCCTGCCGTTCTATCTCGATCAATGGGACAAGGCGATCTGGACGCGTGGTTTCGAAAAGCCGAGCCGGGTAACGTATCGCCGGCGTGAGGATTATCGTTCGTCACTCGGGGCATTCGTCTGGAACCTTCCGGAGGATCTGCATTCTGACAATTTTGTCTCTGTACTCGCGCAGATGTGGCTGGATACCTATTCCGGAAACGAGCCTTTTTTCCTGCAGATCGGTATTCCAGGGCCGCATCCGCCCTATGACCCTACTCAGGAATATCTTGACATCTATGCGGATGCCGCTCTGCCCGAGCCGATCCTCAATAGGGAGGACATTGATGCGCAGCCAAATGCTCTGAAGAAGCTGCGCGCTCAACATCTGGCGGTCGATCACGATGCCGTCGTGCATCTGCCCGATCCTACGCCGGAACAATTGCGACGCCAGCGGCAGCACTATTTCGCCAATGTCTCGATGATCGACACGCAAATCGGCAAATTGATCGAAGCAGTCGAACGCCGCGGCGTGCTGGACGATACGATCATCATCTTTACCTCCGACCATGGCGACAGTCTCAACGATCATGGTCACAGCCAGAAATGGTCGATGTACGAGCACAGCGTGCGGGTGCCGGCAATCGTCTGGTCACCTGGACGGGTCGCGCAAGGCAGGTTGGTTGAGGATCTTGTCTCGCTATTTGATTTTGCCCCCACGGTTCTGGAAATGGCCGGCTTGGCGGTGCCGGACTGGATGGAGGCGCAATCGTTGATGCCCTACCTGCGTGGAGAAGATTGCGCGCCGCGCGATTACGTGTTCTCCGAACATGCCGGCGACCGGATATTCAGCGGTACGACATTCATGACGATGATCCGCAGCCGGCGTTACAAGCTGGTGCATTTCGTCGATAGCGACGAGGGGCAGTTGTTCGACATGGATGCTGATCCGACAGAAATGAACAATCTCTGGGATGACCCGGCCCACGAAGAAACCAAGAGGAAGCTGATCAATGCCATCCTCAAATGGCGGATAGAAAGCGCAATAAAGACGCAAGGCTGGACCCTTGCGAGCGTGAGGCTCGGTGCAAATTCCGGCCGCACACCCATGAGCGATGCTCGGCAAGGCGGAGAGTGATGAGGATGTTCGTGGACCGGGTCGTTTTCAAGTCCGGTTACGCGCCGTGCTCTGTCGCGTCACGAGTTGCCAGTGAACATCCATTCTGGTCGGTTCACCGCCATTGATGCGGGAGACGATCGCTTGTGCGGTCAGCCGACCGATGCTTTCACGATCTGGCCGTACGGTCGACAGAGATGGTGTGATGCAAGCAGCAGCCTCGTTGTCACCGAAGGCGATCACGCCAATGTCTTCGGGAACGCTTTTGCCCAGCCGGGCAAGCGCACGCAGGACACCAAAACTGACGACATCGCTGTTGCAGGCTATCGCGTCTACCTCAGGGCGGAGCCGCAGCAGATCTTCCGCCAATGCCTCTCCGAGATCGGGGCTTCCGCCCTGTTGTGCCGTCATGCGCGCGACAGTGGGCAGGCCGGCGGCTTTAGCCTCCAGTTCCAGTCCACGAAGACGTTTCTGAGCACGCCTGTCGTTTTCCCGCAGGCTGCCAACGAAAGCCAGTTGCCGATATCCCATTTCGATCAGATGCCTAGCCTGAGCCCTTCCCACGGCTTCATGATCGAAGCCGACAACTGTATCGATGACGACACCACCGGTATCCCACATCTCGATGATCGGAATGCCGGATGCCTGCAGAAGCTCGATGACTTTCGGGGGATGATCGATGCCGATCACCGCCATGGCAGCCGGGCGCCAGCTCAAGAGCGAACGGACGAGCTTTACTTCCTGATCGGGGTTGTAGCGGGTGTTGGCCAACATGACCTGCAGGCCACTTTCGAGAAGTTCGGATTGCATCGTGTCGATGATGCTGGCGAATTCCGAGTAATAGAGGGATGTGACGACCACGCCGACGATATCGGTTCTTGTGCCGGAGAGACCACCGGCAAGGCGGTTCGGCACGTAATTAAGATCCTCCATCGCGACATTGATGCGCTTGCGCAAGTCTGCCCGGACGGTGTTCGGCGCCCTGAGTGCCCGCGACACTGTATTGACCGAAACACCAACCCTTTGTGCGATCGAGGCCAGCGTGGGCACCGGCCGTGCCTCCCCTTCTTGCGTTCCCCGCTTCATGACCTCGATTGCCCCAATTTGCAGATGTCAAAAAGATCAAGAGTGATCGTTGCGTTAGCGATAACTTTGTGCCATCGTTTTTGACATAAGGCAAGTGGAAGGCGGAGGAGAATAGCCTTTCGGATGCGCGAGACGTCACCGGAACTCGGTCGCGTGGAGGAGAAATATTTGATGGCTGACAGGCCGAACATCATTCTGATCATAACGGATCAGCAGCGATACGATTCAATCGCCGCGCTCGGTTTTCCCTATGCGAATACGCCCAATCTCGACGCGTTGGTGGAGAAAGGCGTGACTCTGACCAATTGCCATATAACGGCGCCGAGCTGCGTGCCGTCTCGGGCAAGCCTGTTTACCGGCTACTATCCGCACACGACCGGCGTTCTGGCAAATGGTCAGAAATGGCAGCATACGTGGGTGGAGCAGTTGCGCGACGCCGGATACCGCTGCGTCAATGTCGGCAAAATGCATACCATTCCCTACAATTCGGATTCCGGGTTTCACGAACGCTATGTTGTGGAGAACAAGGACCGCTACATGGAGGGGCGCTGGTATTTCGATGAGTGGGACAAAGCGCTGGCCGCCAATGGTCTCGTCAAGCAGCAGCGAGAGACCTATCGCAAGCGCCAGGATTACCGTGACAGTCTTGGCTGTTTCGATTGGGAATTGCCGGAAAAACTGCATTCCGACGCTTTCGTTGGGGACATGGCCAAATGGTGGGTAGAGACCTACCCACCAACCGAGCCGCTATTTTTGCAGGTCGGGTTTCCCGGCCCGCATCCGCCGTTTGACCCACCAAAACGCTACTCTGACGCCTATCTCAAGCGCAACGATCTGCCGTTGCCCAAGCCAAGTAGGGATGAGCTTGAGAGTTTGCACCAGGAACTGAAGGATAAGCGCCAGCACGACGTTGATATCGACCACGATTCCGTCGTCTGGAGTCTTGATCCGACCGAGGACCAGATGCAGCGTCTGTGGGCGCATTATCTCGGCAATGTGACCCTGATCGACGAGAAGGTGGGGGAGTTGCTGGAATCGTTGAAGGAGCGGGGGTATCTCGAAGACGCTATCGTTATCTTCACCTCCGATCATGGGGAATGCCTTGGCGAGCATGGCTTGATCCAGAAGTGGTCGATGTATGATATCGTCACGCGCGTGCCGACCATCATCTGGTCGACTGCCGGTCGCTTTGAAGGCGGGCGCGCCATCGAAGGGCTCTGCCAGCTCTTCGATCTCGGCCCAACCATCCTGGACTATGCTGGCATTACTTCGCCTGCGACGTTCGAGGCAAAAAGCCTCAAGTCGGCGCTGGAAGGCAAGGATTGGGTTCCCCGGTCACATGTGTTCTGCGAACAGATCGGTGATGTCGCCATGGCAGCCGGTGTCGAATTCATAACCGGCGTGCGCTCCGACAGATGGAAGCTGGTACATTTCAAGGGATCGGAGGATGGACAGCTCTTCGATCTCGAAAGTGATCCAAAGGAAGTATGCAACCTGTGGAGCGATCCAGCTTACGCAGACCGCAAACGCGAACTGCTGGACGTGATGCGTGACTGGCTGATCGAATCGAATTTCAAGACGCGGGATGTGATGGCAGCGGCACGTTGATTTGAACAGAGATGTGAGGCTGGCGAACACCTGGGAGGAGTGATCTTGGCATTGGCAGACACAGAAAAAAGTTCGCAGAGGGCAAGCCGCCCATCCTTGCTGTCGCAGCCTCTCGGTATGCTGACAATCAACATCCTTGCCGTCATTGTCGGTGTTGCGGCCTGGGCGCTGGTAACGTCATCCGGCGTTGTTGGCCTGCCGACGCCGCTCGCCGTCGCCAACCAGGCCATGATCCAGGCTGAAAATGGTCTCTTGTGGTCGGATGCGCTGGCAAGCCTGGCACGTGTCTTTACCGGCTTTGCGCTCGGAATTGCCGTTGCAATTCCGGTTGGTTTCCTGATGGGCTGGTACAAGATCGCTCGCGCCATTATCGAGCCTTACGTGCAGTTCTTTCGCACCATACCGCCGCTTGCCATCATTCCGCTTGCCATCGTCACCCTCGGCATTGAGGAAACACCGAAGATTTTCGTCATTTTCCTTGCGTCGTTTCTATCCAGCGTCGTCGCCACCTACCAGGGCGTTATCGGCGTCGACAAGACGCTGATCAATGCGGCCCGGGTGCTTGGTGCCAACGATTTCACCATCTTTCGTCGGGTCATCGTGCCTGCCTCGCTGCCTTACATTATGGTTGGAGTGCGTATCGGTCTCGGTTCGTCTTGGGCAACGGTGGTTGCAGCCGAGCTGATCGCGGCGCAATCCGGCCTCGGTTTCCGCATGCAGCAGGCGCAGCTCTATTACGACCTTCCAACGATCTTCGTCAGCCTCATCTCGATCGGCATTCTGGGTCTCATCATGGACCGGATCGTCATGGCAATCGATACTATGCTGACCGCCTGGCAGGAGAAGTTATGACCCCCAAGATATCCTTCCGCAACGTCCGAAAGACTTTCGAGATCGCTGGCCAGATATCCTTTACGGCGCTTGAGGGCTTGACCCTTGACATTCAGGACGGCGAATTCATCACCGTGGTTGGGCCGTCCGGCTGCGGCAAGTCGACGGCCATGAACATCGCCGCCGGGCTGACACCGCCGACCACCGGCCAGGTGCTGGTTGATAATGTCCCGGTCAAAGGGCCAGGACCGGAACGCGGCGTCATTTTCCAGCAGTATGCCTTGTTTCCCTGGCTGAGCGTCCGGGAAAACGTGGAGTTCGGACTGAAGATCGCCGGCCATCCGAAACAGGAGCGACGGCAGATTGCTGACCATTTCATTGATCTGGTCGGCCTTACCGATTTCGCCAATTCGCTGCCGAAGATGCTGTCCGGAGGGATGAAGCAACGTTGCGCCATTGCGCGCGCTTATGCCGTCAATCCGAAAATCCTGCTCATGGACGAGCCATTCGGAGCACTCGATGCTTTGACGCGCGTACAGCTTCAAGATCAACTGCTCACCATGTGGAGCAAAGAACGCCGCACGGTGATGTTCATCACCCATGACGTCGACGAGGCGGTTTATCTCGCCAGCCGGGTTGTGGTCATGGCGGCTCGGCCTGGCCGGCTCCACAAGGTCGTAAACGTCGACCTGCCCTATCCGCGAACCGAGGATATCAGGTTGTCGCCGGAATTTTCTGCATTGCGTAACGAGGTATGGCGGTCCGTATATCATCCGGCTGCAGCTGCCTGATTGCATCGATACTCCATCAGCCTGTCAAAGGAGGAATGACCATGCTGACGAGACGGACATTGATGAGCACGGCGGCGACAGCTGCCGCCGTAAGCGTATTTTCCATCGGCGGACGCGCCCGCGCCCAGTCTGCCGACATGAGCATCGGTTATATCGCCGATTTTCCCAATGCGAGTGTCTTGGCCATCGCCAGGGAGCAAAAGTTCTGGGAAGCCGAAGGTATTGAGCCGTCGGTCAAGGTCTTTACCAACGGGCCTATCCAGATCCAGGCGATGGGGGCGGGTAGCCTGAATTTCGGCACGATCGGACCAGGCGCGCTCTGGCTTCCGGCAAGTGGCAGGGCAAAGGTTGTCGGCGTCAACGATATCGGTTTTTCCGATCGCGTCATCGTCCAGGCCGGCATTGGATCGATGACGGATCTGAAAGGCAAGAAGGTCGGTGTGCCGCAGGGTACATCAGGCGACATGATCCTGCGTATGGCGTTGACGAAGGCGGGCATGACGATCAGCGATATCCAGATGGTGCCGATGGATCCGGCCACGGTCGTCGCCGCCTTCACCTCCAAGCAGATCGATGGCGCCGGCATCTGGTATCCGCTGATCGATACAATGAAGCCGCGTGTGCCCGACATGAAGGAACTTGCCTCGAACCAGGACTTCTATCCGCAGACATCTTTCATCAACACGTTCGTGGCGCGCAATGAGATCGTCGAGCAGAATCCTGATATGGTGAAGAAATTTCTGCGGGTAATGAAGAAAGCTATGGATTACCGGGCAGCCAATCTGGACCATTCCATCGAGATTACAACGGCTTTCCTGAATGCCCCCAAGGAGGCAACCGAAAAGGTAGCGCGCAGCCGCAAGATGCTCACTGCCAAGGAATTGGATGCATTCACGAAGGATGGCACCGTCAACAAATGGCTCACGGACTTCAACAAGATGTTCCAGGAGTTTGGTACGGTGAAGAAGCCGCTGGCGCCGGAGAAATTCTATACCGCCGAGCTTTTCACCAGCGCTTGAGTAAGATCGGGTACATGGCGACTGGGGCCTTAAGTGCCTGGTGATGGCCGAGCAAAAGGAAATTCGATCATCATCACTGTCGACTGACTGGCAGTTTTGGACAAGGCTTCGCTGTTTAAAATTGAAGGCGCTAGATACTCGGAAGCGACGTTGAAACTCTCCGGGCTGTGACGGAGCTACCAAGGCAAGGTCGGAAGATCATCCTGGATCCATTGCATGAATGCCTCTGTTCTAGCCGGTGAGGCTGATGACTATGTTTCGTCGCGATGGTCCTCAACACGTCCAGGAGTGGCTCGCCGCGGATGCGATCGATTGGCGGGAAGTCCAGTTTCACCTGCCAGCCGCCAACGCTGCTGGCTTCACCCGAGTATTTGCCGGTCAGATACCCGCCGGCGAGCGGGCTCCAGACCATCAGTCGATCCGTTCAGAGTTGTAAGCGGGACGATCTCACGCTCCAGATCACGACCAACAAGCGTATAGTAAGCCCGTAGAGAGGTGATCGGCGCTAGATGCCGTGCTCGGGTGATTCCGGTCGCCTTCATGATTTGCCACGCAGCCCAATTCGACAATCCGATGTAACGCACGTCGCCGGAACGGACGAGCGTGTCGAGTGCTTCGAGCGTTTCCTCGATCGGAGTTGAAGGATCGAAAGCGTGGATCTGATAGAGATCGACATAGTCGAGACCGAGCCGGTTAAGGCTTGCTCGAGCTTCGTGAAGAATATGTCCACGCGACGTTCCGCGTCGGTTCGGGCCATCGCCCATGGCCGAGGCGACTTTCGTAGCGATGACCAGTTCATCGGCGTCCTCCTGGCCGAGTTTTCCTACCTGACCCCAGATGCCGTCGGTTCCGCCAAATGTCATCGCACCAAAGCACATCTCCAACACGAACAGGCCACTCTCGCCAAGCTTGCGCATTCGCATTGGCTTCCCCTTCAGTTGATTAGAGGACTTCCGTCGCAGCCGAAGCCCAAGGCGGACGAGGGGAATGTCCGGCGCTGCCATAAGAGCCGGACATCTTGATCAGGAAAAATCGCGCTGGCGTTCGCCGGTGAGGGCAGCTCGTTCGACGGCCTCAACGAGACGACTGTTATGGAGAGCGTGGGCGAAACCCGGCGTGTTGTAAGTACCGGCCAGAAGGTCGCGTGCCAGAGCGGCATAGACCTCGCCGACATTAAGAGCAGCACCCGCCCAGAATGGTGCTGCGGTTGGACCAACGCCTGTGGCGACAGGTCTGTCGGGATCGGCAAAATCGACGCTGGCGGAGAGGACGAGATCGCCGACCTGAACGCCGGCGAGATGGTTACCCGTCAATTTCAGCCAACCGTCCGATCCACGGATCTCGAAAACAAAGTGCGCCTCCTGCGCAGGCACGCCTGCCAGAACCTGGACGGAGACAGAGGCACCGCTTGCGGTTTTCGCGATCATGTCGAGGTGATCGGGAATGTCGCGGACAGATGTTTCGCTCGTATCGACAATTTCGATAGATGGCCAGAGGAGCTCGGTCCGTGCATCCACTTCCGTGATTTTGCCGATCACGGCTTCAATGACATCCAGCACGTGACCTGTCGTGATCGTCATGAAGCTGGCGCCTGAGGCTCTCTTGTTAAAGTAGTCGTAAGCCTTGGTCGATTGCGGTCCGTATCCGAACGTCGTGGCACTTACTCGCGCCGACAGAAGCCGTCCGATCTTCCCGAAAGAAACAAGCTCGGATGCGCGTCGGACCGATGGGTTCAAACGGCCCTGAAGGCCGATAGCCGTGTGCAAGGATCCTGCGGCTTTGGTCATCTCGGCGGTTTCCGCCAAGGTTGCTCCAAGAGGTGCTTCACAGTAGACAGCCTTGCCAGCTTGAAGAGCTGCCAGCACCAGTTCTTTATGAGCTGGAACGTTCACGGCAACGGTGACGACGTCTATATCGTCGTGACGGATCATGGCGTAGGGATCGGAGAACCAGAGATCTGTACCGAACGCGGCCGCCGCTGCCCGCGCGCTCTCTTCCCGGCGGGTTGCAACAGCGGCGAGAACCAACGATGGCTGTGCTTGCAGCGCAGGAATGTGGGATGCACCAGCCCAGCTTGCCTGTGTATCTGCGCCGATGATCCCGACGCGAAATTTCTGTTCCAACATGTCGTCCTGCTCCAATGAATGACCAGTGCGCTATCGAGCGCCAGTTCTCAGTACATAGGAACGAACCTTCACCGGGAGTTACGCGTTTTCTATCAATAAATTGCCCGATAATCTAAACCGGCGCCGGAGATGCGAGCCACGATTGGCGGCCTGCGACTTGCAGCGGGGCTTCACCAAAGCTGCGGGTCGGTCTGGCGATAACCGGCGAGCGGACGGCGCTCTCCGGCAAAATAAGCAAAAGTAGCCTGGTGCCCCCCTCACGCCTGAGATTCCCACCTGAGCCCGGCGCAGACTGTTTCAGGCGCCGCTGCGGAGCTCAGCCTGAACAGTTCCTTCATGCGCAATTGCCTTTTTTCCGAATCGCACTTCGACACATGAGCAGCCCATCCGACAACAACGACCAATGCGAGCGTCACGAATGAGCAAGATTGAAAGACTGACATTTTGAACATCTCCAAAGATTATGAATGACACCTGACGTCATGACTTGAAGATACGGAAATTGAGATCAGATGCTGCGCGCTTTCTATCGTTGCGTAATGCTTCAATCTCAGCCGGCCACCCAAATCGGCTGAACACGTTTTGATTACATCGTGCCGGATGTTGAGAGTAATTGCATAGCTGCCACTCGCGTTATCGGCTGCAATCAGGGCGGGTTCGCTGTCCGGCCTGTCCTTCAAGGAGCAGCTCCAGTCGGCACACGGAATCCTTTGAAAATCCAGACCAGTCGCAGGGAGCGCCGCGATGACCGATATGCAAGAGAAGATTGCAACACCATCTACGGGCCGCAGGAGGTTCCTCATCGGGTCAGCTTTGACAAGCGCCGCCCCTTTGATTGCCCGAAGCGAACCAGCTGGCGCGACTGAAAATCCCATCGCGAGCGATGCCCGCGCTAAAACGCGCGTTGAGCTGCGGGTCAATGAGCGCTCCCACCACCTCGACGTCGATACAAGAATGACATTGCTCGATGCATTGCGTGAAGACATCGGCCTGACAGGGGCAAAGAAAGGATGTGATCACGGGCAATGCGGTGCATGCACGGTCCTGATCGACGGGCGGCGCGAATTAGCCTGCCTGACACTGGCTGTAAGCGCTCCGGGGCGCAACGTGGTGACGATCGAAGGATTGAACGGCGTGGATGGAGGCCTGCATCCGATGAAGCAGGCTTTCATCGACCACGATGCGTTTCAATGCGGTTACTGCACACCCGGCCAGATCCTGTCGGCGGTCAGTTGTGTCCATGAGCGGCATGCCGAAAGCCCTGATGAGATCCGCGAGTATATGAGCGGCAATATCTGTCGATGCGCTGCCTATCCCAACATCGTCGCCGCGATCTCGCAGGCGCGCGAACAGATGGGAGAATGACGAGATGCAGCCATTCCATTATTCCCGACCAGCGTCGCTTGCCGAGGCAATCGTTGCTGGCGCAAGAGATCAGTCCCGAAATCCTAACCTGACAGCGGCCTTCCTTGCTGGCGGCACAACGCTGATCGATCTGATGAAGCTGAATGTCATGCGGCCAGGCCGCATCGTCGACCTCAATCCGTCCGCCCGCGAGTTCTCGACGATCAGCTTCGACGGCTCTGTGCTGCGTCTCGGCGCCTTCGCCAAAATGGCGACCACTGCCGATCATCCCGATGTCATCAGCCATTTTCCCGTCATCGCGCAGAGCCTGGCGCTCGCCGCAAGCGCACAATTGCGCAATATGGCGACGCTTGGCGGAAATGTGCTGCAGCGAACCCGTTGCGCCTATTTCCGTGATCCGTCATGGACGGCCTGCAACAAGCGGCTGCCGGGCAGCGGATGCGCGGCGATCGACGGCGCCAATCGCCAGCATGCAGTGTTCGGTACGAGCGAGAACTGCGTTGCAACCTACCACGGCGACTTCGCCCAAGCCCTCATGGCGCTGGATGCGGCAGTAACGCTTATTGGTCCGGATGGCGCAAGAAGCATGCCCTTCGCCTCGCTCCATCTATTACCCGGCAGCACGCCACATCTGGAAACCAATCTACGAGAAGGCGAGATCATAACGGAAATACTCGTGCCGGCCGGTTCTTGGAGCCGCCGTTCGCGCTACGTGAAGGTTCGCGATCGCCAGTCCTACGAATTCGCTGTCGCGTCAGTCGCCGTTGCACTGGAGTTGGAAGGCGATGTCGTCAACGATGCCCGGATCGCTTTGGGCGGGCTCGCGACTGTCCCCTGGCGCGCATTCGATGCGGAAGAACATTTGCGTGGAAGAGTATTGAATGAGGCATCCGCAATACAAGCCGCGAGAGCCGCATTCACGGGCTCTATCGCTCTATCTCACAATGCATTCAAGATCAACGTCGGGCAGTCTGCGATCGTGCGGGCACTCCTTGAAACCGCAGCAATGGAGGTACGTCGTGGCTGAAACTTTATTTCCACAGGCCACCGGTACGATGGGACAGCCTTATCGTCGCTATGAGGCACTCGAGAAAGTCAACGGAACCGCGACCTATGCCAGCGACGTTAAGCTTGCGAACACGGCGCATGCTTATCTTCTGACGAGCCGGATCGGGCGTGGTGTGATCCAATCACTCGATCTCATCGGCGCAAAAGCCATCCCCGGCGTCATTGACATTCTGACCCACCAGACCGTTGGCGATAGTGTCAGACAGACTGAGGCATTATATTCCGGAGGATATGTGGCGGACTCCGTTCGTCCGCTGGCTTCCGCGCAGGTCGCCTATTGGGGCCAGCCAGTCGCCATGGTCGTGGCAGAAAGCTACGAAATTGCGCGCGAAGCGGCGGGCGCGATCAATGCCGCCTACGAGGTGTCCGAGCCAGCCTCGAGCTTCGGCTCTCCCGGTTCCGAAACGGTACCGCTAGAACCGATGAGCCTCGGTGTTGGCAATTTCAAGACAACATATTCCGATGCTGCGGTGAAGATCGACGCGCGCTATTCGACACCGGTGCAACACCATAACGCGATGGAATTATTCGCGACCCAATGCGTCTGGGATGGTGATCATCTGACCGTCTACGAGCCGGGGCAGTATCTCAACAACATCAAATTTGGTCTGGCAGAACAGCTGGGTATTGATCCAGAGCGCATTCGGGTCATCAACCGCTATGTCGGCGGAGCCTTCGGAGCAAAAGGGTTCCTGACGCAGCGCACGGTGCTGGTTGCGATCGCTGCTCGCCGGATCGGCCGACCCGTCAAGCTTGTCGCAACGCGTGAGCAGGGCTTCTTTCTGTCGGCATACAGGGCGGAGACCAAGCATCACGTGCAGCTGGCAGCCGACAGGAACGGTCGGCTAATCGCCGGCAGGCACGAAGGCTGGGAAGTCACCTCACGCGCAGACGTGCTGGCGCTTGGCGGAAACGCGATCACGGTCCGGCTCTACGCGTGCCCGAACATCGAGGCTCGGGTCAATGTGGTAAAGGCAGATCGCTCGACGCCAGGCTTCATGCGCGGTCCGGGGGAAGTTCCTTATGCGTTCGCTTTTGAAAGCGCGCTGGATGAGCTCGCCTATGCACTCAAGGTGGATCCCATCGAGTTGAGGCGCATCAACGACACCACAGTCGAGCCGATCGCCGGTCTACCTTATACGAGCAGATCGCTGATGCAGTGTTTTGATGCTGCAGGCGCAGCCTTCGGATGGAAAGGAAGAAACGCTGTGCCGGGATCGATGCGCGATGGAGACTGGCTGCTCGGCTGGGGATGCGCCGGCGCGTTTTATCCGACACAAGTTGGCAATTCGGCCGCACGTGTGCGGCTCAGTTCCGATGGGCGCGTCCACGTTTCGAGTGCCGGGCATGAACTTGGGCAAGGCATGTACACGATGATGGCACAGGTTGCCGCCGAGCAGCTTGGGGTGCCGATAGAGAACGTCACCGTGTCGCTTGGCGATACCGATCTGCCGCCGACAATCGTTGCGGGCGGATCAGCCGGAACGGCAAGTCTCGCACCCGCAATCATGGCCGCCTGCGAGGCGATCCGCCGTCGGCTGCAAACCGATGGGTTGGCCAACGCGGATGTGATCACCGCGATGCGGGCATTCGGTCTAGGTTCGATCGAAGAGTTTGCCGAAACGCGCGCTCATGGCCTGCCGCCAGAAAGCGTCCAGGGCATGTATAGGGGGAGAGTCGCAATGAGCGGGGGTGTCCATCTGCCTGACCGTGTTCAATTGGCCTTCGGAGCGCAGTTTGTGGAGGTCCGGATACACGCCAGAACACGCGAGCTTCGCGTGTCACGCGCAGTCGGCGCGTTTGCTGCAGGGCGCATCATCAATCCGCGCACGGCCCACGGCCAGCTTGTTGGCGGGATGATCTGGGGTATCAGTTCCGCCCTCCACGAAGGAACAGAGATAGATACGCGCAACGCCAGTTACATCAACGCAAACCTCGCCGACTACCTCTTGCCGGTGAATGCCGATATTTCCAATATACAAGCTATCATGGTCCCCGAAGAGGACAATCTGGTCAACGCCGCTGGCGTCAAAGGTGTCGGCGAGGTGGGAACCGTCGGGATGGCGGCCGCGATCGCGAATGCCGTATATCATGCCACGGGGCGGCGGCTGCGTGATCTTCCGTTACGTATCGAGCACGTGTTGGAGGAAGTCTGATGCCGGTAAGAAAGCCAACATTCTCCGATTTGCTTTCGGTCATCGAGCATCATGCGCGGTATGACTATGTCACTCCCATTCCGGGATTGAAGGTCGGGCGCACAGATTCTCCGTCCGAGGTCGGCCATTCGATCTACCAGCCGTCATTCGGGCTGGTAGGAAGAGGTGTCAAGGAGATGATGGTGGGAGAAACTCCCTTCCACTACGCAGCTGGCGAGTCATTGCTATGTGCCGCGGATGTTCCGGTTACGTCTCAAGTCACCGAAGCTCATCCCTCGGCTCCCTATCTTGCCATTCATCTGGAGATTGATCCCGCGGTCGTCGCCGATCTCCTTCGTGAGCAATCCAGTCACCGTGCGAAAGCGCCAGACAACCAGATCGCGGGGAAATACACGCTCGACCCGGACCTATTCGACCCGATCATCCGACTCGTGTCGCTGATCGAGCGTCCCCGTGATATTCCGGTCGTGGCCCCCTTGATCCGGCGCGAGATCGTGTGGCGTTTGCTCCATACCGAACATGGCCCTCTTCTGAGCCAACTCGCCTTTGCAAACGGGCACGCCGCGCGCATCGGCAGAACGACAGCCTGGATCAGAGAGAACATCTCGGAGGTGCTGAGCATCTCCGACCTTGCGGCGCAGGCGAATATGAGCGTTCCCAGCTTCCATCGGCATTTCAAGGCAGTGACATCGCTGTCGCCCGTGCAGTTCCAGAAGCGAGTGCGGCTCCAGGAAGCTCGACGCGTGCTGTCGGGTGCCAATACCATCTCCTCTGTTGCCTACGACGTTGGATACGAGAGCATCTCTCAATTCAATCGTGACTACCGCCGCTTGTTCAATCTGACTCCGAGCGACGACGCAGCGATCTTACGCGCCACCCTCAAACGCGAACTGGGCCAATCCGCCCAGCAGTAGCGCTGTAAATCACGGCCAGGCCAGCCCTGCTCGCTCCCAAATCCTGTGGGCGCGCAAGGTGTCCTGCATTCTAATTCAGACAACAGGGAGAAGGGGTGATGCGCACTCAATTAAGGTTTTGCCTTATTGGCATTGGTTTAGTTCTGATCGCCGCTGGCGCCACATTCTCGGGTTTGGTGGCGCAGGCGGAGGACACACCGCACGATATCTTCAGCTCGGATACCGGAAATATCACCGTCTCGCAGGTCCAGCAGATGAGTGTGGTGATCGAAACGCCAGGCGGCATAATCTACACCGATCCGACCGGAGGCAAATCCAGATATGCTAGCCATCTTGCGCCCGATGTAATCCTCGTCTCCCATGAGCACTACGAACACTATGATGCGAATACGTTGGAAGAGCTCGTCGGCGGTGATACGCAGCTCGTCGTGCCGCCATTTGTGATGGAGCAGCTTCCGGCAAACTTGAGAAGCAAGGCAATCCCGCTTGCAAATGGTATGGCATCTGAACCTGGTGCGATCCACATCGAGGCTACTGCCGCCTACGGACTCACGGATCAGTCCGCGCAATGGCATCCAAAGGGGCGCGGCAATGGTTATGTTGTAAGCGTGGATGGGCGAAGAATTTATATAGCCGGATCATCAGACGCAGTCCCGGAAATGCGACAACTGAAAGATATCGATATCGCTTTGTTGCCGCTCTATCCGCCCTATGCACTGGGCGTCGACGATGCCATCGAAGCGGTCTCGTCTTTCAAACCTGAAGTCACCTATATCTATCAATACAACAGTACTCGCATTCGGGACGAGTTTGTTGAAAAGATGAAGAACAGCAATCCGAGCGGAACGAGGGTCGTTGCCCATGCCATCGGTTCCTGCCGGACTGTATCGTTGCTCTGCTCGGATTGAATCAAGAAAAGATTTCGATAATGTCGCCATCGCTGAGCACACCGCATGTCGCCCCTTGTAATCCGGGTGCCCGCAAAGAGGTGTTCGCCTGAGGATGAGATGCATATCGGCTCGCAATCAGCTATCTCTGTTGAGGCGCACGGCAGCCGAAATGACCGTAGTCCGTGGAGCTCCGCCCGCCGGGTATCGGCAGGCGGAATGGCCTCAAGGTCGGACAATCTGCACGAAAGCGCCCGGCGGCATAGAGCTCACGATGTACTGAGTTCGGATTGAAACGCGGCGGTCACTGCTTCGGCGATCGGTATCTCGCCACCTGTAACCTCCAAAATGGTGCGGCGGATTCCGGGGCGCTCCATCAGTGCGATGAGTGTTTCGGCGACGTCGTCACGACGGATTTCCCGGTGGACCTTGGCAAGTCCCAGGTCTACCATGCCGACGCCGGGTTCATTGATAAGGGCAGAAGGTCGGAGAATGACCCAGTCGAGATCAGTAAGGGTGATCTGGGTTTCCGCCTTCTTTTTTCGACCATGTACTGTTCGAAATCCTCATCCATTCGCCGCTCGCGCCATGCTTCCGGAAAGACCGAAACGAGGTAAAGGCGGCTCACTTTGGCAACCTTCATGGCCGCGGCTACTCTTGATGGCCCATCGCCATCGACAGCGACTGTCGCCTCTGGGCCGTCCCTCCCTCCGGCACCGGCCGTGAACAGAACGACATCTTGGCCTCTGACAAGATCTGCGAGTGTCGCGACCATATCTGTTGCCACATCCGCGATGACAGCCGCAATTCCTTCACGCTCAAGATTACTTGCCTGCTCGGCGCGGCGAACCATCCCGGTTACCTGATGACCCTGAGCGGTTAGACGTCTCGCGACCCGGAGACCGACACCTCCGGTGACGCCGACAATAATGACCTTCATGATGTGCTCCTCAAAAAAGCGGATGACAAAAGCCAAGGAAAAGACATGCATCCCTTTGGGGCACTATCGCCGGCTTTACCAACGATGTGCCCCAAACGTCGTCATTGTCACGCGGCGTTCGTTCTGTACCGGCTGACTGCGACCACAAGAGCTTCGGCAGCCTCGCTGGAGGACGCTGGGTTCTGACCGGTGATCAGTTGGCCGTCCACGACCGAGTGGACACCCCAATCCTTGACCTTCGAAAACACCGCGCCGAGGCCGATCAATTCCTCTTCGACGAGAAATGGCACAACCTTGGTTAATCCGACCGCGTCCTCTTCCGTGTTGGTAAACCCGGTCACATAGCGACCCTCGACAAAAGGAGTGCCATCGGGGTTCTTAACGTGGCGCAGGACACCCGGAGCATGGCAGACGAGCGCAATCGTCTTGCCGGCCGCGATGAAAGATTCGATTAGACGGATTGACGTCTGATCTTCGGCAAGGTCCCACATTGGGCCGTGGCCACCGGGGTAGAAGACCGTGTCGAAGTCTTTCTGATCGACGCTATCGAGACGCACAGTCCGGGCGAGCTGAGCCTCGGCCTCCTCATCGACGCTGAACCGCCGCGTCAGATCTGTCTGGAACATCGGCTCGTCGCTTTTGGGGTCGAGCGGCGGCTGCCCGCCTTTCGGAGACGCGAGCGTAATCTCGGCGCCCGCATCCTTGAAGACGTAGTAGGGCGCAGCGAGTTCCTCCCACCAGAAGCCGGTCTTTTTCCCTGTATTACCGAGCGTTTCGTGTGAGGTGAGAACGATAAGAACCTTCATTGCCTTGTCCTTGCATTTTAGCCGCACTGGGTTTTGTGCGGCAGGGTTGAACCTGGTTCGATCGGCTGCGTCGGCCTTTCGATGATGTGAACATGCCATCTGCAAAGACATTCAAGAAATTTAGTTTGTAGATTTTAGATATTCATGAGAGATGATATCTGAATGAAATACGACCTCAATCTGCTGCCCGTGTTCATGGCTCTCATGGAAGAGCGTAGCGTGACACGTGCGGCCAATCGCTTGGGTATCACGCAACCGGCACTCTCCAACTCACTGAACCGTCTGCGGGACATGCTTCGAGACCCACTCTTTATCCGTGAGCGATACGGTATCAGTCCGACGCAACTTGCCGAGGAGATCGCGCCGACGATCGAAGCCGCATTGAGCCAGTTGGACGATGTTGTCACTCATCAGCAAGAATTCGATGCCGGCGACGCCAAGCGCCTGTTTCTCATTGCGCCGAACAGCTATGCAGAACTCGTCCTGATGCCGGCACTGATAACGCGACTGCAGCAAAAGGCTCCGGGGGTCAGCCTGCGGATGACCCCGTTCGGCAACGATCTCGCTGAGACCGGTGTGATTTCGGGGACGACCGCCTTGGTGCTGGGAAGAGTTATCGATCCCCCCGATAATCTCGTGGTTCAGCACCTCATGGATGACGGTCTCGCCTGTGTTGTGCGCGCCGACCATCCGAATGTCGGCGAGACATTGTCCAAAGCACAGTACGAGGCACTCAGGCATGTAAACGTCCTTCCCCCCGGGCGCATCCGGGCCGGTGTTTTTCAGGCATTGGCAAAGCAGAACCTCAAAAGGGACGTGGCGGTTTCTGTTACGCACTTTCTCGCCGTTCCCGAGATGATCGCCGTCACGGATTATTGTGCGACATTGCCCAAACTGATCTGTCGTAGTCTCCAGCGCGATCCGAGACTGAAAGTGGTGCCGGCGCCAGTGGATCTTGGGACTTTTCCGGTCGAAATAGCTTGGCATGTTCGATACCGTAACGACCCCGCCCATCGATGGCTGCGCGAAGTTATCAGCGACACCGCGCGCTCGATTAGCCAACCCGTCTAAGCAGAACTTGATCCCGCAAAGCACGGTCAGTCTTCGCAATGCTAAATACTAGCCATCTGCTATTTGATCCGCTTACCTCTTTTCCTCAGCCGTTTCGCTGCGATCAAATCGGGATCAACGTGTAGGCGCTGCGCATCAAGGATTAGGACTTGAGCCAATGTGCTCATTGCGCTAGGGCACCTCGAAATTGTCCCAGCGGGCTCAGCTTGAACATGTCAAGATCCTGGCAACGAGGCAAGAGATCCGCCATCTGTCAGCCAGCAATGCATCCGGGTCGAGGAACCGAGCGGCGCCTTCCTGCTTTCCGTAGCTGGCCTGCTTCGTGTACAGTTTGAAACAATCCATCCGTTTCTCGACGGTAATGGTCGTATCGGCCGCCTGCTTGTAGCCGTATATCTTTGCATGGAACGGCGTGATGCGAAAGCCGCTGCTCTACCTCAGCCTCTACCTGAAGTCCCATCGGAGAAAATATTATCGACTACTTGCAAGAGGTCGCGAACATGGAAACTGGGAAGCCTGATAGACTTTCTTGCTGACCGGCGTCGCCGGCACTGTCAATAAAGCGTTTGAGGCTGCGACCCAAGTCGTCGATCTTTTTAAGGAAGCTCGGGAGCGGATCACTATATAGAAAGTGACAGAGCAGAATCTGCACTTCGCATTCACGATCTTTTCCAGCAGAATCCTTTTCACACGGCGAATCAGATCGTTCAGATCACGGGTCTGTCCCGCACCAACGGTCAACCACGCACTCGCCGATCTAGAGCGCTTGGGCATCGTTGATGAGGTGACCGGCCGCAAGCGTGGCCGCGCGTTCGACGATACCTTCGCAATCAAAAGCGAAGGCACCGACCTTTTGTCCCTCAGTTCATGACAAATTGGTGGGCCGAAGGTTCGATCTTCATCAAGACCTAGTGGACTGCAATCTGTTACTCGAGCGAGCTGTTTTCAAATCAGTTTTTCGAGGGCGAAACCTTTGAGCCGCATCTCATCGCAATAGGACGATAGGATTTTTCGCAATACTGCCTCGAACCGCATCAGCAAACGCGGCACAGGGCGATTGCGTGAATACATCATCGCGAAGGTCAGCGGTACGTCGAGTTCGTAAGGGATGGCGGCGACGACATCGCGATGGTCGAACGGCAGGATCAGCGGATGGGCGAAGGCGATACCAAGGCCGTGCTGCACAAGATGCATGGACGCCATGGATTGATTGGTGGTCAGCATCGTGAATTGCCCGACCTCGGCGCGCAGCCCCTCGCGCAAAAGGAACCCGGGGGTTGTCTGGGCGCCGTGGGCGATGATCGTCTCCCCCACGAGATCGGCAGAGGTAATGACCTTGTGCGAGGCAAGCCGGTGATCTCTTGGAACGAGACAAATCATCGACATGCGCATCAGCGGCTGGGCGGCGACACCCGCCTCATCGAAAGGCAGGAAGGCGAAACCCACGTCACAATATTCCTGACGGACCTGGCGTACCACGTCCGAGGCGCTGTGGATCTCAAGGCGTACGGCGACATTCTGCCTTTCGCTGCGAAATGCCTTGAGCGCAGTCGGCAGCAGGTCGTTGGTGAAGGAAGGAACGGAGGCGATCGACAGCGATCCCGCCTGGGTGTCGCGCAGCTCGGCCGCCTTGCCCTTGAGCGATGCCATCTGTGCGAACATGCGCTCGACATCCGGCAACACGTTGCTGGCTTCGGTTGTGAGACGCGTACGACCATTAGATCGAACGAACAGCGCAAAGCCGAACTGCGCTTCAAGATCCTTGAGGGTCTGGCTGACGGCAGGCTGCGACACTCTCAGCAGCCTTGCAGTTTCCGTTACGCTCTGGGTGCGCGCGAAGAGCCGGAACGTCTCCAGTTGGCGGAAGCTGATGTTCATAACCTAGGCCTTATGTGGGCATTTGGTTTTTGTATTAGTTCTAATGTCAGTATTCTGCAATGGTTCGATCATTGAGATTCTTGGAAGTCCTAAGAGCAGTGCAGAACATTCTTGAAATAAGCGATCTTGAGATCGACATTCCTATGAAGAGCGGTATCCTCAACGCCGTCCGGGGAGTGTCCTTCGCAATCGAAAAAGGCAAAACACTGTGCCTCGTCGGTGAATCCGGATCCGGAAAGTCGCTGACAGCGATGTCCATCCTCGGCCTCCTGCCACCACGGGGCATCCGGCGTCTTTCCCGCAGCCTGTTCAATGGTCGGGACATCGCAAACTTCTCCGAACGACAGATGCAGGATCTGCGGGGAAAGGCGATCGGCGTGATCTTTCAGGATCCCATGATGGCTTTCAACCCGACCATGACGATCGGCCGCCAGCTCGAGGAGGTCTATCTTCGGCACATCTCGCGTGATCGGGCAAAAGCTCGCGCCAAGGCGCTACACCTTTTCCGCAAGGTCGGTATGACCCAGCCGGAAGCCCGTCTCACCCAGTTTCCCCACGAGCTGTCCGGCGGTCTTCGTCAGCGTGCGATGATCGCTATGGCGCTGATGTGCGAGCCATCTCTGCTGATCGCCGACGAGCCGACCACTGCACTCGACGTCACCATGCAGGTTCAGGTTCTGGCGCTGCTGCGCCAGATTCAGGATGACCTTGGCATCTCGATTTTGTTCATAACCCACGATCTCGGCGTGGTTGCTGCTATTGCGGATCATGTGGCCGTCATGCGGTCCGGCCGGATTATCGAGTTCGGCGACGTCCGCCAGGTGCTGAAGGCCCCGCGTGAAGATTATACCCGCGCACTGATCGCCGCCGTACCGAAGACCAGGGCGCTGGGCGCCGGCCAGACAGCAATCCCGGAGGTGGCCCATGGATAAGGTCGCACGCAATATTGCGCTTGAGGCGGCTGCAGTCGTCCGCGAGTTCCCGGTCAAAGGCAAGAAGATGCCGTTTACGGCCGTCGATACGGTCAGCCTCAGGCTCTATGAAGGCGAGACGCTTGCTCTCGTCGGCGAATCCGGATCCGGCAAGACCACGCTGTCGCGCATGATGCTCGGCCTCCTGCCACCGACACGCGGCGACGTTCAGGTTTTCGGCCGTGACATTTCTACCTATTCACGCCTCGACCTTGCCCGCATTGTTCAGCCGGTGTTCCAGGACCCCTACGCCTCGCTCAATCCGCGCAAGCGTTTGGCGGATGTCATCGCCATGCCGCTGCGGGCCTCCGCGTTGCCATCGCGCGACGAGGTCCGTCTACGGGTCGAAGAACTCTTGCGGCAGGTCGACCTGCCAGTCTCCTTCGCCGAGCGCTTCCCGCACGAATTGTCCGGCGGCCAGCGCCAGCGCGTGGCGATCGCCCGTGCTCTTATCAACCGACCACGCGTGCTCGTCTGCGACGAACCGACTTCGGCGCTCGACGTGTCGGTGCAGGCGCAGATCCTCGAACTGCTAAAGGAACTGCGCACGCAGCTCGGCCTCTCCTACCTGATCGTTACCCACAATATCGGCGTGGTCAGCGAACTCTGCGACAGGGTCGCGGTTATGTATCACGGCCGGATCGTAGAGCAGGGAAATGTCGACGACGTCCTGCCTGACCCGGCCGACGCCTACACGCGACAGCTCCTGTCCGCCGTCCTGCCGGTCGATCCGGACCTGGCAAGGCCGGCCGTGAGCGCCGCTATCTCCCTTTCCTGAATTGAAGAGCATCCTTCCTACGTGACCATGCAAAACGGAGACTGCCGAATGCCCAATTTTGTCCGCCGGGGCGCGCTTGCCCTCATGGCAGCCAGCCTTTCCCTGATGCCGATGACGGCCTTCGCTGACAAAGCGAACGACACGCTCGTTGCCGCCTTCCAGGCCAAGCTGCCGAGCCTCGACCGCTACCATGCACCGGGCCGCGAAGGCTTTCTGCTCGGACTGCTCGCCTATGACGCGCTCGTCTATCGCGATCCCAATACATTCGAGGTCAAGCCGCTGCTCGCTACCGCCTGGCGCCAGATCGACGAGAAGACCTGGGAATTCGATCTGCGCGACGGCGTCAAGTTCCACAATGGCGATCCGATGACCGCCGAGGACGTAGCATACAGCCTGACCTACGCTGCCGATCCGGACAACCGCGTCTTCAACCGCATGACCGGCGGCTGGATCGACCATGTTGAGGTTGTTGGCCCGCTCAAGGTGCGCGTCATCGGCAAGCAGGTTACGCCGCTCGCCATCGAATACATCATCCAGTTGCCGATCGTACCGAAGAAATACCGCGAATCCGTCGGCATTCAGGGTTTTGCCGAAAAGCCGGTCGGAACCGGGCCATACAAGATCGTAAGCAGCAACGGCAACGACATCACCTTTGAGCGCAATGACGATTATTTCGAGGGTGGAGGCAAGTCCAAGCCGGCGATCAAGACATTGATCTATCGCGCTATCCCCGACGTCAACACGCAGGTGGCAGAACTCATCAGCGGCGGCATTGACTGGGCCTATTATATTCCGGCGGACCAGGCCGAGAAGCTGAAGCGCATGCCGATGGTCGACGTGATCAACGCCGAGACCTTCCGTATCGGTTTCCTGACACTCGACGCTGCAGGCCTTTCCGATCCGAACAGCCCGCTGAAGAACGTCAAGGTGCGCCAGGCCATCGCCCATGCCATCGACCGCGAAGCGATCGCCAAGCGGCTGGTCGGCGGCGCCTCCAAGTCGGTTCCGTCGGCTTGCACGCCGTCGCAATACGGTTGCGAGCCCGATGTCGCGCAATATGCCTATGATGTGGCGAAGGCCAAGGCGCTGATGGCCGAGGCCGGCTTTGCCAACGGCTTCGACATCGACATCTACGGCTATCGCAGCCGCCCGGTCGCCGAAGCGATAATCGGTTATCTCAACGCCATCGGCATCCGTCCCAACCTGCACTGGCTGCAGTATTCGGCAGTCATCCAGGCCCGCCGTGACCACAAGACGCCAATCGTCATCGACGACTACGGCTCGGCCGGCGTCAACGATGTCGGCGGCATCCTGCCCTTCTTCTTCGCCGAATCTCCGGACGACCAGTCCCGCGATCCGGTTGTCACAGAAGCGGTCAAGGAAGCCGGCGCGATCGCCGACCAGGACAAGCGCAAGGCGCTCTATTCCAAGGCGTTGAAGCAGATCGCCGACCAGGCCTACTGGGTGCCGATGTTCTCGATGCCGGTCAATTACGTGATGTCCAAGACCGCCGACGTTCCGGTTCCCGCCGACGAGAATGTCGAATTCTGGCGCGCCACGTGGAAGTAATGTGAATTGGTTCCCGCCGGGCATAGGTCCGGCGGGAATCGGATTTTTCGATGAAAGACGAACCGAATGGCTAACTATATCGCTCGAAGACTGGGCCTTGCTGTTCTGGTGATGCTGACGATCTCCTTCCTCAGTTTCATCATGCTCAAGATGTCCGGTGATCTCGCCATCTCCATGGCCGGGGAGGGAAGCGGTGCCGACTATGTCGAGTTTCTGCGCAAGACCTATGGCTGGGACAAACCACTGGTGGTTCAGTATTGGGACTGGCTCCTCAAGGCATTGAGCGGAGACATCGGCACGTCCTTTTATTACGGCAGCCCTGTCACCACGCTGATCGCAGAGCGCATGCCCGCCACGCTGGCACTCGGTGCTATGGCGATCGTCATGGCGCTGGTCGTAGCAATTCCGCTCGGGATGGCGGCCGGCCGCTATCAGGGCAAGATCGTCGACAAGATCGCACTGTTCATCGCGCTTCTAGGCGTCTCGACGCCGATTTTCTGGCTGAGCTTCGTGCTGATCCTCTGGCTCGGCCTGCAATGGGCAATCCTGCCGATTTCCGGCGGCGGTTCGTTCCGGCACCTGCTTATGCCCGCCATGGCGCTCGCCTTCTATTCCATGCCAGCCGTCATCCGCATTTCCCGTGCCGGCATGATTGATGTCATGCGGTCCGACTATATCCGCACCGCGCGCGCTAAAGGGCTGCGCCCCCCGCAGATCTACTTGCGCCACGCGCTGCGCAACACGCTCGTGCCGGTCGTCGCGGTAGCATCGGTGCAATTCGGTTTCCTGCTCGGTGGTTCGGTCGTGGTCGAGAACATTTTTGCCGTTCACGGCATCGGTTACCTCACCTGGGAAGCCATCAACCAGAACGACTATCCCGTCGTGCAGGCAGCCTTGCTTACCGTATCCGCCGCCTATGTCGTCCTCACGCTTCTCGCCGACATCGTCAACGTGATGATCGACCCGCGTATCAGATTGAATTGAAGCCATGACCACGGAACTTGCAGAAAACACCAAAACCGCCCGCCTCTGGTCGCGGCCCCGCCTGCCGGTCGGACGGCTCGGCCTTTATACCGGTGCCGGCATCATCGGCTTTATCTTCCTGGTTGCGGTCTTGGCGCCCTGGATCGCGCCGCACTCGCCTTACGAACAGTCGCTGACGGATCGCCTGATCCCGCCCGTCTTCATGGAGAACGGTAGCTGGAACCATGTGCTTGGCACCGACCATCTCGGCCGTGACTACCTCAGTCGACTCATCTATGGCGCCCGTCTGTCGCTGATCGTCGGCTTTGGCACGATCCTGATCTCGGCCGTCGCCGGCATCGGTCTAGGCCTCCTTGGCGGCTATTTTGGCGGTCGCACCGACATGGCGGTGATGTTCATCCTCACGGTGCGCCTCAGCCTGCCGATCATGCTGGCGGCGATCTCGCTCGTCGGCCTGCTTGGCAACTCCCTACCGCTGATGATGCTGATCCTCGCCTGTTTTCTCTGGGACCAGTTCCTGGTTGTGACGCGCTCGCTCACCATGCGCCTGCGCAATGCGGAATTCGTTCTCGCGGCCAAGGCGGCCGGCCTGTCTGACTTCCGCATCATGATATCGGAAATCCTGCCCAATCTGGTCAGCCCGCTCGTCGTGGTGGCGACGCTGGAAATGGCTCACGCCATTCTGCTCGAAGCGGCGCTGTCCTTTCTCGGCCTCGGCATCCGTCCCCCGGATACGTCCTGGGGGCTGATGATTGCCGAAGCCAAGGACTTCGTCTTCTTCGAATCCTGGCTCGTCAACATTCCGGGCCTCGCCATCTTCGTGCTCGTCGTCGGTATCACCTTCCTCGGAGAAGGACTGCGCGTCCTGCTCGCGCCCGATGCATCGCAATCATAAAACGACAATGGATCTGGAAACATGACCTCGGACATCCATCGCCTGTCCATCCGCGAGATGGGCGCTCGCCTACGGGACGGCTCTTTGAGCGCGTCGGCGATCCTCGACCATTACCTGCAGCGCATCGAGCAGCTGAACCCGGCACTCAACGCCATTATACACGTAGATGCGGAGGGCGCCCGCAAGGCGGCCGCGCAAGCCGATACACGGTTTGCCGCCAAGGCGCCGATTGGCCTTCTTGACGGCATTCCGGTTGCTATAAAGGACAATATGCTGGTTGCCGGCATGCCCTGCGTCTGGGGCACCAGGCTTTTTGCCGGCTATGTCGCTGATCGCGACGAACTGCCGGTTCGCCTGTTGCGGGACGCCGGTGCTGTGATCGTCGGCAAGACCAATGTGCCGGAATTCACCCTGCGCGGGTTTACCGGGAACCCGGTCTTCGGCGTCACCGGCAATCCCTGGGATCCGGAACTGACACCCGGCGGTTCGAGCGGCGGCTCGGTATCGGCTGTCGCAGCCGGTCTCGTACCCTATTCGCTCGGGACGGACGGCGGCGGTTCGATCCGCAGGCCAGCAGGTTACACGGGCATTGTCGGGCTGAAGACGACGATTTCACGTATACCGCGTGCCGACGGCCTGCCACCGCTACTTGCCGATTGCGAGGTGGTCGGCCCGCTTGCCAGGTCGGTGGACGACACCCGCATCGTCATGAGCGTAATCGCCCGCCCGCATTCGGATGACCAGCACTCCCTCGGCTTCCCGACAATCGCGGAGGAGGCAGGTCCGGTACGGCCGCTCAGGATCCTTTTCGTCGAACGTTTCGGCGATGCACCGGTCGATGCTGAAATCGCCGCCATGTGCCGGGAGGCTGCCCAGTCTCTGGAAGCCTTCGGGCATTCCGTTTCCTTCGGCCCCCTGCCACTTGATCTTTCCGCCATCTCCGCAAACTGGCAGGTTCTGGCCAATGCCGGCCTCGCCAAGCTTGCGGCGGAGATGCCGGACTATTTCGGTCTCGTCACCCCGCCCTTCGCCGACCAGGCCCGCGCCGGCGAAAAGCTGACGGTCACTGATTACCTTGCCTTCCTCGATACGATCGCCGCGTTCCGTGTCGAGGCTGCACAGCTATTCCGCGATTTTGACATCGTCATTACCCCTGCTTCGGCGGCCAATCCCTGGCCGAAGGCGACGCAGTTCCCGCCGATCATCGACGGCAGGGATGCCGGTCCGCGCGGGCATGCGGTCTTCACCAACTGGGTGAATGCCTGCGGTCATCCAGGACTGTCGGTTCCGGCCGGCTGGAATGCCGCAGGCCTGCCGGTGGGCATGCAGATCGTCGGTGCTTTCGGGGCAGACGACCTGCTACTCGATCTCGCCACCCAGTACGAAGCGGCCGCGCCCTGGGCCGATCGCTGGCCGGCCATGGCGGGGTAAGCATGGTGGCCAAATTTCTGAAGCCTGTAGACTGGCGTTTTGCGCGCCGGCTGGCGGAAACGCTTGCCTGGGGTGCCGCAGGCGGCGCCATCCTCGAGTTCAGCGGCTTTCCCGCCGGCTGGCTCTGCGGCTCCATGGCCGCCGTGATGATTGCGGTCCTATACGGACGCGACCTGAAGGTTCCCGAACGTCTGCGCGGCGTCGCCTTCGTATTTCTCGGCGCTTCAATGGGCAGCAGCCTGACCCCGGACACGCTTGCCGAGGTTCAGACCTGGCCTGTCAGTATCACCCTTCTCATGCTTTCGGTGATCGCTACCATGGTCATCGGCACGCAATATCTAATGCGTCGCCATCGCTGGGATATTGTGTCGGCACGGCTCAGTTCCGTACCGGGCGCCCTGTCTGCCGTCCTCGCCATCGCAGCCGATTCCAAGGGCGATCTCGGCAAGATCACCGTCAGCCAGGGCCTGCGACAGGTCGTGCTGGTCTGCATGGTGCCGATCATGCTGTATTTCAGCCCGGAATTCGCACCGGTGGCGAAGGCGGCCGTCGCCTCCCTGGCCGATCTCGCGTTGATGATGGGTGCCGGCATTGTCGGTGCAGCGCTGTGCACGCTGCTGCGCATTCCCGGCGCCCTGCTTGTGGGCGCGCTGCTGGGCAGTGGCCTGATGCATGCCATGGGCCTGGTCAGCGGCACGATGCCTGCAATCGTGCTCATCATCGCCTATGTCGTTGCCGGGTCGTCAATCGGCACGCGGCTGCGCGGCATGTCGGTGAGTGCCCTCAAGGCGATCTGCATTCCCGCTATCGGCAGCATTTTCGCGGCAATCATCGTCGCCGCCCTGTTTGCCGCGGTGACCGCCAGCCTGACCGGCCTGCCTTTCGTCGAGGTCTGGCTTGCCTTCGCCCCGGGCGGGGTGGAATCCATGACGATCCTCGCCTTCGTGCTCAATCTCGATCCGAGCTTCGTCAGCTCACACCATATCATCCGGCTGATCGCCCTGATGCTGCTCAGCCCGCTCTGGACGATGGGACTGCGGAAGCCTGCCGCCAAGGAAATTCAATAGCGGTACCGGCTTCGGCCATCCGCCCGACAAAGCCATAACAAAGGAACGACCATGACCGAAGTACTCTGGAAAATGTCGGCGACCGAACTGGCCAAAGCCTATCGCGATAGCACGATCAAACCGTCCGTGGCGCTGGCCGGGATACTGGAACGCATCGCTGCCGTCGATCCGCAGCTCAACGTTTTTTCTCTGCTCGATGAGGGAGGCGCGCAAAAGGCTGCAGCTGAAAGCGACCAGCGGTTCGTCGAGGGCCGGCCGCTCGGCGCCTTCGACGGCATTCCGGTAACGATCAAGGACAATATCAATGTCGGGGGGCTGCGTTGCGCCTGGGGAAGCAAACTCTATCTCGATCGGATCTCCCCGACCGACGAATTGCCGGTGGCGCGTCTGCGCGCACAGGGGGCCGTCATTCTCGGAAAAACCAATGTGTCGGAGTTCACGCTTGGACGCGGCAATGTCAATACGCTCGCTTTCGGCACCACTCGTAATCCATGGAACCCGGTCACGACGAGCGGGGCATCGACCGGTGGTGGCTCGGCGGGTGTCGCGGCAGGCCTCGGCCCGGTGGCGTTCGGCACCGATGGCGGCGGCTCCATCCGCCGTCCGTCGTCCTACAACAATCTGGTCGGCCTCAAGCCGTCGACCGGGCGCGTAGCGCGCACCGACGGCCTGCCGGCGATCCTTCACGATTTCGAGATCATAGGGCCGATCGCCCGCACGGTCGATGATCTCGCGATGGCGCTTTCGGCGATCGAAGGCCCCGACCCTCGCGACCGCCTTTCCTTCGGCTTCAGGCCCGGTGCTTTCGAGCCGGTCAAAAAGGGCTTGAAGATCCTTTACGTGCCGAAGTTCGGCGCTTGGGGCGTGGAGGAGCCGATCGCGCTATCCTGCGCCAAGGCGGCTCAAAACCTTGCCACGCTCGGCTTTTCGGTCAAGGAAGGAGAAACCCCCTTTGATCTCGACCTGTTCGAAACCTATTGGCCGCTGATCGGCGGTTCCGGTCTCGCCTGGCTGCTGAAGGATACTGACTGGCAGGGCCGTATCGGCGAAGCCTATCCGCCAATGATCGAAAAAGGGAAATCGGCGTCCGCCATCGATTATGTGGCGGCGCTCGACGCTGCCCGCCGCATCTACCTGCAACTGGCGGAAAAATTCGAAAGCTACGATCTTATCATGACGCCCTCGGCGGGGGCGATGCCGTGGAAGGCGGAAGACCATGGGCCAGCCTACCACCGGGTCTTTACCGGTTTCGTCAATGCCGCAGGCCTGCCGGGCATCAGCATTCCTTGCGACCCATCTGAGAACGGGATGCCGATAGGTTTTCAGCTGATTGCGCCTTTTGGTCGCGACTGGCAATTGGTATCGATTGCGAAGTTGTTCGAAGACACCTATCCGTGGGCACAGCGCTGGCCCGAGATCTAGTCTCGGGTGGGAGCGATTATCGACACCCAGTACGAGCGAGGCGCCAAATCGCTTCAATGCTAGGCTTCGCAGGAAACTGATGTCAGGCGCCAAAAGCATACCGAGTGCGTAGGTCCCTGATCAGTGGGAAATCTACGGGCTAGTTTCGCATTACGGTCGGGTGGCCCAAGCTAGTGGCTTACGCTGCGCCGCGTTTCCTTAATATCAAGTTGGACAATAATCGCTAATGAGCGACGCGAGGGCACGGGTCGTAGGTTCGTGTCCCTTAGAGAGCTCAAAAGCGCATTACTTTCCATCGCTCAAGTATCTCAGTGGTTACTTCCAGGAAGGCGCTTCGCTTCGAGTTTCGTTGGGACAGAGCGCGAAACGATCGGGCCGATTTTCTGCGGAAAGATGCACCAATCAACGAGGTGTCGCCCTCTTTTTGCCTTAGGCCACAACAGCAATGCGAGGTGACCAATGGCGTTCCGTGAATACACCCTCCGGTTGTGCTGGGGCGATCCTGAAAAACAAGAGGTTGACTCCGCGGGATTGCTATTGTAGTTCTTTTCCCGTCGATACTTTGTTTGCCGATATTTGTTTGGCTGCGCTCTGCGCCTCTTGATCATCTTTCCCTTCAAAAGTCGAAACACTGCTATGCGTCGCATGGCGGAACGATAATTCACGCCGATGAAAGGGTTTTTCATGACCACTGGCACAGTAAAATGGTTTAACGCCACCAAGGGCTTCGGCTTCATCCAGCCTGACGATGGTAGCGCCGATGTCTTCGTTCACATCTCTGCTGTAGAACGTGCGGGAATGAGTTCAATTGTCGAAGGTCAGAAGCTTGGCTTTGAACTGGAGCAGGATCGCAAGTCGGGCAAGATGTCTGCAGGTCAGCTCCAGGCTGGTTAAAACCCCTGTAGTCGCCGCGACCACGGATGTACTGGCGTGGCTTGCTAGGGCATTTGAAGGCCAGGCAGATGTCTGGCCTTTATTCGTTTGAGATCGGCGCAAGCTGCCTGCACAGCTCGTAGCAAATCTTGATAAGAACCTGCCTGCGGCCTTTTTTCGATAAGGAAATCTATTGAGACACCCGAACGACAACAGCTTTTTAGAGCGTCGTAAATCCGCCGATAGCGCCAAGCAGCAGCTTCTTGCAAAATTCGCGTCGGCGCCGAAACCGACTGATCCCGAGATGCGGGAGCGCTTGGCAGCACGCGAAGCGATTGCTTCGGCGAGGACAGCGCGTCGGGTCGAGCGCGATGCGGCAAAAGCCGGAGAAAATGACCGTCTACTTCACGAGGCCGCTGCAAGGGCGGAGGCTGTCGAGGCGCTTCGAACAGCAGAGGCGGACGCTCGCCAGGCGGAGGTCAACAATCGGATCGCTCGCGTCGTCGCGGATGAGGCGGCTCGCAAGGCCGAACGCGATCGCCGTTATGCCGCACGTAAGGCTCGTCGAGCCTAGACTGATGCACCTTGTACCGATGCGGCGTCTGTCATGGCGCCCACCGAAGTCGTGCCAGCCTTCACTATTCCTCCTTCATTCCCACACTGAAATGGCGACGCCTTCCCCACGCGGATCGTGGGCCCCAATGATCCATCCTTCATCGCTCATGCAGATGATTCCCGCTTGGCCAAAAATCGGCGAAAGTGCCGGTAGCGATAAAACATCGTGGCCGAATGCAGCGAGTTCCGTGATTATGTTTTCGCCAAGTGACTGCTCGAGCTTAAGGCTGTCATGAGCGTCGGAAAAGGTGCGCCCAAGCAGAAAGCGAGGTTGAGCGAGAGCCTGCGTGGGCGTCATGCCGTAGTCGAGCAGACCCGTAAGCAGCAGCGACAATGTCTGCGGTTGGCCATCGGCCCCTTGAGTTCCGTAAAGTACGTGGGGCGATCCATCTTTGAGCGCGATGCCCGGGTTGAGTGTGTAGAAGGGTCGCTTTCCAGGCTGGATGGCGTTCGGGTGGTCGGGTGCAATCGAAAACGCGGCGCCACGGTTCTGCCAGATGATCCCGGTATCGCCGACGACTACGCCGCTGCCCCAGTCGAAATAGGTGCTCTGAAGCACGCTCGCACAGCGTCCTTGCTCGTCGGTTGCCGCAAAGAAGACCGTGTCGCCGTGCTGGTAAGGATACGGCCAGTCGAGGGCGCGCTCTCTGTCGATGGCCCGGGCCTTTTTTTCAAGCCTTATCGGGTCAAGAAGGCCGGGGGTATTGTCGTCAAGGAAATCCGGGTCGGCGATGCTTCCGCGATCTAGAAACGCTTGTTTCACGGCCTCCACGAGCAGATGGTATCTCGCTGCGCCTGACGGTGGTAGCGCTGCCAAATCCAGCCGGGAGAGTATGCCAAGGATTGCAAGTGTCGAGATCCCTTGGGTCGGCGGTGGGGGCGCGAGCAGCGTTATGCCACGATAGTCCAGTGACAAGGGTTCTGCATCGCGAGTGCGGGTCAGCCGCAGGTCGGCAGCAGTGAGCGGCGACCCGACCGAAGCCATTGCATCGCCAAGGCGCGTCGCCAACTCTCCCTCATAGAAGGATCGGTGACCATGCTCGGCAATATGGCAAAGCGTCTGAGCGAGTGAACTTTGCTTGAACAGGCCTTGGCTTCCGGGGTGATCAAATGAGGCTGCGAAACCTGCCCAGCCAGCTATCTCGGGGCGTCTGAATTCGAGCCAGAAATCTTGAGAGCAGCTCGGCCGGTATCCGGTTTGCGCCAAAGCGATTGCGGGAGTGAGGAGATCAGAGAATGGCTCGCGTCCCTGCCAATGCTGCTGCCCAAAAGCCAAGGCGTGCCCCCAACTATCCACCGCGCAGGCGGTCGTGATCATGGAAGCGGGGCCACGCAACGGGATCGGCGCCTCGTACTCGGGAAGGATCGCCGCAGCCTGTCCTATCCCGAGAAAGGAGCGGCGAAGGCCTTTTCTATCGGCGACCAGCCATACGGCATCGCCGCCCAGACCGCAAAAATGTGGCATGACCACCGCAAGTGTCGCGGCGATCGAAACGGCAGCTTCAATAGCGTTGCCGCCGCGCCTTAGCACCGCTGCGCCGGCTTCGCTTGCCAAGGGGTGTGGGCTGGTGACCATACCAGGCAAGGCAGCGCGCGGCACATTTAGCAACATGACGTTTCCTCTGTTCATAGGCTGGCCGGATACGTCCGGCCAGCAACATGCATCTTTGCCGATCAGTCGGCCTTGTAGGCCAGCTTGCGGTCTTCGAGCGCCGGCAGGAACTGGCGGGTGAAGACCTGTTCCGGCTTCGGCTTGGCTGGCAGCTGGTAGCCTTCGGCGACTATGTCGATCGAGCGGGCTAGACGGGCGTTGTCAACGTCACCGAGGCCGAGCTTGTCGACTTCGGGCGAGACGATCAGGTTCTCGTAGGAGAATTTCATGCGCGCCAGTTCGAGCTCTTCCTTGGCCAGATTGTCATAGGCCATGACGGCCTCTATGCCGGCCTTGGAGTCCCCGGCGATCTCCCTGGTGGCCTTGTTCACTGCACGAACGAGGCCTTCGACGGCCTTCGGGTTTTCCTTGATCAGCTTCTGCGAGACCATCATGCCGTTGGCATAGAGATCAAGGCCGTAATCGCCGAATGAGAGCCAGTTATAGTCCTTGGCAGGATCCTGGCGGTTGTTGATGAGGTTGAACCAGCTGGTGATGCTGAAGACCAGCGCGCCGTCGATGTCGCCCTTGATCAGCATCGGCTCTTGCAGGTTGGGGCCCATGTTCTCGATCGCGACCTTGGTCATGTCGACCTTGTTGAGCGCGCCGAGCACGGCGACGAGGCGGGTCGTAGGCGTGCCCTGCGCGCCGCCGAGCTTCTTTCCCTCGAGGTCGGCCGGCTTGGTGATCTTGGTCTCTTTCTTGCTGACAATCGCGAAGGGCGGCTTGCTCCACAACTGGTAGACCATGACAGGGACTTCATTTGGCCTCGTAGCGGCGTTCTGGATAATGGCGTTGATATCGCCAAATCCGGCATCATAGACCCCCGACATGATGCGGGTGACGGTAGCGGCCGAGCCTTCGCCCTGATCAATCGTTACCTTGAGGCCTTCGTCCTTGAAATAGCCCTTCTGCATGGCAAGCAGGAAAGGGGCGTCCGAGCCTTGCGTCTTCCAGCCGAGGGTGAACTTGATATCCGTTTGGGCCATGGCGGTACCGCCAAGGCAAAGGCAAAGGCTAAGCGCGAGAGTCGAGATCAGTTTCTTCAGCATGTCTGGCTCCGTTCGGTTTGGGTAGGTGTTCAGGCGGCAGTGAAATCCTGACGGCGGGTGGCCCAGCCGGTGACGCGCGACTCGATCAGCGAGAAGGCGACGTAGAGAAGTACGCCCAGAAGCGCGAGGATGAAGAGGCCGGCAAAGACCAGCGGTACATCGAAATTGGACGAAGCCGACATCATCACGTTGCCGATGCCGCGGTTGGATGCGACCGTTTCCGACAGGACCGAGCCGACGAAGGCGAAGGTGACGGCGATCTTCAGCGAAGCGAAGAAGAAGGGCATCGTACGCGGCAGGCCGACATTCCAGAGAATGTCCAGCTTGCTGGCACCGAGCGACTTCAGTACATCCTCCAGTTCCGGCTCGGTCGTCGCCAGTCCTGTTGCGATGTTGACGACGATCGGGAAGAAACACATGGCGAGCGCGGTCAGGATCGCCGGCACAGAGCCGGAGCCGAACCAGAGGACGAAGATGGGCACGACCGCGACCTTGGGGATCGACGAGAAGCCGATCAGCAGCGGATAGGCCGTATCATAGGCCGTGCGCGACACGCCGATCGCCGCACCGATGACGACGCCAACGGCAACACCGAGGACGAACCCGACCATCGTCGTCCAGAGCGTCTGGATGATGTGGGGCACGAGGATAGGGAAGCGATCGACGAGTGTCTCGAAGACCTGGCTCGGGCGCGGCACGACGAGATCGGAGACCTGCAGCGCGAGGCAGAGCACTTCCCATAGGCCAAAAAAAGCGACGATAAGGGCGGCGGCCCAGAAACGGCGGCGCAATTCGTAGCTCATGTATCAGGCTCCCTGTATTGCGGTGTCGGATCGGGCATCAATGATGAGTTCGCGCAGGCGCTGGTTGAGTGCGACGAAATCTTGTTCGAAAGTCATCTCTACGGTGCGAGGACGCCGGAAATCGACGGTGCTGTCATCGATGATGCGGCCAGGCCGCGCGCTCATGACGCAAATCCGCGAGGCGAGGAAGCCCGCCTCTTTCAGGTCGTGGGTAATAAGCAGGACGGTCGGCCTGCGCTTCATCCAGAGCGACTGCATCGTGCCCCACAGCTCCTCGCGGGTGAACTGGTCGAGCGCTCCGAAAGGTTCGTCCAGCAGAAGCAGGCTGGGCTCGTGGGCAAGCGCGCGGCAGAGATTGGCGCGCTGGAGCATGCCGCCGGAGAGCTGCCAAGGATAATGGTTGGCGAATTTTTCCAGCCCGACATCGGCTAGCAGCGCGCGCACCCGGTCGCGGAACTCGCCGTTCTTCTTTGCCCTATATTCGGACCGGAACGGCTTGACGATCTTGAGCGGCAGCATGACGTTACGTTCGATCGTCAGCCAGGGGAGCATGGTCGGGTTCTGGAATGCCATGCCGATTCGCAGTGCCTTGGCGTCGACTTCCCGGCCCCCGACGATCACCGCGCCGGTGGTCGGCTGCAGCAGGCCGGCGGTGAGCCGCATGATCGTTGACTTGCCGCAACCCGATGGGCCGACCAGCGCGACGAATTCGCCATCGGCAATGCGAAGGCTCGTTTCTTGCAGCGCGACGACAGCATTGTCCTGCCGGCCGAACGAGACGGCGGCCTGGGAGAGTTCCACGGCGGCGGGCGCGGATGTCGCGGGGCGGGGATCTGCTGGCATCGGGTCTCCATCGAAAGCGTTTCAGGAAAGTGCATGCAATCGGCGTGCCAATTGTCGAGTTCACGAGAGCGGCTGGTCAAGGCCACCTTCAAGATACCGATGAATTGTATGCATTAGATGCATGCACTAAATTTGAGCATAGAATGTCGCAAATGCATCCAAATGGAGCAGGGCATCGAGTTGATATTTCCCGTGGTCTCGCTTATCGAATTGCCAGCGAGAGGGTTTGTGATGATGGGCAGCAAGGGCGTGGCAAGAAGTGAGGGCGATCGGGTCGCGGCGATCTGTATGGCCTTGCGCCGTGCGATCATCGAGCGGGCGCTTCTGCCTGGAGACCGGTTGCCGGAGGACTCGCTCGGGGAACGGTTCGGGGTCAGCCGCACGATCGCTCGTCATGCACTTGGCCAGCTGGCCGCGGAAGGTCTCGTCGATCTCAGGCGCAACCGCATCGCCGTCGTTGCCACGCCATCCTTCGAGGACGCGCGGGATATTTTTGACATTCGTCTCGATCTTGAAAAGCAGGTGGTGCGGCGGTTGGCCGGCAAGCTGACGGATGCCCAGGCGAAACAGCTGAAGGCGATCGTCGAAGCGGAACATGATGCGCGGCACGGACCTGAGGGCGCTTCGATCCGGCTTGCCACCGAGTTTCATGTGCTTCTGGCGGAAATGACCGGCAAGCCGATCCTGATCCGCTACGTTACAGAAATCTGCTATCGTGCCGGGCTGTCGCTCGCCGCCTTCGGCCGTCCGCATTCCTCCGACTGCGCCGTCAGCGAGCATCTCGAATTGATCGAGGCGATCCGCACCGGGCCGGCCGAGAAAGCGGAAGCGATGATGGTGGAGCATCTTGAAGCTGTGGCATCGCGTGCGCTGCTGCAAAGTTCGGGCGCCAAGCCGCGCGACCTGATGGATATCCTCGCGCCCTATGCGAACTGAAGGGGCCTGAAGACCCCTTCAGGGGTTTTCAGCGCGCGATTGTCGGGTCGAGAATCCATTCCGCGCTGTCGTTCCACACGTCAGTATCGACGATCAGGCCATCGCGCACAGTGAACCGGTCGATATAGCGGTTGTTGTCGAAAGGCGTGCCGTCCGGCCATTCGCCGTAGAGGTAGCCGAGGCTGTAGACGATGGTTTCGGCTTCGCCCGGCACCACGTCATAGCGTTCGATACGCTTCTTCACCCATTTGTAGCGGACGGCATTGAAGCTTGTCGGGCCACTCGGCTTGTCGAAAACCCGGTTGCCGGTAAAGCGGCAGGTGAACCCGGGAGCGACGTAGGATGCGGCGCGAACCGGATCCGGCGTCATTGAGGCGGCGAGATAGCCCTTCACCGCCTGCAGATCGCGCTCAGTTGTTTCATGCATCGAATTCTCCAAGACTGTTGCGAATGGAATGCCAAAAGTGCATACAAGAATTGTTACGCAAGTTACCCATCGAGTGGCAATATGTCTTTTCAGGATTCTTTCGATCTCGTGCTGCGCGGTGCGCGCATGAGAGGGCAGGCCGCGCTTCAGGACATCGGGGTCACCGATGGTCGCATCGCGGCCATCGGCAGTATTGTGGCGGGGGCGGGTCGGGAGGAAGAGGCTATCGGCGGGCGGCTTGTGTTGCCGGGTTTCGTCGATACGCACGTACATCTCGACAAGTCCTGCCTGCTCTGCCGTTGCGGCAATACCGGGGGCGGGCTGAAGGGCGCTATTGCCGCGGTCGCCCAGCTGAAGAAGGATTATACGGTCGAAGACGTTTATGCCCGAGGCTCGCGGACGATCGAGATGGCGATCGCCAAGGGTACGATGCATATGCGCACGCATGTGGAGGTCGATCCCCGGGCGAGCTTGCGCAGCTTCGAGGCGATGAAGCGGTTGAGACAGGATTATGCCTTCGCGCTCGATCTTTCCATCTGCGTCTTTCCGCAGGAAGGGCTGACCAACGATCCGGGCACGGAGGAGCTGCTGGAACAGGCTCTTGTTGAGGGTGCCAACCTGCTCGGTGGCTGCCCCTATACAGACAGCGATCCGTCTGGCCAGATGGACCGGCTTTTCGCCATGGCCGTGCGGCACGACGTGGACTTGGATTTCCATCTGGATTTCGACCTTGATCCGAGCTGGACGCATTTGCACGAGATTTGTGAACGGACGGAGAAGGCTGGCTGGCAGGGCCGTGTGGCTGTTGGCCACGTCACCAAACTGGCGGCGATGGACGGAGCGACCTTCGAGCGGCAGGTTGCCCGCGTAGGCCAGGCGGGCGTGGCGGTGACCACGCTGCCTTCGACCGATCTCTACCTCAACGGCCGGGAAGCCGGCTTCCGCTCTGTTCGCGGCATTGCACCCGTGCATGTCCTGAAAGAGCGAGGTATCACCGCCTCCATTGCCAGCAACAATATCCTCAATCCCTTCACACCTTTCGGCGATTGCTCGTTGCTGCGCATGGCCAATCTCTATGCCAATCTCATGCATATAGGCCCGGAGGATTTTGCGGCGTGCCTCGATCTCGTCTCCGAGGATGCAGCCCGGCTGATGCGGATCGAAGGTTATGGCTTGGTCATCGGGGCGAAGGCCGATATTGTCGTCATGGATGGCGAGGACGAGACCGAGGTATTCGGCGGGCTATGCGAACCCGTCATGGGTTTCAAGCGCGGACGGATGAGTTTTATGAGGCCGGCCGCGACGTTGCTCCGGCCCTTGACTGCGGTATACCGGTAAATGCTGAAGACAGAGTGCGGACTTGCGAAGCTTTTGGTCAGCGAAAGTTGCGCGAAGCATCGTGAGGACGCTGTTGTTGGCGCGCGCGCGCTGAATAATCCCTAGCGCAAAACATAGGGCAGCCAAGTCTCATATCGCTCGCCTTTCACAATCGAGAAAAACCGAAAGGCCTACTATTCCGAACTTGAGCGCATAGATTTCTTCATTCGGAAAACAAAGTTCTACGAAAGGTTTCGAGGCCGACTGAGCGAACGTCAGGAAAAGGAGGTGGCGCGCATCTTCAAGGAAGGCACAGCAGGCTTAAAGGGTGGTCTAAGTGCAGGAAACTATATCTCGATCACAAACACATCCCGCGCTACAGCGACACGCGACCTTCAGCAGCTCGCAGAGATCGGTGCACTGACGCGTACAGGTAAACGCCGGCATGCCCGTTACTCGCTGTCATTGCAGAAATAAATCGTCAACAGGTTAGTGAACTCTACCAACGTCGTTATCGAGATGAACGGCTGTTCGATTTTTCGCAAGAGCGAGATGGTTGTCCTACACGGTTTGACGTTCCTGAGGATAGCTCAACCCGATCTTTCTTCTAACGCTGTCTAGTAGTTCCATGATAGCAATGCTCTGATCGAGAGACATTACCGTTGAGCCAGTGGACGTTGCGAACAGATGTTCCATCTCCAGGGCCTGGAACTGCATGCCGCGCCCTTCGACACGCCCGTCGAATGTTTCAAGAATCTCGCCGTGATGGTCGACGACACGGAAGGTTGTTGGGGTGTACCAGGTCGCGTCAATTTCTATCCGCGCGAGCGATCCAAAAATCTGCGCAGTGTTCGGCATGACTGCGTCGAGCGCAGAAACGGTCGATGAGACCGATCCGTTCTCATGCGTCATGATTGTTGCCACCTCTGCATCCACGCCGGTGTGGCTGAAGCGGGCCGATGCAGTCACGTCGGTCGGTATGCCAAGGATATCAACTGCAAATGATATCGGGTAGATGCCGAGATCAAGCAAGGCGCCGCCGCCCAGTTCGAGAGAGTTGAGGCGGTGATTTGGATCGGTAGGCAGGAACTGCCTATGTTCGGCACGGAGCGAACGCAACTCGCCGAGCGTTCCAGCCTCGATAATCTGACGAATGCGCTTCATATGTGGAAGAAATCTAGTCCACATCGCCTCCATGACTGTCACATTTTTGAGCTTCGCGCGAGAGGCAATTCGTTGAGCTTCATCGGCATTCAGCGTGAACGGCTTCTCGATCAGAACGTGTTTTCCGGCGTCAATCGCGAGCAGTGCTGCCGACACATGCTGAGGATGGGGAGTCGCCACATAAATGATGTCAACTGAAGGATCTGAGACGAGTTGCTCGTAGCTGCCGTAGCTCGCCTCTACGCCGAAGCGCTCTGCGAACGCTGCCGCCTTTGCCGCGGATCGAGATCCGACTGCTTTAACTGCCATGCCAGCACCGAGCAGGTCACGGGTAAAAAGCTCGGCGATCCATCCCGTGGCGAGGATTCCCCATCCTGGTCTGTGGTCCATCCGTGTCTCCTTTATTGGCGGTTGCAGCGACGTGATCAAGAAGCTTTGCGCAGATTGGATTTGTTTCCTGAAGCGATCGATGGACTGGAAGGATGTGCCATCGGCCTCATCGCGTATCACTCAGGACAGCTGTTCTCTCAGGGCCATGACGATCAGGTTGTGATCTTCGATATTCGGGAGGCCGCTCACCCCAACCGTCCCGATCAATGTTCCGCCCTTCAAGATAAGCGGAATGCCTCCACCACTTGCAACGTAATCGGCTGTAGGAAGCCGAAATTTCTGATTGAAATCGTAGCCGCCCCGTTCCGCCTCAAGTCTGACCTGCAGCGAACTGCGATGAAAGCGATGGGCAACTGCGCATTTTCGCCGGGTCCAGTCGAAATTGTCGATCGTCGCCCTTCCGACAAGTGTCGAGAAGATGACGTTGGAGCCATGGCGGATTTCGATGGCGACCGGAAGCTCATCCCTGCTTGCCTTCTCACGGATTCGGGCGCCCAGTTCCCAGGCGAATTCGTAGTTGAATTTGTTGAGTTCGATTGCTTTTGACTCGGCTGCCAATTCGTCCAATGATGGTGTCAGATTGGTCATTTTACTGCCTTCCTTCCGGGATCTCCTGGGTGAGCTAAGGGCGCAAGCCTGCAAGACGATAGATCTGCTCGAGCGCGATCATGTTCTTGATCGAGTCGGCCTTTCCCGTGACAGGAGCAATGCCTGTCTTGATTGCGTCGATAAAAGCGCTGAGCTGATAGTCGTAAGTGGTGCCGCCAGCGAGCGTGAACTCCTCCAGACGTCCATTGAATGTCTGGCGGATCGAATGGCCTTTGTGGGGAAGCACCGGGTTTTCGATCTCAATCGATCCGCCTTCACCAACAACGGTGATGCGCGCCTCGAACGGTGGGCGAGAGATGTTGGCAATAAGCTCCGCTTTTATGTCACCAAAGCGTAAGATCGAATACATGCTCTCGTCAACGCCAAGCGGCGTGAGCGTTGCAGCGGCAGAGATAATCTCGGGCTCTTCTCCGAAAAAGCTGCGTAACCAGTGAAGGGGGTAACAGCCAAGATCCATCATGCATCCACCGCCCTGGCCCGGGTCGTGGCGAATGGACGTCGGATTGAACGGGATGTCGACATAGAACTCGGCTTTCACGCTTTTGATCGCACCTAACCGACCACTTTCTTTCACATCCAGAAGATGAAGGAAGACGGGATGATAGCGGTCGTGAAACGCCTCCATCAAGATTTTGCCGTTTGCCGTCGCTGCCTCATACATGGCTTCGGCTTCCGCTGTGGACATGGCGATCGGCTTCTCGCAGAGCACATGCTTGCCAGCCTTGAGCGCTGCTATAGACCACTCCGCGTGGCCGGATGGGGGTAGCGCATTGTATATGGCATCGATTTCAGGGTCAGCGAGCATGGCAGAATAGCCGTCGTAGGAGTTCGCCAGTCCGTGCAGGTCGGCGTATTCCTTTCCGGCTTGCACTCGTCTCGAGGCGACCCCATAGATCGAGACATCCGATCGGCGCCGGGCAGGCTGTATGATCGAACGCGGTGCGATCCCGGCGGCACCCAATATTCCTATCCGTAACATTGTCGTCTCCGTCTAGTTGAAGAAGTCGAGATCGTCTTCTCCGAGATATCGGCTTGCCGCTTCCGGAATGATGTCGACGCCCATGCCAGGCCGTTCGAGAACATCGACGAAACCGTCCTGCACGATCTGTTTTGGCAACCCTTCCACAATGTCGTACCACCAGGCCGGATCCCCGGTCGTGTACTCGAACGCGAGGAAATTGTTCGGCAGCGTGGCCGATACCTGAATGAGGGCTGCGAGGCCGAGGAGCCCGTTGGCGGTTCCATGCGGTGCCATCATGATCCCATGAAGGTCGGCATATTCGGCGATCCATTTCAGCTCTGCGATACCGCCGACATCGGCGGGGTCTGGCCCAATCACACTGACTGCCTGGGACTCTACGAGTTCCTTGAAATTCTGGCGCAGATATATTTGTTCGCCCGTGTGGATTGGCGTAGAGGTTGCACGGGTCAACTCTCGGTAAATGCCGGCGTTGACCCATGGCGTATAGTCGCCGGAAAGGAGGTCTTCTACCCAGAGCAGGTGGTAGGGTTCAAGCTTGCGCGCAAGCCTTATCGCGTCGGGCAACATCCAGCCCGGTCCGGCGTCGAGAGCCAGGCCAATTTTGTCGCCTGTCACCTCTTTCATGGCGGCAACGCAGTCAACGAAGTGATTGAGACCCTTTTCGGTGATCGGGCCGCGGTCGAGCGCGCCGTGGAAAGGGCTGGCATTCGGCTCACCATAGTAGAAGTTGGACACGTCCCGCTTCATCGCGGAATGAAAGCCGATCGGTTGCTTGATCATCGTGAAGCCTTCGGGCAGGGCCATCATCTTACGAATATCTTCAGCGAGAGCTTGCGGCGAATGATCGGGGAGGGGAAAGCGAATCGATCCATTGTAGACGCGAACTTTGTTCCTTACTTTTCCACCCAGCAGTTTATAGACCGGCAGGTTTGCTGCCTTGCCGGCGACGTCCCAGAGCGCCATCTCGATCACGGAAACAGCCGACCCCCACGGCTTGAAACCGCCCCGCTGGCGGATCTTCAGCATCACCCGTTCGACATCGGTCGGGTCTTCGCCGACCAGGGCGTCGCGGAATGCAAGGATGTGAGGCTTCAGGTTGCTCTTCCAGGTTTCTGCCTGGCCGTAACCGCTGATCCCCTCGTCGGTAACAATCCGGACGATTGGGCTCTTCCCGATCAGCGCACATTTCAGATCGACGATTTTCATTTTTCCTCCCGGCGAATATGCAATCAAATCAGATGGTACGAGGCATGCTTTCGCTCATGGTGCGCGCGGCATCGATGACGGCGAGCCGGATCGTAGTCATGCGCTCAGGGGTCGCACCGGCCAGAAACGGCACGCTGATGGCAGCGACGACTTCGCCCTGTGGGCCGAAAACGGGCGCAGCAAATGCCTGAATGCTCGGGCCATTTTCACCCCTGTCCTGAGCCCAGCCCTGTTTGCGGATCCGCACAAGTTCTGTCTCGAGGCGCTTCGGATCGGTAATTGTCCTGCTGCTGAAGGAAGCAAGAGGACGCCCCAGCCATGCATGCAGTTTTTCCGTCGGCAGATAGGCAAGCAGAAGCTTGCTCGCGGCGCCTGCGTGGATCGGCATGCGTTGACCAGGGGCCACTGAAAGAGCAAATTCCTTGCGCCCCTGAACGGCGGCGAGCACCAGAATGCCGGCGTCATCAATTATCGAGAGCTTGACGCCCTCGCCGAGGATGTTTGCGAGACGATCGAGATGCGGCTGCGCCAGCGAGATCAGGTCAATGTCGAGCTTCCCGGGTCCAACATGGGCGGCTAGGCTAAGCAGTCTCCGGCCAAGGAAATATCCGCCTGCCGCGTCTCGCCGTACCATGTCGTGCAACTGCAGGGTGTTCAACAGGCGATAAATGGTCGTTCTCGGCACCACCAGGCCGGCAACAATGTCGGTGATTGTCGCGCCGGGGTGCAGTTCCAGATGGACGAGCACATCCATCATCTTGTCGATGATCGGAACCCTATGTTTCTGGGCTGCATCGTCATTGATATCGAGATCCATTTCACCCTCCTCCTTTAGCTCATCGACTAACACAGAAAAATGAACTGTCAAAGTTCAAGTGTGAACGAGAAAGGCTTTTTCTGATGCGAACATTTGCTGATTTTCAGTTTTCTAAAAAAGCTCACCAATTCTCCTTTATGCGCAGGAGGCTGACTAAATATCTGTTTTAAAACGTTATCATGTTCCAGCAATATCCCTATTTGATGCGTGGTAGATTGAGCGCGGCGATCCATTGACATTTTCAGTTAACAGTACTTATGATCTAAATAGAACTTCGAAAGTTCATATTTGAACTTAGGTTGTTTTGGAGAGGCGCTAGGGAGGAACCATGCGCGTAGGAATGAGCCTATTCGGCGAAACCCTCAATGAGTCCGGTGCGCGTTATGCTGCGCAGCTCGGTGTGCATGATGTGGTGCTTCACCTAACCGACTATAGCCGCAATGGCGATAACGCGCACTATATCGCCGGAGGAGTAGGTCCGATTAACGGCGATTGCATCGATGCGCCATTGTGGTCGTATGACTATATGCGCGGTTTCGTCGAGATGCTGGCGCGACACGGCATCCGCCCTGCGGCAATCGAAAATGTCTCGCCCAACTTCTGGTCCGACATCCTCCTTGATGGTCCCGATAAAGTTTCACAGATGGAGAACATGAAGCGTCTGGTGACGGACGTCGGCAAGGCTGGAATCCCAGCGCTTGGATATAACTTTTCCATCGCTGGCGTCTGGGGGTGGCAGCGAAAGCCGGTTGCCAGAGGCGGCGCTGTTACAGCGGTGTTCAATCTCGATGAGATACCTCACGAGGATGCATTGCCGGATGGCATCGTCGGTAACATGCGATATCGTGCTGCATTGTCGAACGCAGTTGCTGCCGAAATTGATGAAGAAGAATTCTGGCAGCGGCTCGAATGGTTTCTCCAGCAACTTGTGCCTGTCGCCCAGGAGGCCGGTGTTCGCCTTGCCGCCCATCCGGACGATCCGCCGGTCGAGCGCCTGCGTCGAACACCGCGATTGGTCAACCAGCCGGACAAATACGATCGATTGCTCGACATCGTACAAAGCCCTTCGAACGCACTCGAGTTTTGTCTCGGATCCCTCCAGGAGATGACGACAGGCGACATATATGAGGCGACAAGACACTTCGCGCGCAAAGGCGCGATCGGTTACGTTCATTTCCGTAATGTCCGAGGCAAGGTTCCTCACTACGAGGAAACGTTCGTCGATGACGGCGACATCGATATGGCCGAAATCGTGCGAATTCTGCGTGACGAAGGATATGATGGCGTCCTGGTGCCAGACCACGTCCCGGACCTCGATTGTCCGGCACCGTGGCATGCAGGCAATGCCTACACCATTGGATACATGAAAGCGCTTGTCGCTAACGCGGCGTCGCTTGGCCCCACGCGCGCTTAGCAGCCGCAGCGCACCCGGGCGAGGCATTTCTGTTTCCGGATAATCCGGGCAGGCGCGGTGCTGTCACCGCGATTTAGGGAGGAGTAGCATGTTCAGGAGAAAATTGGCTTTGTTCGCTGCTGCCGGTATCCTTGCCGGTACGAGCTTCGCGAACGCAGGCGAGGTCACATGGTGGACGCCTAATTTCAACGAGGCGCGTGCGCGTCAGTTGGTGAAAACGTTCGAGTCCGAAAATCCAGATATCAAGGTCAAGCTGGAGATCACTACCGCCGACGGTCTGGCACAGCGTATCCTCACGACGATGCAGTCGGGAGCTGCACCGGACCTGATCGACGTACAGCACGGCTGGGTCAACGGCTATGCCAGGAATGAGCTGGTGATGAAGCTCGACGACGTTATTGAGGGGCGTGAGGACTATGTGCCAGGTGCGCTCGCGTACGGAACTTATGGGGATGCACTTTGGGCAATTCCCTACCGAATCGAGAGCCATGCGGTTATCTATAACAAGGACCACTTCCGCGAAGCCGGTCTCGATCCGGAAAAGCCACTTGAGACCTGGACCGACCTTGCTGATGCCGCGAAGAAACTGACCCGCGAAGGCCGGTCGGGATTTGCGATCACCGGTGGTGGTGAGGTCGGAAACACTATTTTTCGCTCGCTCCCATTCATCTGGATGAACGGCGGATCGATCATTTCGGACGACCAGAAAAAGGCTACGGTAAACGAACCGAAAGCTGTCGAAGCCGTGAAGTTCTACACGGACATGTATACAGAGCTCAAGGCATCTCCAGCTTCCACGCTTGAGAACGACGGTACGGCCAATCGTCGTTTGTTCATCGCAGGCACCGTCTCCATGTATCAGTCGGGCCAATTCGACGTCGTCAACATCCGTTCGGAGAACCCGAAAATCGATGTTGGTGTAATGCCGATCCCGCATCCGGAAGGAGCCCAAACAGCCTCGATTTTGGGCGGATGGAGCCTCGTCATTCCGGCGCATGCGCGCAATCCCGAAGAAGGGAAAGTGCTTCTGCGTTTCCTCGCAAAGGCGGAAAATCAGGCGATCCTGACGGACACTTTTCCGGCCCGGACTTCAGGCATGAAGGCCGAGCGTTTCAGTAATCCTGACCTCGACGCCTTCAAGGTAATGTTGCCTTACGGCCGTGCACTGCCGGCAAACAAGAACTGGGTTCAGATCACCCAAGCCTATTTCGACGGGATCCAACGCATACTTCTTGGCGACGAGGATGTTCAGACATCCATGGATTACGCCGCCGAAGATATTCAGGCGCTGCTCGACGAGTAGTTCAACCGTCCGACTTAGTGGCCATCGAACAGGATTTCGGTGGCCCATCTCACAGGGAGTAACACTATGGTCCGGCAGTCGACGGGGCTACTCTTCGTATTGCCCGCGCTGATCGTCCTTGCAATGCTGATCGCCTATCCAGTGGCCTACACGGGACTACTCAGCGTCAGCAATCAGCAAGGTGAGTTTGTTGGTGCACAGAACTTTGCAAGGGTTCTCGGTGCCCGTGCAACGCCGCAGGCGTTCTGGAATACGCTCTATTTTGTCGGTGCTTCAATCGTCTTTCAGGTGGCTCTTGGCACAGCCGCCGCAATCCTGCTCAACCAGCAGTTTTCGGGCCGGGCGATCGTCAGGTCGATCACGGTTATTCCGTGGGTTGTTCCCGGCATCGTTGCCGCTACAACCTGGGCGTGGATGTTCCACACCGAGTTCGGGATCATCAACTACATGATGACGGCGCCCGGCCTGATCGAGCAGCCGATTGGCTGGCTCACCAATCGCGATACCGTCATGCCTGTTCTGATCGCCATCAATGTCTGGAAAATGTTCCCATTCGTTACGGTCATGGTTCTCGCTGGCCTCCAGTCGATCCCGAATGATCTCTATGAAGCCGCCCGCATTGATGGCGCGAGTTTCTGGGAGGAGGTGTGGCATATTATGCTTCCGCAGGTTCAGCCGATCATCACAGCGGTCACGTTGCTGCTGGTCATATGGGGTCTCAACTCCATCACCATTATCTATGCGATCACCAGAGGCGGTCCTGCGAACAAGACGCTGATCACGCCGATCCAGATTTTCCGCATGGCGTTTGAGTCGGTGCAATTCAATCAGGCCGCTGCTCTTTCCGTGCTGTTCTTTGGCGTCGCGATCGTCGTCGTCTTTTTCTACGTGAAATTCATTCAAGCGCCCTCGGGAGAAGCTCGATGAACGCTGCAAGTCCAAAACTCAAGCGGACCGGAATGCCGGTCGCACTCATAGCAGTCGGTGCAATCTTGCTTATCACCGTCAGTCTGTTTCCATTTGTCTGGATGGCAATTTCCTCGGTGAAGACACTAGGAGAATTGTACACGGTACCGCCAAGCTGGTTCCCGCACACTCCGACCTTGGCAAACTATTATACGGTCATCTTCGAATCCAACATTCCTCGCTATTTTCTCAACAGCGTGATCATCTCTGTCGGGTCGACAGGGTTGGCTTTGATCCTGGCAATTTTTGCGTCCTACGGATTCGCCCGGTTCAACTTCAAGGGAAAATCCGTACTGCAGTCCTTTGTTCTCGTCGGACAATTGCTGCCAACTGCTGCAATCATTGTGCCGTTGTTCATCACGTTACGGGTGCTGGGATTGGTCAATACGTTCTGGGGCCTGATCCTAGTCTATATGATCATCACCCTTCCATTGTCGGTCTGGATGCTGACCAGCTATTTCAAGGCAATCCCGGTCGAACTGGAAGAAGCCGCGATCGTCGATGGCGCCTCTCGCGTCGGAGTTCTGTTCCGGATCACGCTCCCGCTGTCGACGCCCGGTATTGTTGCCGTTCTGGTCTATGCATTCGTTACGACATGGAACGAGTTCATTTTCGCGCTGTGCTTTGCCACTGACTCTTCCGTGAAAACCCTCCCAATCGGATTGGCGGAGTTTTCGACCGAGTTCAATACCGACTGGGGTGCCGTCATGGCTGCATCTCTGGTGATGACGCTTCCCATCGCACTGCTCTTCCTCAGCATGCAGAAGCTTTTTGTCGGCGGGCTGACCGCAGGCGCGACGAAAGGATAGACAATGACCAAGACGTCCATCCCCCGCTTAGGACTGGGAACATACGGCCGCACGGGTCCGCAAGGTGTCGATGCAATGCTGGCCGCAATAGAAATCGGCTACCGGCATCTCGACACCGCGCAGAGCTATGGCACCGAAGTGGCCGTCGGCGAAGCTGTGGCAAGATCCGGCATTGATCGCGCGGAGTTTTTCGTGACTACCAAGGTCGCGGATACAAATCTTTCGAAACAGGATTTTCTGCCAAGCGTCGAAAAGAGCCTCGAAACCCTTCGTCTCGATCAGGTTGATCTCCTACTCATCCATTGGCCGAAGAAGGATAGTTTGCCACCTTTCGAGGATTATTTAGAGGCGCTTGCCGAGGCACGGGATCGTAAGTTTGCCCGGTTGATTGGTGTCTCCAACTTTCCGATTGCTCTTTTGAAGAGAGCTGAGGAGATGATCGGTCCGGACGCACTCGCAACGAACCAGATCGAAATTCATCCTTATCTGCAAAGCCCGAAGGTGCGTGACTATGCGCGCGAAGTAGGCTTGCCGCTGACAGCTTACATGCCGCTTGCCAAGGGCAAGGTTATTGATGATCCGTTGATCGTTTCGATGGCCGACCGGCTGGGCGTGACGACATCTGCAGTCGTGCTCGCCTTTTTGCTTGGCGAAGGTCACATCGTCATACCATCCTCGGCCAATCGTCAGCGCCTGAAAGATAATTATTCAGCGCTCGATCTGCAATTAAGCGACGAAGATGTTGATCAGCTGCGAAAACTGGATCGTGGTGAGCGGATGATCAACCCGGAGAAGTCGCCCGCCTGGGATGACTGACAACCACTACCGATGAGACGAAATTTGACGGCTTGCCCAACCACTTGGCCGGCCGCATGGGAGGATGACTGAATGGGCTCAGTGACAATTCGGGATGTACGTAAATCCTACGGAGCAGTCGAGGTTTTGCATGGCGTTTCGGTGGACATTGCCGACGGAGAATTCGTCATTCTGGTTGGACCGTCTGGATGCGGCAAGTCGACCCTCCTGAGGATGCTGGCGGGCCTCGAGGACATCACATCGGGCGATGTGATGATTGACGGAGATCTGGTCAATGCCAAACCTCCAAAGGAACGCGATATCGCAATGGTATTCCAGAGCTACGCTCTTTATCCGCACATGACCGTTGAAGCGAACATGGGCTTCTCGCTGAAATTGAGCAAGGCACCAAAGGAGCAGATCAAGGAACGGGTTTCCAACGCAGCGCGTATCCTTGGGCTCGAGCCGTATCTGCAACGCTATCCTAAGCATCTTTCAGGTGGTCAGCGCCAGCGTGTCGCGATGGGGAGGGCCATCGTTCGCGATCCCAAGGTCTTCCTCTTCGACGAACCACTCTCAAACCTGGACGCAAAGTTGCGCGTCCAGATGCGCTCGGAAATTAAACAAAACCATCAGCGCTTGAAGACGACGACTGTCTATGTGACGCACGATCAGATCGAAGCGATGACGATGGCCGACCGGATCGTGGTCATGAATGGCGGTCACATCGAACAGATCGGATCTCCACTCGAACTTTACGATCGTCCGGCAAATCTCTTCGTTGCCGGTTTCATCGGTTCCCCTGCCATGAATTTCATCGAGGGAGTGCTGCAGGGAAATGGCTTTGTGGCAAAGGATGGGACGGCAATCCCACTCGCCAAGCTGACTGCTGTTGGTGAGAAAAGGTCGGTCAAGCTCGGCATGCGCCCCGAACATCTGCAGCTCGTTTCAGATGGCATGAAAGCCGAGATCGTCACCGTCGAGCCGACCGGCTCGGAAACGCTCGTCGCGCTGCAATTTGCAGGCCACGATATTGTTGGGGCATTTCGGGAACGGATCGATGCCCGTCCGGGAGAACACATCTCCATCCGGCCTGATATTACAAAACTCCATATTTTCGATAGTGCAACGGGTATGCGGTTGAATGACTGAAGAAAAAAGAGAAAGCGCGATTCCGCTGGATCAGAGTCCTGTCGTCCAGATCTGTTTTGTAACCCATGACGTGGTGAAATCTGCCCAGTGGTTTTCCAAACTAACCGGCAAGACAATGCCGGCGATGACATTCTCCGCCAGCCGCGAGCGTGCCCGTGCTCAGTATAGGGGCCGGCAGGCTGACGTCGGCTGCAAGATCATGATGTTCAACTTCGGCAACATCGATCTTGAGTTCCTCGAACCAGGGCCGGAACCGAGCGCCTGGCGGGAGGTCCTGGAGGCAAAGGGCCCAGGATGCCACCACATCGCGTTCAAAAGCCGGAACCTCGCGAGACAGACTGCCTTGCTTGCGGCAGGCGGTCACGACCTGCTTCAGAAGGGAGAATTTGAAAGCGGGACTGGCCGATATGCCTATTTCGACACGATGGGAGAACTCGGTGCTCTCATCGAACTGCTCGAGTTCGACAATGACAAGGAAGAGCAATGACCTATAAGATTTCCTATCAGCTTTATTCCTCTCGGAATTTTCCGCCTTTGCCGGATCAGTTCCCGATCCTGAAGTCGATGGGTTATGATGCGATCGAACCTTGGCTTCCCGCCTACGAGGCCGATCCCAAGCTCTTTCGCCGCCAGCTCGATGACGCCGGCTTGATATGCCTGGGTTTTCACATGCCTCTCGTCGGGCTGATAAACGAGCCGGAGAAGTATTTCGATATCGCCGAAACACTTGGAAGCGGTCTGCTCATCCCCCCCTACGTGAAGCCGGAGGATCGGGGCGACACGATCGATTACTGGAAATCGCTCGGTGCCTCTCTTGCCGAAGGTGCCTATAAGGCTTCGGCTCGTGGACTGCGAGTTGCCTGGCACAATCACGATTTCGAATATGCGTTATTGCAGGATGGCTCCCGGCCGATCGACCATATCCTCGGCCACGACCCGATAGTGAAGTTCGAGATCGACTGCGGATGGGTGGCGCGTGCAGGTGGGGATCCTGTTGCCGAACTTAAGAGATTTGCATCGCAGATCGTTGCGATACAGGTGAAGGATGTCGCTCCTGTCGGCACCGAAATCGAGGATGGGTGGGCAGCGACGGGAGACGGGATAATTGATTGGCAGGGCCTTGTCCCGCTGATGCAAGCGACGAATGCGGATCATCTGGTCGTCGAACATGACAATCCGGCCGATTGGAAACGAATTGCCGATCGCTCGATCGAGTACATTCGCCGAACCATCGCCTGACGACCCGTTCTCACCTCAGATTGGAGTTTCAAATGCTGACAGTTTCCGGGATTGCTCACGTCGCGATCATGGCGTCCGATATCGAAAAAACCCTGGACTTTTATGTCAACAGGCTCGGCCTCGACGAGGTCATGCGACTTGATCGCGATGGAGCCCTCTGGCTCGTCTATCTCAGGGTTACCGATACGCAATTTATCGAGGTCTTCCACGGTGGGACGGGAGACCGCGCACCTGCTTTCGAAGCGATCGGATATAATCATCTGTGCCTGTCGGTTCCCGATATCGCGAAAAGCGTGATTGAACTCGAGGAAGCAGGTGTGCCGCTATACCGCCCCCATAAGCTGGGTCTCGATGGAAACTGGCAATGTTGGATTGAGGACCCGGATGGTCATCGTATTGAGATCATGCAGATGATGCCAACTGGTATGCAGATGACTGCTATCGCTCGCCGGACCGATAGAGCCTGAGAGATTTTCGGGAGCAGATCGATCGTAAAGACGATGTGGTGGAGGTATTTTCATGAAGACGATCAAGGGCCCGGGCATCTTTCTCGGACAGTTTGCGGGTGATGCGGCGCCGTTCAACAGTTGGGACGGGATCACCAAATGGGCGGCGGACAAGGGGTATCTCGGTGTGCAGGTGCCGACCTGGGCGAGCCAGTTGATCGACCTGAAAAAGGCCTCGACATCCAAGGATTATTGCGACGAGCTTGCCGGTGTGGCGCGCCAGAATGGCGTCGAGATCACCGAGCTTTCCACCCATCTGCAAGGTCAGCTTGTGGCCGTGCATCCGGCCTATGACGAGGTGTTCGACG
>JAEXYH010000043.1 GCA_023451735.1 Pseudomonadota bacterium | reverse complement strand
CTTGTGAGGGGTGAAACAATCGTCTGTGTGGATGCTTCTTATCCGGTTCGCGGTTGATTTCCTGAAGCAGGTTATTGAAGAACGGTTGAAGCAACGATCGGCACGACGATCGACGTGGCGATGGCGTTGAGCGCCATTGCAATTCCCGCGAATACACCGGCGACTTCGCTGACTGTATAGGCTCTCGCTGTTCCGATCCCGTGCGAGGTTAGCCCCACTGCAAAGCCACGAGCAGCGTAATCAGTAATCTTCATATACTGCATCAGCGGCGTCACAATAATAGCACCGATAATGCCCGTCAGAATCACTAGGACGGCCGTTAGCGAGACATTACCGCCAAGGCTCGAAGACACCGCCATCGCTACTCCTGCCGTCGCAGACTTGGGCAGGAACGAGATAAGAATCTCGTCAGGGAGGCCGAGGATCTGCCCCATCACCACAACCGACAGAACCGCGACGATCGATCCACCGACCAAGGCAGCGCCCATAGGCAAGAGCAGCGAGCGGACTCGATCCCAGTGACGTGCCAGAGGGACCGCCAACGCTACCGTAGCAGGGCCAAGAACAAAGTGAACGAACTGCGCGCCCTCGAAATATCGGGTGTAATCCGCTCCACTGAGCCACAGGATAGAAACCAGGGTAACGATCGAGATCAAAACGGGGTTTGCAACGGGATGCCTGCCACACCGGATCGAGATGGCATCAGCCGCAATCCACACAGCGATGGTCAGCGTTAGCCATAGTAGCGGCGATGCGGAGAGGTAGACCCAGAGATCGATAGGGTTCTTCAAGTCTGCTGCCCCCGACCTTCCACTAAGCGTCTTACAAGGATGAATATCCAGACGGAGCTAATCAGTGTGACAATTGCCGAGGCGACGAGGATTATCGCAATCGGCACAAGTTCACGCTGGACCGTACCGAACAGGGCTATGATGCCAACGCCGGCCGGGACAAAGAACAATCCAAGGTTCGCTAGCAAGCCGTTTGCCGCCTTCTCGATCTCGTCTTGTTGCGAGAGGGAATTCCGAAATCGCAGAAATATCAGGAGAAAAAGCAATCCTAGAACAGGACCTGGGATCGGGAGCGCGGTCGTGAAAGCAACGCTTTCTCCTAAAAGCTGGAAGAGAAGAAGCGTTGCAAGTCCTTTTAGCATCAACGGTCCCGACTTTTGAAAGATTTGCCTCGACGCAGGCGAAACCATTCGGCAGGCCCGCATCCGGAATATGTCGGTAAAGCGATCCACCTGGCAACCCCATGTCAATCGCCGCAACCACATTGAGCACTTCTATCCTAACAAGGCAGTCTCTGCTGGAGGCCAGACCTGACTGCAGGATTTCGCAAGGATACGTTGGCCCGCGGAGTGAACTTGTTTCTTCTGCTCTTGACCGATATGAACCAGCGCGCAATGTTTCTCCGTCTTCGAAATTCCAAGCGATTGCAATAAGTTAAAGATTGCGATGATAACACCGCCATTGAACGTTCTGGTTTTCGCCAAGCAACCGGCGAGACGTCGATCGGGCCGGAACTCTTGCAGCTCGACGCCTGGATGAGGTTAATCGCTGCTGCTTAGCAGTGGGCAACCCAGCCAACGCTGACGATGAAAACCAAAGCTGCACCCATAGATAGTTGAAATCCAGAAAATGCCATTGTGGTTCCTATTAATCGTAATGACAACCGAGGCTGTGGGCAGATTGGGGTCAAAGCTAGCAAGGAAAAAAGCCGCTTCTGTGACTTCAACATGCCCGTCTGATCAACGTTAGCCCATAATGAGTTGAGGCCGCACACAGCGCGACAATCGACGCGTAATTATTGAAAAAACCAAGAGTACTCTTGTTGAAATCCCACATATCAAGCGAGTAGGTCAGCATCAGCTTGGCCCCAAACGCCATTTCGAAAGAACTTTTCACGCCCCAAAGCGCGATGGCGAGCGCCGCTACGCGGAGTGCGATAGTGCGAAAGACGCTTCGCGAAGTTAGACCCAGGATCGACCCGATCGTATTCATCACAACGGTCCAGCGCGTGCCCAGATGGATCGCGATGATGAGCAACGTCCAGTATCCCGCAAACATATGGATTTCCCGGACCACAAACGCGCCATCCAACGCCATGAACGTGAAGAGATCACGCGATATCAACAGGCTTGTTACGATCATGACCAGCATCGCCAGCGCCAGACAGATGAACGTGAAGATATTGAATAGGCGGACGATATCGCGCCGGCCCTTTCGCACGTTCCCATACCAACGTCTGTTGAAGACGTTGTGGCCGATCACCAAGACAAACAGCACCGTACCGAAGACCTCATGGGAAAAGTTGTCCAGCCACCAGTAGGCGAGACAGGCGATGATCATCGCTACGGCGAGAAAATCCAGAAGGAGGCGAACGCGAAATATACTCGTCATTCCGTGCGACCCAATCTATCTGTGAACGAGACGGTCATTCGAGTTCGAACCGGCGCATTTCGTTGAACGTGTAGAGGAAATCCCTGTCTGACCGTGAGGTATGGCAGCGCTGACAGCGGGCAGTGTTTTCGTCCATATTGATGGTCCCGTCCGGCTTGAACCACTGGAATTGCCAGTCGGCCGTTCGGCGGTTTGCATCGTAGTCTTGGCCCCAGTTCTCGCCCTTTTCCATGATGAAATAGCGGAAGACCTTGCCGTCGCGGTAATCGACCAGCGCGACATGGGTGCCGTTCGGGATCGGCTGCCCGGCCTTGACTGCCTCGATAGCTTCGCGCGTGGTCATGATGTGCTCGGTGACTTCGCCACGATTGACCGTCGTATAATGGACGAGCTTGTCGATGTCGGGCATCGTCACTCGTGTCGGCTCGGCATGAACATGCATGCCGACCATAAAGACACCGCTGGCCACGATGGCGGCAGCGCCGAACGATCTGAGAACACTACTCACCTAGATCTCCGCTGCTCAGCCCGTATTGTTCGTCGCTGACATGCTCCATCCAGTCGACGGTCTTGCCGTCCAGGGATTCGGAAATGGCGATATGCGACATTCCGCTGTCGGGGGCGGCACCATGCCAGTGCTTGACGCCAGGGGGAATCCAGACGACGTCGCCGGGACCGATCTCCTGAAGCTGACCTTTCCAGTGCTGGACCAGTCCGGCACCTTCCGTGACAATCAGCGTCTGGCCGAGCGGATGCGTGTGCCAGGCGGTGCGCGCCGCGGCTTCGAATGAGACGAGACCGCCTCCGGCACGGGCCGGCAAGGTCGCCTGAAAACGGGACTGAACGTTTACCGAACCGGTAAAATATTCCGGTGCGCCAGCGGTCGCTAACTGCGAGGCCGCACGCGTTACGGAGACTTCACGCTCCGGCTCGGCAAAGGCCGTGGTCGCGCCGAGCGCCATGGCGGCGGTGATCATAGATTTGGTATTCATGGCCTAATTCTCCGCGAACACGTCTTTGGCAATGGCGACCGCCGAAACCGCACTCGGCCAACCCGAATAAAAGGCCATGTGGGTGATGGTCTCGACGAGCTGTTCCTCGGTCAAGCCGTTTGCCTTGGCCCGAACGAGATGTGACCTGAGCTGGTCCGGCCGATTGAGAGCGATCAGCGCGCTGACGGTCACCAGGCTGCGGTCACGCTGGGAAAGCTGTGGCCGCTCCCAGACATCGGCGTAAAGAACATCGTCGGTCAGTTCCGCCAGCTTCGGCGCGATATCCCCCATCAGTTGCTGGGTCCGGGACTTTGCGGTTTCAAGGTTAGATGCTGGTTCCTGTGCCATGCTTGTCTCCAATCCGGCTCCCAAAACGATGGCTGCGCCAACAATTCCCGACATGATTTTCTTCAAAGTGCTTTCCTCTCTTGATGCTGTGGCCCTCTGAGGTCTATCGACCCGAAAGGGCGGCGGACGCTTGGTGCACCCGTCCGGAATGTCCGGAATGATCGTCAGGCCGAAACGAGGTGGCGGTCGAAGAACGGCTTCAACTTCGACAAAGCCGCATCGACATATTCGGGAACCCAGTAGGTCTCGATATGCTTCGCGCCGTCGATCTTGAAGAATTCCTTATTCTTGGTGCCAGTCGCCTTTGGGAAGGCGTCCTCGGTCATGTAGAGGGTGTCGGCGTCGCTGCCTGCGATCATCAGCAGCGGCACATCGATGAGCGCGATCTCGTCGGTCGCGTCCCAACGCATGAGGTCCATCAGGCTGCTCGTTGTGTATCTGAATGTCGAACCGGGATGGGCATGAGTGCGCCAGTAATATTCATAGCCTTCGCGATAGAGATCGAACGGCAATGCTGCGATCTGCGCGTCGGTCAGGTTTGCGTCACCGGAATAAAGGACTTCGCCACCAGCCGCTTCCTGAGCGCGGGCGGCCGACGCCTGCCGCAGGCGCTGCTGGATCGTATCCATCTGACTGTCCTGAAAACCGTTGCGACGAACGCGCCCGGAGTTGAACATGCTGAGCGTTGCCAGCGCCTTGAAGCGCTTGTCGGTCTTGGCGGCTGCCAGCGAGTAACCACCGCCACCGCAGATGCCGAACAGGCCGAGGCGTGCAGTATCAACACCGGGGAAACCGCTGATGAAATCGGCCATCCCGTGAATATCCTCAATCCGGTACTGCGGCTTGTCGGTACTGCGCGGCGCGCCGCCGCTCCCGCCCTGATAGGCGGCGTCGGCCGTGATCGTAATAAAACCCTGTTCTGCCAGACGCTGGGCGTAGAGACCGGTCGTCTGCTCTTTCACGCCACCATTGGGATGCGCCAGAACGATCGCGGGATATTTTTGACCTGGATCGTAGTTCGCCGGTGTGTAGACATTGGCGACTATGTCGAGGCCGTTCAGCTTATATTTCACCGGATGGATGTTCACCTTGCCCGGCTCATTGCTGGTGATCGCGCCGTCATAAACGAGGGTGAACGGGTTCTGCTGGTAGTCGGCGGCGACGGCTTCTGCCCTCATTGTGGAAACTCCTAGAATGGCACTGGACACGATGAGAGCGGATGCTCCCAGAAACTCGCGTCGTCTGGTGTCGATGATCTCTTGGGTCATTGAGACCTCCTTGTTTGTGACTTGCAGCGACCTTTGAGGCTGCCACCCTGGCGCTCAGTCGAGCTTCTTTTCGGCGAGGAATTTGGAGATCTGGTCGGCGATCTCGACATTGTTCAGATCCGACATCAGGAAATGGGTACCGCCCTGGATGCCGACGTCGGGAAGGTGGACGAGCGTCGCATCGCCACCATGTTTGTTGACCGCTTCCACCCAGAGCCTGGCCATCGCCAGACGGACACGCCAGTTGTCCTGTCCACGTTCGAGGGTCGGTTCGATCGGGAAGTTGTCACCGTAATAGATGATGATCGGCAACCTGGTCAGCTTCTCGAAATCGGCGGCGGGCACGGCTTCACCCTTGAGCGTGCCGGCCGCGCTCGGCATGTCCGCCGGAACTTCGCCTTCCGGGAAGATGAAGCCACTGCCGGGTTCAAGCGCGACGATGCCCTTGACGTTGGTGTTCTTGATCGCGATCAGCCAGCCGGGACCGCCTGCTTGTGAATGGGTGAACAGGATGCCGGGACCGGTCTTGTCGAACAGTGCCGACATCGCCTCCGAGATGACGCTGGCATCGTAAGGTCCGGTATTGGGGGTAACCGAACGGAAGAACTGGTCGAGAGTTTGCGGGTTACGGTCGAACTGGACGTTCTGAAAATAGTCGGGCCATTTTCCAAGCCGGAACTGGTCGAAGAAAAGCTGATCGTAGGGTGTCGGTTCTATCGTGGCTGCGACAGTGGAATTGCCTGCACGGCCTCGACGCGGCTGATCTACGAGATAGGTGGAAAAACCCTTGCGAAGGAAGATGGTCTGAAAACCTTCGCGACCGTCGGGCGTCGTCTCCCAGCTTCGGGCCGACTGGAAGGCTCCATGCAGCATCACGATCGGCAGCGGCTTCGGGTTTTGCGGCACCTGGTAAAACAGGTAGGCATGGTCGCCATGCAATGTCTGGCCTGCCGCGGTCGGCGCGTTGTTATCATAGGTGCCGGGCGTGGCCGATACCGTACCGCCGACCGCAAAGCTTCCCTGCTCCCGGATAGTCAGGGACGCCGGCTTTGACGGTGTCTGGGCGTAAGCCGCCCCTGAGAGGAGCAGCGTGGAAACTGCGATGGCGGAAAGGGTTTTGGCGAACATGCTCGGGATACCTGCCTTGCAACATGAAGTTGGGCAAAGGCTACGCGAGCGCCAGTCAAGTGATTAGATACCTATTTCCGATTGAGGGTATTAGCCTGCCTTATTAATCACGTTCCGTTGATTAGTCTATCATCCGCGATATCGGAGCGCTTCGACCACGAGAGCGAAGGCTGGCGAGGCGTGTCGGCGGTTCGGGTAATAGAGATGATAGCCGGGGAACGGCGCGCACCAGTCTTCAAGCACCCGGACCAGTCTTCCTGTGGCTATATCATCCGCCACAAGATCGTCCGGCATATAGGCAAGTCCAAGACCGCGTCTCGCCGCATCGAGGCGCATGGCGATGTTGTTGAAGACCATTTGCCCCTCGACCCGTACCTTGAGCTCGTGCCCGTCCTTCTCGAACTCCCACGCTAGGATATTGCCGTAGGTCGGCATCCTGATCTGGATGCAGTTATGTTCTGTCAGGTCTTCGGGGACTTCGGGCCAAGGGTGCTGGCAAAAATACGACGGAGCGCCGACGACGGCCATCCGCATCTCGGGCCCGATCCTGACCGCGATCATGTCCTTGGCGAGCTGCTCACCTAGACGGACACCGGCATCGTAACGCTCGGCAACGATGTCGGTCAGGCCGTAGTCGACGGTGATTTCCACATGGACATCGGGGTTGTCCGGAAGAAACTTGTCCAGCGCGGGCGCAAGGACCGAGATTGCCGCATGCTCCCCAGCCGTGATCCTGACAGTCCCTGCGGGTTTGTCACGCATCTCGCTCAGCGCCGCAAGCTCGGCCTGGATTTCTTCGAAGCGCGGACCAGCCGTTTGCAGAAGGCGTTCGCCCGCCGCCGTCGGCGAAACCCGGCGCGTCGTCCGGGTCAGTAACCGAAGCCCAAGCCGCTCCTCAAGACCGCGGACGGTCTGGCTGAGGGCGGACTGCGAAACCCCGAGCTTCACGGCAGCCCGCGTAAAACTCTCCTCACGCGCGACTGTTACGAACGCGACCAGATCGTTGAAATTTTCCTGCGCCATTCATTAGACATCCTTATAGCTTCATCCCGATTACTGCCCCTAATCGACATGGTCGGCAAGAGCTATCTTCCCGTCATCACAATGCAGCTTCGCCGTGGAGGAGGGCGAAGGCCAACCAAGTCATCGGGATTGCAATGCCTCGCGAAAACACCGACACCTCACCATCGAACAAGAACGCGATCCTGGCGATCATCCTGATCAGCTACGTGATGATTGTGCTCGACATCTCGGTCGTGCTCACCGGTCTGCCGAAAATCCATAGCGAACTCGGTTTCTCGGATGCCGGGCTCGCCTGGGTTCAGAGCGCCTACACGCTGACCTTCGGCGGTTTTCTGCTGCTTGGAGCGCGAGCCGGCGATATCCTTGGCCGTCGCCGGATGTTCATCGTCGGCATGACGGTCTTCACGGTCGCATCCGTCGCCATCGGGACTTCGCAATCGTCGGCATGGATGCTGTTGTGGCGCGCGGTTCAGGGGCTGGGGTCCGCCATTCTGGCACCTACAACACTTGCTCTCCTTCAGACAAACTTTGACGAAGGCGAAGAGCGCGTCCGTGCTGTCTCGCTTTACAGCGCGGCGGCTGGTGTATCCGCCACCGTCGGTCTGGTCGTCGGCGGTCTCCTTGCCGACTGGCTCACTTGGCGCATCGGGTTTCTGATCAATCTGCCGATCGGCACCGCCATGGTCATCGCCGCTCGCTTCTACGTTCACGAAACAAAAAAACGTCCCGGAGCTTTCGACCTGCCCGGTGCAGTCACCTCCACGTTCGGCATGGGTGCCTTCGTCTACGGCTTCATCCGCTCTGCACAGGCAGGCTGGGACACGACGACTTTCGCCACCCTGGTTGCCGCCTTTATCATGCTCGTTGCGTTCGTGTTGATCGAGCGCCGTGCCAGCCAGCCGATCCTTCCGCTTCGCCTGTTTTCCGACATGGAACGTTCGGGAGCCTATGCGGGCCGTGCCCTCTACATTAGCGCGATGGTCGGGTTCTTTTTCTTCACCACGCTATACCTCCAGCAGGTTGCGGGTCTGCGGCCCGCATTGGCAGGTCTTGCCTTCGTCCCCGCAACCATGCTGCATGTCCCGTTCGCCATCATCGTTCCACGACTTATCCGGCGCTTTGGCCACAATACCATCCTGATCGCGGGGATGCTGATTGGCGTCGTCGCTATGGCATGGCTCAGCCGGGCCGGCGTCGGATCGAACTACTGGACTGCTGTCGCGATGCCCATGATCCTGATCGGGATCAGCCAAGGCCTGACCTTGAGCCCGCTCACCTCATCCGGCGTGGCGCGTGTTGATCGTGAAGATGCAGGCGCAGCCTCCGGCGCGGTCAATGTCGCGCACCAGATCGGCAGCTCGGTGGGTCTCGGTATTCTCATCGCCATTGCGGCAATCGGCTCCTCCGGCCTCACCGGCGCAGACCTCACGGCCTACCGTGTTTCCCATGCCTTCGATGCGGGAACTATCATGCTGGTGGCAACGCTGCTGATCTCGCTTTTCACCATCGTACCTGCCGCCCGGCGGCAGGCTCTGTCCCCGGAAAAAGCCGCGCCAGCCAGGTGCGCGGTCTGATCAAGGAAATGACAATGAACAAACGAACCCTTGGAACTCTCGAAGTCTCATCCCTTGGCCTCGGATGCATGGGGCTCAGCCACGGTTATGGAGCCGCGACTGACACCAAGGATGCCATTGCTCTCATCCGCACCGCGCATGATCACGGCGTCACATTTTTCGACACGGCACAGGTCTACGGTCCGTTCGCCAACGAGCTTGTCGTCGGCGAGGCACTGCAACCGATCCGCGACAAGGTTGTGATCGCCACCAAGTTCGGCTTCGAGCTTCCGAGCCCGGACGGTGGTCAGCACATGAACAGTCGGCCCGACTACATTCGTCAGTCGGTCGAGGCCTCCTTGAAGCGCCTGCGCACCGATGTGATTGACCTGCTCTATCAGCATCGCGTCGATCCGAACGTGCCGATCGAGGACGTTGCCGGGACAGTCAAGGACCTGATCGCGGAGGGCAAGGTCAGGCATTTCGGCCTGTCCGAAGCCGGCGCGCAGACCATTCGCAAGGCTCATGCCGTGCAACCGGTCACGGCGCTTCAGAGCGAGTACTCCCTGTTCTGGCGCGAACCGGAGAAGAAGATCATTCCGACGCTCGAGGAACTTGGTATCGGGTTCGTGCCCTTCAGCCCGCTCGGCAAGGGTTTTCTCACGGGCAAGATCGACGAGACGGCGACGTTCGGAAAGGAAGACTTCCGCAGCGTGGTTCCGCGCTTCCAGGCAGAAAACCTCAAGGCGAACAAGGCGCTCGTGGTCGCCTTGACGCAGATTGCCGAAGCCAAGGGTGTGACGCCCGCGCAGATAGCGCTCGCATGGCTTCTGGCTCAGAAGGAATGGATTGTGCCTATCCCCGGCACCACCAAGCTTCACCGGCTAGAGGAAAACCTCAGCGCGGCAACCCTGGAACTTAGCGCCAGCGACGCCAGCGAGATTACGGAGGCGCTCTCAAAGATCGACATTGTGGGCGACCGCTATCCCGCGCACCTCCAGGCGCGTGTCGGCAAATGACATCCGGAGAATGACCATGAAAACCAGAAAACTCGGAGAGCTGGAAGTGTCCTCCCTTGGCCTCGGCTGCATGGGCATGAGCTCTGCCTATGGTCCCGCCGCCAACAAGGCCGAGATGATCAAACTGATGCGGTTCGCCCATGACGAAGGCCTCACCTTCTTCGATACCGCCGAGGCGTACGGCCCCTTCGTCAACGAAGAACTCGTCGGCGAGGCTCTCGCTCCGATCCGCGACAAGGTTGTCATCGCCACCAAGTTCGGCTTCGACATCGATCTCGAAACAGGCGAACGTCGCGGTGGCACCAACAGCCGCCCGGACCATATCAAGGCCGTCGCAGAAGCCAGCCTCAAGCGACTCAGGACGGACCGCATCGATCTGTTCTATCAGCATCGCGTCGATCCCGCCGTTCCGATCGAGGACGTGGCGGGTGCGGTAAAGGAGCTGATCGCCGAGGGCAAGGTAAAGCATTTCGGTCTCTCGGAGGCAGGTGTCAGCACCATCCGCAAGGCTCATGCCGTCCAGCCTGTCGCGGCTGTCCAGAGCGAATACTCGCTGTTCTGGCGTGGCCCTGAGACGGAGCTGCTGCCTGCACTTGTGGAACTGGGCATCGGCTTTGTGCCCTTTACCCCGCTCGGCGCTGGCTTCCTGACAGGCAAGATTGACGAAAACACCAGGTTCGATCCCACGGACTTCCGCAATGCTGTTCCGAGGCTGACGCCCGAGGCGCGCAAGGCGAACTTCACACTGGTCGATGCGATCACGGTCATTGCCGAGAACAAGCGCTCATCCCCCGCGCAAGTCGCGTTGGCCTGGCTGCTCGCACAGAAGAGCTGGATCGTACCGATCCCCGGTACGACGAAAGAGCATCGCCTTAAGGAGAATCTGGGCAGCGTCGATCTCGAACTGACGTCGGCCGACCTCGAAGAGATCGCGGCGGTGCTGGCAAGGTTCGAAGTCGTCGGCGAGCGCTTGCCCGAGGCCGTCTTGAAGATGACTGGTCTCTGACATGGACGGTGTGCTGGCCTCCCGTTTCCTATTCGATGCCATAGGCACGGCCTGGGAGATCAACACGCCTGCGCCGCTAAAGCTGGAGACCAGGGAGAACATCCTCGATCTGGTCGAGCGTTTCGACAGCGTTTATTCGCGGTTCCGTGACGATTCCATCGTTACGCGGATCGCGACGGCGGCCGATGGCGGAACGTTTTGCTTCCCTGCAGACTCGATCCCGATGTTCGATCACTACGACCGGCTCCATGCGGCAACCGAAGGGGCCGTCGATCCGTTGGTCGGCCGCGACCTCGAACTGCTGGGATATGATCGGCATTACTCCTTCAAGCCTCAGCGAGAAAAGACCGTGACCAGACGCCCGACGTGGTCCCGCGACGTCGTCCGCGACGGCAGCAGGCTCACAACCCGAAAGCCGCTCGTGATCGATCTCGGGGCCATTGGCAAGGGTATGCTCGTTGATCACGTCTCCGAATTCTTGCTGGCCGATGGCCTCGAAGAGTTCGTCGTCGATAGCAGCGGTGACATCCGCCATTGCGGCGACCGCGCGCTAAAGGTGGGTTTAGAGCACCCTCTCGACCCGAGCGCGGTGATAGGAATCATCAGTTTGAACAACGCCTGCATCTGCGCATCCGCAATCAATCGGCGGACGTGGGGCGAGAGCCTGCATCATGTCATCGACGCCCGCTCGGGAAGGCCGACATCTGACGTCATTGCCACCTGGGCAATTGCGGCCAACACGGCGATGGCCGACGGGTTTGCGACAGCACTCTTTTTCGACGCGACCTCGTCACTGATGGCAAGCTTCGACTTCTCCTTCGTCCGGATGTTTGCCGATGGACGGGTCGAGATATCCGACAACTTCGAAGGAGAACTGTTCACATGAGAAAGGGCCACGATGCATAACCAGACGAGGAATGTTCTCCTGACCACCGTTCTGACAATAAGCGTTGCGGGCCCGGCGGAAGCGCAAGGTGCCCGATCTGCACGATATGCAGACGGGGTGTACACGGCGACAGGAGAATACGGCGGCCAGCCATCGCACATCACCGTCAAAACAAGCCTCAAGGACGGCGTCATCATCGCCGTTACGGTGACGCCGCATGCGCACGTCCCCCGGTCCCTCGAACTCCAACGAGCCTTCGCGGCCGCCGTGCCGAGGGTGGTGATAGGCAAGCTCATCGATCAGGTCAAAGTCGGCAAGCTGGCGGGTTCCAGCGGCACGCCGAAGGGTTTCAACAATGCCATTCAGCAGATCAGACAGCAGGCTTTGCGCGAATGATTGTACTTGTCAGCCTTAATCATCTCGAAGATCTTGAAAGAAATCGACCTCTCGACACAGACCATATTTACCCAGAAACCATATTACATCACATTCACCGACATAACTGGAACATCCGCTTGGCCCTAAGCTCAATTTTGGAACGATAGCAGCCCTTGCCGCAGGCAAGCCATAGTCACGTGGCCGCTTTGCAAGCGGTGCTTTTTAGAGCATCAGTGCCTTTATCCGGGATGCGAGAGTCGTTGGCTTCATCTGCAGGATCTCGGCCGCGCCGCCCTTCCCGGATACTTTCCCACCGCTGAGGTGGAGCGCAGATAGAATGTTTTCCCGCTCCAGCTGCTGCATCTGAAACTCCGTTAGAACGGCAACCGACGGCTCGGGTGGGCGAGCAGTGACTTTTCGTGGTGCCGGGGTGTCGGGCAGGTCGAAATCGAGCTTTCCGTGTCGCGACAGGATCGCCGCGCGTTCGATGACGTTCTGCAGCTCGCGCACATTGCCCGGCCAAGAGTAACGCTGCAAAGTCTGGATATTGGCGTTCGACAAGGCCAAGTCATAACGCCGGGCGAGGCTTTCGCGGCTTAGAAAATGCTGGGCAAGCAGCGGAATGTCTTCCCGCCGGTCTCGCAGCGGCACGGATTCGATCGGGACGACGGCCAGCCGGAAGAAAAGGTCTTCGCGAAATTGGCGGTTCTGCACGGCCCGTTTCAGGTCGAGATTGGTGGCGGCAATGATCCGGACGTCGACTTTCCGTGTGCGCTCTTCGCCGACGCGCTCGAACTGCCCCTCCTGCAGGATCCTCAAAAGCTTGCTCTGCAGTTCCGGTGGAATTTCCCCGACCTCATCGAGAAACAGAGTTCCTCCATCCGCCAGCTCGAAACGGCCGATCCGATCTCTCAGGGCGCCGGTGAAGGCACCTTTCGCATGGCCGAAAAACTCGCTTTCAAAAAGTTCGCGCGGAATGGCGGCGCAGTTGACGCGAATGAGCGGCCTGTCCTTGCGATCGCTCGCCTCGTGGATCGCGCGGGCGATCAGCTCCTTGCCGGTGCCGGATTCGCCGGTGATCAGTACCGTCGCGTCGGTTGGCGCCACCAGCGCGATCTGACGAAGTGTGGCCTGGATGGCCTCCGATCTGCCGACGATGCCAGCGGCATTGGTCTCGATGCGGATCTCTTCCTGCAGGTATGCGTTTTCCAGTTCCAGCCGCTGACGCAACTGGTCCACCTCCATTAGCGCCGCATGCAGTTTTTCGTCTGACCGCTTGCGCTCGCTGACATCGCGAAAGACGACCACGGCACCCACGACGACATTGCGATCGCGGATCGGCGTCGATGTGTATTCCACCCAGACCGGGCTGCCATCCTTGCGCCAGAAGATCTCGTTGTTCACCCGATGCACGGACCCGTCGTTAAAGGCGGCGTAGATCGGGCATTCGTCATGGGGGTAATGGCTGCCGTCCGGGCGGGTGTGGTGGATGATCGTGTGGATGTCGCGACCGGTCAGTTCTTCCGCAGTCCATCCAAGCAGACGTTCGGCCACCGGATTGACGAAGGTGGTCTTGCCCTCGGCATTCACCCCATAGATGCCTTCGCCGGCGGCTCGCAGGATCAGCCGGTTTTCCCGTTCGATATCGCGAAAGACGCGCTCGGCGCGCTGCCATTCGGTCAGCCCGCCACCCATGAAATCCTCGGCTGCATCGTCGATCGAGCGCCGCTGCCGTTCAGCCAGATCGTTGACGGCCAGCAGGATCAGGCGTCCATCGCTGTCGTCATGGATCAAGGAGCCGAGATATTCGACACGCAGTTCGCGCCCCAGCGCATGGCGTGGCAGCAGTCTCGTGGTGCGGTAGACGCCTTGCGCAAGAACGGCCTGCGTGAAGACGATTAGTGTCGGTAATTGTTCGGCGTGGAGAGCGCTGACCTTCGTCTCGAGTAGAAGACGGTGGTCATAACCCAGCAGGCGGCAGGCGGCCGCGTTCGCATCGACGATCACATCCCTGTCGGCATCAATGACGATCTGAGCCTGCGGAGACTGTTCGAAAATATCCTGTCGGGCAATCGACACACGAAATCTCGTAAATCAAAACAACGATATTTCGTTTATAACGAGATATCGTGAACCATCAAGTGAGCCTGTTGCTTGGATTTGCGGGGTATTAGGCCTCTCAGTCGTTCTGGCACGGCCTTTGCAATACCGTTCTCATAAAAAGGGGAACGGCTGCCATGTTCGATAATCCATTTAGCGCAAAGACCATTCTGTCATCTTCTGGCTGCAGTTGTGGCCGACACCGCAGCGAGCAGGAACACGCCTCAGCACTACGGGCCACGGAGGTGACCGATGACGAGGAAAAGCTTTACGAAAATGTCGTCGCCTCCGCAGTGCTGCGGGCGATGTTCCCGAGCGACGTTTCACGCCGGACGTTTCTGAAGGCTGCAGGCACCGCCACCGCCGTGGCAGCCATCTCCCAGTTTTTTCCATTGGCCACTGCGACCGAGGCCTTTGCGCAAACCGGACCTCTGGAAAAGACAAAGCTCAATGTCGGCTTCATCCCGATCACTTGCGCCACGCCGATCATCATGGCTGCGCCCATGGGCTTCTACGAGAAGCAGGGGCTCGACGTTCAGGTGATCAAGACGGCCGGCTGGGCGGTCATCCGCGACAAGACGCTTAACAACGAATATGACGCTGCGCACATGCTGTCGCCCATGCCGCTCGCCATCACCATGGGCCTCGGCTCCAACCCGCAGCCTTATGCGGCGCCGGCGATCGAAAACATCAACGGTCAGGCGATCACCCTTGCACTGAAGCACAAGGACCGGCGCGACCCGAAGGACTGGAAGGGTTTCAAGTTCGCCGTTCCGTTCGATTATTCCATGCACAATTACCTGCTGCGTTATTACTTGGCGGAGCATGGCATCGATCCCGATACCGACGTGCAGATCCGCGCCGTGCCGCCGCCGGAAATGGTGGCGAATCTGCGCGCCGAAAACATTGACGGTTTTCTCGGACCCGACCCGATGAACCAGCGTGCCGTCTATGACGGCGTCGGCTTCATCCATATCCTGACGAAGGATATCTGGGAGGGGCATCCCTGCTGCGCCTTCGCCGCCTCGAAACAGTTCATCAGCGAAATGCCGAACACCTATGCGGCCCTGCTGCGGTCGATCATTTCCGCCACGGCCTATGCGCATGATCCAAAAAACCGCAAGGAAATCGCCACCGCGATTGCACCGGCCAATTACCTGAACCAGCCGGAAACGGTGCTCGAACAGATTCTCACCGGCACGTTTGCGGATGGTCTCGGCAAGGTCGTGCAGCAGCCGAACCGGATCGATTTCGACCCGTTCCCATGGCAGTCCTTCGCCGTTTGGATCATGACCCAAATGAAACGCTGGGGGCAGATCAAGGGTGATGTCGATTACGCGGCCATCGCCAACGAAGTGTTCCTCGCCACCGATACGGCCAAGCTGATGGCTGAAGTGGGCATGCCGGCGCCGAAGGAAACCACCAAGACCTTCGTCGTCATGGGCAAGACCTTCGATCCCGCCGAGCCGCAGGCCTATCTCGACAGCTTCCCGATCAGGAAGGCCGGTTAAGTGCAGACATCATTGACGATCAGGGCGGGACTGCTGTCGGTCCTCATCCTCGCGGTCTTCCTGTCGCTCTGGCAGTTCTCCACCATGGGAACCGGCCAGACGGCGGAGATGGACCCGGAATATGCCAAGCTGATGGGCCTGACGGCGACGACCGGAAAATCGGCGCTGCCGGGGCCGATGGATGTCGGCGCGGCCCTCTGGAACCACCTCAAGGACCCGTTCTATGACAACGGCCCCAACGACAAGGGGCTGGGCATCCAGCTCGCCTATTCGGTCGCCCGCGTCCTTTTCGGCTATCTGCTGGCCGTCATCGTGGCGATCCCGCTCGGCTTCCTGATCGGCATGTCGCCGCTGGTCAGCCGCGCCGTCGATCCGTTCATCCAGGTGCTGAAACCGATCTCCCCGCTCGCCTGGATGCCGCTCGCGCTCTACACGATCAAGGATTCGGCGATCTCGGCCATCTTCGTGATCTTCATCTGCGCCATCTGGCCGATGCTGATCAACACCGCCTTCGGCGTGGCCGCCGTGCGCAAGGAATGGATCAACGTCGCCCGCACGCTGGAGGTCGGCGCGCTGAGGCGCGCCTTCACCATCATCCTGCCGGCCGCCGCCCCGACCATCCTCACCGGCATGCGGATCTCGATCGGCATCGCCTGGCTGGTCATCGTTGCCGCCGAAATGCTCGTTGGCGGCACCGGCATCGGTTATTTCGTCTGGAACGAGTGGAACAACCTGTCGATCACCAATGTCATCATCGCCATTCTGGTGATCGGCATCGTCGGCATGCTGTTCGATCAGGTGCTGGGCCGCTTGACCCGTCTCGTGACATTTCCGGAGTGATGCCGATGGCCAAATTCATTTCCATCGAAGGCATTGCCCGTCGCTATCCGGCCAAGGGATCGGCATCGCCTACCACCATTTTCGAAGACCTCTGGCTGTCGCTCGATCGTGGCGAATTCGGGTGCGTGATCGGCCATTCCGGCTGCGGCAAAACCACCGTGCTCAATATTCTGGCCGGTCTGGAAGCGCCGAACGAGGGCACTGTCATTGTCGATGGACAGGCGGTGACCGGCCCCAGCCTCGACCGCGCCGTGATCTTCCAGAGCCATGCGCTGCTGCCGTGGATGACGGTGATCGGCAATGTCGCCTATGCCGTTTCCTCCCGCTGGCCGAAATGGAGCCGGTCGGACATCCGCGCCCATGCGCAGAAATTCGTCGATCTGGTCGGCCTGTCCGGTTCGGAAAACAAGCGGCCCTCGGAACTCTCCGGCGGCATGAAGCAACGCGTCGGCATTGCCCGCGCATTGTCGATCACGCCCAAGATGCTGCTGATGGACGAGCCGTTTTCGGCGCTCGACGCGCTGACCCGCGGCACATTGCAGGACGAGGTTCGCCGCATCTGTGACGAGACCGGGCAGACCTCGTTCATGATCACCCATGACGTCGATGAGGCGATCTATCTCGCCGACAAGATCTTTCTGATGAGCAACGGGCCGCATGCGGTCGTGGCCGAAGTGGTGGAGAACCCGCTGCCGAAACAGCGGTCGCGCGTCGATCTGCATCGCCACGCCGATTATTACGCCGTGCGCAACCACATCATCGATTTCCTCATCACCCGCAGCAAGAGTTTTGCCGCATCCGGCACTGCGCACGATCCGCGCCGCGTGCCGGTCGTCGTCCCGCGTGCAGCAGCGGAAGAGGGCGCTCCCCTCTCCTCCATCGCACGCGGACGCTGACCGCCAGACATTTCGCATTCCCACAGGAGACCAACATGAAACGTGCCGACCTCACCGAAAAGCTGCTCGACATCAAGCGGGACAACGGCTGGAGCTGGAAACATATCTGCGAAAAAATCGGCGGTTATTCCGAGGTTCTGATCGTCGGCGCCATTCTCGGCCAGATGAAGCTGACAAAACCGCAGGCGGAAAATGCCGGCGAGCTTTTCGGGCTCACACCGTCCGAAATCCGCATGCTCAACGAGACGCCGATGCGCGGCTCGCCGATGCCGCCGACCGATCCTTTGATCTACCGCTTCTATGAACTGGTCATGGTCAATGGCCCCGCATGGAAGGCGCTGATCGAGGAAGAATATGGCGACGGCATCATGTCGGCGATCGATTTCGACATGCAGATCGAGCGGGTGGCGAACCCGAAGGGCGACCGCGTCAAATTCACCATGTCCGGCAAGTTCCTGCCCTACAAATATTACGGCGCCAACGGCAACGTGCCGGAATACGGCTATCGCGAGGAGTGAGCGGAGAAAGCGCGATGAGCATCATACCGCCTTTCACCCGCGAGACGGCCATCGCCAAGGTGCGCATGGCCGAGGACGGCTGGAACAGCCGCGATCCCGAGCGCGTCTCGTTGGTCTATACGCCCGACAGCCACTGGCGCAACCGCGCCGAATTTCCGGTCGGTCGGGCCCAGATCGTCGCCTTCCTCACCCGCAAATGGGCGAAGGAACTCGATTACCGTCTGATCAAGGAACTCTGGGCCTTCGACGGCAACCGCATCGCGGCGCGGTTCGCCTACGAATGGCATGACGACAGCGGCCACTGGTATCGCTCCTACGGCAACGAGAACTGGGAGTTTGCCGCGGACGGCCTGATGGCCCGCCGTTTCGCCTCGATCAACGACATGCCGATCCTGGAAAAAGACCGGAAATTCTTCTGGCCGCTCGGGCGGCGGCCGGACGATCACCCCGGCCTTTCCGATCTCGATCTCTGAAGAAAACGGGATCGGACCGGACGAACCGCTGAACCACCTGATAAACAAAAAGGGGAATTTCGATGAATAAGAAATTGCTTGGCAGCGAAGACCACCGCAGGATTCTCGAGGAACGCATCACGGCCCGGATCGGGCGAAGGACACTTCTGAAGGGCATGGGGGCCGGCCTTGTCGCCGCGGCCGGCGCCACGCTCCTGCCGGATCAGGGCCTTGCCCAGCAAAAGGGGCATATCCGCATCGCGGCGATCAAGCATATCGACACGCTCGACCCGCATTTCACCTTCTTCCTGTCGGCCGTTCAGATCATCAACAACATCCACAACGGCCTGTTGAAGGTCACCTATGATGGCGAAGCCGTGCGTTTCGAGCCGGATCTCGCCGCCTCCTGGGATCTGGAGGACGACAAGACCCACGTCTTCAAGCTGCATCCAGACGTGAAATTCCACGACGGCACACCCTGCGATGCCGAGGCGGTCAAATTCTCTCTTCTACGCGTCAAGGAAGGCAAGCCCGCCTCCCCGCACGCGTGGAAGCTGGAACTTCTGGAGGCGGTAGATATTGTCGATCCGCTCACCGTGCGCCTGCGTTTCACCAAGCCTTACGCCTTCCTGCCCGTCGCGCTCACCGGCTCGACCGGCCGGGCCGGCACCATTGTCAGTCCGGCGGCTGTCGCGAAATACGGCATGGATTACGGTCGCAACCCGGTCGGCACCGGCCCGTTCAAGTTCGTCAGCTGGAAGGATAACGATGCCATCGAGCTGGAAGCCAACCCGGACTATTTCGAAAAGGGCATGCCGAAACTGCAGAAGGCCTCCTTCATGCTGATCGACGAGGCGAGCACGGCGGTCGCCGCCCTCGTGTCCGGCCAGATCGACGGCATGACCGATTGCCCGATGCAGCTCGTCAATCAGGTGAAAAAGATCCCGACGGTTTCGCTTTATGGCGAGATCGAGGGCAATTACACCTATGTCGGCATGAACAACCGCAAGGCGCCGTTCGATGACGTCAACCTGCGCCGCGCAGTCGCCTTCGCCATCGATCGCGACACGCTGGTCAAACAGGCCTATTTTGGCCTCGCCCAACAGGCCTACAGTCCTATCTCGCCGCCAATGACCGGCTATTACGATCCCGATATCGCCAAGACCGATCGCGGCCATCGCTTCGATCTTGCAAAGGCCAAGGAATTCCGCGCCAAGGCCGCCAACCAGGGCGAGATCGAGGTTACCTATATCATGGCCGAACGCGGCCCGGTCGGCACCCGTGTCGCGCAGGTCGTGGCGCCGATGCTGGCGCAGATCGGCATCAAGGTGAAGCTGGAACTGCTGGAACCCGCCGCCTGGGTGCAGCGCATGAAGGACGGCAATTTCGAGATGCTCGACTTCGACTGGGTCGCCGACCTCGACCCGGAGGAAACGATTTTCCCGGAGTTCAAGACAGGCGGCTCATGGAACTACTGGGGCTGGTCCAGCCCTGAATTCGACAAGGCCTGCATCGAGGCCTCGACCACGATCGACGTGCCGACACGGGCGGCACTGTATCACAAGGCCGAAGACATCCTGATGGACGAAGCGCCAGTCGCCATGCTGGCGCATATCCCGATCTACAAGGTCTTCTCCAAGAAGGTGCAGGGCTTCAACTATATCCCCTGCGACCTCGTGAACCTGCATGGCGTGAGCATCACCTGATGCTTGCACAGTCCGCCGCAAAAATCTTTCAGACTGCGGTCGTTCTGTTCATCGTTTCGGTTGCCAGCTTCAGCTTGCTGAAGCTGGCGCCGGGCGACCCGGTCATGCTGATGCTGGGTTCGGAATTCTCGCAGGAAAGCTACGATTCGCTGCAGAGCGAGCTGGGTCTGGATCGACCGTTTCTCGTCCAGTATCTGGCATGGCTCGGCAATTTCATCATCGGCGACTGGGGAACGTCCTTCGTCAGCCGCGCCGACATCTTCAATTTCGTCGTTCTGGAAGCTTTGCCGGTTACCCTGACGCTGACCTTCTGTTCCATAGTGCTTGCGATCGCAGTCGGCATCCCGCTCGGCGTCATTTCCGCAATCCGCAAGGACACGATCTGGGATACCGTAATCGCCGTCTTCGCGCTCACCGGCACGGCCTTTCCGTCCTTCTTCCTCGGCATCGTGCTGATCTGGTTCCTGGCCGTGCAGTTCGGCCTCTTCCCCGTCATGGGCTTTGTCGCGCCCTGGCAGGATTTCGGGCTCGGCATGTATCACATGGCTCTGCCGGCGCTGACGCTGTCGACCTATTTCATCGGCATGATCGTCCGCGTCACGCGCTCCTCGCTGATCGACGTGATGGACCAGCCCTTCATTGCCGCCGCCAAGGCAAGGGGCGAGCCGCGCTGGCGGGTCGTCTGGGTGCATGGCGTGCGCAACATCGCCATGCCCGTCGTCACCATGATCGGCCTGCAGCTCGGCGGCATCCTGCAGGGCGCGGTGCTGACCGAAACCGTCTTCTCGCTGCCCGGCATCGGCCAGATGCTGACCGATGCGGTTCTCGGGCGCGAATACACGCTCGTGCAGGCCGGCGTCATGCTCACCGCCACGCTCTTCATCGTCATCAACCTGCTGGTGGACCTTTCCTATCCGCTGCTGGATCCAAGACTGAGGCCACGCTGATGGCGATCAACGACACGACGACATCTGTTGCGGCACCCGCGGCACGCCGCTCCGGCTCAACCCGCAAAAGCATGTTCATCCGCCGTCCCTTCTTCACCCTGGCGCTCGCCGTCACCTTCGGCTTCGCGCTCTGCGCCATCTTCGCGCCGCAGCTCGCCCCCTTCGATCCGGTGGCGCAGTCGATCGAGGCGATGATGGCCCCGCCCGGCGGCGTCCATCTGCTCGGCACCGACAGCTTCGGCCAGGACATCCTGAGCCGCATCATCTACGGCACCCGCTATGCGCTGCTGATCGGCCTTTGTTCCGTCGTGTTCGGTGCGATCGGCGGCCTCGTGCTCGGTGTGGCGGCGGGTCTCGCCTCGGGCAAGACCGAATGGATCCTGCTCCGGGTCATCGATTCCATCCTCGCGCTGCCCTCCCTCATCCTCGCCGTCGCCTTCATCGCCATTCTCGGGCAGGGCGTCGACAAGGTCATCATCGCGGTAGCGCTCTCGCTGATCGGCCCATTCGCCCGCACCGTCCGCTCCGACGTGCTGCAGGTCAAGGTTCAGCTCTTCGTCGAGGCCGCAGACCTGATGAGCATTCCGCGGCTCACCGTCATCCGCCGCCACATCCTGCCCAACGTGCTGTTTCCACTCCTGGTGCAGGTCACGATCCGCATCTCGGAAGCTATCCTCGTCTCGTCATCCCTGTCATTCCTCGGCATCGGCGTAACGCCGCCGACACCCGACTGGGGCCTGATGATTGCGGAGGGCCGCAGTTTCGTCAGCTTCGCCCCATGGATGTCCGGCATGCCCGGTCTGGCACTGGCGCTGCTCCTGATCGCGCTGTCGATCGTCGGCGATGCCATGCGCGAGGAATTCGATCCCAAACTGAGGACAGGCCGATGAACGCACCTCTTCTCGACGTCCGGGGCCTGACCCTTCACCGCAGCACAAAACGCATCCTCGACGACGTGTCACTCACCATCGGTCGCGGCGAGACGGTGGCACTTGTCGGCGAAAGCGGCGCGGGCAAATCCACCATCGCCGTCGCCCTGATGGGCCTGATCGACAAGGGTGAAGCCGTCATCGAGGGCGAGGCCCTTTTCGACGGCACCGCCAACCTCGTCGACCTGACGGAAAAAGAGTGGGGGAGCTTGCGCGGTAAACGCCTCTCCATGGTCTTCCAGGATGCCGGCTCCGCGCTTAATCCCTGCTATACGGTCGGCAGCCAGCTGGCCTCCGTCCTGCGCCGCAATCTCGGCCTGTCGCGTTCGGCATCGCACACGAGAGCCGTCGAACTGCTCGAAAGCGTCGGCATCAACGATGCGGCGGCACGCATGTCCGCCTATCCGCACCAGCTTTCCGGCGGCATGCAGCAGCGTGTGATGGTGGCGATCGCGCTGGCCTGCAATCCCGACCTTCTTTTCGCCGACGAGCCGACATCGGCGCTCGACGTGACGATCCAGGCGCAGATCATCCGCCTCATCCTCGACCAGACGAAGACGCGCGGCGCAAGCTGCATCTTCGTTCTTCATGATCTGGCGCTTGCCAGCCAATCCTGTGACCGCATCGTCGTTCTTTATGCCGGTCAGGTGATGGAGGCGGGGCGTTGCGATGTCGTGCTGCAAAACCCGATGCATCCCTATACCCGGCTTCTCAAATCCTGCGTCGTCGAGATCGGCACCGAAAACCTCGACCCGCCGGAAGGCAGCGTGCCGCCCTATGAGGCCATGCCGGCCGGCTGTCGTTTCTCCACCCGCTGTCCGCGGGCGGAGAAACGCTGCGGCAGTGAACGCCCGTCGCTTGTCGAAACGGAAGGACGTGCGCTCGCATGCTGGAACCCTGAATGAATGCCATGGTCGATCCGGTAAAGGAAAAATCCGCCACCGAGAGCAAGGCGCTCTTCGAACTCCTCGATGTCGAGAAGGTCTACGAGGTCACCAAGTCCAAAGGCTTTCTCAAACGCAGCAAGCGCAAGCTCGCGGCTCTCGACGGCGTGCGCCTGCGCATCGATCAGGGCGCCAGCATGGCACTGGTCGGTGAGAGCGGATCGGGCAAGTCGACGCTCCTGCGCGTCCTTCTCGGCCTCACCGAACCGACACAGGGGCTGGCGCTCTATCGAGGCCGTTCGGTCAACCAGATGCGCGAAGCAGGGCCGGACTTCGCCCGCGACGTGGCGATGGTCTATCAGGATGCCCGCGGCTCGCTCAATCCGCGCATGACCGTCGGCCAGCTGATCGCCGAGCCGCTACGCCATTTCGGTATCTGCCCGGATGCCGAAATCCCGGACCGCACGAAATCGCTTCTCGCCCGCGTCGGTCTCGCCGCCGACGTCTCGGCGCGCTATCCCGCCGCCCTGTCCGGCGGCCAGATCCGCCGTGTGGCGATTGCCCGCGCTCTCGCCTCCAGCCCGACCGTTCTGGTCGCCGACGAAGCCGTGTCCGGCCTTGATGTCTCGACGCAGGCACAGCTTCTCAATCTGCTGCGCAAGCTGCAGAAGGAGATGGGCCTGACGCTGATTTTCATCACCCACGATCTCGGCGTGGCGAGCTATCTCTGCGAGGAAATCGCCATCATGTATCTCGGCCGCATCGTCGAGACCGGGCCGACACAGGCCGTCCTCGACAATCCGGCGCATCCCTATTCGAAGGCGCTGCGCCACTCTGCGCCGGAATTTTTCGAGCCGATCTCCGATCCCCTGCCGGGGGAAATCCCTAGCCCACTCGATCTTCCGCCCGGTTGCCGTTTCTCCGGCCGCTGCGCGGTTGCACAATCCGACTGTCTGGCCAATGATCCAGCCCTGACCCGGCAGGCACAAGACCGGGCCGTCGCCTGTTACCACCCATACGCAATGTCAAACATATCGCCTGAAGGCACCAAGGAACGGCATGTCACATTTTGATTTCTTTTCGGCCCGACGCCCGTCGACGCTTTCCACCGAAGCCATGATCGCCACCTCCCACCCGCTGTCGACGGCAGCCGGGCTGGAAATCCTACAGGATGGCGGCAATGCCGTGGATGCGGCAATCGCCGCAGTTTCGGTCCAGTGCGTGGTCGATCCGTTGATGACCGGCATCGGTGGCGATTGTTTTGCGCTTTATGCACCCGCGGGCGAGAAGGTGAAGGCGCTGAACGGCTCCGGCCGTGCACCGGCCGCAGCAAGTGTGGCCAAACTCACGGGCCTCGGTCTTTCCGGCGAAATTCCGCAGACCAGCCCGCATGCAATCACCGTTCCCGGCGCCATCTCCGCCTGGTCCCGTCTCCACGCGGACCACGGCTCCCTGCCGCTCGAACGCCTGTTCATGCGGGCGATCGGTTATGCCCGCAACGGCTTCGTCGTCACGCCGCGTGTTGCCATGGACTGGGCCAATCACGAAAACAGTATCGCAGGCGACACGCACGCCGCCTCCGTCTTCCTGCCAAACGGCAGGGCTCCGGTCGCAGGCGAGATCATTAGGCAACCACTGCTGGCGGATCGTCTGGAAGAAATCGCCGCCAAGGGCGCTGCCAGCTTCTATGAAGGTGAAACGGCCGGGAAGATGGTCGCCCATCTGAATTCCCTCGGCGGCCTGCACACCCCGGAAGACTTTGCCGCCGGCAAGGACGCTGCGCAATGGGTGGAACCGGTCAGCGCCAATTATCGCGGCTACGATGTGCACGAATGCCCGCCGAATGGCCAGGGCCTCGCCGCACTCCTCATTCTCAAGATCATTGAGGGTTTCGACATCGCATCGATGGGTGATGCAGACCGTATTCATCTCCATGCCGAAGCGACCAAGATCGCCTATCATCACCGTGATGCGCTGATCGCAGATCCCGACCATTGCCCGGGCGTTGCCGAAAAGCTGCTCTCCGACGAAGTTATCGCCACGCTGCGCGCGCGCATCGACATGAAACAAGCGCTGCCGCCGGTTCTATGGGATGAACCGGAACATAAGGACACGATCTATCTCTGCGTTGTCGATGCGCAGGGCAATGCGATCTCCTTCATCAACTCGATCTTCCATGCCTTCGGTTCGACCCGGCTCGATCCTGCGACCGGTGTGCTTTTCCACAGCCGCGGTGCCTCCTTCCGCCTGATCGAGGGTCATCCGAATGCGATCGGCCCGAACAAGCGCCCCATGCACACGATCATTCCGGGGATGGTGACAAAAGGGGGCAAAACGCTGATGCCCTTCGGCGTCATGGGCGGGCACTATCAGGCGGCCGGCCACGCCGCCTTCCTCTCCGGCGTCATCGACTTCAGCCTTGGCCTGCAGGAGGCAATGGACGTGCCGCGCAGCTTCGGCTTCGGCGGTCTTTTGGAAGTCGAGCCAACGGTCACTCCGGAGGTTCGGGCTGAACTCGAAGCGCGCGGGCACGTACTTAAAATCGCCACCAGTCCGATCGGCGGCAGCCAGGCGATCCGCATCGGCAACGGTGTGCTGGAAGGTGGCTCTGACAGCCGTAAGGATGGCATGGCGCTGGGCACCTGAAGCATCAGGATTGACCAAAAGGCAATTGAGGCCATGGCGATCAACGATTTGGCGATAGGCCAGCTTCTGCAGACAGTCCAGCGGCAATGTCAGCCCCTCGACCAAGTTTGACCCCTGTCCCTACAACAGGAGCCCATACCTGAAGCTCTGGCATTCCAGCTGCGACCGGCAGACTTGCCGTTGTTTTCTCATCGGTTACATGATCGGCAATTCGGCGAGGACTGTTCTCACGGGCTCCTGAAGGGATCAGAACCGTCTATCCGCGTTGCATCTATTTCATAAATTGCGTGTGAGCGGCCCACGTAATTGAAAATTCATGGCCAGATACTTCTGCTATTCACCGAACGCGCGAAGCATAGGTGTCATCCGTGAATGACGTTCGCCGATAAGCGACAGCGTGCGTCAGCTGGAATGTAGGAAATTGTTGAAAGAACATCGTAACCCGGGGCAATAGCCGGTTTGTCCCCTCACTTCTGTGGATTAGCGACCAGTTTTTGAGATGCATGTTGCCGTTGCTGGTAGTCACAGCGAATGCCAGCCGGCGCACGAACTCAAGTGAAGTCGCTGTTGAGACAGCAATGCCAAGTACCGTAGCAATGTCATGGTAAACTGCGCCTTCACATTGAGGGAAGGATAGATACCAGACACCTGAGCGAAATCCTCGGTATGGATCCGCGCACCGTCGGCGCCACGATCGAACCGCCTTACCAGCAGGCTTTTCCCATCCGACAGTGTCTCGAATTCCTCCTAAATGCCTTCAAACTGTGATTGTCAAACGAGTTCACGCTCCGGCACCTCCATTCCGATAGCGTGGCCAAGTTCTCAGTCGAAAAAATGATCCCTTGAGGATTCATTTCAACACAGGTCGCCAAGTTGATCGACTTGCGAAGCCGCAGGGGCAGCCATTCACGCAAGGAATTTGTTCCGCATTTCGCATGCACCCAACAACCTCCAGTAGTACACCCGTACTAGTGGTCTGATCTGGGCGGATGTGCTCAATGCAATACCTCGTCGTTTTCTGGAACGCTGGCGTGATCTGCCGGCTGGCCGCAATGACACTTGAGGGAATGCATTTGAATAAGAGATTGAAATCAGCGGGCCATCACGTCGCCCTGACAAGTTCCACCGCCTTGACGGCGGTCATATCGCTGTCCGCCGCCATTGTTTCCTTCGCGCCGCACGCGACCGCTCAGGATGCAAGAGATTACATTCATGACGATGGCAATGTCACCTGGAGCATCAGCGAGAGCTTTGCCGATGACTGGATTATTGGTCTCAACAATACGGGTGTCACTGCATCCATCAAGGACGGCGCGAAGGTTTTCGTCGGGCGTCGGGCAATTATTGCGGGCCTCGGCGGCTCGCAGGCGACGGTCACCGTTTCCGGGATTGGTTCTGAACTCAACGTCGTCCGCAGTGAAATGATTCCTGGAGACTCATTGACGATCGGCGGGGGATGCGATGGCTACGCCGCAACCTGTGTCTACGGCGGTGACGGCACCCTGATCGTCGAAAACGGCGGCAAGGTCGACGCCAAAACGGTCCTGATGGCTGATGGTCAGCAATCGAGCGGGAAGCTGCTGGTTACCGGTCCAGGGTCTGTCCTGTCGGCAGATGCCCTCGGTGCACTGGCATGGGCGGCCAATCCAAGCACCATTACTATTGAGAAGAGCGGCTCCATTCTCACGAAAACGACCTCGATCGGCAAACACGCGCCAACGGACGGCCAAACCAAGATCCTGATCAAGGGCGACGGCTCGAACTGGATCAATACCGGTCACTTCGACCTCGAAGGATTGTTGAGCGTCGAAGACGGCGGAATATTGCGGACGAATACGCTTGCCCTCAATGACGACGCCGAACTGCTGGTGAGTGGCGATAAGTCATCACTGACGGCCAGCGGTGGTGTGCTCATCGAAGGCAACAGCCATCTGGTTGTCGCAAACGGCGCGAATGTCGACGGCGGCAACGCCATCAATGTCGGCAAGGACGGCTATCTGGTCGTCGGCGGCCAAGTGAATACCGATGGCCTGAGCGGAGTGCCGGAAGCCGTAACCACGGCGGCTGCCGGTGGTATCGATCCGAAGACGATGATCAACTTCAACTCGACTGGCACCGGCCGGTTGGTGTTCAACCATACCAACTCGGCTTATCTGTTCTCCAACAAGCTGACAGGCGACGGCTCCATTGTCAGCCTTGCCGGGGAAACCGTTCTGAGCGGTGATCTGACCGGTTTTGCCGCCTACGATTCCTATGAGGGCGGCGTTATTGTCGATGGTGGCAGCAAGCTCACGCTCAAGGGTGATCTCGGCACAGCCATCAAGGGCAGCAGCGACACAAGTCCCGAAGCAACCACCTTCCGGGTTAAGGATGGTACGCTGACCATCGGTGGCGAGACGGGCCAGGTTGTCACTAATTTTCTTGGCAGCGAAATCTACAATAGCCGTGTCGACATCTGGGGCGACACCCGAAACGCTGAACGTCAGACGACAGGCGCCTACGGAACGCTCGCCGGATCCGGCACTGTAGGCTCAACGACTGTTGACAGCGGCGCAACGATTTCGCCCGGCGACACAGACAATCCTCTCGGTAAGATTACTGTCCGCGGCGCATTAGCGTTCCAAAACGGTTCGATCTACGCTGTGGACGTGGCCGGAAATGGCCAGAGTGACACGATCTCTGTCGAGACCGTGAAGCAATATACCGGCTTCGACAATGACGGGAAACCAAAACTCGTCGACGGACTTGGCACGACTACGATCGGCGAGAATACGTCCGTTCAAGTCACTGCACTCGACGAGGCCACGAGCTATCAGACTGGGCAGTCCTATACAATCCTGACATCGGCTGGCGGGATCACCGGCACCTTCCAGGATGCCATCTCCAAATCAGCATTTCTTGATGTCGAGTTGGACCAACAGGAAAAGGCAATCGATCTGAAAATCGCCGTCAAAAATGGCGGGACCCAGCCCCCAGTCGACCCCGAGCCACCGGTTACACCCGAGCCACCGGTTACACCCGAGCCACCGGTTACGCCGGAACCGCCGGTAACGCCGCCAACAAATCCGGGCACTCCGGGCAACCCAGAAACCGGACTGTTTGACAGCGTCGCCGACAGCTCAAATCAGGTAGCCGTTGCACGCTCCTTGAACACCCTGCAACAGAGCGGTGAATCGCTGGCACTCTATAACAGGTTGCTGTTGCTGAGTGCCGACGAGGCGCGCGCGGCATTCAACCAGTTGTCAGGCGAAGCACATGCCTCGGCGAAATCGGGCCTGATCACCGGCAGCGGTATGACCCGAGATGTCCTTAACGGACGTATGAGATCCGCGTCGGGCGGTGTTGCTGCCCAGCCAGTGCCGGTTCTCAACTATTGGGACAACGGGCGCTGGGCCAAGGATGACCCAACCGCCGCCATCCTCAAGGGGCCGCACGAGCCCGCATGGTCGGCCTGGAGCCAAGCCTTTGGCTCCTGGAGTAACATCAACGGCCAGAGTGGTGTTGCCGGAACCGATGTTTCAACCGGCGGCATTATCATTGGCATCGACAGGCTGATTGGTGAGGACACACGTCTCGGTCTGTTTGCCGGATACAGCCGTTCAAGCATCAAGGTAAACGACCGCACGTCCTCCACAGACAGCGACAACTACCATCTCGGCCTTTACGGTGGAACTGAGTGGGGCGCTCTGGCCTTCCGCTCCGCCGTTTCTTACACGCTGCACGAACTGTCGAGCACACGCTCTGTCAATTTCCCGGGTGTTTCTCAAACCCTCACCTCAGATTACGATGCCGGGTTATTCCAGGCCTACGGTGAGCTTGGCTACAAGATCGACCTTACCAATGCAGCGCTCGAACCCTTCGTAAACCTCGCGCATGTCAGTTTGCACAGCGATGGCTTTTCCGAAGCCGGCGGGTCGGCTGCGTTGACGATGGGCAGCGACACGACCAATACGACCTTCACCACACTCGGCCTGAGAGGTTCGTCCGACTTCATGCTCGGCGCCATGCCCGCTGTGGCGAGCGGAACGATCGGCTGGCGGCATGCTTATGGCGATACCGACCCGGCTTCGCGCCTGGCCTTTGCCGGCAGCGACAGCTACACCATTCGGGGCTCTTCAATCTCACAGGATGCCTTCCTGCTGCAAATTGGCCTCGCCATGGACCTCTCCGAGAACACCACGCTGGGAATCAATTACAATGGCGAATTCGGCGGAGACGGTACGGCCAACGCAGTGGATGCCAAGCTGAACGTTCGTTTCTAACACGCATCATGCATCTGATCTTGTCTATGGCGGCTCTCAGCCGCCATAGACATTTGTGCTTTCCGTTAGAAACGAAAGACGCGTACACAAGCCGCGCCGACCATGGTCATGTTCGATGAAATTGATTCAGGGGGTTTTGAGTGCTCGCGATATTAGGAAATGCTCTGACTTGGCCAAGGAAGAAACGTACTTCGGGCTATGATGCGGAACGCGGCCAAGCCATCATTCGCATGGTGCTGGTGCCGACCATCCTCATTTACATGACGATCGTCGTCTTGACCCGCGATGATCCCGAAAATTCATTCATCTTTTTCATTCTGGCGGTGGCGTTTTTCTATGTGCCCTACTCCCTTCTGTTGTTGGTCGATGTTCTGAGGAGGCCCGGCGTCAAGATATTGCGCCGCGCCCTATCCATCGTGCATGACTATTCCGGGATCGCTTTCGGCATGAGTGTAGGCGGTGCTTACACGTTGCCTGTCTTCGCGGTGCTGCTGTGGGTCACCGTAGGTTACGGCGTGCGTTACGGTTCGCGGTACCTTCTCGTTGCTTCGATCTGCGCCATGGCGTCTTTGGCAGTCACTCTCGCCAGCAACACCTATTGGCAGGAAAACCTGCTGCTAGTGCTAACCCTGACGCTGACGACCATTCTTGTGCCCACCTACCTCTTCAGCCTTTTGAGTGAGGTCCACCGGTCTCATCGGCTTGCCATGGAGGCGAGTGCTGCAAAATCGCGCTTCCTCGCACAGGCCAGCCACGATCTGCGCCAGCCAATCCATGCCATCAGTCTTTTCACCGCATGCCTCCGCGATTCCGGGCTTCTACTCGACCAGCGACAAATGGTGGAAAATATCGATCGATCGCTTCAAAGCGTATCGGGACTCTTCCGCTCGCTTCTGGATATTTCGACGCTCGACAGCGGAAAGGTCGCCTTGCGACCTGAGATCGCATCCATGCACGAACTTGTCGAAAACATCCTCCGGCAGAATTCGCAAAGCGCCGAATGGGCAGGCGTCGAATTGCGATCGGTCGACTGCACACTGCACGTCTTTACCGATCCGACCATGCTGACAACGATGCTCCAGAATATTCTGACCAACGCCTTAAAATATGCCCCCGGCCAGCCGGTTCTTATCGGCTGCCGCAGGCGGGGCGGCGCCCTTGATATTGAGATCCATGATCGTGGCAAGGGTATCAGCAGCGAACATCTTGGTCAGGTATTCGACGAGTTTTATCAGGTTAGGGAGCGCGGAGACCGGGACATCGAGGGTGTCGGCCTCGGCCTGTCGATCGTGCGACGCATGGCCTATCTCATGGGCCTGACTGTGGAAATACGGTCCCGCGAAAACCACGGAACGACGGTCACCATCGGTGGGCTGACCATCACCGAACCACCTTCTCGCGTGCCCGTCGTCAATCGCACGAGTGTGGGCTCAGTGCTCGAAGGTTTGCGCGTCCTGTTGATTGAGGACAATGCCGACGTACTAAACGCCACCGCCGCCCTGCTTCAACGTTGGGGCTGTGTGGTCCAGGCAGAAACATCGCCACCGCTGACGACGGTCTCATGCGACGTTATCCTCACCGATTATGACCTCGGATACGGTACGACCGGTGCAGACAGTATTCGCCAGATACGCGCGGCCGCCCGTCGGAAGATACCGGCGATCGTCATGACCGGCCATGATGAAACCCGGATTCGCGAAGACATGGGCGAGCATACGATCCCTATCCTATGCAAACCCGTCCGTCCGGCTGAGCTTCGCTCCACCCTTGCGTCCTTGCGTGTACGCCACCGGCAGGAAAATCCCAGCGACATAGCCGTCAGGACATGAGGATGCCGTTACTGTAAGCTTTGGCGACAGCACCGGTTCGGGTATTCACATCCAATACTCGTAAAAGCGCGGATACATGAATACGGACGGTAAAGGGCGATATCCCGAGAATGAGGGCGATCTCCTTGTTTGACTTGCCTTCGACGATCAGCCCTAGAACATCACTTTGACGCTGTGTGAGAATCAGCTTCTCGCTTTCCATCAAAATATCGGCCTGCGAACTGACCTTCACCACCACATCGCCATCGCATACGGAAGCGATAGCGGAGACTATATCGTCTGCAGACACGCTTTTGTTGATGAAACCATCCATTCCCATATCCATAACACTCTGAATGGTGCGCTGGTCATTGAGCATGGAAACAATGACTATGGAGGACTTCGGAAACTCCTGCCGCAAAGCCGTCAGGGATTGTTCGATATTCAAACCCGGGAACAGAAGATCGATCACGATCAGGACTGGCGGCACGCCGCGCCGTGATTCCGCCAAAACCTCGTCCAAGGTTCCCGCCTCTACGATATCTGCGTCTGGAAAGATCTGGCGTATGAGTTGCGAGAGACCGCCCCGGAACACGGGATGATCATCCCCGAGGACAATACGTCTGTTAGGCACTATATGCTCTCCCCGATTGCGATCCCGCAAGTCGTATAGCCTTATGTCATATGATGACAGTTTGTTGCATTAGCACATATGTGTTATTGACCCGACGACATTCGCTCCTGACTGGCGCCGATGGTTTAAAATCAGTAATTCTGTCAGGTTCTGGCGAGCAGCGAGCCCGAAAGGAAGAGTTTGCGTTCGCTCATCACCCACCAAACTCATCTTCCATCAACGGATCAATATCATAGACATGCGACTAGGAGTTTACTCCAGAATGGATAGCCGGCCTGTCAAAGAGGTTGTGCGCTGCTGACGAACTAACGCCCCCCGGGGATCCAAAGCGCCGCTATCGCAGGCATGGATTTATTTCTTTCAATCCAGCCACCTCGAAGGTGGCTGACGTTGCCGGTTGCCACGGGAAGGTCATTCGCGGCCGATGCCCATTAATAGAGAGCCAAGCCTAACGCGTTCAGACGGGCGAAGTCACCTTGATTGCGCTGGTCTTGCGCCGATACGAACCACCAATCCTCATTTCCTAGCTCGCGGCGCGACTGCATACGCCGAAGTGAAAATTCGGATGTCGAAATCGGCCGTGAACGATGACATCCAAGCCTGTTCTCAATACGTAAACCGGGCAAGCGAAACCTCGCACTGTGACTGGATCACCATCCACTGACAGACTTTATCTCCAGAAATTCTTCAAGTCCCCAGCGACCGCCTTCTCGCCCGTTTCCGGACTGCTTGAATCCGCCGAACGGGCTGCCCGATGCGCGCGAGGCGCCGTTGAGCTGCACCATGCCGGAACGCACTTTCGAAGCGATCCGACGTGCCCGATCGAGGTCGCCCGTCTGCACCTGGGCGTTCAGCCCGTAGGGTGTGTCATTGGCGATCTCGATAGCCTCCTCCTCCGTATCGAAGGGAATGACGCAGAGAACCGGACCGAAGATCTCCTCACGCGCGATGGTCATCCCGTTATCGACATCGGCAAAGACGGTCGGGCGCACATAGGCTCCGATCTCCAGGTCTTCCGGGCGCCCCGGCCCGCCGGCAACGACACGGGCGCCTTCCTGGATACCTTTTTCGATCAGCGCCTGGATCTTGTCGTACTGGCGCATCGATACGACCGGGCCAATATGTGGACCATCTTCGGATGGTGCACCCACGGCAGTCTCGGCGGCAGTGCGGGCGGCGATCGCAACCGCCTTTTCGTAGGCAGAACGCTCGACCAGCATGCGTGTCGGCGCGTTGCAGGACTGGCCCGCATTGGAGAAGCAGGCGCGCGCGCCGCGCGTCACGGCCTCTTCGATATCGACGTCCGCGAACACGATGTTCGGCGATTTGCCACCCAGTTCGAGCGAAACGCGCTTGACCGTTTCGGCCGCGGCCTGCATCACGGAAATCCCGGCGCGGGTCGAGCCGGTGAAGCTCATCATGTCGATGCCCGGATGGGCCGACATCGCGGCACCGACCGCGGCACCATCACCATTGACCAGATTGCAGACGCCATCCGGGAAACCGGCCTCGTGCAGCATGTCGATGAAGACCATGGCCGAGAGCGGCGCGATTTCGCTCGGTTTCAGCACGACGGTGCAGCCGACCATCAGCGCCGGAATGACCTTGAGGGTGATCTGGTTGATCGGCCAGTTCCAGGGCGTGATCATGCCGCAGACGCCGATCGGCTGATGCAGGATGAAGTCGCCCGACCCATCGCTGTTCATCGGGTGTTCGAAGACGAAATCCCGGCCGGCATTCAGGAAGTTGTTGATCTGGCTCAGGCCAGCTGCCGCTTGGGAGTTGCGGGCAAACCGGATGGGTGCGCCCATTTCGGCAGAAATGGCGCTCGCCATTTCTTCGATCCTGCGTTCGTAAAGCGCTCGCAGCCGCTCGATCGCCGCCACCCGCTCCTGATGCGGCGTTTCGCTCCAGATCGGGAACGCACGGCGTGCGGCTTCCACGGCGCTATCGACATCCTTGGCATTGCCGAGCGAGATCGTCGCGGCGACGCTGTTGTCGGCGGGGCTGACGATATCGAAGGACTTCGGCTCGGAACCGTTCACCCAGGCGCCGTCGATGTAGAATTTTGAATAGTCCATCATGCAACCTTCGATTCGATGCGGCTACGCATACGGTTTATCGGGCCGCGCAGCATCGGCACGAAGACCGAAAGCAACGGCGCGGCATTCAGAGAGCGCATCTCGGAAACGGGCATCGGCAGGTCGTTCGGCGCAACGCCCGTTCCGGCCTCGCCCAGCACCTCGCCAAGCGCAGTCGCAGTCGGCACCCCGCGCCCGGAATAACCAACCAGCGCGTAAAGCCCCTCCTGCGGATTGTAGAGACGTGGCGTACGATCCATTGTGATGTCGAGTTGGCCGGACCAATGCCAGCGCCAGTCGATCGTCTTGATCTGCGGGAACATTTCGCGCACGCGGCGCGAGATGAAATCCGTCGTCGCGTTGAAATTGGTGCCGATGACCGGCTCGACGAGCCCGCCCATGATCAGCCGGTTCTGCTTGTCGAACCGTACATAACGGACGTCATGGCGGGTATCGCCGAAATTGTGGTTGCCCGGCAGTATTGTCTTTCGCAAGTCCATGTCGAGCGGGTTCGACGCGATCGCGTAAGACCGCATGGTGAAGAAGCTCTTGCCGAGCGGCGACAGCAGTTCCGCCGTATAGGCACCTGTCGCAAGCCCGACGCGGCGTGCCAGCACCGTGCCCTGCGGGCAGGTAACCAGCCACGCACCACCCTTGCGCTCGATCTTCACGACGGGGGAATTCGTATAAATTTCAGCACCCTCGCGCGTTGCGGCACCGGCAAGGCCGCGCGCATAGGCGAGAGGGTTCAGATGACCGCCTCCGGTGTGAACCCATCCCCCGTGAAACTGTTCCGATCCGGTCAATGCGACGGCCTCGTCGCGGGTGAGCATTTTGGGCTCAGTCCCGAGGCTCGCATAGAAATCATGCTGGTGCTGCAGGGCGGGCATGGTCTTCGGGCTGTGCGCGAGTTGCAACGCGCCGGTCGGCGCCGCCTCGCAATCGATGCCGTAGTCCCGGATGAGCGAAAAGACGCGCTTGCCGGAATCGGCCAGAATACGGGTCAGCCTTTCGCCACGCTCGACGCCCAGCGTTTCAATCGCCTTCCGGGGGTTGATAAAACTGTAGACCGGGACGCAATGACCGTGATTGCGGCCGGAGCCGCCATGGCCGATGCCATTTGCCTCGATCACGATCGTCCTGGTCTTGCGGCTGGCCGCATGGATGGCGGCAGACAGGCCGGTAAAGCCTGCTCCGATGATGACGAAATCCGCTTCATGCGCGCCGCTCAGTACCGTCGTATCCGGTGCCGCCGGCGCACTATCCTCGTAAAGACTGCCGATTGTGGTCATCATGGAGTTCCCTGCTTTTTATACTTCTATGAAGCGATTGCCGGAGATCGTGCCGCGGTTAGCTGATGATGGCGGCGCCATATGTCATCGCGGGTTTGCCCAAGCCGTCCGATGACATCCGCCATCCGCTCATTCCATCGCGCGATGTCACGCGGTGCTCTCAGCGCATCATTGGTGATTTCGATGCCGCAGGCGGGAATGCCGGTGCCCCAGGTATGAAAGTCCAGGGAGAATGCGCCTTCTCGACCGGAATAGGGCTGGTTGTCGCCGATGGTGAGGTCACCGAAACGCCCGAGGCTTTCGATCATGGCGGAGGAAAGCGCGTCGCTTTCGTTCCAGATCGTGCCGATGTCCCAGGGGCGATATTCGTCGCCAACCAATTGGCGGGTGCAGCTGTGCATGAAGACGACGAAAGGATGCCGGTGCCTTTGCGTCAGGCTCCGCACTGCATCTGTAACGGCGCGGTGATAGGGCCAGAAACAGGTTTCGATGCGGTGCTCCCGGTCCGCCGGTGACAGATCCGCATTGCCGGGCACGACAACACCGTCACTTTCGACAAGAATGAGCCTCGGGTCGTATATCCAGCGATTGCAGTCGATGAACAGTCTCGAATAGGGCGCAAGTACGGCCGGCATGTCGAGTTTGCGGGATACGAAGCGTACCACCTCGGCGATACCGACATCGACACCGATATGATCGTTCAGTTCCTCTTGGGACAGGCCGAGATCTTTGAATGCCCCGGGTACCGCGCACGAAGCGTGGTCGCAAACCAGAAGGCCCGGGAACGTTCCATCCGGATTGGTAATCTCGACCGTGCCGCTCAAGGCGCCATCCTCATTTGTCATGTTCCTGTTCTGCCTGATGCGATTGCGTTTCGCCCTTCTGGCGAAGGGCCTCTATCGTCGCGAGCCGTTCGCGAACTTTGTTGGGGCTGCGCTTGACCAGGGCTGCGATAATGGCCTCGCACTGGGCGAAAGCCGCGACCTTGGAATCATAGGGCGACAAGGACTCGACCGGCGAGATGAGCACCTGATCGGCGAAATTGCTGATCGGCGACATCCAGCGGTCGGTGAAAAGGATGATGCGGGCGCGCCCCTCGCGCGCCAGCCGCGCGAATTCCACCACGTCATTCTGATAACGCCGATAATCGAACACCACGAGCGTTGTCTGGCTGTTGAAATCGACCAGACGGTCAAACAATCTCGCGGACTGATTGTCGATGACCGAAACACCGGGCCGAAGCTGGCTCAAGTGCATGGAAAGACGCAGCGCGAGGATCGAGCTGAACCGCCCACCGAGACAGAAAACCGAGCTTCGCTCGTCCGACAGAAGATCGAGGATGGCCTCGAACTCCTGCGGCCGATGTGCCTCCGCCGCCTTGTTCAGGGCATCCGCAAGGTTGCGCATGATGGCGACATAGGTGTCGCCATCACCGTCCATTTCGCGGCGGGAATCCAGCATCGAAAGCGGCGAATTCAGCTGCTCGCTGACCTCTTCGATAAGGTCCTTCTGGAAGGCCGCGTAACCGCCGTATCCCAGCTTCGTCACCAACCGAAGGATCGTGGGAATGCTGACGCCGGCACGCGCCGCGAAACCGGCAACCGTACCCAGGCCGGCTGCGGGATAGTTGTTCAACAGCGTTCGCACGGTTTTCCGTTCGGCTGCCGTGAAATTGAGATTACCGGATTCGAGTTGGGCTTTGATGTTCACGTTCTCTCTCCAGCCTGTACAATATGATAATTTTCTACAGCGTCAATGATATTTGATATCAAATTATACAGTTTCTCGTTGACGCCATGCTACAAACGCATACAGTTCATGAAAATGACAGAAATGCACGCAGGGCGATGAGCCCTCAACCATAAAATGCATCACACACAACGAAGGGGACTTCAGATATGAAAAAGGCGCCTGTCCTTGCTGCCCTGACCGGGCTTCTGCTTTGCGCTTCCGCGTCAATCTCCAGCGCCGAAACCCTGCGTTTTGCTGCACAGGGCGATATCAATTCGCTCGATCCTTACGTGTTCGACGAGACCTTCACGACGGGCTTTCTCGGAAACATGTATGAGGGCCTCATTCGCCGCGATGCCGACCTCAAGATCCAGCCGGCGCTTGCCGAAAGCTGGGAAATGGTCGAGCCGACGCGCTGGCGTTTCAAGCTCCGCCAGGGTGTCAAGTTTCATGACGGCAGCCCGTTTACCGCTGACGACGTGCTGTTTTCGGCAGACCGCGTGCGGGCCAATGGCTCGGATCTGAAGAACCGCCTTTCCAACGACACCAAGGTCGTCAAGGTCGACGACTACACGGTCGATTTCATCACCAAGACCCCGAATCCGATCATCATGTATCAGTGGGGCAACTGGTACATGATGTCGAAGTCCTGGGCCGAAAAGAACGGCGACAAGGGCCCCCAGAAGGGCGGCGGCGAAGCGGAAAGCTATGCCACGCTTCATGAGAACGGCACCGGTCCCTTCATCCTGAAGTCGCGCGAGCCCGGCATCCGCACGACGCTGGAAGCCAACAAGGACTGGTGGAACGCCTCGAAATCCGAGAGCAATGTCTCCGAGGTCGTCTTCACGCCGATCCCCAACTCGGCCACGCGCGTTGCCGCCCTGCTATCCGGGCAGATGGACGTGATCATGCCGGTGCCGCTCCAGGATATCGACCGCCTCAAGGCGAGCGGTTCCTCCCAGGCGATCGTCGGGCCTGAACTGCGCACCATCTATATCGTCATGGACCAGTTCCGCGACGAACTCGTCTATTCGAATATCAAGGGCAAGAACCCGCTGAAGGACAGAAGGGTGCGTGAAGCGCTCTATCGCGCCATCGACATCGAGACGCTGAAGGCCAAGGTCATGCGCAACATGTCCACCCCCTCCGCGCTGATGGTCGCGCCCGGCATTCACGGGTCCAGCCCGGATTTCAAGCGCATTCCGTTCGATATCGAAAAGTCGAAGGCGCTGCTCGCGGAAGCGGGCTATCCCGACGGTTTCGAGATCGGCCTCGATTGCAGCAACGATCGTTACGTCAATGACGAAGCCATTTGCCTTGCCCTCTCGACCATGCTTGCGAAGGTGAACATCAAGGTCAAGGTCAACGCCCAGACCAAGACGAAGTTCTTCCAGAAGGTGCATGCGCCGCATCTCGACTTCAGCCTCAGCATGCTCGGATCGACCCCGCCGAGCTATGACAGCTGGGGACCGATCAACTCGCTGCATGAATGCCCCCGCGCCACCCCGACATCAGCCGTCTGGGCAGAGGAGGAGCGGATGAAGGTGACCAACGGCAAGTCCAACAACGGCGGATACTGCAACCCTGAAGTGGACAAGCTTGCGGCTGAAATCCTGGCCGAGACGGACCAGGAAAAGCGTGACGCGCTGATCAAGAAGGTCTGGACGATCACGACCGAAGATATCGCCTACCTGCCCATCCACCAGCAGTGGCTTTCCTGGGGCGTGAAGAACAATGTCGAACTGCGCCAGCGTGCAGACGACGTCTTCGACTGGCGTTACGTCAACATCAAGAACTAAGTCATGACCGGATAGCCGGCGGGACCTTCCGCCGGCCTTCACACTGGACGGACGACCGTCACGATGGTCCATCGTGCGGCTTCAATCTGGAATGAAAATGGCAAGCTTTATTCTTCGCCGGCTGATCCAGTCCGGCATCGTGCTGCTCGCTGTGGCGATGCTCGCGTTTCTGATGTTCCGCTTCATCGGCGATCCCGTGTCACAGATGGTCGGGCAGGAAACGACATTGGCGGAGCGCGCGGAACTGCGTGAAAAACTCGGCCTCAATGATCCTGTCCCGGTGCAGTTCGTCCGCTTTGTCTGGCGGGCCGCGAGCGGCGATTTCGGCATATCCTACCAGATGGGACAGCCGGTCGACCGGCTTCTTGCAGAGCGGCTGCCGGCGACGCTCGAACTCAGCATGTTCGCGATGGTCATTGCCTGTCTGATCGGCGTGCCGATGGGGGTCTATACCGGGCTGCATCCGAAACGCTGGCTCAGCCGGGTCTTCCTCGTCGTCTCGCTGATCGGCATTTCACTGCCGACCTTTTTCACCGGGATCATGCTCATCCTCGTCTTCGGCGTGGAACTGGGCCTGCTGTCGACCTTTGGACGCGGTGATACCGTCCGCATCGGATGGTGGACGACGGGCCTGCTTACGGTGTCCGGCTGGAAATCGATCATCATGCCGGCCTTTACCCTCGGCCTGTTCCAGATGACGTTCATCATGCGGCTGGTCCGCTCCGAAATGATGGAAGTGATGCGCACCGACTTCATCAAGTTTGCCCGTGCGCGCGGCATCAGCGAATACAAGATCAATTTCGGCCATGCGCTCCGAAACACGCTCGTCCCGGTGATGACGATTGTCGGCATGCAGCTGGGATCGATCATCGCCTTCGGCATCATCACCGAGAGCGTCTTCCAGTGGCCCGGCGTCGGCCTGCTATTCCTGCAGGCGATTTCGACGGCCGACATCCCGATCATGTCGACCTATCTGCTGCTTGTGGCGGTCCTGTTCGTGGCGATCAACCTGGCTGTCGATCTTCTCTATTACGTCATCGATCCGCGCCTGCGCGCCGGCAATGTCACGAGGGGCGCGTAATGGCCGAAAACTCCGCATACCGCTTTCTGCCGGCGCTGCGCGACAGCGACGCCTGGTTCAAGTTCAAGGAATCGCCGTTGACGATCGCTGCCGCCATCGTCGCAATCGTGATGATCGCCGCAGCGCTGCTTGCACCGCTCATCGCGCCGCATGACCCGTTCGATCCGCGCTCCATCGACCTGATGAATTCGCTGATCCCTCCGGCCTGGTATGCGGACGGTCAATCGGCGTTTCTGCTTGGAACCGACGACCAGGGACGCGATCTTCTCTCTGCCATCCTCTACGGCACGCGGACCTCGATCATCGTCGGTTTCGTCTCGGTCGGCGCGGCCGTAGCGCTGGGTCTCGTTGCAGGCCTGCTCGCCGGATATGTCGGCGGCTTCCTCGACGCCTTCATCATGCGCGTCGTCGATATCCAGATGACCTTTCCGTCGATCATGGTGGCACTGCTGATCGACGGCATCAGCCGCAGCCTGCTGCCGCGCGAACAGCATGACCAACTCGCCCTGTTCGTCATCATCCTGGCCCTGTCCCTGTCGATCTGGCCACAGGTGGCAAGAACCGTGCGTGCCTCGACCATGGTCGAGAGCGGTCGGGAATATGTCCAGGCGGCAAGGGTCATGGGCCGGCCGGCGCTGATCATCATGATCAAGCACATCATGCCGAATGTGATGGGACCGGTATTGGTCATCGCCACGATCAATTTCGGCGTCGCCATCCTCGGCGAAGCCACGCTCAGCTTCCTCGGCGTCGGCATCCCGGCAAGCGAACCCTCGCTCGGCACCCTGATCCGCATCGGCAACAACTTCCTGTTCTCCGGCGAACGGTGGATCGTGCTCTATCCGGGCCTGACACTTGCCTTCCTTGTGCTGGCGATAAACCTGCTCGGGGACTGGCTGCGCGACGTCCTCGACCCGAAGCTGCGATAGAGGGAGGACCCAAGGATGGAAGCCAAGACGAAACCTCTTCTCAAGGTCACCGGCCTCAAGGTCGAATATCCCGGCCGTCGCGGTACATTCGTTGCCGTCGAAAACATGGATCTGGAAGTCAGACGCGGCGAGATTGTCGGCGTCGTGGGTGAATCCGGCGCCGGCAAGTCGACCATCGGAAGTGCTGTCATGCAGCTCCTCGAGCCTCCCGGCAGGATTGCTGCGGGTGAGATCGAGCTGGACGGCATCCGGCTTGACCAGCTCGACATGGCGGCAATGCGCAAGATCCGCGGCAAGCGTGTCTCGATGATCTTTCAGGATCCTCTGACAAGTCTCAATCCGCTCTACACGGTCGGAAAGCAGCTTGTGCAGACGATCCGTACCCATAGCCAGAAGTCGGAGAGTGCTGCCCGGCAAGAGGCGATCGACCTGCTGACAGCGGTCGGGATCCCCGATCCGGCCGTCCGGATCGACCAGTATCCGCATCAGTTCTCCGGCGGCATGCGCCAGCGCGTGGTGATTGCCCTCGTTCTCTGTACCGAGCCGGACCTTATCATCGCCGACGAGCCGACCACGGCACTGGACGTTTCCGTCCAGGCGCAAATCCTCGACCTGATCAAGAAACTCGCCGCCGAGCGGGATATCGGCGTGATCCTGATCACGCATGACATGGGCGTGATTGCGCAGACCACGGACCGAGTCGCGGTCATGTATCGCGGACGGGTGGTCGAGACCGGCGAAACCCGGCAGATCATTCATGCCCCAACGCACGAATATACCAAGAGCCTGATCAGCGCGGTTCCAAGGGCCGATGTCAAGCTCGAGCGCTTTCCACGCATCAGCTATATCGAGGCAGCAACGCCTGCGCCAAAAGTTCTCGATGTCGGAACCCATTGGCTAGGCAAGGCACGGCCCGACACCAAAATCCCTTCGGGGAAGACAGATCGACCGCTGGTGAGCGTCGACGGGCTGACAATGCGTTTCGTCACACGCAGGGCCATTCTCCCAAAGAACCGGGTGATGTTCGACGCCGTCAAGAATTTCGAGCTCAACATTGCCGAAGGCGAAGTGCTGGGGCTGGTTGGCGAATCCGGCAGTGGAAAATCCACCGTTGCCCGTATTCTGTCAGGGCTCTATCGCCCCTCTTCCGGCTCGATGCAGTTCGACGGTCGGGATGTCCTGGCGCTCACCCGCAATTCGGACATCAACGCGGTCCGCCGCCAGGTGCAGATGATCTTTCAGGATCCCTATTCCTCGCTCAATCCGCGAATGCGCGTCGACGCGATCATTGCCGAGCCGATCGAGCACCACAAGCTGGCCTCAAGCCGGGAAGAGACCTACGCGATCGTGGCGGACCTGCTCGAGGTCGTCGGGCTGGGCAAGGCAGCCGGTCGAAAGTTCCCGCACGAATTCTCCGGCGGGCAACGGCAACGCATTTCAATCGCGCGTGCGCTTGCCACGCGGCCGCGCTTCCTGATCTGCGACGAGCCGACTTCCGCACTCGATGTGTCCATCCAGGCGCAGGTGCTCAATCTGCTGAAGGATTTGCGGGCGGCGTTGAACCTCACCGTTCTCTTCATCAGCCATGACCTGCCCGTCGTTCGCCAGATGTGCGATCGCATCGCCGTCATGCGGTATGGCGAAATCTGCGAGCTTGGCGAAACCGAAGAGCTTTTCACTCGACCTCAGCATCCGTACACGTCTGAATTGCTGAGGCTGATGCCGCGGCTATAACGGATGCGTGGAAACACGATGCGTTGCAGTTAGTATCTTTCTTGGAAAATCGAAGCTCTGGCATCTCCGGCAATCCCGGTTCAATAGAAACTCTGGGGTCTTGGAGGGATTTGAACCGGCGTTTCTCTGTACCTTAAGTACTAGCTTATAGAATGTGTAAGTACGAGCGAAGTCGCCTTAGTGGAAAAGCAGTGCGCATTCGTTATGCCATCACGGGGTGACGCGACTGAAGCGTCCAGACGCACGAAGGAGCTGACACAGGATCTGTGCCATTTTCCGGAAGCAAATCATTCATCCCGTCGTCGGCACCTTCAAGATGGGAGATCGCTTCGTTCGGTGGTGCTGGTGAACCCGACCTATCGATGCTGGTACTAACGCCAGTGGAAAATGATGACCGGAAAAATTGAGAGGTTTTATAAACTCGCTCTAACCGGTTCGTCGCCTCAAAGCTGACCAGATACAGAATAAAACAAGGCGACCATTGGCGTTCATGACCAGCCTGAGGCAGTAGGTTTACGGATTGTCTTTTTGGCAAGATTGCTATTGCTATGCGCCAGACGAGACCTTGCAAGGAACAGAAAGCCTTCGCGCCCACGGTGATGAAACGATTCTTGACAGTACGTGCGTTACCTTTTCAGGCAATCGGGATCTGGTTCGCAGCCAGCCTTTGCGGCCTGCTTCTGCTGGCCGCCTACCAATACAGATCAGGACTCTCGGAACTTTCCGACAGGGCACGAAGCGCAGAAACACTTCTCGCCGAACGGTTGGCGCAGCATGATGCGCATCTGTCGGGGCTCGGAGCCGTGGTGCGGATGTCGGCTCGGGAGCCGTCATCAAGCCTGCAGGGGCTGTCGGAGAACATCATTGCCCGCTACCCCCGCATCACCGATATCGCAACCCTTAATCTCGGTCCCCAGACGGCCAGCGTCATCGATTACGGCAAGGTGAGCGGACCTGCCTTAGAGGTGCAGCAACCGGTCTCAGATCTGCCGAGACTAGCCGATGTCGGAGAAACGGCAGTTCGCCCCGTTCCGGGCGCTCATGCCTACGAGATCTTCAAACTGGTATCCTCCGGCCGAATCCTCCGACTGCGCATCAACGCAGACGCCTTGCTGGGTGTGGACCCCGATCCAGGCCCCTATTCCGCCAACTTGATGCTTGGCGATACACTGCTCGCCGCCCATCACCAGACCGGCCCGGCCGTCCTTACCGCTTCGTCCGTCCTGCAGGAAAACAATCATAGCCAGCCACTGAACCTGACGATCAGCCGCGGCTTTGGCCTCGCCGAGCTTCTTCCCCCATGGCTGGTTTTTCCGATGCTCGTCATCTTGGCTGCCGTCACCTGGCTGGTTGGGAAGTACAGGAATGCGAGTCGTGACCAACGACGGCAGGAACAGCGGGCGATACTGCTGGAACAGGAGGCAAGGCTTGCCCATGCCGGGCGGATCAATGCCATGGGTGAAATGGCCTCCGGGATCGCGCATGAGCTCGCCCAACCGATAGCCGCCCTCCTCAGCCAAAGTCAGGCGGCAAGGCGGGCACGGATGATCGACCGAGACGATATCCTTGAAAAAGCCCTGGAGGCCAATATCCGCGAGGCAAAGCGTGCCGGCGATATCCTTGGCCGCATGCGTGCCTATATTTCCGGGGCGGCGGCCCAGATCGAGCAGATGCCGCTGTCGAGGGCCATGCGAGAGGCGCTGTCGCTTGTCGAAACCGACCTTGCACAACGGGGCATCACACTCGACGTGATATTGTCCGATGAGACCGTCAGCGTGAGGATCGACGTCATTGGGTTTCAGCAGGTCGTCCATAACCTGATCCGCAACGCGGCCGATGCCGTCGTGGATCGAGACATCCCCCGCATAGGGGTGGCAACCCGTCTCATCGATGACGAGGCCTTGATCATGATCACCGATAATGGACCGGGGATCGATACGGCCATGCTCACCCGCATCTTCGAACCGTTCTTCACCACCAAAACGGCAGGCATGGGCCTTGGACTGCCGCTGTCGGCGCGATTGATCGAGACGATGGAAGGCTCTATCGAAGCGAGAAACGAAGGCGGCGCCTGTTTTGTCATCCGTCTTCTAGCTGAGGTCACGGCATGATCTATCTCGTCGACGACGATGCCTCCGTGCGCGATGCGCTGGCACTTTTGCTGAGCACCTACGGCAGGGAGGTCATTTCCTTTCCCGATGCAGCACACCTGCTCTCCCATGTCGAAAAGGCAAAGCCCGGTATCCTGATCCTTGACCTGCGAATGCCGGTGACCAGCGGCCTGCAGCTTTTGAGGAAGCTGGCCGAGATGCGGATCGACTGGCCCGCGATCATGATCACCGGCCATGGCGATGTGGAGGCCTGCCGCCGCGCCTTCAAGGCAGGGGTCATGGATTTCCTCGCCAAGCCCGTCGACGAACATGTGCTGATGGAAGCGGTCACATCCTGTGAAACCAGGCTCGACGACCTTCTGGCGCGCCAGGAAAACCTTCAATTGCTGAAACTGCTGACGTCGCGCGAACTCGAGGTGATCGACCTTGTGTCGAAAGGCCTTGGCAGCAAAGAAATTGCCACAGCACTTGATGTCTCCGTACGCACCGTCGACAGCCATCGGGCAAATATTGCCTTGAAGATTGGCACATCGGCGATTGCGGAGCAGACGCGAATCTGGCTTGCCGCCCATCCGTAATCCTACCGATTAACGTCGGTGGTGTCGCGAATTCAGGAAACCGCGCGAGGCGACTAGATTGGCGGCCAGTCCAACGGCCCTGAAAGGTTGCCCCATGAAAACTGCCCTGCTCTCGATCGTCATCACCGGCGCTCTCGCCGCCCCGGCCCTCGCACAGGACGTGGTCCAACAGTCCAGCCTCGGCACCGCTCTCTCGGTCGAGCTTGCCCAGTCTGCCGTCGCCGCCTGCGCCACCGACGGCTACAATGTATCCGCGGCTGTAACAGATCGCTCCGGTGTTCTTCTGGCCCTTGTCCGAAACGACAATGCCGGCGCGCATACCGCGAACGCTTCGACCGCCAAGGCCTTCACTTCCGCTTCGTCGCGAACACCGACCAGCGTGATGGCCGATAACGTTGCCAAGAATTCAGGCGCTGCCGGGCTTCCTGATATTCCCGGCTTTCTCGTCCTGGCGGGCGGCGTGCCGATCAAGATCGGCAATGCGACGGTCGGCGCAATCGGTGTTGCCGGCGCACCGGGTGGCAATCTGGATGAGGCCTGCGCAAACAAGGCGATCGAGAAGGCTGCCGCTCGGCTGAAGTGATCAAAAGCGGCTGCTCCGCACTCACCGTGCGGACAGCTGGTTTACCGATGTTCTCCACTTCAACCGTGATCCTGCGTATCGATGGAGGAAACCAGCTGATCGTGGAGTGACAGTGCCAGGACCAGACAGGTTCAGAAACTCTTCAGAGCTTTGCTTGCGACCTGCCGCCGCCTGCGACATTTCGCGCAATTTCCGAATTGTGCTTCATTTCCGAACGTATGGATGGTACGTCAAATGTATGGATATACAGCCATACACTATCGGTTAGGTCTATGTGGAAAGCGCGAATTGTCAGCGGCGGCCGCTTGAAATATATCGGCTTGGTGGATGCTCTGGAACAGGACATTCAGACTGGCATCATTGTTGCTGGTGACCGGTTGCCACCGCAGCGTTCCATTGCCGAAGCGCTTGACGTCGACCTGACAACGGTGACCCGTGCCTTCAACGAAGCACACCGCCGCGGTCTTATCGAAGCGCAAATCGGCAGGGGGACCTTCGTGCGGGACTATTCGAGCGAGCCTGGCTCGAAGGCTCGTCACGCGACACTCGATCTCAGCATGAACATTCCATGCCAGCCGGAGGGTGTCGATTTTCAGCATTTGATGCCGAAAGGTGTTGCTGCAGTGCTGGCGAACAGCAAGGGACTGCTGAACTTGCATTATCAGGATAGTGCTGGTGCGGAACCTGATAGGCAAGCAGCGACCGGATGGCTCAAGCAACGTATCGAGAACGCAAATTTCGATCGTATCGTTGTTGCGGCTGGCGGCCAGAGTGCGCTTTTTTCCATCTGCGAGCTTTTGCTGTCTCGAGGTGACGTCATCGCCGCCGGCGAATTTACCTATCCCGGTTTAAAGGCTGTCGCAGCTCAGATGCGCCTGGTCATCGATCCAATCGCAATGGATGACGATGGACTGTTGCCCGAGGATTTCGAGCGCAGTTGCCGGATCAGGCCGCCAAGGCTTCTCTACGTGATCCCCAATATCGACAACCCGACGGCCGCGACGATGCCCGAACCGCGACGCGAGGCTATCGTGGACATTGCACGCCGTTACGGCGTGATGATCGTGGAAGATGATCCTTACGGTCCCCTGCTTGAGGCGCCAGGCCGCGCCTTCGCCGATCTCATGCCGGAAGCGACCTGGCATATTTCCACACTTTCCAAATGCGCGACACCGGCCTTGCGGGTTGCCTACGTCCTCGTGCCCAAAGCAGCAGATGCCCTGCAACTCGCATCTGTCAACAGGGCCATGATGCTGATGGCGCCTCCGCTCATGTCAGCACTCGCAACCAGCTGGATAACGGATGGGACACTCGCGGACGTGACGGCGGCCATCAGACGCGAAACACTGACAAGGCAGATGCTCGCATCGTCGCTGCTCCGCGCCTTCGATCGCTCTGCCAACATGTTTGGCCACCACCTCTGGCTTCGACTGCCCGGCGGCCAGCGCGCTGACGATCTGGTCGAAGCGGCGGTGCGCGCGGGCGTGCTCATCGTTCCAAGCTCTGCCTTTGCCGTCGGGGAGTCCATGACGGAAGCGGTGCGGATTTCCCTCGGCGTCGCGTCCGACCGCGGTGAGCTCGAGGATGGATTGAACCAACTTGCCGGTCTTGTCACCCAGCCGACACCGCTTGCCCGGGTGATTGTCTGAACAGCTCGTCCGGAAACATGGGGCAAGCCCGCTTATGCCTTGGGATGGGAATATTGCGATCGAAGGGGATCGACGATGGTTTGAAGAAAATGAAGCTGCTGAAGCAGCCATTTTGAGATCGTGCTCCTCACGATAGATAGTGTCAAACAACAGCTTGGAAATATTCCGAATGGATTGGGTAGATTGGTTCCCTATAGTATTCTTCCCGCTCAAGATTCTCGTATTGGGCACGGCTATGTTCTTCGCCATCAAGTGGCATCATGACCAAGAGAAGAAAAACAACGAAACCGGCGAACCGTAAGCATCCACCGAACACACCCCAGGACGCCTCAGATCAGTAAGCAGACATCCAGTGATGGGGCTGCGGCCATTTGGCAGCGTCGGCAGGCGGGTCAGCACGTCCTTATGATAGGCAGAAGACCGGTTCATGGGGGATGTCGGTACGCGGCAACTCGCAGTTAACCGTAGACGAAGTGGTGCCTGTGGTGTCGATGGCTGAGGCGCTGGTGCGTCCCGCAAAGCCTTCGGTTTCCTTTCGATGGCGGCAAAATCCTCGTCAATCGTTTTTCTCAGCAGACTCAACTGGGCCATACTCAACTGTTTGCTGCCCTTGCCCGTCGATGGCGATTGCTGATCGTCTCCTATCATGTTGATGGCCAAGACGGTTCAAAGATTTGAGGAGGCTGACCCTCGATCTTCGAGCACGGGAAGAGGCGAGCCTGGTCAGACTGACTGTCTATCCGACTCTTCTCTTCAAGGTGGAATACGTGTTGAAAGAGGATGGGTATCGACTAGGCGAGGTCGTTGCCGTGTTACAGAAGTTAGGCCTTCGGCTTAGGGCACACGATGCGAACTCAAATCACGATCGCTAGGACCGAGAGCTAGGTTGCATGCTTGGGTCGCACCGTTGTCCTGGTGCTGCCCTACTATCCAACCATCGCTTCGCCGGTTGAGCTGAGCTAAAAAACATGAGTATTATTGTCGCCTTTACTCTTGATTTCGATTACTGGACGGTGATAGCTGCGTGCCATGGACAGCGCAGAGCACGCCGATATTCTGGACACTTACATGGGCGTTCGCTTTCGTCTGAGGCGCGTCATCTATCGCCGGGTCCGTTGCGCGGCAACGACCGCCGACCTCCTGCAGGATACCTTCCTGCGCTTCTGGGAAAGGCCAAGCCTCCTGCGTGAAGTGGCCGATCTTGCCGGATATTTCATGATAACGGGTCGCAACCTCGCACTTGACCACGAACGGCGAAGAAAGATCGCGCCATTCGTCAATGGCATTGATGGGTTGGAATCCATTTCCGATCCGGCGCCTTCGGCGGAAACAACGACGATAAGCCGCCAAGAACTTCGTCGTGTACAAGCTGCACTCGAACATATGCCACCGCGTGCTCGTGAAGTCTTTATTCTTTCTCGCATCGACGGTCTCACCTATGTCGAAATCGGCGAGCGCCTGGGTATTTCGCCAAAAACGGTCTTCGGTCATATGGTCGTTGCACTCGAGAAGCTGCGCATGGAAATGAAAGTGCAGGCCTGACGATTTCTGACATCGCCGGTTTGAGCAATGAGGCAGCGGATGCATAAGCCCCCCAATCGGAAACACTGTCCAGAGCAAGATGCGGACCTCTCTCGGCAGGCGGCAGAATGGTTTGCGGCTCTGCTCGACGATAGCGCCACAGCCAATGATCGCGTCGAATTTCGTGCTTGGCTTGAACGCAGTCCCGAACATGTGGCGGCTTATTCCGAACTGGAGCGTTTGTGGCTCGGCGCTTCCGCCCTGCCGGAGGTCATGCCGTCTTCTTCGCCGAGTCGTCGAAGAATCCTGAAATCCGGTGGCGCTCTTATGATCCTTGCGAGCGCCGGAATAGGTTCGATGACCTATCTGCGGTCGTCAGGCGCTGATTATCAAACCGGAATTGGAGAGACGGCACGCTTTACATTGCCAGATGGTTCGATCGCCGAACTGTCGACCGCCAGCGCAATCTCGCTGAACTTCACAGCAGTTCAGCGACACATGGTTCTGCAACAGGGTGAGGTGTTCTTTACCGTTACGCCAGACGCCAGCCGACCGTTTATAGTCGACTGTGGGCAGCTCAGAAGTACCGCGCTTGGAACCCAGTTCTCAGTCGGCTTACATGATGAAGGCATTGTTGTCGGAGTCGCAGAACATACGGTGAGGGTCTCGTCACCCACCCAAGAGCAGAACGTCCAGGAGGGACAGACGGTTCTATTTGCCAACGGGCAGCTTTCCGTGCCGGCCCAGACAGATGTCGGCACTCAACTCTCATGGCGCGATGGAAAACTAGTCTTTATCTCGACGCCCTTCGAGGACGTCGTTGCCAGGCTCTCGAGATGGCGGCGCGGCAAGATGATCGTCATGGATAAGACGCTGGCCCGCCGGCCCGTCAGCATCATTGTCGATGTGCGCCGGGCCGGCCTTATACTGGAAAATCTTGAGCACGGCCTGCCCATTCGCATCGCCAGATACTCGCCGTGGCTGAGCCTGATTTACCCCCAGTAAAAAAATCAGAAATCGACCGAGGTTTTTTCCAGGCTCAGGCGTCCCCTTGTTGAGACGCCCGAGACTGGTCGGGCGGTAATGCGTTTGCAGGGGGCAGAACGAGTGAAAACAAACAATCAATTCGGCGGCAATAATCTTCAGCTGTTTCGTCGAATGCTGCTGGCAGCCTGCGTCGGCTTTGCACCGCTTACGATATCGATTGTAGCCGAAGCCCAAAGCGGCAAGAGCTACGAGTTCACGATTCCGGGACAATCCCTGTCGTCCGCGTTGGTGCGTTATTCATCCGTGACCGGTATCGACATCGCATTCGACGGTCCGCTGTCCCCCAATCTGCGCACAAGCGGCATAAGCGGTGACCTTGGAGCAGAAGCTGCGCTGACAAGGCTCTTGGCCGGCACGGGTCTAACATATCGTTTCACGACGGCAACTACGGTCCTGCTGATCGCTCCGCAGGCCGCCTCCGATGCAGGCTCCGCAGACGGAGCCACATCCTTGCAGCCGATCATTCTGCAAGGTGAGCAGGCCCGAGGACCTGTCGATGGATTTGTCGCCACTCAAAGCGCGACCGGTACCAAGACAGACACATCGCTCAAAAATACCCCGCAGGCCATCAATGTCGTAACCAAGGACCAGATGGCTGCTCAGGGATCAGCGACGCTGACCCAGGCACTTCGCTATACACCGGGCGTTATCAGCCAATATGGCGACGATTCACGCTATGACTGGTTCACTATCCGCGGATTTCGCCCGAGCCGATATCTCGACGGCCTGCGACTGCCTTTCGGATCGCGCGGCTATGCCCAGCCGCGCGTCGAGCCGTTCGGCCTTGAGCGGGCGGAAGTCCTAAAAGGGCCTGCATCGGTTCTTTATGGCCAAGGTGATCCGGGCGGCCTGATCAACATGGTGTCGAAGCGGCCGAGTGCAACAGCGCCAAACGAAGTCGAAATGCAGTTCGGGACGGACAAGCGTATCCAGACCGCATTCGACCTCGGCGGCACAGTCAATGGCGACGACAGTCTGATTTACCGCATCGTCGGTGTCGGTCGCCTGACCGATACCCAGTATGACTATGTGCGCGAGAAGAAGGCCTATATCGCGCCGTCCTTTACCTTCAAGCCGGACGAAGGAACGTCGCTGACGCTTTATGGCAGCTACCAGCGCATCGATTCCCCCGGAGGCGGCGGAGCCCCGGCGCTACCGGCAAACGGCACGCTTTATACCGGCATCTATCCTGAATTGCCGCGCGGCACCTTTCCCGGCGAACCAGGCTTCGACCACTACAAGAGCGACCAGGCATCCGTCGGTTACGAGTTTGAGCATGAGCTCGATGAGAACTGGACCCTTCGCCAGAACCTTCGCTATTCCTATATCGACACGGACTCGCAGCGCGTTCAAGCCGCTTGCATTTTCGCCTGCGCTCCGACGGGTTTTGACCGTTATGCCTGGGCATTCCCTGAGAGCGCTCGCGCGGTCACCGTGGACAATCAGGCCGTTAGGCATTTCCAGACGGGAGATTTCGCCCACACCGCGCTGTTCGGCCTGGATTATTCATACGAGAGTAGCCGCTACGAGGAGTCCGCGCTTCAATTCATACCGGCACCATTCAACGGAATGGATCCGGTATATGGCACACCGGTCACCAGGCCGCCGATCGCGACCCGTATCGATCAGGACCGCAGTCAGATCGGACTTTACGCTCAGGACCAGGTGGAGTGGGAGAATTTCGTCTTCTCTCTTGGCGGCCGCTACGACTGGGCAAACACGGATACCAGAACCCGAACCAGCACTTCTGACAACAAGGTCGATCAGAGGGACGGCAAGTTCACCTGGCGGGCAGGCCTCGTCTATAATTTCGACAACGGTTTTTCACCCTACGCCGGCTACTCGACGTCGTTCAATCCCGCCGGCGGCACCGACCGCGCCGGCAATGTGTTCCAACCAACTACCGGCGAACAGTTCGAAGTTGGCGTAAAATATCAGCCGGAAGGCAGCAACAGCTTCATCACCTTGTCCGCCTATCACCTGACCCAGGACAATGTCCTTACACCTGACGGAGGGACACCAACCAGAAACGTTCAGACTGGACAGGTAACGATGCGCGGTGTCGAGCTGGAAGGTAAGGCGGAGATTAGCGACGCTTTCTCGGTGCTGGCATCCTATGCTTACACCGACAGCGAGATCACCAAGGCCAATCGTAGCAACCCCGCCGATCCTAGCTCTAGTAATGAGGGTAACCGCTTCGCCTTCGTGCCCCGCCATCAGGCGTCGCTCTGGCTCGATTATGCGTTGCAGACATCGACCATCTGGGACGGCTTGAGCTTCGGCGGCGGTGCCCGTTATACCGGTCAGACCTTTGGCGACAACGCCAACGAGTTCGATATCCCGTCCTACACGGTCTTCGATGCAGCAGTTCGTTATGATTTCGGCAAGGCCAATCCGAAGTTCGAGGGCCTGAAAGCATCGCTCAACGTCAGCAACCTGTTTGATCGCAAATATGTCTCGACCTGCATTGCCGCCACGGGATGCTATTGGGGCGAAGGTCGCAGCGTATATGCCACTCTGAAATACAGCTGGTAAGGCCGTGTCTCGTACTGCCGACCCAAATCGTGACCCTAAACTGACGCGACGGCAATTTTCCGCCGCGTTGGCGTCTGTCTTGGTGCCGATGAATGCGGCGGCGGCACCCGCCGCATCGAGGATAGCCGTTCTCGACTGGGGATGGGCGGAAAGCCTGCTTGCGCTCGGACTGCAGCCGATGGCCGTCGCCGAAGCGCCCCTCTATGGTGATAGGGTGGTCGTCCCGGCGCTGTCGCGAGATACGATCGATCTCGGCCTGCGGTCCTGGCCGAACCTGGAATTGCTGCGCTCCCTGAAGCCTGATCTTATCCTGTCACAGACCGGATACGGCGTCTCGCAGGCAAGACTTGACGAGATAGCACCGACGCTTGCACTGCCGCTCTATGGTGCCGAGCGCAAACCACTGGTCGCAGCCGAAAGAGCGCTTAAGGAAATCGCGGCCAGAACCGGCCGAGAACAGGCCGCGGTTGGTTATCTGCAGCATTCCTACGCGCGGTTGGAAAATATCGCTGCCGAGGTCGGCAAATACGATGGACGACCGCTGCTGATCATCAAGTTCACCGACGACAGGTTGATCGATATCTATGGTGCGGGAGGGTTGTTCGACGATGTGTTGAAACGCCTCGGCATTGCCAATGCCTGGGACGGAACGACGAACAACTGGGGATTTGCAACGACTGGACTGGATGCGATCGCCCGCTACCCGGAGGCCCGCGTGATCATTATCGAGCCCGGTCCGCCCGGTACATTCCTGGAAAGCGCGCTCTGGCAGTCCCTGCCAGCGGTGCGCAAAAGCCATGTCGCCACGATACCGCCCACCTGGGTTTTCGGCGCCTTTCCTTCGGCAATGCGTTTTGCTGAAGTCATCCGAGAGGGCATCGGGATCGCATGAACTCACATCTGATGACCCCTGCGCGCCTCAGCGTGCTGATGGCGCTTGCTGCATTTGGCCTTTATGCCATTGCCATACTGGACCACATTCCGCCCGCAGATTTGTCGGCGGCATTGCGTCAACCGGACCCCGCTTCGTTTGGACAGATCTATGTCCATTATTCACTCCTGCCGCGGATGCTCGTCGCCGTACTTGCCGGAGCGACACTCGCTTTTGCCGGCACCATTTTCCAGCAGCTGCTGAAAAATCCGCTCGCCGAACCGTCGACGCTCGGCATTCTTTCCGGCGCCCAGCTGGCAATCACGCTCCTGACGCTTTCGACAGTCACGGTTTCGGCATCTCAGCGCGATATCGCGGCGCTGGTCGGCGGCCTTGCTGCGGTTGCGATTGTCTCAGGCCTTGCGCGGAAGACCGGCTTTGCGCCGATGACCCTGCTTCTTTGCGGCATGGTCATCAGCTTTTCAGCGGGGTCGGCCTCGGTCATTCTGGCGCTGTTCCACCATGAATATCTGCGAGGTGTGTTCATCTGGGGAAGCGGATCGCTGATCCAGAATGATTATGAAAACGCGATTACACTTACGGTACGCCTCATCATTCTCGTGCCTGTCCTTCTGCTCTTCCTGCGGCCACTGGCTATTGCCGGACTGGATGACGCAGCCGCCCGCAGCCTCGGGCTGCAGCTCACCAGCTTGCGCGCGCTTGTTCTATTCATCGCCACGATCCTGACGGCGCTTGTCGTCGCACGGGTCGGCGTGATCGCCTTTGTCGGTCTTGCGGCAAGCCATGTCGCCCGCATGGCCGGAGCCCGAACCTTCAACGAACGCTTGTTTTGGAGCGCGCTGATCGGCGCCCTTCTCCTGCTCCTTGCTGACGGCATCGTTCTCGTCTGCAGGCCCGTCATCGGTGAAATTCCAACCGGCACTATCACGGCAATCGCCGGAGCACTCCTGATGCTCGCGCTCCTGAAAAGCGCTCCCCCATCAATCGACCAGCTCACGCCGATTGATAGGCATAATTCGTCACGTCGGCTCTCCGGTCGTGTCTTCACTCCCGTCTGCATCGCAATCCTGATCTTCGTTGCGACCCTCTCCCTCACTGAGCAGATGTTCACTCATGACATCGATCCATGGGCGCTCTTTGCAGGACGCTGGCCGCGTGTTCTAACTTCCGCCAGTGCCGGCGCCATGCTTGCCATGGCCGGCGCCATAACCCAGGCGATCACCCGCAATCCGATGGCCAGCCCCGAAGGGCTCGGCGTCAGCGGGGGAGCAGGGCTTGGGATCATCGCCGCATTCTTCTTCGGCGGCATGACCTCTCCCCTGATGCCCATCGCCGGGGGTATCCTTGGCGCGATCCTGTCCTTCTCCCTCGTGTTGGCGGTTGCCCGAAGAAGAAGCTATGCAGCGGGGCCGGTTCTGTTAGGTGGCATCGCGGTCGGCGCGCTTGCTACCGCCATCATCTCGCTCATCGTCGCCAGCGGCGACCCGCGCGCCAGCTATATTCTGGCATGGACAATGGGACCGACATTCCGAGCTACCGGTATCGTCGCGCTCATCGCTACGGTGCTTGCGCTGATTGCGGTTGCTCTTTCCCCTCTGTTCCGGCGCTGGATAGACGTGCTACCGCTCGGCGATGGCACGGCTCGCTCACTCGGCATCAATCCTGGGTGGTCGCGCGGCGTATTGCTGTTGTTTGTCGCTACCCTCACCGGCATCGCGACACTGGTTGTCGGACCATTGAGCTTCGTCGGCATGATGGCGCCACACATCGCGCGAATGGCCGGCGCGCGCGGGCAGACGCGCATCGTGCTGGCCGCAACCACAATCGGGGCCGCGCTGATGATTGCAGCTGACTGGCTCGGCAGAACCGCGGACTTTCCCTACGAGATCCCAGCGGGGGTGATTGCTGCATTCATCGGCGGATCGTATTTCCTCTGGGTCATCCGCTCAAACAGCAAGTCCACGTTGCGGTCATAGGAGCGAGAGGCAGATCTCATGAATGACTTATCGGAAAACCTTGAACTGCACCCTTCGTATGGCGCCGCCAAACATCGCGGTGATGGTGCCACCTCCCTGTTCGAACTGAATCAAGCAAGCTTTTCCGTTGGGCATCGCGTCCTGCTCAAGCCGCTGACGTCAACGCTCCCCGCACGCAACGTCATTGGCCTCATCGGGCACAACGGCTCCGGAAAATCGACCCTGATCAAACTTCTCGCGCGTCAGCAGGCGCCCACTGACGGTGCAATCTCCTTCGAAGGCAGGAGATTGGGAGAGTGGCGTGATCGCCCATTCGCTCGCAAGGTCGCCTATCTGCCCCAACAGGCGCCGGGGGCGGCCGGCATGCTCGTCGGCGAAATCGTGGCGCTCGGACGGTACCCCTGGCATGGGCCACTCGGTCGCTTTGGCGCCGAGGACAGGAGAATGGTCGAGGAAGCGATGGAATTGACCGACGTGGCAATCTACCGCGATCGTGACGTCGATACCTTGTCCGGCGGGGAACGTCAGCGCGTCTGGTTGGCCATGCTGGTCGCCCAGAACCCCGATTGCCTCCTCCTTGATGAGCCTACCTCCGCGCTGGATATCGCCCATCAGGTCGAGGTCCTCTCTCTCGTTCGACGGCTGACCGAAGAGCGAGGACTGGGTGTCGTCATCGTACTCCACGACGTCAACATGGCTGCCCGCTTCTGCGACGAAATCCTTGCTCTCCATTCGGGCGCAATGATTGCACGCGGGAAGCCGGAGGACATCCTGACGCCCGATCGACTGCAAGCGATCTATGGGACCAGAATGGGTGTAATACGTCATCCCGATACGGGTCACCCAATGAGCTATGTCAGGTAACTCCATCAACCTGGCATAATTCTTGAGCGGGTTGGAACCAGCGATCCTGATGAGCTTGATCGGGATTAAACAAGCTGGACAACCTTGAAGTCCATTGCGACGATCGATAATGCGATAAGGTCGCAGCCAATAAACGAGGACAATATGGCAACTGGTACAGTTAAATTTTTCGCGCAGGACAAGGGCTTTGGCTTCATCACGCCGGACAACGGCGGGCCGGACGTGTTCGTTCATATCTCCGCTGTAGGTTTTGGCGGATCTCTGACCGACGGACAGAAGGTCAGCTACGATGTCGGACAAGACCGCAAGACAGGCAAGTCGAAGGCTGAGAATGTAACAGTTCTCTGAATAGACCGGAAATGGCCCCGTCGACCTGCCGGGGCCTAATCGACTTGATTAAAACCTCGCACCTGTTGGTGGTGATGGCATGCTAACTGCTGTGCAAGCGGTAAAGATCAATCGTGTCAGTCGGCTCCGTCCTCCTGCCACTGTTTCCTCACCACCTGCCCTCGCAAAATTATTCTAACTTTCTGATCTAATTTAGCCGATCGCATCTCGGCCTCCCATCGCTTCCAACTAGAATGGTCGTTCTAGTTATTCAGGTAAGTTGGTGTCGGATGGCGTTCTACATTTTAAGGCGATTGCTCAATGCCATCCTCGTGATTTGGGCTGCCTTCACAATATCCTTTGTCCTCCTTTATCTGCTTCCAAGCGATCCGGTTTCGCTGATGTTGTCTTCGGATACGGGAGGTGGCGGTTCTGCGGTGGCGACCTCGGAGCAATACGCCATGCTCGCGAGCCGATACGGACTGGATCGGCCTCCCCTTGAGCAATACGGATATCTTCTTACGAAGGCGGCCACGGGCGACCTCGGCACATCGATGCAGTCGGGAAAGACGGTCATCGCCCAGATTGGCGAGGCCCTGCCAGAGACACTCAAACTGGCCGCCCTAAGCCTTATTGTTGCGCTGATGATTGGTAGCACGCTGGCGCTGGTCGCAAGCTACAGACAGGACGGCTGCCTGCGGGCCGTTCTTCTGGCTTTACCGCCAGTATCGATGGCCGTTCCGACATTCTGGATCGGGCTTGTGCTGCTTCAGATCTTCGCCTTCGAGCTGCGCCTCGTGCCCTCGCTCGGTAATCGGGGATTCTCGTCTCTGATCATGCCCTCGCTGACATTGGCGATACCCGCCGCGGCGACCATTACCCAGACATTGTCGAAAGGATTGGATGACGCCGCATCCCAACCCTTCGTGCGCATGCTGAGGGCGAAAGGTGTGCCGCGCCGGACGATCTATCTCCGACATATCCTCCACAATGCAAGCATACCCGCCCTCACCGTCGTCGGACTGCTGGTCGGCAACATCTTCGCAGGCGCGGTAGTGACCGAGACGGTTTTTTCGCGGGTGGGGATTGGAAGGCTTCTGCAAAACGCCGTTGACGTTCAGGATATTCCGCTCGTCCAGGGTCTCGTTGTCCTGACCGCAGCAGCCTACGCCATCGTCAATCTTTTCGTCGACCTCGTCTACCCGCTCATCGACCCCCGTATCCGGCGCGGTGCAGGCTCCAGCGGAGACGCGGCATGACCAATATCACGGAACAGCATGTATCGCCTGTGGACCACACATCCGGGCGTCCGGTACCCAATGCCGACAGCACGGCCTCTGCACGCCGTTTTCCCCTGCAGCAGAACCTGCGTCTCGGCCTTGCCGTTGCGATCGTCATCCTGGTGATCGCCTGGGCATTTTTCCCCAGCCTTTTCACTAGCACAGATCCGTTTTCAGGCAATGTTCTGACACGCCTGAAACCGCCATCGGCTGACCATTGGTTTGGAACGGACAATCTAGGCCGCGATCTCTATGCGCGAGTCGTTTACGGAACGAGCCTGTCTCTGAAAGCTACGGTGATCGCGCTAGCACTTGCCTTTGTGGCAAGCAGCATCATCGGAGTCGTGGCGGGTTATCTCGGCGGCTTAGTCGACGAGATCATCATGCGTGTGATGGATGTCCTGCTGGCCATCCCCAACCTGCTGATTTCGCTGATGCTGATCTCCGCCATAGGGTTCGGCACAATCAACATCGCCATCGCCGTTGGCATTGCATCAATCGCCTCGTTCGCCAGAGTGATGCGAGCAGAAGTGCTGCGGGTCAGCACATCGCCCTATGTCGAAGCGGCACGTTCCTACGGGGCCGGCTGGTTCGGAATATGTTTGCGGCACGTCTTTCCGCATGCGCGGGGGCCGGTCAGCGCATTGGTTGCGATCGAGTTCGGTTCAGCCATCCTGTCCATTTCCGCCCTGAGCTTCCTTGGTTATGGCGCAGTACCCCCCACACCGGAATGGGGCAACCTGGTCGCGGAAGGGCGCAATTACCTGGCGACCGCTTGGTGGCTGACAACCATTCCCGGCCTCGTGATCATCCTCACCGTGCTTGCCGTCAATGCGATCGGAAGACAGCTCAACCGCTCGCCGGAGTTATCGCGCTGATGGCAACAAAATCTCTTGAAACTGCAACGGCGCCCTTGCTGGAAATCACCGGACTGGATGTCTTCTACCGAAGCGGCACTAAGACATTCCAGGCCGTTCGCAATCTCAACCTTTCCGTCGGACGCAGCGAATTCGTCGCGATCGTCGGCCAGTCCGGATCCGGCAAATCGACCACCGCACATTCCATCATCGACCTTTTGCCACACGGCACGAAGAGGAACGCGGTCGCACTAGGTTTTAACGGTCATGACCTGCTCGGGCATTCCGAACGCGAGATGCAGAAAATTCGCGGCAAGGCGATCGGTTTCGTCCCACAGGATCCGACGGTCTCCCTCGACCCGGTCAAGACAATCGGTTCACAGATCGTCGAGGCTCTGGTCGTTCACGGCGTAGCGGCTGGCACGGTTGCTGCCGACCGGGCGCTCTCGCTGCTCGAAGAAGTCGGCATCGACCGGCCGCAGCAGCGGTTTGCGCAATACCCGCACGAAATCTCCGGCGGCATGCGGCAGCGTGTGCTGATTGCTATCGCGCTTTCTTGCGAGCCGGGCCTGATCATCGCCGACGAACCGACCTCCGGTCTCGATGTCACGGTTCAGAAAAAAGTGCTCGACCGGATCGAAAAGCTGACCCGCGAGCGGCAGACGGCAGTGCTGTTCATCACCCACGACCTGGGAATCGCGGCCGATCGCGCCGACCGAATTGTCGTGATGAACGAGGGCCGGATCGTCGAGCAAGGGGCGGCCCTGGATATTACCCGCACCCCAAGGGACAATTACACCCGCGCACTGCTGGCTGACATCCCGCAGCGCCCACGTCTTGGTGCGGCGACCTCAAGCGTCACTCCAGCGGAGGCGGAAACGCCTTTGCTGGAGGCGAAAGCCTTGCATAAGCAATTCACCAGCGGCTGGTTCAGAAAGTCAGACGGAATAAAGGCAGTCGATGATGTCAGCTTTGTTCTGGAGAAGGGCCGAACGCTTGCGCTTGTCGGAGAGTCCGGCTCGGGAAAAACGACGACGGCGCGCATATTGGCCGGCCTGACCCGGCCGACCAGCGGCGAAATCCTGCTCGACGGTCAGCCGGTTCGCCCCACGTCCGGGCGATTGAAACCGGATTACCACCGGGACGTCCAGTTCGTTTACCAGAATCCTTTTTCCAGCCTTGATCCTCGCTGGAAGATCGAAGACATCATCGGCGACCCGTTGAAGGTCAACAGGATCGGCGATCCGGCGCCTCAGAGACAGCGCGTCGCTGAGCTGGCCGAAGCGGTATCGCTGCCACTGAACCTGCTGCAAAGGCGCGCCGCGGAGCTGTCCGGAGGACAGCTGCAACGCGTGGCAATCGCCCGCGCCCTCAGCCTCAGACCCAGAATTCTAGTGCTCGATGAACCAACTTCCGCCCTCGATGTGACGGTACAGGCGCGTATCCTTTCACTGCTCCAAGAAGTCCAGCGAGAGTACGGCCTGTCATATCTTTTCGTCACCCACGACCTCGCCGTCGTCAACGCGATTGCCGACAGGATCGTGGTGATGAAGTCGGGAAAAGTCGTCGAGAGCGGTGCAGCGCAGGACGTGCTGGGCAACCCGCAGGTTGCCTACACACAGGAGTTGGTGGCAGCCATCCCTGGAAAGAACCTGCAGCCCGCAACCGCAGCCGGATACGCAGGAACAGCCGACCCGCTCTTGCCAGCCTGATCAATCATTACGACAACCGGAGAACACGATGCATTTCCCCTTCAAGGTTTACGCTGCAGCAGGCGCGCTCACTCTTCTTTCGACGGCCTCGGCACTTGCGCAGACGCCGGTTTCCGGCGGCCAGCTCACCTATGGTCTGGCGAGCTTCCCGCCGTGCCTTGACCGTGTCCAGTCGAACCCCAATCCCGCCGTTTTCCAGCAGGTGGTCGACAATCTTCTCGATCAGGATCCACAGACCGGCAAGATCGTCCCGTATCTCGCTGAAAAATGGGAAGTCGGAGACGATGGCCGGACCTACACATTCCATTTGCGCGATGGCGTTACATTCAGCAATGGCGAGGCACTGACGGCCCAGGTCGTAGCCGATAACTTCAACCTCTTGTGGAAGATGGGCAAGGAGGGCACTGCAGTCACTGCCGCGTCATTCCTGACCAGCTTCAAATCCGCGACCGCCACCGATGCAAAGACGGTTGTTATCGCCTTCGAACAGCCGAATGCCGGCTTCGAGCAGGCGACGACCGAAAAAGGCCTGGCAATTCTAGCGCCCGAGACGCTGAAGGCTGCACTGGCCGACCGTTGCTCGAAGGGCGTGATCGGCAGCGGTCCCTTCGTCATCTCCGATATTCAATACAACGAAAGCGTCACCCTCAAGCGCCGAGAAGACTACAAATGGGGATCGGCGAATTTCAAGCACGAGGGTCCGGCATATCTGGAAACGCTGACACTCCGATCCATTCCCGAGCGCTCCGTTCGCGTCGGCAGTTTCGTCAGCGGCGAAATTCAGGCCTTCTTTGACGCAAGCACCGACGACCTCCCGAATGTCGAAGCTTCGGGCGCCGCTATCGTCTCGGGTACGAGCTCCGGCATTGCCGGCGTGCTGCTGGTCAACACGTCCGATCCGGCCTTGAGCGAAAAACCTGTCCGTCAGGCACTGCAGGTTGCCGTCAACCGGCAGGAAATCGTCGATGGCCTGTTTGCCGGCCGCATCAAGCCGGCAACTGGAACGCTTTCCACCAACCATCCCGGTTACCTCGACCAGTCCAGGGACCTGACATTCGACCCGGCACGCGCCGAAAAACTGCTCGACGAGGCGGGTTGGACAAAAGGCGCTGACGGCATTCGCGTAAAGGGCGGCAAGAAGCTCTCCGTCAAGATCAACTATGCCGGTGCGTCCGAGCAGCCCGTCTTCGAACTCATACAGCAGCAGCTTCGCAAGGTTGGTATCGACGCAACACTGGTCGCCCAGAGCAGCGCCGAGCAGATCGAGGCGCGCAAGGCCGGCAACTGGCAGCTCGACTGGCGGACATGGGGCCGCGCCGACGTCGACGCGCTCGCCTTTGTCTATTCCACCGCCCTCTCCCAGAACCGCGGCATGACCGCACGGCCGGAGCTTGATGCGAAGCTGAAGGCGATTGCCGGTGAAGCCAACAGCGCGAAGCGCAAACAGCTAGCGAACGAGGCCCAGAAGGAAATCGTCGAGGAAGGATTGGGCCTGCCGATCCGCGAAGTGACGCTGCTCGTTCCTGTTGCCGAAACCGTCCACGGCTTCGGTCTGACCAACGACCCCTTCCGTCCGGTCTTTTACGATACCTGGGTCGACCAGCAGAACAACTGATCACCAACTCAACGGGGCGGTGCGTCAAGCACTGCCCTCTCAATTTGCCGCTGATGCAGAGTGACGATAATGCCGAAATTCCACCTTGCCTTTTTCACCAACGCACGGCCTCATGGATGGGGTGTCAACGGACCGATCCCGTGGTCCGGCCACGATTCCCGACCCGAAGTGTGGGAAAGCGGCTCCTTCCTCGTCGATCTGGCGCGTGCCATCGAACGCGCGGGCTTCGACTATCTTATGCTCGAGGACCATTCGGTCGTTGCCGACCGCTATAAAGGCACGACGGAAGTCGATCTCAAACATGCCATCCGCGGTGCCCGGCTCGACCCTCTTCCCGTCATTACCCATCTTGCGGCCCATACGTCGCGTCTCGGCCTCGTTTCGACGCTGTCGACATCTTTCTATCCGCCCTTTTTGCTTGCCCGGTTGATGGCAACCGTCGATCACCTCAGCCGTGGACGCGCCGGCTGGAATATCGTCACCGGTGGCGAGGATGAGGCGGCACAGGCATTCGGCATCGGCGAAAAAATGCCGCCGCATGACGAAAGATATGATCGTGCCGATGAATTCGTCGATATCGCCACCCAACTCTGGGATGCTTGGCAGCCCGACGCGGTTGTCCATGACGAAGAAACCGGTACGTATGCTGATCACACCAAGGTGCGCAGTTTCGATTATCATGGCGAATACTATCGGTCCCGCGGTCCGCTGAACATATCGCGCTCACCGCAGGGCCGCCCGGTGTTTTGCCAGGCCGGAAGCTCTCCACGCGGCCGGGCCTTCGGTGCCCGCCACGCAGATACAATCATTGCCGCAACGGCCGGCGAAGACCCTGTCGCTGCCGCCAAGGCATTTCGCGACGACATCCGCCGTCTCCGGACAGAAAACGGCAGTAACCCCGACGATTGCAAGGTCCTGTTCCCGATCCTGCCTGTGCTGGCCGACACACAGGAAGAAGCGAATGCCATTGCCGCACGGCTGCCGAAGGTCGATCAGAACGCCATCGATCGCGCTCTTGCCGGGCTTTCGGCAGACAACAATATCGACTTTTCCCAGTTCGATCTCGATAAGCCTTTGCCCGAAATCGAGACGGAGGGACACCGCGGAACATTGGCTGCATTCTCCAAGCAAGGCAAAACCCTGCGCGAGATGGTCGAGGCACGCCTTGGCCGCTCGACGAGAACGCTCCAGTTCGTCGGGACACCGGCCTCCGTCGCGGACAGAATGGGCGAAGTGGCGGATCAGATTGGCGGCGACGGCTTCCTCATCCACGCGTTCCCGTTGACCCGTCGTTATATCGCAGAAATCACCGATGGACTGGTTCCCGAGCTGCAGAAGCGTGGGCTGGTCAGAACGACTTATGAGCACGAGCATTTTCGCGATAATCTGCTCAGCTTCTGAGCAGATTGGCATATTGGAGAACCGGAAGATGAGCGAACATCACCACCACGATACGGAGCGCTGGAAACATGATGGCATCAGGGTCATCAAAGGCGACCAGCTGGACCCCAACACCGCGCAGACACCGGGCATGTTCCGGCAGGCGGCCATCAACCATGCCCGCGTCGGCGCCCAGAAAATCTGGGCCGGCACAGTCGCCATCGAGCCGAACGCCAAGACCGGCGTTCATCATCACGGACCACTCGAGAGCGTCATTTTCGTCATCCGTGGCAAGGCGAGGATGCGCTGGGGCGACCACCTGGAATATGTTGCCGAAGCGGGTCCGGGCGATTTCATTTTCGTGCCACCCTATGTACCGCATCAGGAGATCAACGCCGACCCCGACAACCCGCTCGAATGCGTCCTCGTCAGATCAGATAACGAAGCGGTGGTCGTCAACATCACCGATGTGGACCCGGTCGAGAACCCGGAGGAGGTTTACTGGGTTGACCCGATCCACAAGCATCCGCATGAATGACATCTAGAGGTTGAAACGCGCTCAAAACGGATTTCGATGACGACAAATGTAACCTCTACCAGGGACGATATCCTCTCCCGGGTAGGAGATATCTTTTACGCCAAGGGTACCTATCTGGTTGGCATGTCGGAACTGGTGGATCATCTGAAAACCACCAGGGCGACATTCTATCGCTATTTCGGAAGCAAGGAGGCCCTGATCGTCGCCTATCTGGAAAAACGCAACGACACCGTGCGACAGCAACTTCACGAAATCGTCGGCGAGCGTAGAGGCCGGGAACCGGTGCTGGACGTCTTTTCTAACCTGGAGCGCAAGACCGAGGCGGAGAATTTTCGTGGCTGCGCCTTCCTGATTGCCGCCATCGAGAACCCGCAATCACCCGAAGTCCTGAACGCGGCTCGTGACCACAAGCTCTTTCTCAAGGATTTTTTCGTCCAGACTCTCGGCCCGGAAGCCGACGACTCGGCATCGGAGCAGCTTTTGTTGCTGTACGAAGGGGCTTTGGCCGGATCGGTCCTACGACGAAATGCGCATAGCGCCACGACCGCCAAGGCGATCGTAGCGAAACTGCTGTCCGTGCCTGCGTACGATTAGGCGCGCTCGACGTCAATGAGGCCGTCGGCCTCGTTGTATCGGATCACCGTACCGTAGGCCTTGCTCATTTCCGCCATATCCGCTGCGATTTCCCGTGCCAGTTCGGGCGATGCGCAAGCAGGCAGGCCGCGTTCGGAAGGCCTCTTCCTGTTGAGATCAAGGTCGAGCGCAACGAGCCTGACACGCGGATTGCCGTCGACGATATCCAGGATCGCGATGCAGGACTTCGAGAAACGCGCGTCACCATAAAAGCCGATTGGCTCGCCGGCTGCGTTGCGGGCGCGGGACATATGCAGGTGCGACGGCAGCGATTCCTTGGTGAAACCGTAAGCTTCATACATCTCCGGCGTCATCTTCTGCATGCCGGCCTCGAATTCCATCAGCAGGCTTCCGAGAGAATAGAAGATCGGCTTGCCTTTGTAGAATTCGATACCGCGCAACATGTGCGGCCCATGGCCGATCACCGCCGTCGCTCCGGCATCGATCGCGCGACGTGCGAAATCTTCAAGGAAAGGCGCCGGCCGCGGTGAATACCAGTTCTCTTCCGTTCCTTCATGCGCGTGCAGGCTCAACAACACGACTTCGGAGCGGTTGGCAGCATCGCGAATGTTTTCGAGAATGGCCTTCGCGTCTTTCTCATTGGCGTAATAGCGAATATGGGCATGCTCGCCGCGCTCGAACTGCAGCGAGCCTTCGAAGACAGAACCGAAAGGCAAGCGATCGGCACCCGGATCCGGCATGACCTCGACATCCATGACTTCCTTGCGGCCGGCCGCGATGCCGAGCATTTCGTCGATGCGACGCAATTGCTGGAACTCGGCATCGGGCAGGACATAGGCTCTGCCCCATCGCAGCGGGTTGAGGCCTGCGCGTGCGGGAATGCCTGTGCCGGCCGTGCTCGCTGCAAACTCCGTCGAGCGCGTGGTCCCCGTCGAGATCAGGGCAATACGGCCATCCTTCGTATCTAGGAAATGCGGCTGGCGAGCTTCTTCCAGGCTTCGGCCGATGCCACTGTGAATGACGCCGCGTGCCTCGCATGCTTCGATCGTGTCGATCACACCCTGCGGCCCAAAATCACCGGTGTGGTTGTTGGCGAAAGAAAGAAGATTGATGCCGATCGAGGTCAGCTCATCGACCGCTTCGATCCCGACTGCCGTCATGAAGCGGCGCGGCGCCGGCGCTGTCGTGCGAACCGGGCAGATGAACTCGGCGTTGACGAAGGCAGCATCGCAGTCCGCCAGATATTCAAGTAATTTCTCATCAAGACGTTCGGCGAGATTTCCGCCGGAAAACAGTGCGTCACCACCTGCTACGAGCCGCATGCTATAAGATCCTTTACCGTGGCCTCAGGCCATTGCGAAATGCGGAAGAGAATTACACCGCGGAGACGCATAAGTTGTCGCCAGATATTCCAAATTTAATCGAAGATTTGGAATATTGTTTCTTCGGAAAGCCCTAAGAGATGCACTATTTCTCCGCACTAGAACAATCGTTCTACCGCACCGGTTAGATCGACAAAAGAGTGTTTGCAACGAGGCTTTGAATTCATGTCGACGACAACCAACACAGCTGGATCCGAGCCTCTTGTGATCGCCTGCAATCTCGACATGGAGCAAGTTGAAAAGCTGGCTCGCCACGCAAGCGCACCTGTCGTGCGCTCCTACAGCGACGATGCTCCCGTATGGGATGTTCCCAAAGACGCGGATATCCTTTTTACATTCTTTCGCGGGTGGGCCGGAGCGCCGAAACAAAAGCCTGCAGGCTGGCCATTCAACCTCAAATGGATTCAGATTGCCTCAGCGGGAATAGATGCGTTCCCGGACTGGGTCTTCGAAGCCCCGCTTGTTACCACGGGCCGAGGGATTTCCGCCGAAGCGATCTCCGAATACGTCGTGGCGGCCATCTTCGCGCACGAGAAGAAAATGTTCGACGACCTGCTCGTCAACTCCGCCGACCAATGGATCAAGCGCACGCTGGGTCTCGTCTCGGGAAAATCCGTCGGGATCTATGGTTTCGGCGCGATCGGCCGCCGCACCGCCGAGAAGCTGCAAGCGCTCGGCATGAACGTGAGTGCCGTCAGGCGCAACGCGCCGGAAGAAGTCGGTGGAGCCCGTTTCTTTTCCTCTTTGAAGGACATGGTAGCGCAGGTCGATCATCTGGTGCTTGCTGTGCCGTTGACCAAATCCACTCGGCAGTCGGTCAACGCCGGAATCCTCGCTGCTGCCAAGCCAGGACTCCACATCGTCAACATCTGCCGAGGCGAGGTTCTCGACGACGACGCCTTGCTTGCCGCGCTGGACAATGGACAGGTGTCAGCAGCGACGCTGGATGTGACCGCTCCTGAGCCACTCCCGGACTGCCATCCTTTTTACAGCCACCAGCGCGTTCGGCTGACGCCCCACATCTCGTGGTCGTCGGAAGACAATGCCGATCGCATCGCCGCGAAGCTGCATGGAAATCTTGATCGATTCCTGGCCGGCGAGCCTCTGGCCGACGTCGTCGTGGCCGGTCGTGGCTACTGAGATCGGAGCCGAAAATGCAACCAGATCAAACCGTGGTCGAGCGAGACGCATCCCACTTGCCACTCGGCATTTTCTGCATCCTTCTGGGAGCCGCAGCACTTTGGGTCGCGCAGGATTATGACACCGGTACCTTCATCAGCATGGGGCCCGGCTTCTTCCCGAAGGCGGTTTCCGGCCTGCTGATCCTGATGGGCATCGTTATTCTTCTCATCAGGGGACGAGACCTGCCGGCCGCGGAAAAAGACGCGCGCGATGCCCCGCATCTGGCCGCCAGCCTGCGCATCATCGGTTGCGTGACGGCTTCGATAGTCGTTTTTGCGGCCGCACTGATGCCGCTTGGACTTCCGTTTGCCACCTTCGTGATGGTCGCCATCGCGGGGCTGGGGCATAGCGGGTCGCGCCCGTCGGTCATTCTTCTGACGGCCGCTACCCTCTCCATTCTGGCCACGATCCTGTTTGCGTGGTTGCTGGGCCTGCAGATCCCGGTTCTTCCGGAGGGACTGCGGTGATCGGCGGCGTAGACGTTTTCGGCGGTATCGTCCTTGGACTCGGCGTTGCACTGACGCCGATGAACATTTTCTTCTGCCTTGCCGGCTGCCTGATCGGCACGCTGGTAGGTGTCTTGCCTGGACTTGGCCCGACCGCAACGATCGCCATTTTGCTGCCAATGACCTTCGGGCTTCCGCCCGAGACCGGCCTCATAACACTCTCTGGCATATATTACGGCGCACAATACGGCGGCTCGACCACCTCCATCCTGCTAAGACTGCCGGGTGAAGCCTCATCCGTTGTCACAGCCCTGGACGGCCATGCAATGACTCGCAACGGCAGAGGTGGGGCGGCCCTAACCATTGCGGCCCTTGCCTCATTCTTCGCCGGAACCGTTGCGACCTTCTTTATGGCAGCGTTTGCTCCCGTCATGGCCGCTGCCGTCCTGAAATTCGGGGCACCCGAATATTTCATGCTGATGTTTCTCGGTTTGATCACCTCGGTGGTGCTCGCCCAGGGATCTGCGGTACGAGCGATCGCGATGATCTTTCTTGGCCTGCTTCTTGGCCTGGCGGGAACGGACATCAATTCAGGTCAATACCGTTATGATTTCGGCTTCATGGAGCTTTTGAGCGGGGTACCCTTTGTGCCGCTCGTGGTTGGACTGTTCGGTGTTGCCGATATTCTGGTCACACTTGAAAACGCAATACGCGACGACAAACCGCCGACACTCAATCCGATCAGCAGCCTTTGGCCCACCCGCAAGGAGCTGACGCGTGCGACCCCGGCAACGATGCGCGGCAGTTTGATCGGTCTTTTTCTCGGCCTGCTTCCCGGTGGCGGCGCACTTCTTTCCTCATTCCTGGCCTATACCGCCGAGAAACGGATCTCAAAAACGCCTCAGAAGTTCGGAACCGGCATGGTCGAAGGCGTGGCCGCCCCCGAGGCAGCCAATAATTCCGGTGCGCAAACCGCCTTCCTGCCGTTGCTCACGCTCGGCATCCCTTCGAATGCGATTATGGCATTGATGGTCGGTGCCATGATGACGCACGGCATCGTGCCCGGCCCGCGCATCATGACCGGACAGCCGGAGCTGTTCTGGGGACTGATCGCCAGCATGTGGGTCGGAAATCTGATGCTGCTCGTGATCAATCTTCCCTTGGTCGGCATCTGGGTTCAGCTTCTGAAAATCCGCTACCAGTTCCTGTTTCCCACCATTCTGACTGTCAGCATTGTCGGTATCTATGGTGTCGAATTCACCACGTTCGACGTCTACCTCACCGCGATCTTCGGCTTGCTTGGGTATTTCCTTCACAAATGGCGTTGCGAGCCGGCACCACTCATCCTGGCTTTCGTGCTCGGCCCGATGATGGAGGAGTATTTCCGCAGATCGATGCTGGTCGCACGCGGTGACCTGATGATCTTCGTCCACCACCCGATCAGCCTCGCCATGCTCATTGTCACGACATTGCTTCTGCTCAGCATTTGCTTTCCGCTCATCCAGAAATTTCGGCAGAAGGCATTTGCCGAATAACAGATAAAAGGATCCCGAAATGACATCCATTGAGACGACACGTCGCGGCTTCCTTGCTGCCGCTTCCGCATTGTCCACTACAGCACTCTTCGGCTTGCCCGCATTTGCTCAAGGTTACCCATCGAAGAAGATCGACTATGTCGTGCCCTATAACGCAGGCGGCATGAGCGATAACATCTCCCGCCTGATCGGTGAGAAGCTGGCAGCGACTACCGGGCAGCAGGTGATCAACGACTATAAGCCAGGTGCTGGTGGAGCGATCGGCGCCAATTACTTCATGAGCACACCGGCCGATGGTTATACGCTTCTACAGTCGACCAACAGCTTTTATGGCATCATTCCACTGGTGACCAAGGTCCAGTACAAGCCATTGGAAGACTTGGTTCCGCTCGTTCTCGTCGGCGACGCGCCGATGGTCATCGCGGTCAATCCTTCGGTACCGGCAACCAACCTCTCCGAGCTCATCGCCTATGCAAAGGCAAACCCTGGAGCACTATCCTTCGGGACGGCCGGCAAGGGTACCGTCGGTCACCTAAGCGGCGAGTGGTTGCAGAAGCGCGCAGGCATTCAGTTACTCCACATCCCCTATAACGGCACCCCGGCGGCACTTCAGGCTGTCCTGGCGAACGAAGCGCAGATCCTGTTCGGACCAGAGAGCGCTGAGCACATTGCCGCTGGCACGCTTAAGGGGATCGCAGTCCTTGGTGATACACGTTGGCAGCAATTGCCGGATCTGCCGACCACTGTTGAGGCTGGGATCGAAGGGTGGGCGCCGCGCAGCTGGCACACTGTCTCGATCCAGGCAAAGGCTCCGCAAGAGGTCAAGACCAAGCTCAACACGCTCATCAACCAGATCCTTCAAGAGCCGTCCGTTCGTGAGCGTGTGGCAAGCTTTGGTCTCATCCCCGGAATTGCCTCCTACGATGAAGTGCAGCAGCGTGCTCGTGACGACAATGAACAATTTGGTGCCCTGATCCGTGACGCTGGACTGGCGATCGCCAACTAAAAAAGAGCGGCGCAAGGTGATTACCTTGCGCCAGCGAAACCTCGGCCATGCGGTCTACCCAAAGGTATGAACCCCGCGAAGATTTTGCCGAGTTAGTCGTTATCAGTGAATGCGCAGTTGGAACGTAAAGCCTTGCATTTGATCTTGGTGAGATTCGAATCTCCGTTCCGTGCGTTTCTCGTTCCTAGATACGCATGCGTTTTCTCGGCCTATTCAACACTTCCCTTTCCTCTTATCGAAGCCGACGCCACACCTTTCATCGCTTGCAAGAAATGGCCTGTATCCACACCACAGGCGATAACCTTGGCTCCCATTTCTAGCCATTGTCTGGAGGCTTCCGGCGTCGGTGAGAATACGGCTGTTGCCAAGGAATGACGCTTGGCGATGCACAACACGTCACGCATCTTTTCTACGACCAGATCATGGTCTACTTGGCCGGGCACGCCCAGCGAATGCGAAAGATCGACCGGTCCCAGGAACACACCGTCGAGCGACGGGGTGTTGACGATGTCCAACACGTTCGCGACTCCGGCCTTTCCCTCGATCATGACAATTACTGCAACTTCGCGATTCGCCCTGGCGAACCAATCGCTTGATCCGTTGAAATCGGCGGCACGGACCCAGGAATTTGCGCCCCGCATTCCGTCGGGCGCAAAACGAGCTGCATCGACGGCAGCCTGTGCCTCGGCTTTCGTCGAGACCTGCGGCACGAGAACGCCGTCAGCGCCTGCATCCAGAACAGCGCCAATCATGCCGGAATCATTCTTCAGGACGCGGACGATCGTATAGATACCTCTGGCGCGGGCGGCCAAGATCAGCGGCCCCAGACTATCGACACCATAGGGGCCATGCTCAAGATCCAGGATGACCGCATGAAATCCGGCCAGCGCGATGATCTCAATCGTCTCAAGCGACCGCATGATCGAGAACGTGCAAATGACCGGCTCGTCCTCTTTCAATCGTTCCTTCAAAGAAATTAGCAAATGCTTCCTCCCCTATCTCGTTTGAGACCTCGTCTGATATCCTATGGTTGTCGTGTGTCAGATCGCGCGCCCGCTGTTTCCAGATCCAACGCAACATCGGTGATCATGTCCTCCTGCCCTCCGACCATGCGCCGCTTTCCAAGCTCCATGAGGATTTCCCGCGTATCCACGCCGTAGATTTCGGATGCCTTCTCCGCATGCCGAAGAAAACTGGAATAGACACCTGCATAACCGATCGAAAGGCTCTCACGATCCACACGCACCGGGCGATCCTGAAGCGGCCGCACCAGATCGTCAGCGGCATCCATCAACTTGAAGAGATCGCAGCCGGTCTCGATACCCATCCTGTCAAGCACAGCCACCAGCGCTTCGAGCGGGGCATTTCCCGCGCCCGCTCCCATTCCCGCAAGCGAGGCGTCGACACGCACCGCGCCTGCCTCGATACCGGCCACGGAATTGGCGACACCGAGCGTCAGGTTGTGATGTGTGTGAACACCAATTTCGGTCTCCGGCTTGAGACCATCGCGTAGTGCGGCGACCCGTGCGGTATAGTGCGGCGGCAGCATGGCGCCGGCGGAGTCAGTGACATAGACGCATTCCGCGCCATAGCTTTCCATAAGTTTCGCCTGCTTGAGCAGCATGTCCGGCTCTGCCATATGCGACATCATCAGAAAGCCGACCGTATCCATACCGAGCGACCTCGCCGCTTCGATATGCTGGCGAGAGACGTCCGCTTCGGTGCAATGCGTTGCTATCCTGACCGACCGAGCGCCAGCCCTATAGGCCTCCTTCAGGTCATGGACGGTGCCGATGCCGGGAATGAGAAGCACTGTTACGACTGCATGCTGGCAGATACCGGCAACCGCGCCAATGAGATCGAGATCGTCATGCCGGCTGAAGCCATAATTGAACGTCGAGCCGGCGAGCCCGTCACCGTGAGTAATCTCGATAGCATCGATTTTCGCGGCATCCAGTGCACCTGCGATCGCCTTTACCGCCTCCAGGCGATACTGATGGCGTATCGCGTGCATTCCGTCGCGGAGCGTCACGTCCTGCACATAAAGTTTATTGGGATCGGGGCGTGTCATTCAGCGGCCTCCTTGGCAAGAAACTTGGCGGCCCAGTGGTCTGCACTGACCAGAGCAGCCGATGTCATGATGTCGAGATTGCCGGCATAGGCGGGGAGGTAGTGTGCGGCTCCTTCCACCTCCAGAAAGATTGTCGTCTTCAAGCCGGTACAGGCGCCAATGCCCGGAACGATGACAGGCGCATTGTCGCCGATCATTTCGAACTGGACCTTCTGTTTCAACCGGTAACCCGGCACATAGGCTTGGACCGTCTTGACCATGTCGTTGACGGACGCCTCGATGGCAGAGGACTCACCGCCCTGCGAAAGAACGAAAACCGTGTCCCGCATGATGAGCGGAGGCTCGGCCGGATTGAGGATGATGAGAGCCTTTCCCTTCTCGGCGCCGCCGAGAAGCTCGATCGCTCGCGACGTCGTCTCGGTAAACTCGTCGATATTGGCGCGTGTCCCTGGGCCTGCAGACTTTGACGCGATCGAAGCTACAATTTCGCCGTATATCGTCCGTTTCGAGACGCGCGCGACGGCGTGAACCATCGGAATGGTCGCCTGCCCGCCGCAAGTGACCATGTTGACATTCTGCTCGTCGATATTCGCATTGGCGTTGATGGCCGGGATGGTGAAAGGGCCGATTGCGGCGGGCGTGAGATCGATTACCTTCTTTCCGGCGCGGGTGAGTATCTCGTTATTGGAGGCATGCGCCTTGGCGGAAGTCGCGTCGAAAACGACCTGGATGTCGGCATATTCCGGTAGTTTCAGAAGCCCCTCTATCCCTTCATGCGTCGTGGCGATACCAAGGCGGCGCGCGCGCTCCAGCCCATCCGATTCCGGATCAATTCCGACCATCGCTCCCATTTCGATGTGGCGGGACGTCCGCATGACCTTGATCATCAGGTCTGAGCCGATATTGCCCGAACCGATGATGGCACATTTCACCTTTGCCATTTCATTCCTCCTTCCCTGTTTGAATGTCGATCACATCGCCTTTTCAAGCTTTGGCAGGATGTCGAAGAGATCGCCGACGAGGCCGTAATCGGCGACCTGGAAGATCGGCGCTTCCTCGTCCTTGTTGATGGCGACGATAACCTTGGAGTCCTTCATGCCGGCCAGATGCTGGATCGCACCGGAAATGCCAACCGCGATATAGAGATCGGGAGCGACAACCTTGCCGGTCTGGCCGACCTGCCAGTCGTTCGGGGCATAACCGGCGTCGACGGCCGCGCGCGATGCGCCGACGGCAGCACCGAGCTTGTCGGCAACGGGAAGAATGACCTCTTCGAACTTTTCCGAAGAGCCGAGCGCGCGGCCACCGGAGATGATGA
>JAEXYH010000031.1 GCA_023451735.1 Pseudomonadota bacterium | reverse complement strand
ATGTCGTCTGGCGCCTTTCTGCCGGGATCGCCATAGGGGCAGCGCTTGGCTACGGCCTGGGATGGCTGGTCTTCCGCATTCCCAATCGTGCCAAGCTGTCGCGGACGGGCGATGGCTTTGTTGCGCTGGGAATCACCGTCGTTGTTTTCGGTATCTCGGAAGCAGCTCACGGCTACGGTTTCGTATCTGTCTTCGTCGCGGGACTGGCGCTGCGGGCCGCAGAGCGCGATCATGATTATCACCAGACACTCCACGACTTCGCGGAGCAGCTAGAACGCCTTCTGATGATGGCGCTGCTTGTCCTCTTTGGCGGAGCGATCTCAGCAGGTGGTCTGCTGAACTCGCTGAGTCTAAGCGGCGCGGTCTATGCAGGCCTGGCCATCTTCGCGGTACGCCCCTTGTTGGCGTGGATTTCGTTGTCCGGGACGTGCCCTCCGACCGAGCGGGCCGCCATCAGCTTCTTTGGGATCCGTGGCATCGGGACCATTTATTATTTGGCCTTCGCCTTCCAGCAGGCCTCGTTCGACGGTGCCGAGAAGATGTGGAGTATTTCGGCCGCAATCATCCTGACGTCGATCGTTCTGCACGGGGTCACGGTCACGCCGGTGATGATGCTGATCGACCGGCGACGGAGGCGAGGCCAGACGGCCCGAGAGGAGAAGGCGCTCGCATCTGAGAGTAATTAGAAGCCCCCCCGATTATTTGGCCGCTGGCCGTCGGGGAGATCCGTCAGACGACCGATTCGCGTCCCGAAGCCTCGCTCCGATGTAATCGTGAAGATCGCCGACCTCGGCTTCCAATTCGGCGCGTGAAAAGCCCTCGCCCGATGCCATATCGACGCAGCGGGCGACGAGCTCGGCTACGTCCTGCGACGCTCCGGGGAGCCCGAAGTGCTCTGCGGGTTGGACGCTGTTCTGGGCCCAAAACTCGGCGAACTCGCGAATCTTACTCATTAGGGGGCCCCGTCCCGACGTTGGGACGACGCCCTTGTATTTACCTTTACCTAGCGGCGCAGCAGCCCGCTGCGTGATCCAGCCGATCTTCGATGATCGTGTCTCACTGCCCGGTCGTGTCGTCCATCTCGATTTCGCGCGCCCGCTGGTCGTACTCCGCCGCCGCCCGTTCAAGTCTCTCTTTTGTCAGCTCATCCCGAACTTCACCGGCGAGCCGACGCGCTCGCTCCGCCATATCGCGAAGCTTGACCGGATCCATCTCGAGTTCAAGGCCCACCTGCGACGCTCCCGGCGATCGCCATCGCCAACGTGTCGAGGTCTATCGAGCCGTTCACGCGAAACCCGTTGGTATCTTCGATCGAAAGCTCCGATGGTCTATCGGCGGATTGCCTCTCCAACTCAGCCTTGATCGCTTCGACAATCTGTTCTTCGAGCATCAGCACTCTCCCATCTACCTGAGCAGAGACCAACCTGCGACTGCCAGCAGAGGCACGACTGCGATGGCGATCATGATAAGCGGCGACGGTTCATTGCCCTCGTCATTGGGCTCTCTGAACTTCATCGGCTCAGTCCGTAGGCCGCCGGCCCGTCTGTGCGTTGAGCGGCCCGTTCCGCTCGCGAAGCAGACCCTCGGGGATCGGATCCTCAGTGCCGGGCAGGGGCTTGCTACGAACGTCTGCACCATGCTGAGCAGCTTGGTGCGGCGTGGGAATCTCGCGGACTTGAAGGCCCGGCTGCTCCTTGCCGGACGGAGAGATCGCATCGTAGGTGCCGTTCCGGATGTCGCGGCCGTCGGTGTGCATGTCGTTCGCCATGGGTCCTCGCTTTCGAGGCTCCAATGATCGTTTGCGGGCGTCGTTCCCAGCTCAGAAGGAACCAGATGGCCAACAGATGCTTGGTCCGCGCGCCGGCGATCCGGCGAGATCGTCGGCCGCGGGAACGGTCCCGTCCTTACTCAGCCCCCCAGCCCGGGGCGGGACCCGAACCCGCCATTCCATCGGAGTAATAATTTGGTCAAGGCGGAAAGAGAGGGCACGGTTATCGCTGGCGTCGATGCGCCGATGTCGCCGCCCCCCGCGCAAGGGGTACTGGATCTCCAGCCCGACCCGACGAGTTTGAGAGACATGGCAGCGCGCCTGCGAGACGATGCCGAGTTGATGCCGGAGAGGGCCGCGAAAGCGCGACTGATCGCTTCCACGGAAGAGGCAGAGGCCAAGGCTCAAAAGGTAGAGGCTGCAGCTCTATGGATCACTCCGAACCGTCGCTGGTAAGCTTCAGTCTTCCTGTTCCGGCCGCCTCGGACAGCTCGGATGGCGATGGCACTTCATGCTCTGAGACGCTCAAAGCTTGAACTTGTTGGTCTCGTTCTCCGGCGTGAAGGGACGACAAAAAATAAGTATTCTGGCCGCAGAATGAGGAATGCGCTCCGTCGCCAAAAAGGCGTCCAAACGCTTGGAGATCGCAAGAAGGACCTGAGCTGTACAAGCGGTCTGGCGCAAGCCTTACCGCGTGCGATTAAACCCACGTCGCGCTACACCAGCGAAAAGCTGTTCACATGACTCGGTCGTCTCTGTCAGTTAAACTTCCAAAGCAGCTCATTGCAGGCCGCGTCGGCGTCATTTCCGACACCCACGGCCTGCTGAGACCGGAAGCGGAACGTAGCCTGGCTGGGGTGGATCACATCATCCATGCCGGTGACATCGGTAGTCAGAACATCGTTTCGGCCCTGGCTCGCATCGCGCCCGTGACCGCCATCCGGGGAAACGTCGACAAGGCACCATGGACTCGAGCCTACCCCGAGACAGCACGCGTCCGCTTCGCAACCCGCTCCATCTTCGTGCTGCACGATCTCAAGGCGATGGCTTCGCTCCCCGAGGACTGTAACATCGTGATATCCGGTCATTCGCATGTACCCACGTTCGAGACTGTAAACGATGTTCTGTATCTGAATCCCGGCAGCGCAGGCCGCCGCCGGTTCAAGCTGCCGATTACTCTAGCTCTTTTAGAGTTCGACCAACGCGGAATCCGGCCAAGAATCATTGATCTGACAAGTTAGAAAACAGGTCAGGAACGTCGCGTTGCCGTCAGCGTTTTCGGCGCGTCTGGCTTACGCAATGCCGACCAGGGGGGAACGTGGCGCTACAGCATCCCGTCACACCGGACGGCCGGTATTTCGTCGTTCGCGGACGACTCTGGCGGCTCGCTGACCCGAAGCTGTCTGAAGCACGGAAAGCCGAACTGGTGTCCGATCTCATGTCCGCGCAGCAAGCTGTCAAAGCCGCACGCGCGCAAGACGATACGGACGCGGAGAGGGGCGCACATGGCGCGGTGGATAAGGCCAAGCGAGCGTTGGGAGAGCGAGGGCCCGTCTGGTGGCATGACGGCGCGCCCGACCTGAACCGCCACATGGTCAAGAATACGCCATACGCGGACTGGTTTGCAGGCCTTCGACGCGGCCGGAGAGGTGACGCATGAAGATTGCGACTTTCAACATCAACAACGTCAACAAGCGCCTCCCGAATCTAATCGCCTGGTTGAAATCGTCGAAACCGGACGTCGTCTGTCTGCAGGAGCTGAAAGCCGATCAGGCGGATTTTCCCGAAGCCGCCTTAAGCACGGCCGGTTACTCGGCGGCCTGGATCGGGCAGCGCACGTGGAACGGCGTTGCCATTCTGTCGCGTGGCCCCGAGATTCTCGTCACACGACGGAGGTTGCCCGGCGATCGCAAGGATGAGCAGAGCCGTTACATCGAGGCCGTGGTAAACGGCGTCGTCGTGGCCTGTCTGTATGCGCCGAACGGCAATCCACGGCCCGGTCCGAAATTCGACTACAAACTCGCCTGGTTGAAGCGCCTGAACCGCCACGCGAATTCGCTCCGCAAGACTGGGGCGCCGATCGTCCTCGCAGGCGACTTCAATATCGTGCCGACACCATTCGACATCTACCCGACGAAATCCTGGGATAAAGACGCCCTGGTTCAGCCAGAAGGCCGGAAGCTTTTCGCGGATCTGCTGGCAAAGGGGTGGACGGATGCATTACGTAAAATGCATCCGAAGAAGGCGCCCTATACCTTTTGGACGTATTGGCGCGGACGTTTCGAGCGCGATGCCGGTCTACGCATCGATCATCTGCTCCTGGATCCGCAACTTGCCGCTCGTTTACGGAAAGCCGGCGTCGATCGAACCGTCAGGGGCAAAGCGGATGCCAGCGATCACGCGCCGGCGTGGATCGTTCTCGACTGAGCGATCCCGACACGCTGATGTCGAGCGTCGGGTGAGCGTCCCCCGCCCAACGTCTCCGAGATGAACCGTCGCTCGCGCACGATCCGGCTCTGAAGAAGCTCGCGCTCGTCGTCGTCGCGGGCCGTCGCAAGCAACAGACGATAGTGGCCTATGACCTTCTCGCTCCCGCGAACCACGGTGTCTCGAACGTCCATCATAGCCGGTGTCCGAACTCTAACTCCTGTGTTTCCCGCCGCGGCAACATTGGCGCTACGCACCGAGATGGTGCAACGAGTGCGCCGAGCGATCGTTGCTCTTCAAGGACACGGCGTTCGATGAAATCGCGTTCGAGCGGCGTCAGATGTGTACGGAGGAGTCTCCGGTAACGTGCGATATTATTGCGATGAGCCCGTATCCTCGCGCCGTCGACGTCGAACTCCATCAAATCTCGCGCCGGGTCCGAATTCGGTTTGCGATTATGAGGTGGGCCCGACGGCGTGCGCGGAGATTCTCCCTCGCGATCGAGAGAGCAGAGGGCCTCGAGTATCTCATCGATCGACACGGGTGATCTCAGGCCTGCCGGGGCGCGCACGGATGGACATGAGGCGATGGCAGAAGCGTCGGATGCCCAGGACGAGAGCAGAGCTCGCTTTTCGTCGAGGTTGAGGCTCCGGTCGCGCAAGACATCGCGGGGATGGTCGTATCGCGTGCCCGGGTGGAGAAAGTTCTCGAAATCAACGTCGATATGCGCGGTCGTCGGCCGCATGTCTGCCTCCATCGATGACGAACGGGAAATGGCCGCGCGGGCAACCCACGCGGCCAGAGATGCGGCGCGGCTCAGGCCGCTTTCGACTCGATCTGCGTCACATTTCTGGGCATGGTGCCGTCGATCGCGATGCGGCGCGGCTTCTTCGCTTCGGGAATCTCGCGCTGCAGATCGATTACCAACAGACCGTTCTCGAAGCGGGCCCCCTTAACCTCCACGTGATCGGCAAGCGTGAACTGGCGCTTGAAGTCCCGTGCAGAGATGCCTCGGTGGAGGAAATCGCGTTTTTCCTTGTCGCTCTTTCGGCTTTCGAGCGTCAACACGTTCTGCTCGACGGTGAGCTCGACCTCGTCCGGCCTGAAGCCGGCAAGCGCGACCGAGATCTGGAAATTGTTCTCGTCGAGCCGTTCGATGTTGTATGGGGGATAGCTTTCCTCGCCAACCCGCTGCGCGGTTTCGGCAAGATTCAAAAGGCGGTCGAAGCCGATGGCCGACCGGAAGAGGGGCGAAAAATCTACAGTGCGCATAGCCAGATCCTCCTGGGAGCAAAATGGTTACGAACAGCACCGGACACGACCGGTGCCCGTCTCAGTTTCCGGGACCCTGACGGCGTCCCGATCGCCATCATCATGGCGACGCCGTAAAAATTACAAAGCTTCAAAAGAGTTTCAAGAGCCGGCTCAAAAAAAACTTTCGATCAAAGTCGCGTTCGCAGTCTGGCGCGAGGCGATTGCGAGGACACACAGTGAGGCCGGCGCATTGGTCGTTTGTTAACCTCGCAACGTCAACGTCCCCGCATTGCAACGAGGAGCTGACGATGCAGGATTTGGAACAAGCCATCCGCGAGCGCGCCTATCACATGTGGAACGAGGCCGGCCGACCGGATGGCAACTCGGAGACGTTCTGGCTGAGCGCGCAACGGGACTTGCTGGAATCCTCGTTGACCCGGATCGGCACCGTGAAGCCGAGCCGCAAGGCAACGAAGGCGAAGTCGGTGACCGCGCCACGTAAGCGGAATGTCGCGTAATTTCCGGCTTAGAAGATCGAATTGATCCTCGGTATCGGCTCCGCCTTGGAGCGAGGACAGCGATACGCCCAAGAGCCGCACGGCTTTCGGCAGCGGCGTGGCGGCTTCGAGCAAGCCGACGGAAAGCCGCCGCAGATACTCTCGGTCCCCCAAGTGCCCGGCTCATCTCCGCGACATGATCTCGAAATAGGCGAAATTCACCTTACGCGTTACTGTCCGCCCACGATTGCCGGTCGTTTCGCAGTGCCGCCAGACCACTTGATGGCGAGTGCATTGCTGCAACGATCTCGGCATGAGCGACAGCATAGCGGGGGGACCACCGCGTCGTAGCGCTTGGCAACTTGGTTTCTCTCCGCTGCGATGAACCCCGTCCATGATGATGACGCAGCCGATGGGCGATAGGGCGAGATCCGCACCGTTTTCGGTCGCGGTTGGCAGCGCCTCCCGCATGAACTCGACCTCGCAGTCCACCGTCGTTCCTCTCTTCTCCGTCACATGAGGGCTGAACCCATGAAAGCGTCTCCGGTTCGATCGCTGGCTCGGGAAGCTCATCCGTCGTGGCAGCAACATGCCGGAGGGGAACCAGGGCGAAAAGCATTGATTGTGAAGGCGATACGTAACGGAGCTTCGACATGCCGATCGACCATCCCAAGCCGCCTTTCCCGTCCCAGAAGCAGTCCACCCCGGGCTGCACCGCCGCCATGCAGCCACGTCCGGATCACGGCGAGACGAGCTATAAGGGGGCCGGCCGGCTGAGCGGAATGAGGGCCGTCATCACGGGCGGAGACAGCGGCATCGGGCGCGCGGTCGCGATCGCCTATGCCCGGGAGGGCGCGGATCTCCTCATCGCCTATCTGAGCGAAGACGCCGACGCGCAGGACGTGAAGAAGCTCGTCGAAGCGGAAGGCCGCAAGGCGGTGCTGGTTCCGGGCGACATCACGGACCCGGCCCATTGCCGGAGGATCATCGAGACGGCCGTCGACGAGCTCGGAGGCATCGACATCCTGGTCAACAACGCCGCCCACCAGGCCACCTTCAAGGATATCGGCGACATCAGCGACGAGGAGTGGGAGCTGACGTTCAGGACCAACATCCACGCGATGTTCTATCTGAGCAAGGCAGCCGTCCCGCATATGAAACCGGGGCGAGGCGCCATCATCAATACGGCTTCCGTCAACTCCGACATGCCTAACCCGACCCTCCTGGCCTACGCCACCACGAAGGGCGCGATACAGAACTTCACCGGCGGCCTGGCGCAACTGCTCGCCGAGAAGGGCATCCGCGCCAACGCGGTGGCGCCGGGGCCGATCTGGACGCCTTTGATCCCCTCCACGATGCCGGATGAGGCGGTGAGGTCCTTCGGCAGCCAGACGCCGATGAAGCGCCCGGGGCAGCCGGGAGAACTCGCGACCGCCTACGTGATGCTGGCAGACCCGCTATCGAGCTACGTTTCGGGTACGACCATCGCCGTCACCGGTGGCAAGCCCTTCATCTGAGCCCGATGGCGCTGCAACAGCTCGTCACCCGGGACGGCCGCTGCTTCATCGTGAAGGGGCGGATTTGGCGCTTGGCGAATCCAAGCCTCTCGCAGAACGAGAAGCCTGTGCTGATGTTTGAACTCATGCGGGCCCGACGCGCGGTGAAGACGGCTGAACGGAATGGAGACGTCGAGGCGGAGACCGCCGCCCTCCGGTACGTCGAAGCCGTCAAGCATGCACTGGGCGAACGTGGTGCCGTCCGGTGGACGAACGGCGTTGCGCGTCTTAATCGGCATCCGCCCCATGCGGACCGGATCGCGACCTTCGAGGCCCATGTCAGATCGCGAGGGGCGTCATGAAGCAGGTAGGGCGCGATCGACCGGAGACACCTCCGCAGGACGAGTTCGTTCGCGTCCGTGGAGCACGCGAGCATAATCTCAAGAACGTTTCCCTGGACATTCCTCGGAATGCTCTGGTCGTGTTCACCGGCGTGTCCGGTTCCGGAAAGTCGTCGCTGGCCTTCGGAACGCTGTACGCGGAAGCGCAGCGGCGATATCTCGAGTCGGTTTCGCCCTACGCGCGGCGTCTTTTCAATCAGATGTCCATTCCCGAGGTCGACGAGATCGAAGGCCTGCCGCCTGCAGTCGCGCTGCAGCAGCAGCGTGGATCCCCAACGACCCGATCGTCCGTTGGAAGCGTGACCACGCTGTCGAACCTGCTGCGCATGCTCTACTCGCGCGCCGGCGACTATCCGCGGGGACAGGGCCTTCTGTACGCGGAGTCATTTTCTCCGAACACGCCGGAAGGCGCCTGCCCGAACTGCCACGGCATCGGCCGCATCCACGACGTCACAGAGCGGACAATGGTCCCGGACGACAGCCTCACCATCCGCGAGCGCGCCGTCGCGGCCTGGCCGAGCGCCTGGCAGGGGCAGAATCTCCGCGATATTCTGGTGACTCTCGGACATGACGTGGACGTGCCATGGCGCAGGCTTCCGAAGAAGACGCGCGACTGGATCCTGTTCACCGACGAGCAGCCCACCGTTCCGGTCTATGCCGGGTACACGCCTGCCGAGGTGAGGCGTGCGCTGAAGCGCAAGGAAGAACCGAGCTATCAGGGCACGTTCACGGGCGCCCGCAAATACGTGATGCAGACGTTCGCCACCACGCAAAGCGCGATGATGAAGCGGCGCGTAGCCCGGTATCTTCTCAGCAGCGACTGTCCGGTCTGTGGCGGCAAGCGCCTGAAGCCGGAGGCGCTGTCCGTCAAGTTCGCAGGCCTCGACATTGCGGAGATTTCCGGTCTGCCGTTGAAGCGGCTCGGCGATCTAATCCGGCCCTACCTCGACGGAGAGACGCCGCGCTGGGCCGATCATCCGGAGAAGGCCATCGTGATCCGGCGTATCGTGGAGGATCTGGGTGCGAGGCTGGCCGTCCTGCTCGACCTCGGCCTGGGCTATCTCACTCTGGAACGCGGCACGCCGACGCTCTCGCCCGGAGAACTACAGCGGCTTCGCCTGGCGACGCAGGTCCGCTCCAATCTTTTCGGCGTCGTCTACGTCCTGGACGAACCTTCCGCGGGCCTGCATCCTGCCGACACCGAGGCCCTTTTGCGTGCCATGGACCGGCTGAAGGCCGCCGGCAACTCGCTGTTCGTCGTCGAACACGAACTGGACGTGGTCCGGCACGCCGACTGGATCGTGGACGTGGGTCCGGGCGCCGGTGTGCTCGGCGGAGAGGTGCTGTACAGCGGCAAGCCTCAGGGTCTTGCGGACGTCGAGCAGTCCCGGACGCGGCGCTACCTTTTTGCCTCCGGTGCAAGGCCCGAGCGCCGACAGCGTGAGCCCCAAGGTTGGCTTCGATTGCGCGGCGTCACGCGAAACAACCTCGACGACCTGGACGTCGATATTCCGATCGGGGTGTTCACAGCGGTGAGCGGAATCTCCGGCTCGGGCAAGTCCAGCCTCATCAGCCAGTTCCTAGTGGAGGAGGTGGCGGGCGCTCTCGGACAGGATCACGACGGTGATGGCGCCGTGACGGAGGAAGCCGATCTCCTCGAAGATGGGATAGAAACGCTCGGCGGCCGTATCGTCGCCGGGATGGACGAAATCCAGCGGCTGATCGTCGTCGATCAGAAACCGATCGGACGCACGCCCCGCTCGAACCTCGCGACCTATACCGGACTTTTCGATCATGTCCGCAGGCTGTTCGCCGCCACGAAGCAGGCCAGGGCCCGGCGCTACGACGCCGGTCGCTTCTCCTTCAATGTCGCTAAAGGACGGTGCGAAACCTGCAAGGGCGAGGGGTTCGTCAGCGTGGAATTGCTGTTTCTTCCCAGTGTGTACGCGCCGTGTCCCACCTGTCACGGTTCGCGCTACAACGCCGAAACGCTCGAAATCAAGGTCCGCGACAAATCGATCGCCGACGTGCTCGCCATGACGGTGGACGATGCATTCGCGTTCTTCGCCGACGACGCGACATTGTGCCGTTCGCTCGGCACCATCCGCGAGGTCGGGCTGGGATACATTCGTCTGGGGCAGTCGGCGACCGAGCTTAGCGGCGGTGAAGCGCAGCGTATCAAGCTCGCCACGGAACTGCAGCGCGGCCAACGCGGCAACACTTTGTACGTGCTGGACGAGCCGACCACCGGCCTGCATCCGTCCGACGTCGAGACGCTGATGAAGCAGCTGCAGGGTCTCGTCGATGCCGGCAACACGGTGGTCGTCGTCGAGCACGACATGGCGGTGATCGCCGAGAGCGACTGGGTTATCGACATGGGTCCAGGTGCAGGCGACGAAGGGGGGCGGGTGGTGGCCGCCGGAGCGCCGACGCTGGTGGCCGCGACGAAGGAAAGCCGGACCGCGAGATACTTGAGCGCCGCGCTGGACGAATAGCCGCGCGGCTTAAGGCTCGGCAATCGCGATCAGCATCGACGTGATCGATCTCGACGCCGTGCCACTACTTGCGGTCCTCAGAAAGGTCGGCTTCTTCGCGCAACTCGTCGATGAGCTCCGATGCCTCGGCCTTCGTCAGATCCTCCTTCGTCGGATCGGGCTTGTGAGCCTGCTCGCTGAGGGTTTTCAGATAGGAGCCTTGAGCCCCTGTCATCGGATCGGATCCGGAAACCCAGTCCTTCGGGTCCTTCTGCGTGTTGTCGGCCATTTTCGATAACTCCTTTTCCCTCCACCCAACCGCTTTCTTGCAGAATCGTTCCCTTTATGTTCTTTTGTCGTGCCACGGAGAATCGCGATGGAAGAAGCCAATCTGCAGGAACTCATCCGGCTTTGAAACCAGCTTGGAAAGACTCGAGGGCCGGCAGCCGAAGAGGCGCGCATACGGATACTGGAGAAGTTCAAGGAGCCAGCGATGCAGATCCCGCCTGTTGAACGGATCGGGCACGAAGGCGCCGTGTGGAGTCGGCCGTCGACGTCTTCGCTCCGATGAAACTGGCCGCGCTGCCGGTCTACGACTATCTCAACCATTTCACCGAGATGCGGTCTTTCGTCGTGTCCACCTGCGCCTCGGTTCTGACGGTCGGGGCGATCGGCATTAGCGAATTTCGCGTCATGGCGCAGAGCGGACATCGCGATGTAAGGGCAGCCTGACCGCAGCAGGATAAACATGCACGAGGCGCACGAAGTCTCGTACTGGACCAAACACCTTAAAGTATCGAAGGAGGAGCTGCAAAAGGCAGTGGACAAGGTCGGAAACTCGGCCGCCGCTGTCCGAAAGCAGCTCGCCGCGTGAGGCAGATTACTCGGCCTTGGACAGAGGAGAGGCCGAGATAGCCCGCCTCCGTGAGCTGGCCGCAAGTGGCGCTTCCGCTGCTCGCGCCTCCAGCGCGCTAGGACGCAAAATAAATGCGGTGACAAAGCAAGCCCGGAAGCTTGGTTTGCACCTCGCGGGCGTCCGAGAAATGAAGGCTAATAACAAAGCCAAGATCGGTTTAGCTGAGCAGGGGCTAAGGCCGGGCCAGCGAAACAACGACGGCAGTTACGCATAAACAAAGCCCGCCGATACGGCGGGCTTTCTCTGTTCAATGCGTTTTGGTCTCGCCCCACTTCTCAAGGTCGGGCTTGGGCGTGTCCGGTAAACTCGGGTCGGTGGTGTTCTGCGGATTCTTCTTCCACGGCTCGTCGCTCTGCGCCATCGAGCCCTTGTCTTGCTCAGTCCGCTGATCGGGTCTGACCTTGTCACTCGGCGTATCGTCTTCCACGTTTTTCATGGCGTCCTCCGTTGAATACCGTTCAACGGCGCATCGCGTGAGCCGTTCCTGCAAAGGGAACGAAGGAGCATGGGTCACCTTATCTTCATGAAACATTTTGGTGATTGCCATGCACTTAGCCACTCTTATGGAAGAGGCCATCCAGATCGCTTGGGACTACCTGGAGCGAACCGGCGAGATCGATGACCCTGAAGTTTGCAGTCAGGTCTTGCTCTATTTCGTTGAAAGCATGATGCGCCAGGGCGTGCGCAGCCGTCTCCTCCTGTCTAACCGCGCAATTCGCAGATACATCGAATACAAAGTCGCCCGCGATTTGAGGCAGGCGAGCTGATGTCGATGGTGATGGGCAACAGCAAGCTGATACGACGACAGACTGCAATCGGATGGCTCTTCGACAAGTGGCTTGCAGAATGTGAGGCAGAGAAATGTTTGGATTGTTCGCCGAACGGGTTGGACCCGAACCCCCGCCAGAAAACGACGACCCTGAAGGCTTAGTGCTTGGACTTGTGACGCTCGGGCTGCTGGCCATCAGCCTGCCTGCGCTGTTTCATGTCATCGGCGCGTGAGCGTATTGTCAGGAGCGCAGATGCGGCGCAGAATCTCGCAATGGTGGACAGACACCCAGGACCGAAGGCTAGAGGCGGAGCTCGCAGGGGCGCTGGCCGTCGTTCTGGCAGCGGTCGTTACGGCGAGCCTACGCTTCCTGTTCGAGTCCCTTTGAGCTTGATTGCGGCCGTGCAAAGCCTTCTGGAGCTTGGCCCGCGCAAGCTACCCCTCATCGACATGCACCAATGGAATGCGCCCGTGAGTGGGGCGTAAGTTCGTGCTCGGCCTGGATCTCGGTACGTCTCTCGGCGTTGCACGAGTATTCACAGATGGAGGTCTTGATGCCCAGACAGTTCGGCTTGAAGCAATGATGATGAGCTTGAAAGGGTTCAGGTCAAGTTCTTGTAGTATTGCTAACGGCTGTGCAGCTACTCGGCTCTTCCCAACTCCAGTCTGCCTCATTGCTGTAGCGAGGCGCTTTGCCGAACTGATCCGTGGTTACGCTGCACATGTAGCCACCCAGGTTAGGGTCATACTTTAGGCTCTGCCATCGCAGAGGATATCGACCGTCATCAAGCAAACTGCCGACCTTAAGCACGGCGTACTCTACCTGACCATTTAGTTTGTCGATCATGACACGCTCGATGTACCCGGCCCGTTCGCCATCCGGTGTGTGCCTGCAACTTTGTCGCTACCGATAAACGTACCGAGTTCGTCATCTGCCATGGTCACCTCCTTAGCGGTCCTCAGCGTCTTGCTTATCGGCCTCGGCTCCCGGCGAGGCGGCATAGTCCTTTCCCGCCTCCGAAGAAATGGAAGCTGCTCGACCCGCAACACCGCCGGTGGCGCCTTCTTCAGATCCAATGCTGCGTTCGCGGGCGGGTTTCTCCACCTTGCGATCTTCAATTGTCATCGTTCGCTCCTTCTTTTTTCGGCAACTTCGTAACGGCCGACGAGTTCAGTGGCATTCGGCGATCAGACACGGATACGACGCAGCTAGTTGCCTCAAACAAAGCAGCGTAAGCGGGAACCAAGCTGTATATTGCTGATTTCCGATGATCAGAGGGGACCGATCATGAGCGACGAACAGAACACGTCCGTTACCGAGCAGCTTTCCGAGGTTGCCACGACCGTATCTGACGGCTGCGTTCTTGTTAGGTCGGTACATGGCTCGCCGCCGATGGTAATGGGCAGTCTCAGCCATAAGCTCAATGCGACAAAAGCGGCCGGCCGCTCCTACGTCGATGATCGTGTTACTCAGACCGAGCAAAAGCTTATCTCTTTCGCGGTGGCGGCCGGGCTCTTCGCAGCCGCAGTTATTTTTCTTGTGGCCGCGCTCATCTTGGGCACGGTCGCGCTTTTTAGCTGGATCGAGCTTCGATATGGTGCGCTTTACGGGTTCGCTGCAATCGCTGCTCTTCTAGCGTTGATCTCGATCACGTGTTTGGTGATTGGGACTTATCAGCGCGAGAAACCTGCAAAACGTGTCATCCCCTTGGCTACGAGACTGCGCGTTGCCGTCACCGCTTCGCCGCTGAGCGAACAGCAGCTCGACTAACGCGAACCGCAACAACCCGAAGCAGTGGGAACGCGATTTCCACACGGGAATTGGTCTCCAAACGGAGGGCCTCATGGTCAAAGTTACGAAGGATAGCGCGACAATAGCAGGCAGTCAGCCAGCGGGCGCCTTGCTAGAAGGGAAAGACCGCGAGCTTGGACCAAATAACGTGACCGGGAATGGCTCGGCTCAGCCATATTCTGGCGGCGAGAGTGCAGGGCGAACGTCGGAGTCACAACAGCGCCCGAGCGAGGAAGACATCCAGCGCGTTAAGCTTGGCCCGCGCGGCGAACCTGGCGAAGATAGCCCAGCAAAAATGACGCCGCAACGCGTCAAAAAAACGCCGGGCAGCAACGACCCGGGGCACACCGCCTAGTCGATGACCTGATCTCAGAGAGCTTCAATGCCGAACCGTCATCCTGCCCAACCGCCGCGCGGTGCTGGCAAATTTGCGATCCTTGCCGCGATCATCGTTGCACTCATGATCGCTGTTACCTTCGTCGGCATGAACGCTCAGCACGCGAAAGTCGCCAAGACCGAGCACGGGGGCCAAGTCAAACCGAACGAGGCGCCTCTTCATGAGAAAGACTTAGGGAAAGCGCCTGTCGGTCGAATTAGCCACTAAAGAGAGTTCGGGGTTATCCGTTACGAGAACGTAGTCTTTGCCCGCCGGGCAACTCTTTCTGCAGCGCTTCAATCGCATCCAGCAGACTAGCAAATTTCTTTGGCGCAGCCCCGTCGATGACTAGGACTTGGTGCCCCGTCAACCCGAGAATGCCGCCTTCCGAACGGATTGTAACTATGCGGTCGTTCATTTTGCCCCTGGTGGACACGATGGAACGCCACCATAGTTTTGTCAGCACGGTTGCCGACTTACTCAGGGGCTTCGCACGACATTTATTTGCAGCGAGTTTTCTCGCGATTAACCTGGGCGGCAACCTGCCGCACCAATGAGGAATATTTCATGGAGGTCTTCATGCCAGTCGAACTAAAGCGTTTGGAAGTCTCGATGGACTTAGGCAGGCCCTTCGTTACGTCAGAGAGATCGTCGACTTCACAATGCCATGAGTTTCGACCCCACTCCCTCCTACCGCACTTGCAAGGCAAAACTCGCCGACATCGTGCAAGGTCGAGCAGACTGCTTCGACGTTAGTCGCTTGTTTCAATTGCTGACGTTCAACGTCAGTCGCGGCGATCGCCGCCAAGATAACGCATGCTCCCGGCACCTTTCGTCGGATGCGCCGGACTGCGTAACGTATGTGCGCGGAGTTCTTCCAATCGATGTAAGACAGGCACACTAGGAGAACGCCGCTGACTTCTAACTGGAAGATGTTCTTTGTTGCCAGTGCGCTAGAGGCTTCGAACCTAGCACCGACGCCATGCACGCGGCAGAGGTGCGCCAGCATCGCCACGCTCGCTTCATCCAACCGCGTTCGTCCGGCAATGAAAAGGATCGGTGCGTCGCTCTGCCATTCTCGAAGTAACTCTCCTTTGGCAATAATAGGGAGCTGTTTCTCCTGCGGGGCCTGCTCGACAGCAGCGGCGGATTCTGCGTCTGTGATTGCTTCGGCCTTGTTTGGCTTTTGCAGTACCTGGTCAGATAGGTCTTCGGTGAATTCGATAACCGTCTCGCTGATGCGCTCCAACCGGGCAATATCGAGCGCCTCGCGGTCTAGGTCAGACTGTGCAAGCAGAAGGCCCGGGAGAGCTACGTCATCATAGTAAGCGCTAAGCGAGCGCTCCTTCAGGAATTGCTCGGCTTTCTCGGCCGCTTCGGTGGGATCGCCCGCAAGCATGCGTTGATAAAAAATTTCGGGCGGCGACAAGGCAGGCCGGTCCCCGAACATCACATCAAGGAATTCGAGGCGTTCGACGTGACGACCAAGGACAACGAGGCACACGGTGAGTGGCGTCGCCAGGATCAGGCCGATCGGCCCCCACAATGCCGTCCAGAACGTCGCCGAAACAACGACGGCAACCGGAGACAGACCGGTGCTGCGGCCGTAAACCAAGGGTTCGATAACTTGTCCGATCGCGGGCTCGATCACGAAGAACAAGATTGCAGTCCAGACGAGCATGGACCAACCCGGATCGACGGCGAGAGCGAGCGTCAACGGGAAGGCGGCCGCGATAATCGAGCCGATATACGGGACAAAGCGAAGGACGGCGGCCAGGATGCCCCACAGCGCGGGACTGGGCACGCCGATGATCCAAAGACCGATGCCGATCAGAATGCCGAAGCCGGAATTAATGAGGAGTTGATTGAGAAAGAGGCGGCTCAAACGACGTGCGGCGTCGTCCAGCGCAGCCGTCGTGCGCTGAAGGTCATGCGTCCCGGCCAGCCTTATCAAGCGGTTTCGAAGATCTTCTCGCTGCAGAAGAATGAAGATCACGAAGATGACGATGATGCCCGTTGTTGCCAACGGCGATACCAGAGGTGCGATCAAAGACCTGAGATTGCTGAGGGTGCCGGGATCGGGCTGCAAGACTTCGACCGGGACAGGTGTGCGGGTTTTGCCATCGGTCTGGACATCGGCCTGCGTGAGGGACGGGGACGACGCGCCCTTCGGTTTGTTCAGCTCCTTGCTCAACTCCTGCAGCATCCCCTCTGCACGCTCCATCGTGGTCGAGCCGCCGGCGACGCCCCGGAGGGACGAGATCTTCCCCTGGATAGTGGACTGGTACTTCGGTAAATCCCCCGCGAGGCGGGTGGCCTGGGATGCGATGAGGCTCCCGAGAGCAAAGATGACCGCGAAAGCGCACAGCACGGAAATAATGGCGGCGATCGGTCGAGGCAGGCGGATGTCCTCAAGCCACTCAACCGGGCGCGCTAGCACGAAGCTCAACAAGATAGCCAGAGCCATCGGCACGAACACCTCGCGTCCAACGTAAAGTGTCGCCACGATGATCACTGCGAGGATCGTCACCGCGCAGGCGCCAATGAGCCCTGCGATATCTTCGACCGATTGCGCTTTGCCGATTTTCATCGCCGTTCCCGAGCTCGTTTGTCGGCCGGAGGCGCAAGCCTTTATCGATCGACTGCCTGTAAAAGGAAGCCTCGCGATTTCGCCAAGCTTCAGCCGAACTTGACAATTGCGTTGATAACCGAACGTTCCGACCGCGCGCATGTCAGCCTTGGACAAACGGAACAAACTCAGCAGGCATCGCCGGGACGAGATGAGCGACGCACGACGCATCTCGGCGCGATGCCAGCGATATCTCGGCGACATGGGCGTCAGTCTGCAGGTTTCGGTCCATGCGATGGAGACGCCGAAAGACCGATTGTTCGTCTTCAAACCGGAAGAGCTGAGGGCGTTGAACGTTGTGACGAGGCCGCCGTCCGGCGAGACTGATGCGCGAGCGTACGACCATTTTAAGATGCTTGGGCGCTAGTCTCGAGGTCCAAGCGAATGGTCTGCCCAAGTCCGCTATTGGCGCAAAGCGGACAATGACCAAGCTGGCTTGAGGGGAAAAGGAGTCGGTATGAATGAACAGCTTGAAAGATATCGGGAACAAGTGGCAATCTGTCGCGTTTTTTATGAGAAACACGACGGGGCGGCGCGAATGTTACAGAAAGCGGGGATGGAGCCGGAGACACGTCAGGTCTCCCGCGGTAAGCCGCGGCAGCCACTCCCCCTTGGTGCCGCGGCACGGATGAATTCGCGAGTCGTGCTCGCTCTTATCGTGTTTGCCTTCGGAGTGTGGACCGCGTGGGCTTTGCTACCGTCATTGATATGGGCAACGATTATTGCTGTTGCACTACGGCCTCTGTACCTGAAGTTCACGAGCTGGTTTTCTTCGGACAAGTCAAGCATCGCAGCGTTTATCTTCACTGCACTCGTTGCATTGGCGCTCTTCACCCCAATCTCGCTCGCGATTTACCAGATAGCTCAGCAGAGCGATCTTCTCGTCAGTTGGTTGAAGCAAGCGCGGGAGAACGGTGTAGAAGTCCCGGAGTGGATTGCGCGTCTACCCCTCGCTGCGGAAGTCCTGCAGACGTGGTGGCGCACCAATCTTTCGGATCCAAAGGCCGCAGCCGCTTGGCTTCAAACCGTCAATGCGGATAACGCATCGGATTTACTTAAGACGTTCGGCGCGCAACTACTGCACCGCTTCTCACTGATGCTATTTTCGCTTCTTGCTTTGTTTTTTCTGCTTCGTAACGGAAGAGCCGTTGGAAGTCGCTTCTTGGAAACCTGCGACCGCCTTCTCGGTGATGCAGGAGAAGGGCTCGTTGGCAAAATGGTCGAAGCGACACGCGGTACCGTCAACGGGACAGTCCTTGTCGCCGTAGGGGAAGGGCTTCTTATCGGTGCTGGATACGTCGTCGCGGGCGTTCCCAACCCCGTGATGTTCATCGTGTTGACGACAGCATTCGCGCTGTTGCCGTTCGGGGCTTGGTTGGCCTTTACCACCGCAGCAATAGTTCTGGTCACCGGCGGCGGAAGCGGTATCGCGGCGGTGGGAGTGTTCCTGTGGGGCGCTGCGGTAATGCTTGCCGGCGATCACTTCGTATGGCCTACTTTGGTCAGCGGTTCAGCGCGCCTTCCATTTCTCTTAGCATTTGTCGGAATCTTCGGAGGGATGGCCGCTTTTGGTTTGTTCGGGCTATTCCTAGGGCCGGTCATTATGGCGGCCGCTTTAACCGTTTGGCGCGAATGGATCTACGGGTCTAGGACGCCCGAGCTCTAAAACCCCTTCGTGCATGTTAATAGAAGTCTCGGGTGGCATCGACGTGAACGCGGCAGCTCAGACGAACTAAGCTGCTATGGGCCCGGCAGCGATCACGAAAAGGCGTTCAAACTCATCCGCAGGGCAAGGTTTGCCAAAGTAGTAACCCTGCCCTTCGCGACAACCCATCGCCAAAAGAAGATCGGCGGTTGCCGCATCCTCGATCCCTTCAGCAATAACTGAGAGATCGAGCCCTTCCGCAAGAGTGATAACCGACCTGACGATCGTGCGATCGCTATCGCAAGAAAGAGCGTCCTTCACGAACGACCGATCAATTTTCAGTCCGTGGAGAGGAAACGATTTCAAATAGCTGAGGCTGCCAAACCCGGTTCCAAAGTCGTCAAAAACAAGTCGCACACCGTTTCGCTTCAATCTCTCAATCGCTCTTTTGGCCTGGACTTCGTCGTCAAGCAGAATGTCTTCTGTAACCTCAAACTCAATGAGGTCTGGACGTATGGGAGCGTCGTGCAGTAGCGCCTCAACCTGCACACTCAGCGAATCATCGGAAAATTGGCATGGTGAAAGGTTGATGCCCATGCGAATCTCATGGCCCGCTGCCGCCCACCGACTTGCTTGTCGCCATGCGGTCTCCACAACCCAGCACGACATTGTGACTGAAACCGCAGACGCGTTTGCGATTGGAATGAAATCAATTGGCGGCACAAGTCCTCGAATTGGATGGCGCCACCTAATCAACGCTTCAGCGCCGATTATTCGTTTGCTGTCTAGGCAAACCTGCGGCTGATAGAAGAGCTCAAACTCATCGTTCTGCAGAGCTTGAACCAGATCTGCCTCGGTGGAGAGACGCTTTTCTATAAGAGCGCGGTCTCGCACTTGGTAGAAATTCGCCGCTCCGTCAGCTTTTTCCTTGTCCAAGGCAATATACGCATTGGCGAAGGCGACCTCGGTCGATTCTCCATTGTCAGGCAAGTTTGCTGCGCCGATGCGAACATGGGCTTGGTGCAATCTTCCACCAACCTTCAATGGCGTGTCGAAGAGGGCCATTACACTTGCCGCAACACTTGGTGCAGCCTCTGAAGTGCAATCGCTCGCCAGCAACGCGAACGTTTCATCGCCGATGCGGCCTAAACAATAGCGATCCTCATGAAATTGGTGACGAAGTGAGCTGCCAACTGCTTTGATCAGCTCGCCGCTGAATGAAGGTCCAAAAATTACACTAGTGTCGGATACTCTGTTCACCCGCACGACGAAAAGACAAAGTTGACGTTTCTTTGCCAGCAGTTCTGTGACGCGTCGCTCAATTTGATGCCGATTGGGCAGGCCGGTCAAGGAGTCAAAGTCCGCCAAGTATTTGATTTTCTCGGCATCTCTTTTCCGGATGGAAACGTCTCTGAGGCTGACACCATAGCTTAAGCCGCCAGTGTCCTCCCATGACGAGAAGCAAGCCTCTGCATCGAATTTCTGGCCGTCTTTTCGGACGCCGACGAACTCGACGAGGCGTCGATTATGGCCGCCAACAAGGTCAGCGGTAATGTTCAAAATCGCGCTTGAATCTGCTGAGTCCGACATCAATTCTGTGAATGGATGCCCGATCATCTCCGCCGACAGGTGGCCAAAAATTGTTTCGGCCGCCGTGTTCCAGACTGTGATGCGCAAATTCGAGTCCATACAGATAAGCGCGTCGCCCATCGACATTGCAATTCGGCGGAATCTTCGCTCCGCAACACGTGTCATCAATCCCCGGACGTCGATTTCCTGAAGGGCGATCGCAAGTAAGTAGGCGGCAAAGGTAATCTGCAGCAATGATGTATCTGCGATCACTGGGGTGTAGTTTTGGATGCAAAGCGCGATAACTTCGACCGCGACGGAAACAAAAGCAATGAGTATGAGCCGCCTTATCGCAGACGTTCGAGGCCAAACATACATCATCGCAATGATCGATAGGATCACGCCCGCCATGCTGACCACCCAAGATGTCGCTGACAATGCGCGGTTTTGAGTGATCGATTCAGCGGCGAGAATTTGCAGCAATGGGCCTGGCAGAACGGACGCGTTGGGTACGCTGAAGCGATCTCCAAGTTCGATGGCTGTTCCACCGATCAGGACCTTCTTTCCTCGAAGGCTCAAGCGTGACACTGAGTTCTCATCGAGTACATCTGAATAGGAGAACATCGGTATTTCCCGGAAACGGATACCGTGATCAATGTAGAAAGACGGCTTTGATACAATACCGCTTCCGGACATAGCCGTCGCGATGGAGGGAATGAGGTCGATTCCAATCCGGTCCGAGTAGTCGTATTTCCGCGCGCGGCCGTCTTTTCCAACTTTGACACTTGCGGAAGCGATCCATGCATCAGCGGCGAGCAGAGGAATTGGCAAGTTGTCGTGTACAGAGGGCGAACCACTCCTTTTCGACTGTTGAAACGCGGGAAGGACAACTGAACTGCTTGACTGTTTGATCGCTTGAGCCAAGTCGTCATCAGCGGTTGGCGTTGACGGCGAGCTAAAATCAACGTCGAAGACTATATCGCTGACACCAATCGCGTCGAGCTTTCTGATGAGATCGGCGTGGATGGATCGAGACCAGGGCCAGGCCCCCATTGCCTCGATTGAGTGTGGGTCGATAGCTATCAAAGCGATATTGCCCGTCGGCGCGCGGGAGGTCATGGAGAAGCGCCAATCGGCCGCGAAATTGAATAGAGATGCGGAGATTCCAGTCGCTGCCGCTAGGGCTACGACAAGCGTCGCTAAAAGGTGAGCGCGATATGGCTTCATAATTGTAAGCCGCTCTAAGCGTTATCTCCTTCCGTTCCCATTTCCATTGCCGTTTCCATTGTTGCCATTGCCATTGCCATTGCCATTGCCGTTGCCGTTGCCGTTGCCGTTGCCGTTGCCGTTGCCGTTATTCCCGTTGTTCCCATTCCCATTGTTGCCGTTCGCGCGGCCGTAACCGTTACCGTTGTTACCTGCTCCCGAATTTCCATTCCCAGCGGCTGTGTCGCCTGATCTTCCGTAACCATTTCCGTTGGCGCCGGACTTTCCATTGTTTGCGATCGAGTTGGGGTTGGCGGAAGCGCTTGGAGTAAAGGAGGGCGCAACAATCGGGCTGGCCGCGGCACCGGCTACGTTGTTCGGTATCGCGGCGGGCGCGTTCGAGGTCGATCCGTTCGATCCTGCCGAGGATGGGTTTGTGTTTGGCCCGGAGGTCCAATAGCTCGCCCGCCTTGGCTCTCCACGACCGGGCTGTCCGTCTGACGCGCCTCGGGCGAGGCCGTTTGTCACCCGGTTGAAGTTGAGACGTACGTCGCCAATCGGTGCGGCGATTTGGGTCGGGCTGGTCTTGGTATGAGATCCAGGTCCACGATTCCCGACTACACCTTCCGACTGTCGACCTGTAGGAGCCGCGGACGGGGAAGGAGGGCCCATGGCTGCGAGCGTTCGGACTTGGACTCCGGTAGCTGCCGAGCGGGGAGCGGGTAGACCTGACCGCGGCACTGGCAGCCGGTCAAATGTTGGCGTTCTGGGCGTTCCTTGTTGGATAGGACTGTGGATGCCAGGGCCGGATAGCGAAAGCCCTACACTTCCGGCCGAGCGAGACAGGACGGTCTGACCGGGCATCACTTGAGCGATCTGGCCAGATTTGAAGTCAGCCACTTCGACCTGGCCACGAACAACGATTACGTCGGTCCCTCGGGCCGAAACGCTGACCCGAAACTGCGTTCCTTTGACCACAGCGGCTAGATAGGGCGTTTCCACTTCGAAATGCTTCACGTTCTTCTTCTCGACGTCCAATAGGATGGAGCCGGCCTTCTGAATTATGGTCGTAGAAAGGCCGTCAGACGAAGCCACCGGAAGCTTCACTTCAGAGTTCGGGGCTATCAGAATCGTTTCATCTCCGCGTTTGAGCAAAACGCGGCCGTTTTGACCGGTGCGAATGGTGTCGCCCGCTCGGATTTCCTGGCTTGTGAGCGATACCGGCTGGGCTTTGGAGCTGACTGTCCAGACCTGCCCGGACGACTTGGCGATCTGCCAGCCGCGTTCGTCGGCTGCCAAGGCGGGCGTTACGAGGAAGGCGAGCGCTGAGAAAGCTACGACTAAATGTCTGATATCCGACACAAAAATGCTCCAGAACCGGGAACCGCTACGCTATCTGGAAACATTCAAAAATAAATTTACGTGCAAGGACACCTACAACTCGCGCGTTAACGTCTCGTTGACCATACGAACCTACCCACTTGATGAGCGGCCAATTCCGTAGTCGCGCGTCAAGAACTGGACTCCATGGCACCGTTTTGTTTTGCCGCTTATCGCCCGATCCAATCAGCACTCGTCGCAAGTCTAGTCGCCATAACGCTCATTGGCGGATTGAACGCAGCGCTTGCTCAAGCGGGCAGTCCTGGCTTCGATCCACTTCAGCCGGAGAAACGCTTTGAAGCTATGAAGCAAGGAGCAGAGCGAGCCGGCGAAGACACCTCTCTTCCCGCAGTCTCGACCCGCATTGGCGCCGTCGGAGGTGGCAGAAGCTTCAAGGTGCGCGGCATATTGGTCGTCGGAAACAAAGCGATATCGGCAGCAGCCATCGAGCCTCTGTATCGCAAGTTTGTTGGCGACAGAATTACCCAAGGCGAGCTCAGTGAGCTTACTGAAAAGATCAGCGAACTCTACCGCGCTAATGGCTATCACCTGTCCAGGGCGATTGTACCGGCCCAAGACGTCGCAAGCGGCGTCCTTCTGATCAAAATCATTGAGGGAAGTATCACCGAACTCGTTATTGACGGCGAACCTCAAGGGCGGTTCGGCGTAAGAGCTCTGTTGTCACCTATCTTGGCTGAGACGCCATCGCAACAGCAAACGCTGGAACGCCAGCTTCTACTTTTGAACTCTCTTCCTGGAATCCGGGTCTCCGATACGTCGTTAAAGGAGATAGGCAATACGACCGGAGCTTTTCGTTTATCTGTGTACGTCAAGTCATGGCAAATGTATGCATCGCTTGGCATCGACAATCTGGGGTCAAGCTCCGTAGGGCCATGGCAGTCTTACGCAACGGGCGCATTCAATTCCTATATCGTTGCAGGTGACGCGCTAACGATCAACGGTTCGACAATAGCTAACGACCCGACCCAACTTGGATTCGGCCGTATTGGATATGAAGCGCCGGTTGGCGTGAATGGTGTGCGACTGGGCGGATCGGCTTTCTATAGCGAAGTTCGGCCAGGGGACTGGCGTCGAGATTACGGCAACCTCACAAGAACGCAGTCAGCCGAACTGCATGCGAGCGCCGTTCCGATTCAGACCCAACGCCAGACCTTAACCGTTACCTTGGGATCACAGTTCACGGAGGTTTCGGAGGGCGATGCGTTCGGGCCGTTGTACAGGGATCATCTGCGGACGCTGTATTTTACCGGAGACTACCGACTAAAGGATGAGTACGGCGGCGCGAACTACCTGACCCTGACGCTGCGTAAAGGACTTGACGTTTTTGGTGCGTCGAAAGCCGGCGACGAAATGTTGTCACGATATGGTGGCTCTGCACAAGCTGCGACGCTCAATCTTCAATACACGCGGTACCAGTCTCTCGCTAATGACTGGTCTGTAAAGATCGCTGGCGCTGGTCAGTTTGCCTCGACACAACTCCTTACCTCGCAACAGTTCTATTTGGGCGGCAGCTCTTTTGGCCGAGGCTACGGAAATGCCGAGATCAGTGGCGACAATGCCATGGCGGGATCCTTCGAACTGCGTTTCGATGGAACACTGAACGCCGGACCTCTGCGTGGATATCAGATCTACGGTTTTGCTGAGACCGGTGTCGTTTGGAACGTAGGATATCAGTATACAGATGGCCTATCCCTAGCGTCGGCTGGTGGCGGCATTCGGCTATTTCTCGCGGAAAACCTACAGGCCGATTTCGGTGTCGGTGTCCCTCTCAGCTATCGCCCATTTGACAACGTCAACCGCAATCCACGATTTCTGTTTTCTATTTCAAATGCTTTCCGCATGTAGCAGGCGCGTAGCGCCACAACGCGATGCTTTCGACGCCTCATTCGACCGCGATGTCCGCTCATGGCGCAAAGCGGACCTCCAACTTGAGCACGCGCGCGGCTCGCTTCCATGATCCGGGCGAAGACTGACGCGGGGACGATGAGGCACCGCGGCCTTTGGAGGTTTGCTATTTTACTTGCTGATCAGGTAGCAACTGCAATCCAACGTCTCACTGCATCTGCTGCGGCCTTCCACTCACCCGCCACAGCGGAGGCGCTACGATCGCTGAACCGTTCGTGCAGCGTAAGTATAGCCGCAAACGCGTTGCGCTCGGCAATCGTTACTTCCCGAGATGTTCGAGCGGTCGGAAGCTCTGTGCTTAAACAAGCGATAAGATGGCGAGCTTCGTCCAAAGGGCTGATGTCTGCGGTTCGCATGACAGAAAGACAATATCGGGCTTTGAGACAACTAAACCGATCAGACATGCAGTCGCGGCACCATACTAATAGACTCGAAAGTAATCGCTATCGATCTGAAACATGTTGGGTTTCCGACCGAGAGTTAATGGAAGAGCAAAAGTGTCGTTTGCTGACCAGCGATCATCGATATGAACTTGCTCAACTGAAACGACGCACATTATCTTGGTCGCCTCTTGAGGCGTCATATGCGGGCTGCCGGTTGTCTATCGTAGAAAATTTCGATCCGATATGAGGCGGTCTTTCATGCTGGGACAAACGGGTCTAGGCAGAACCCAACTTGTCGGAAGCTCGCAGGCCAGCCCGAACTTTTCGAATTCCGGGCAGGGTTTTACCCAATGATCGCGCCTTCTTTTGCACGGAAGCCATTTTCCGGTTGAGGGCCGCGGCTGCCTGCATTGCAGTAGCGCCGCTAGTGATCAATGAATCCAGCCGATCGAGTTCGGCTGTGGTCCATTTTCGAGTGAGAGGGCGCTTCGACATCAATCAGGCCTTTTCAGCTCACCTTTTAGCCAACCACTCGAGCTCGTCACAGGATCCGGCTCAACGGTGGTCTGGATGAAAGAACATTTCGGACACTCATAGGCGTGAGCGAACACGCCCGGTTCGACAGGCATTGACCGCACCCATGAGGTTTCGGTCTGACATTTCGGACAGGGGGGAGTGCGTGTGTGAGGCATTCTTGTCCATTCGCGGGGGCAGATATCCGTGGTCAACGGTGGCTTTACGGGTCCGACGGAATCTAATGTCGCGCGGCGTTACTCACTCGCATTTGGTCTGTCCGGAGGAATCCAAAAGCTGTGCGCCATTTTTGGTGACGGCGTAATCTGAATCTGTGATGCACACTTCGCAACGAAATCGTCTGACGTCGCCGCCTTTGATCGGCTTAATCCAAATCAACTCGCGGCGTCCCCCGCACATGGAACACTTCACCAAACTTTCGGCCATTCAGAGGTCCATGGTTTCACGCATGTCTCGACGCCGATTTTCAGCATCTCGCTTAATCTCCGGAGAATATTTCACCCAAACAAACGGCGACGATTATCTGCCATGCGTTTCCTACATTTTTCCATCAGTCGATGGCCCCAATGAAAAGGCTGCCGCTGAGCGTTTTGAATTTGCCCCGACGTCATACGGGCCGCCAAGGCATGCCATTCGATGGCAACTTCGGTCCAGGCCAATTTGATGTCTGGATCTGATGCGTCATGCGCGCATCTCTCGCACATTGTCGCTTTGACGCGGCAAAGCTGGGATACAGTCATCACGGTCCTAGCGAGCAACCTTTTTCAAATGATTGAGTTTGCCATCATCCCGTGGCAAAACTAGCGCGCCCGAGGCCCCTCAGTATCGGCCCCGCTGGCACCGATGATCGGCTCCATGGGCTATGTTGATTGATGAAGCGGATTTTCTGCACCTCGGACGTTCATCCGCGAGATCGTTTCGATTTTTGGCACAGCGTCGCTTGTGCTCAAATCGTGGGCCACGATTCGATTCCCGCCCAGCCACAGTCTTTTGCAGCAAACATAGACTTCGGCACGGTGGCCGATATCGGCGTGGTGCGATTTTCTAACTCACCTATGAGGGTCTTCCGGACAGCGGAACAGGTTGCCAAAGCGGGTAGCGATGAGATCTTCGTCTGCCGCCAGGATTCTGGAAACCTTTCAATCGATCAGGATGGTCGTGCGGTTGCCCTGCAGACCGGCGAGCTTACGCTTCTCGACCCATTGATGCCTTACGTCGCCGACTTCTCGGAACGGTCGGAAACGCTTGTCTTGAAGCTGCCACGGAGGTTGCTTGAAGCGCGGTTAGGTCCTTCCAGACCTATGATTGGCAAAAAAATTGGTCTGGAAACGCATTTCCAACAATGGGTTTCGTCATTCGTGGCGACGTTGCCGAACGTGGTCGCTGACCTAACCCGGCGGGCCGAGGCTATACTGCAAAATCAAATTGTTGATTTAATAGCGCTGTCATTGTCCGAAGCTAGTGGAGCGTCCAGGTCTCGCATTTCCTCGGCTCGATCCGCAGCACTCCTCTCTGTGCAGTCTGTCATCGAGGCGCGGCTGGCGTATCCGGGTCTAAACAGTTCTGTTGTAGCCAAGGCGGCGGGAGTCAGTGTTAGATACGCAAATTCCCTTTTAGCTGCTGAGGGCGAATCCATCATGAGCCGGATCCTGGCGAGGCGGCTTGACCGCTGTATGGTCGCCCTGGGAGATCGAAAGCATGATCACCTCACGATCAGCGAAATTGCGCTTGGCTGGGGGTTCTCGGATATGACCCATTTCGGTCGAAGCTTCAAAGCAAAATATAAAATGCTTCCGAGCGAATACCGGAAGCTGTCCAAAATGCGTTGAAATACTCCGTGTATGCGTATCACCGTTCTATGTGTAGGATTCCCGACACTTGCAGGTCTACGTCAGCACAATCCATCCTTCCCCGTAAACCTCACAATTTCAACCGGATCGCCGTGGTCTTTGTCCATGGCGGCAACTGTGCGGCAGGGAGGTAATGAATGTGACCGGGTTGGATCGGTGCCAGCGCAAGCGGTCGAGTGTGTCCCCGGACGTAACCAGCGCGATCCACTGAGATAGCCCAACACTCAAATTGGAGAGATAGGCTCTGCAGCTGTCAGCAATCGGAATGCCGGTTGTCGGCGTCTGGCAGGGCCGGCTGAATGGTACGCGATCGACAGCATCATCGTCATCCCATTGATCGCCGGATAGTAGGATCGATGGGCGCGCGGTGACCTCTGAAAGGTTAGTTGTGAAGTAAACCATCGACCTCCAGCGCATTTCTAAAAGCCATGTTCGCTGCTTCCTCATCCGCCGCGCTCATCCAGGCCCATTCAACCATTCGGCTGGCTATGCGCCAGTGAGGCCGGGATGCGTGGTCGAGGCTCCGCATGAAAGCGATAGCGTCTGATGGAGAAGTGATGCGCCGTAGGCCGGCAGTCGACGAAACCACAAAAGGACCGAACATGGCAGCTATTGCGTGATAATGGTGGACAATCGGTGGGGCAACTCGCGAGTGGAGCGAGGTCAGGTCAGCGTATATTATTCTAAGCCAATCGTGAGTCCATGTGAGCATTCGACGCGTTGGCTAATGTTTCGAGGCGGCTTGGCGCCACTGTGTTACCCGGCATATTTCTAAAATACATCCCTCGCGTTTCGGTAGAAATGATGCTCGCATTGATTGTTTTGGTTGATCCTGTTTAGGTAGGTGGGGCCGTAGTTTGCTCGAGACGATCTGCGGCTGGCGACTGCAGATAACATGATAATCTGGCAGGCATATCGCGGCTGTTCGTCGAAGCGGATTCGCTGACGTGATGTCGCAAAAAATTTTGCGCTGACATCTTGAAAACGACCGGCCGTTTTTTCTAAATATTCGGTGTCGGATGCCTCAGGGTCCGGCAAAGGCGGGCGCTGGTGGTGTCCGGCGTCTGCTCATACCCATCTTGCTCAACGGAGGATTTGGCTATGAGGACTTATGATTTCGCCCCGCTCTCGCACTCGAGCATCGGTTTCGATCGCCTGTTCGACCTTCTGGACGCGACCCAGCGTGCCAATGAAGAGGGCTCTCCGCCCTATGATATCGAGCGTCTCGGCGAGGACAGCTATCGCATATCCCTTGCACTGGCGGGCTATGCTCCAGAGAACATTTCGTTGACCGCGGAGCAGAACGTACTCACGGTGGAGGGCCGCAAGGACGAGCAGAAGCGGGACTTGCTCTACAAGAGCATTTCCGCGCGTAGCTTTAAGCGGCAGTTCAATCTAGCTGAGCACGTTACCGTTACGGATGCATATCTCGACAACGGGCTGCTTCGGATCGGCCTGAAGCGCGAAGTGCCTGAGGCCAAGAAGCCCCGCAAAATCCCGATCGGACAGGGCGTTCGCAATAACGTCAAACAACTGGAAGCGAAGGCTGCCTGACCCAGCCTTCGACCCCGCGCGCCGGTTTTTCCGGCGCGCCTTTATTCCAGACATCCACTACGGAGTTTGACAATGGCCGAAATGGCTCTTCCCGCCTTGGAAGCAGGGGGCGGGTTCACGCGCTATATGAACGCGATCAAAAGCTTTCCAATGCTTTCGCCGGATCAGGAGGCTGCCTACGGGCGCCGGCTTCGTGAGACGGACGACGAAGAGGCGGCGTATCAGTTGGTGACGAGCCATCTTCGTCTCGTCGCAAAAATTGCGATGCGCTATCGTGGCTACGGGCTGCCGATTTCCGACGTCATTTCGGAGGGCAATATCGGACTGATGCAGGCCGTCAAACGCTTCGACCCCGATCGCGGATTCCGGCTCGCTACCTATGCGACCTGGTGGATCAAGGCGACGATCCACGAATACATTCTGCGGTCCTGGTCCGTTGTCCGGATCGCGGCTTCGAATTCCCAGAAGCGCCTCTTCTTCAATTTGCGTCGTCTGAAGAGTAAGATTGGCGCATTGGAAGACGGGGATATGCAAGCTGAGCAGGTCACGCGCATCGCGCGACGTCTGAACGCTGCCGAGAGCGAAGTCATCGATATGAACAGGCGTCTGCAGGGCGACATGTCGCTGAACGCAAAGTTCTCAGACGACGACGATGAAGGGCTGGAATGGCAGGATCGTCTTGCGGACGACATGGATGTCGAAGAAGTCTACGCAGAGCGGAGCGATAGCGCGCGACGTCGACAAGCTCTCGAACAAGCGCTGAGCGGACTTTCCGCAAGACAGCAACGTATCATCAGGGCAAGATGGCTCACGGACAATCCACTGATCCTGGATGAACTGAGCGCGGAATTAGGAATCTCCCGAGAACGCGTCCGCCAGGTCGAGGAACGCGCGATTCAGAAGGTTCGTGTCGCTATCGCATCCGCCTTGGGAGGGGCTGCTAGTCACGGCACTGTCAGCTTGACCAAGCAACCGAGTTTTGAGGCTTCTGGATGAAGTGTGAATGTCCAAACAACATTAACGTGGGCGTCGCCTGACGCTAATCGCGAGCTGCTATGCTGCCGTTGATAAGGTACGCGCCATGTCTTGAGGTGTGAGCATTAGTCAGGCGGCGGCCGGCAGAGTTGCATTTAAGCAAACGACAAGGCAGTCAGGAATGACGGACACCATTACAGATCGATCGCGATCGCGCGCTGCACATCGCTCAGAAGTGGTGTACGAGCATCTTGCGCCTGAAGTGCGAAGTCTCCTAGTCGCAGCAAGCAGGAAAGTCGCAGATCACTATAATCGTCTGATTGCTAACACGAACGATGAAGGTGAGAGGCAACTCTACATAGATCGAATTGCGAGAGAAAGCCGGGCAACTCAGGCACTTACTGAAAATGGGGGATACGCATGATGACGCAAACCGTGCTAGGCATCCTTCTACTTAACAATCTTGCAGCTTCTTGGGTCGCACCGTTTATGGCTTTTCACGCCGCGGTCGAATCGCTGGTCGACCATGACAGCGGGCCCTGGAGATCGTAAGGAGTGATTTCCCAGATGAAACGACAGAGGCGCACATCCTGAGAAGTGGGCGGTTGCTGTGTACGGCGGATGAGCCCGACGCCACAGCGCCGAGCAAGCTGATTGTTTGCGAAATCCTCCGCGGTCAGTTGTTAACTCTTGGGGGCCATCGCGGCAATCGATGAGCATGCCGGATCCTGTGCGGATTGGGAACCTGGCTTAGTCAACTTGCCAGGTAAGTTGGCAGACGGGCCGGCAAAAATGGGCGTGGGCGAGGGGACTGGGGGAGTGGCCGGGTCTGTGACCTTGGTCCAATCCTGCCCGCCGCAGAAGATCTTTCCCATGCAGCCGCGAACTTCGAGTTGCCCTTTAGGCGTTAGTCGCGCCGTGACGTCATATTGTTTGCCGCCCGCCGTCACTGCCGTTCCTTTCGGATCATAAATCTTTCCGGCCCAGAGCCCTTGCTCGGTCTCGTGAAGATTGATCAGGAGAGGCACGCCAAGCATGGGCCGGCCGCGCATCGCCGGATCCGGATTGTTCATGTCCTTTCCAGGTGTTCTTTCTGCTGCGACGTACCCCCAAAGGGCCGGCGGGCAGCTAATCACGCGGACGCGAATGCTTTTGTCCTCGACGAGCCAATCTCCGGTCAACGCATTCTGACAACGCGCCGTCACGCTCGTGGAAACCAAGAGCAAACCGGCGACACCCAACAGCTTTGCAAGCATGACCAATTCCGCTTTTTTGCACCACAGACGGACTTTTTCAAATCGAACGAATGCGAAAGAATGAAGGCGATCCAATCGTTTGCCTAACACTCATCCGGCTTACGTATTCCCAGCAAAGAGAGCAAGTGGGGGCCTGCAACCTGATGTCCGCATGCGCCTGAGAAGTTGCAGATTGCCGACACAGCTAAGTATGACTCATATGGAAGCAGCCGCCCGAGAGCGGCTGCAGAGCGTCACACGTGAATATCGGCTAGACGACGTCTGCTCTCCCGAGCCGTCTGACCGACGGCGCGGATGGGACGTCGGCTCTTTGGAATGGTGGCACGACCGGGGCAGGGCGGTGCGCCATCGTCGTCGTCCAGAACCTTCAGCGCTGCAATAATGTCGCCGATCCGGACCTGAGCGTTGGACCCAGGAAGCTGCCGAAGCCAGGGTTTTCCCTCGACGGCAAACGCGTCAGACGCCCATGCTGCAAGGACGCAGCGCTTTTGAAGTGCGTCCAAAAATGGATTCGCGAGCACTTCCCGGGGATGCGTGAAGGTGCTGGCAAGTAGAGAGTTAGCGTGAATCTCATTCATCGACATGACAGAAATTGACATGCTGGCCTCCTGTACTCCTTTCGGTAAGGCACTTTGGCTGCCACTGCGGCGACGCCGCAGCGGCAGATTAGACACGGTAATTAAGCAGCCTTCGATGTGAGCTGCTCGACGCTCGACCTCGGTGAGGAGGAGATCTCGATCTTCCGCGGCTTCTTGGCTTCGGGCACTTCCCGCAGCAGGCCGATCTGCAGAAGACCGTTATCGAAGTTGGCGCCGGTTACCTGAACGTGGTCGGCCAAATTGAACTGGCGTTTGAACGACCGGCCCGAAATTCCATGATAAAGGAGGTCCCTCTTTTGGTCCTCCTTGCGGCCCTCCACAGTGAGCACATTCTGCTCGGCCGTCACCGAGACATTGTCGGGACTGTAGCCAGCAAGAGCGAGCGTGATCTGATAGCGATCGTCGCCTACCCGCTCGATATCATACATCGGGAAAGCGTCCTCGTTGCCGCGCGGAGCAGAATTCACGAGGTCGAAAAGGCGATCAAAGCCAATGCTCGAACGCCACAAGGGGGCGAAGTCGTAGTTGGTCATAGCCAAATCCTCCATTGAGCAAGATGGGTATGAGCAGGCGCCGGACGCTACCGGCGCCCGCCTTGTACCAGGCCCATAAAAGCGCCCGGCGACCCTGAAATAGAAAAACCGAGGCCGAAATTTCAAGAGGGAGCGCAAATTTTTTGAGGGGCGGGGCCTAATGTGCCTGACCGGCATATCTGGAACCAATGAGACACTCTCACTGTTTTCGAGGCGCATACGCTTATCCAGGCCTGAGGCGCCCCCTCGGCTTGGCGATGGCAATCGTCAGAGATTTCACCCGGTTTCTGCGGCATCTAGGGAACTCTCGTCTTGCTCGAGCGGTTTCGAGAAATTATCCAAATCACAATAGAGCGTGACAGTCATCGGCGCCGTGTGAGCCGGAGCGTCAGTGGCGGTCCGGTGCATGAGGTCCTAAACCATATAGGGTATGTTTAGCTGTAACCGCTATGTTCACTACGATATCGCTACTTCTCTCCTTCGCCCTCCTACTGTTTATAGCCGCTTGGTGTAAGGCGCATGAACGTGAGACAGGTCTGTCGCCGCCGTCGGCAGAGACGTTGGCAAGCATCCAGCGTGAGGCGCGAGAGCGGAAAATCCCAGCGTGCCGAGCCTATAGCGAATGGATTGCGCGAGAACAGCGCGCGCAATCCATTGCAGACCGAGCTTCGCGAACTGAGACGCTGGACTAATACATATTTAGAGGGCAGTTCGCTTGCAGAAGGCTCTTGACGACCTCAACGAGTTTTCTAAATTCTCGGCGGGTATCTTGATTGCCCGCCTCAAACCGAAAGCATGCAGAGACCGTCTGGGGACGATGATGATCGACGAAAATCTGGCAAGGATCCGCACGCACCGCAACAATATCGCTCGGTACTGGCGACTCTTAAGAAGCGAGCTGTCAGATTCTGAACGATCGTCCGTCGAACGACGTCTGGCAGAGGAGCGAGCTTCTCTCAACGCTTTGGCTGCTGAGACCTTCCCGCATGCGATGGCTCCAGCGGCAAGGCAGTTCCAATCATCAGCGGCCTGACCAATGCCGCAGACACGGACCCAACCTTGCCCCGAGTGCGGGGCTTCGTCGATATGGCTGCGTTCTACACCAGAGCGGCTGGGCTATGTGACTCATGCTTATGAATGTCCCAGATGCTCCTTTATCCAGACATCAGTTGAGAAGGAGCCCCTTGCTCTGGGAGATGGATGGGTCAAAGGCGAGCTAAAGCCGCCGACGAGACGATCGATGCAAAAGTACTTCAACGTGTACATTGTGGCCGGCGTTGCGATCATTGTCGTCGCTGGCGCGATCTTGGGTTGAGACTAAAAACCAAGACGTTTGGAGGCGCCTTTCCTCCTTGGCAAGATCAGCGATATGCGTCTTGGCACCGGATTGCCCTTATAATTTGAGAAAGCACGATTCAGGCGGGCTGCGGTAGGCAACGATCAGTCTTGAAGAAGATATCGAGTACAAAGGTTTCACGATCCAGGTAAGGCGTCTTGGCGCGGGCTGGATCGCCCGAATGAAAAGGCCGGATGGGATATCGATGCCGAGATCGCTACTGACTGACGACATTCTGAAACGAGACATGGTCATCGAACAGGCCAGGGCGCGAATCACGTCGCTTTCATCCACAGCGCTCGATCAGCTATGAAAGGTGCTGCGTTGTACGATACCGAATCTTAAATAGTTAGGGCAACCGGCATGTTACTAACGATAGGGCGAAGAGCGTCATAGGTTTAATGACTACAAATCGCGTCTCAACGGGGTGAATGGCGCCGAGTTGGCTTCGCTTAAAGCGCCGAACCTGGCTCGCGCCTCCCGCGCGCTTCCTGTACGGTCGGCAAATCGGCGGTTTTTGCGGCGCTCTAGCTGGTCACAAGCGGATGTCCGGGTTACCCAGTCGTTGACCAGACTGCAGAGCCGGATCCGAACGCTTGCTCACAATCGATGACGAACGCAGGTGGCATCCGATCGGGTGTTGTCAACAGGCCGGTTCATTCCTAAAATTAGCTGCCGGCAGCAACTTTGCCTCTTCATTACCTGGAGACTGTCTTACACGAGGCGGGCGTGCCGGAGAAGGCGCTGCAGGCGCTGTCAGACACGCGATCACTTTGGTGGGCCGTGGCGTCCAACGGACGCGTGATCTGGATGACGGTGAATTCGGCGCCTCCGAGATCATCGAGCGATTTGGCTAGACGCCTAAAGGCCTGCCGGGTTTGGAGGCCCGCCCGACAGTTTTTTCTCGGATCGCTGTTGGTAATAGGCGAGAGCATAGAGCCGCAACGCGGATGAAAGATTGCCGTCCTCTCGGCTCTTGTCGATTTCCGAGCCGAGATCCGACAGCGTCATCGAGCGCACCGCCGCGATCTCTTTCAGTGCGGACCAAAATTCGTCCTCTACACTGACACTGGTCTTGTGCCCGTTGAGGATGATCGAGCGCTTCCGTACTGGCGATTTCATGTCGGTAACCGCATCTCTCCCTAATGAAATTTTCGGTCAAGATCGCATGTGACAAGGCCGGTGGTCAACTCGATCCCGGTCTTTCGCAATACATCCTCGAGCACATGCAGACGCAGAGCTGATTGGACATCGAAGGGATGTTGCTGTCCAACTCGATGCACCAAAGTTCGTAAAGAAATATCGCGCTCGATCGCAATATCTTCGAGGCAGTCCCAGAATTGTTCCTCCAAGGCAATTGAGACGTGTCGGCCTTCAACCAAGAATCTCCGATTTTCCATTTGCCTGCGCGCCCCTTGATGCCGGTCAGACACTAGACGAATTATCTCTGTCGCAGAACCTCGCTATCGCGCCTCACTGCCATGCAACGTCAAGCGCGTAAAACGCGCACCGGTGGAGCTAATCCAGATCGGAGCTATAGACGTGCGCGGAGCGCATTGCCCAGGTCTCTTACTCCGCCAAGCGATCTGGTCGGGATCGTTCGCGACCGAGCCAGTCTAAACCCGCGAGGACGATATGCCGAGAATGGAGATGGCCAGACCAACGAGACTTCAATAGTAGCGCGCCAGCCTGGCCCGTCGAATCTCATACGTGGGTAAGCAATTTGATGATCGCTGCGCTGATGCGTGGTCGGTTGTAAGTTCGGTCCGGTACAGAAAAGGTGCTTATCGACGAACACGTCAAAGCTTTGCTAAACAGTGACATGCTTTTTCGGGCTATGGCTGAAGGCACTCGTCGGGCGTCAGCAGGACCGCTTTTGGCGCAAAGCGGACTTTCGAGACGATTTACATCAGGTGGTCGATCCATCTGTGATTGCAGCGATCTACCGGATTTTCGGTTTCGACTTTCAGATAATCGCAAAAACGGCAAGCGAACACCTTGACGATCGCGCCATCCTCATAAGCACCAAATTGTGCAAGCACCAAATCCGTAAGGCATCGGGAGCATCGTTGTTTTCTATCTGGCATCATTTAGCTACCTGAAGACCGCTGGGCGCTTCTCGATGAAAGCCCGCACGGCCTCGCGATGCTCGTCTGTCAGGGACGAATGAACCAGCCTCTCGGCCTCCTTGTCCAAGGATGCGGAGAAGCCGAGTGCCTGTGCGTCGTCGAGATTATTCTTGATAGCTTCGTAGGCGTGGACCGGCCCGTCGGCGAGGCTGGATGCCATGGCGAATGCTTCGCTGGCGAGATGCTCGGGGCTCACGACCCGGTTGAAGAGCCCGATCGTCTCGCAGCGTTGAGCATCGATCTTTTCGGAAAGCAGCAGCAATTCCCGCGCGCGAGCAGGGCCCACGGCGCGGATCAGCAGCCACGAAATACCGTAATCGCCACTCAGGCCGATCCGCGCGTAGGCAGTGCTCACGAAGGCATTCGCGGAGGCGATGCGGATATCGCATCCCAGTGCGAGTGCCAGACCAGCGCCCGCAGCCGGACCGGGAAGGGCAGCGATAGTCGGTTTGCGCAACCCAACGAGAGCGCCAGTCAATGTGCGTTGCCGCTCGATGAGCCTGGCCACCCGCTGACCGACCGTCATCTTGGTAGAGTTGCCGGGATCCCCCATTCCTTTGATGTCGCCCCCGGCGCAGAATGCTGCACCGGCACCCGTGATCAATAGCGCCCGGACATCGTCGTTGTCCGCCGCGTCGCGGATGACGCGGCGAAGTGCAGGCGTCAGATGATCGGATAGCGCGTTGCGTGCTTCGGGACGGTTGAAGGTGACGACCATGACGCGGCGATCGATGCGGCAAAGCAATTCATTCGTACCTGTGTCAACGGCGATCGATGCCGTATCCGCCATTCCTGTCTCCCCCATCGTCGCGATCTTCGTCGCTCAAATTGACAGTTCTAAAACAGAACTATAGCGTTTGCCTCGTAGCTGGCAAGATCTGCATTTCGATTTGTCAGTTCCGGAAGGCGGTCGTTCAACGAGCCGTCCCGGGAGGGAACTGCGCGACGTCGCGGCACTATCGACCAACGATCGATCGTGTGGGATCGGCGTACGCTGCGACATCGGGAGGAAGCAACGTGAAAAAATCATCCGGGAGCTTCGTTAGGATCGTCGGAGGTCAGGTCACATCGGCGGTCGTCTACAACACACCGGTCATCCGCATCGAAAGTTTCCGGAGGGAGGTCGCTAGACGCGTGCAGTGGCACTTCAAGCAGCCGGAGCTTGCGCTCTTCATGTATGGAGGAGGAGCGCGCAACCTGCATGGTCGGATGGACGGCAAGCCGTTCGATCACACGTTTGACGGCAAGTTGGCGCTCTATCCGGCTGGGATGGAGTTTGACGCAGAATTCAGGGTGACCAGCAGCAGATCCGAATATACGGCGGTCTTCTTCGATCCAGCTTTTGTCGCCGACCGCTTTCCACGCTCAGCGGCCGTGCCGCGGCTTGGCTTTGACAGCCGCATGATCGCGATGGGGCTTCAGGAACTCTGTGGAGAGGCAGGGAAAGAAGATGACATCTTCGCCATGATGGCGGAGGGGTGGGCAATACAGACGTTGGCAGCCCTGCGTCGCCTGAATGGAGCGCCAATCGATGCGAGCCGCCGCGGTGGCCTGGCACCTGCAGCCCTCAAGAGAATTCGCGAGTTCGTGGAATCCAATCTGGGAAGCTCCATCGCGCTGGCTGACCTTGCGGCGCTTGCCGGGGTGAGTACCCGTCATTTCATCCGTGCCTTCTCAGAAAGCACCGGCAAAACGCCGCACCAATACGTTATCTCCCGTCGCATCGACCGTGCGAGAAGCCTCCTAGCCGAGGATAGCTACTCGCTTACCGACGTCGCACTGGCAGTCGGTTTCAGCCATTCGCAGCACTTCGCGAGTTCGTTCAGAAAACACACAGGTCTTTGTCCATCGCAATTCCGCGCTGCGCTGCAATGACGAATTCGTTCAACGCGATGTCGCTTTTGCGGTGATCCGGCATTTTCCAGCAAGTCTCTACATCGGCGCGGTTCTAACTCCTTCAACCACAGGCGCATGTCGCGCCATCTATCGTGGGATTGGAGCGCATGCCAGGGCCGCTTTCAGGAGTCAGGGTCCTCGATTTGACAAGTGTCGTATCGGGACCTTTCGCAACGATGTTCTTGGCCGATCAAGGTGCCGAGGTCATCAAGATCGAGCCGCTTGGCGGTGACATCACCCGCCGCAGTCGTGCGGCCATCGACAAGGCAGGCCAATTCTCGGCGCTGTTCATTTCCTCCAATCGCGGAAAGCGCTCAATTTCGCTCGACATCAAGAGCGAGAAGGGCGCTGAGATCGTGCGCAAGCTCGTCGCCGAGGCTGACGTTCTCGTCCAGAACTTCCGTCCAGGAACGATGGAGCGCCTTGGCCTCGGTGCTGATGATCTGCGTGAACAGTATCCGCGCCTGATCTACGTCTCCATCAGCGGCGTTGGAGAGACGGGTCCCTACGCGAAGAAGCGTGTTTACGATCCGATCGTCCAGGGACTCTCGGGCTTTGCCGACATCCAGTCCCAAGCGGTCACGAACCGACCTCAAATGATCCGGACGATCGTCGCTGACAAGACGACGGCCGTCCTGACGGCTCAGGCCGTATCTTCTGCGCTTTACGCCCGTGAGAAGACTGGACGCGGCGATCACATCCGCGTCGCGATGCTAGATGCAATGCTGGCCTTCCTGTGGCCCGAAGGCATGATGCAGCACACGGTCGTCGGCGCAGAGGCGAGCTCGCCCGATCCGAACGACCGTCCGGACCTGATCTTCAAGACACAGGACGGCTACATTACCGCGGGCACGATTTCCGACTCGGAATGGCAAGGCTTCTGCCGGGCCACCGACGATCCGGAGCTTGCGAAGGACGAGCGGTTTGCCACCCCGGCCGGTCGGTCGGTCAATGCGACGGCGCGCATCAACCGCATGCAGGAGTATATCGCGCAGCGGACGACCGACGCGTGGCTGTCACGACTCGACAAGGAAGACGTCCCGTGCGCGCCGGTGCTGCGCCGGAACCAGATCGTCTCCAACGAGCAGGTCGTTGCCCGCGGCATCATCCAGGAGCTCGAGCAGCCGTCAGTCGGACGTGTGCGTCAACCCAAGCCTGCGGCCCGATTCGAAGAACGCCCGGCCGAGATCGGTGGTCCCGCGCCGCTTGTTGGTGAGCACAGCAGGGAAATTCTTGCCTCGCTTGGTTTCGACGATGAGGCGGTGACCGCGATGATCCAGTCGAAGGTCGTCCGGGTTGGAAGCAGGGAGGGCTGACATGTCCGACAATAAGAAGGTTGCACTTTTGGTTGGCGCTGGAGATGCGATCGGCGCTGCGGTGGCCCGGCGCTTTGCGCAGGGAGGCTACGCTGTCTGCGTTGCCCGGCGCGATGCCGAAAAATCGGCGGGCCTCGTCGAAGAACTGCGCTCGCAAGGTCATGACGTCCATGCAAGGTCGGTCGATGCGCGCAAGGAGGAAGAGGTCCAGAACCTCTTCCAGTCCGTCGAGGACGAACTCGGTGCTATCGAGGTCTGCCTGTTCAACGCGGGCTCCAACGTACAGAAGCCGCTCCTCGACACCACGGAGAAGTTGTTCTTCAAGGCGTGGGAGCTCGCCTGCTACGCCGGTTTCCTGGTCGGCCGGGAGGCGGCGAAGCACATGGTGCCTCGCGGCTCCGGCACGATGCTGTTCACCGGCGCCACCGCGAGCATCCGCGGAAGCAGCGGCTTCGCTGCCTTTTCGGCGGCAAAGTTCGGCCTTCGCGCGGTGGCGCAAGCCATGGCCCGTGAACTCGGGCCCAGAAACGTTCATGTCGTACACCTTCTGATCGACGCGGGTGTCGATAGCGAGGCGATCCACGAGCGGATGCGCTCCCGAGGGATCGATCCTGCGTCGCGCGAGCCCGACAGCCTGACGACAACGGCATCGATCGCCGAAGCGTACTGGTTCGCCCATTCGCAGAAACGCGACGGATGGACACATGAACTCGACCTCAGACCTGCCATGGAGAAGTGGTGATGAGCCCGGACCTCGTCCTTTGGGGAGTTGGTACAAGCCGCACCATCCGGCCGCATTGGGCTCTTCACGAACTCAAGCTTCCATACGCCAGAAAGCCGATCCTTCCGCGCACCGGGGAGACGGAGACGCCGGAATATACGGCGCTCAATCCACGGCAGAAGGTGCCGCTTCTGCAAGACCGCGACCTCACAATCGGTGAAAGTGCGGCGATCATCGCATATCTCGCCAAGACCTATCCAAACGAAGCGATCACGTTATTGCCGCGCGATCCGGACAACTATGCCCGGTGGCTTGAGTGGTGCTTCTTCATTGTCACCGAACTGGATTCAACCAGCCTGTACGTGATGCGTCGGCACGGCAACATCAAAGGGCTATCGCACATTTATGGTAACGCCCCTGAGGTCGTCATCCAGGCCGCCGAGTATTTCCGGAAGCAATTGAAACATGTCGATGTTGCGTTGTCGGATGGGCGCGAATTTCTGCTCGGTGACCAGTTCACGACAGCGGACATCCTGCTTACGACATGCCTGACGTGGGCGGTCGATTACCAGGTCGGAATCTGCGACAGCGCCCAGTCGTACCTTGATCGCATCGTGACACGATCTGCGTATCTCGAGGCGTCAGTCGCCAACAGACCCGGACAATAGGCTCAAACAGGCACGCACCAAACGATACTCCTGTTCGGCAGAAGCCCCGTTCATCCCGTGCCGCTGGCGGGCATCTACCGATATAGCGCAACACCAAAACCTCGGGACCGCGGTCTCTCTGCTCGGTGACAAAAGGTGAAGCGCCTGCTGCGAAGACAAAACAATGCCCAAAAGGGCCGCAAAGGGGGAAACGACGATGCGAATATCAAGACGAGTGCTTCTCGGTGCAGCGGTTTCGTCGATCGCCTGTCCGACGATCGGGCGGGCTTCCATGGGCAACTGGCCGCAGCGCGCGATCAAGATCATCGTCGGCTTCGCCGCCGGTGGGCAGACGGACACATATGCCAGGATGTACGGCGAATTCATCGGTAACCAGACCGGCGTGCCGGTCGTCATCGAGAACAAGACGGGCGCGCTCGGATCGATCGCAGGCGCGGAAGTTAAACGAGCCGCGCCGGACGGATACACAATTCTCTTCAATACCTCCGGTGCGATGACGGTGAACCGCGTGCTGGTCAAAGATCTCGCCTACGACACCGATAAGGACTTCCAACTGGTCTCGGCGATGCCCACGGGCGGCTTGCCGCTTATCGTATCAACTAAACTCGGCGTCTCAGATCTCGACGGCTTCGTACGCCACGCACGCCAGAGCGGTCGAGTGACGCTCGGCACCTTCGGCGTTGGATCGCCGCCGCATCTGACGGTCCTCGCGCTCAATAAGCAATTCGGGCTGAACATCGAACCTATCCACTATAGGGGCGAGGCCCCCATGTTCACCGACGTCGTGGCGCAGACCGTGGACGGGGGCGTCGGCACAATCATCGGCGCGCAGCCGGTCCTCCAATCCGGAAGCGGCCGAGTGATCGCGGTGCCCCGCAAACGTCTGTTGACGCATCCGGACGTGAAGACGTTTGCGGAGCAGGGGGCCGACTCCCCCATGTTCGGCCTCCTCACATATCAGTGTTGCGCGGTGCCGACAGGCACGCCGCTTGAGATCGTCGCCCGTCTGTCGGACCTCATCATGAAAGCTGCCAAGACCGAGAAAGTGCGGACAATGTTCGACACGTTCGGGATCGATGAAGGGCCGATGTCCGTAGAGGCCACGCGGGAGCTTTACGCGCGAGAGTCCCCCGTGTGGATCGATCTGGCGCGACAAGCGATCGCGGAAAGAAAAACCTGACGCGGGTCCGATGCATCGTGGCGCCAGGCTCGCGACAAGTTGATCATTGACAAGTTCTATATAAGAACTGACGATCTGATCCAATCGGTCAGCATGACCGGGCCGTCGAAACCGACGGCTAGAATAATTGGGAGGATCGGAGGTGCGTCTCCAGGCGCGGCAGCAACGTGCCGCACGGGCTAGATCGCAGTTATTTTGCCCGCCCTGGGGCTACGACCGAATGGATCGAGTCCCGGAACGCGATCCGCCAATGCTTCCATCGCAGGCTGGAGGCCGAACCTCATGATCGTTGAGGATCTCAATAGCTGGGACGCAACGCAGGCGGCGGTCATTTCGGAAAATCAAAATGGCGGGCGGTAAAGCCTGCTGAGAACGGAGGGAGCAGACGATGGTTACCAAACTGATGTGTGGCGTTGCAATTGCTGCAACAATCTTCGGTCCGCAGGCGTGGGCCGGGCCGGTCGGCGTCACGGATACCGAAATTAAGATCGGCGCGACATTTCCCTTCAGCGGTCCGGCGTCGCCGTTGAGCAATACCGGAAAGGGGCTCATCGCCTATGTCAATTCGATCAATGATCGCGGCGGCATCGACGGAAAGAAGATCAACCTCATTACCTACGATGACGCCTACAGCCCGCCTAAGACGGTCGAACAGACACGCAAGCTCGTAGAGAGCGACGAGGTCGCCTTCCTGTTCAGCCCGCTAGGCACGCCCGGGATTGGCGCCACGATCAAGTATGTGAACGCCAAGAAAGTCCCCCATTTGTTCGTCGTCAGCGGCGTCAACAAGTTCACGAACTTCAAAGAATTCCCGATGACGACAACGGGGCTGCCCAGCTACGATACTGAGGGTAAAATATACGCGAAGTATATCAGCAAGGCCCTTCCGGACGCGAAGATCGCTCTGCTCTACCAGAATGACGATCTGGGCAAGGACTTCCTCGCCGCGTTCAAGGCGTACTTCAAGGAGGCGTTCGACAAGAAGGTCGTCGCGTCTGCCTATGAACTCAGCGAGCCGACCATCGACTCTCATGTCGTCAACCTGAAGGCGTCTGGCGCGGGCGCATTCCTCGTTGCGGGCACACCGAAATTCGCCGCCCAGGCGATAAAGAAGGCGTCGGAGATCGGTTGGAAGCCGCTATTCCTCATCAATTACGTATCTAGTTCTGTTGCTTCGACCATCGTCCCGGCCGGTCCCGAGAAAGCGATCGGGGTCATCGCTGCGACGATCGCAAAGGATCCGAGCGACCAGAAATGGGCCGATGACGCCGGTGTCAAATGGTACAAAGAACATTTCGCAAAGTATCTGCCCGGCGCGGATATCGGTGACGCGAACTATGTCTATGGAACGGAGCAGGGCCAGATTCTGGAGCAGATCTTGAAGCAATGCGCCGGTGACTACTCGCGCGAGAATGTTCTCAAGCAGGCACGGAACATTCGCAACCTGTCGCTACCGACTCTGATACCCGGGATCACGATCAACACCGGACCGGACAACAGCATGGCCTATACCCAGCTTCAGTTGCAGCGCTGGAGCGGGACATCATGGGAGCAAGCCGGCGGGATCTTAAACGCCGAATCCGACTAACCGCACTTGCCTGGTTCGCGCCCAAATCGGGCGCGGACACGGCATCTAAGCGTGATCAGACTTTGCCGTGCGATTTTCCCTTGCGAGCCTGTGGCATTGTAGCCTCGCGCGCGCCTGGTCCGGGATGGACGTGGACCTGTTTGGCCAGGACCGGCTCGCCGCACTCCGAGCAGACCATTAATGGGTCGAAATGCTTGCCGCATGTCTTGTGCTCATGGAGCAACGGACGGCCGCGGGTATCGACCATATGGGTATTACCCCAATGAACTACAGACATGATGATCGGGTAGAGATCGAGCCCCTTCTGCGTCAGGATATACTCGTAACGCTTGGGCGATTCCATATAGGGAATACGCCGGAGCACGCCGAAGCGAACGAGCTTTTTCAATCGGTCGGCAAGAAGATGTCGCGTGATGCCCAGCGTCGTCTGAAAGGCGTCGAAACGACGTTTACGCAAAAAGCACTCGCGCAGGATCATCAGGGTCCAACGGTCGCCGATCACAGCGACCGTGCGAGCCAGTGAACACGGCTCTTCTTCAAGCGAATCCCATTTCATGCAGCGTCTCCGGCGCGGACTTTGGTCGCATTCTATTTTGGCACGCACCGCAAAACAACACGGATGTTCTAGGCCGTTCCAATCGCCGTTTCTTCGTTGACAGTTCTAAAATAGAACTCTAGCGTCTCAACCAAGGCAGGCTCTACCTGCTCAATAAGACGCAATGAGGAGGCGCCGTTGACCAACCGATCGCAGCCGGAATTCCATTTCGATTTTGGCAGCCCGAATGCCTACCTTGCTGAGGTTGCGCTCGCAGGGATCGAGCAGCGAACTGGTGCCAAGTTTGAGTATGTCCCGGTGTTGCTGGGCGGCATCTACAAGGCCACGGGCAACATGTCGCCCGCCGAGTCTCTGCGCGGCATCAAGAACAAACCGGAATACCAGCGGCTCGAGATGGATCGTTTCATCCGCCGACACGGCATCACCAACTTCAGCAGCAATCCGTTCTTTCCGGTCAACACGCTGATGCTGATGCGCGGCGCGGTTGCTGCGAAATTCGAAGGCATCTTCGAACCCTATTTCCGGGCTGCATATCACCACATGTGGGAACAGCCGAAGAAGATGGACGACGTTGAGGTGTTTGTCGCTGCCTTCAAGGAATCAAGCATCGATATCGAAATGCTGATGGCGCGCGCGCAGCAGGATGACGTCAAGAAAAAGCTGGTCAACGACACTAACGAAGCGGTTGAGCGTGGATCATTCGGGTCCCCGACGTTCTTCGTTGGTGACGAGATGTTCTTCGGTAAAGACAGCCTGAGAGATGTCGAAGAGGCGATCATCGCGCAGTCCACCGAATCGAAGGCACGATCGGCCTAGTGCGGACCATCACATTTTAGAAGCTGCGATCAAGCGGCTCATTTGCTGGGAGGATGAACATGCTGAAGACGGTCGACCCCGATCACGCGACGCGCATTCTGTCCGCATTGCCGAGCCGTATCGATCACGTCATTGACCGCCACGCCGCCGAGAAACCCGACCGGGTTGCCTTGATCGATGATGGCGGTAGCCTGACCTACGGAGCACTGCGCGAAGCCATCGGAAATGCGGCCCACGATCTGGCAGAGCTCGATGTCCGGCCCGGCGACAGGCTGATGATTGTCAGCGAGAACAGCACACAGCTCGCGGTGCTATTGCTGGCGGCAAGCCGTCTCGACGTCTGGGCGATCGTTGTCAATCCGCGCCTGTCCGCGCGTGAACTGGACCAGATCAGGGATCACAGTGGGGCGCGGCGGATCCTGCTGACGGCGGCCGTCTCCAAGGAAGCGGCAAGCCACGCTGAGCGTTATGAAGCCCGGCCTCACCGGATAGGCCCGCTGACCGACGTCGCTGTAAGCGCGCTGAATAGCGATACGTCACCGGAACCCGTGGAGGAAGGCGCCAAGGACCAGGTCGCCGTCCTCATCTATACGTCCGGTACGACCGGCACGCCGAAGGGCGTGATGCTGACGCACGAGAACCTGCTTTTTAGCGCCAAAACAACGGCGGACATTCGCCGCATGACGCCTGACGACAAGCAGTACATTGTTCTCCCGATCTCGCACATCGTCGGCATCTCGTTGCTAGTCATGACGCTAATGACGGGCGCTCCGGTTCGATTGGCGAGCAAATATGATCCGGCGGCATTGACCAAGGCGATTTCCGAGGAGGGGATCACCATTCTGAATGGTGTTCCTGCGACGTATCAGCGGTTGCTGGAATACAAATCGGTGGCTGGTCTGAGTAAACTTGATCCCGGATCCTTGCGAATTATTGCAGTCGCCGGCGCGCCTCTGGATCTCGACCTGAAATCGCGCGTGGAGCGTGAGCTCGGGCTCTCGCTGCTGAACGGATATGGAATAACCGAGTGTTCACCAGGGCTCTCGGGTGTACGCATTGATGCTCCGCGTGACGATCAGGCTGTCGGCCCGTTGCTGCCGGGGATCGAGGCAAAGATACTCGGTCTCGACGGCTCGCCAAAGCCTTCCGGGGAGATCGGTGAACTACACGTCCGCGGCCGCAATGTCATGCGCGGCTATTACAGGGCCCCGGATCTTACGGCCAAGGCGATCGATCCGGATGGCTGGTTCAATACCGGCGATCTCGCGCGCTTCGATGGCGATTGCCTTTTCATCGTCGGGCGCACGAAGGAGATGATCATTCGCTCGGGATTTAATGTGTATCCCGCGGAGATCGAGGCCGTGCTGAGCACCCATGAATCCGTGATCCAGTGCGCAGTTGTAGGTCGTCCGGTAGATGGCAACGAAGAGGTCGTTGCGTTCGTGCAGCTTCTGCAAGGGAGCAACACGACAGCGGCCGACCTGATGGCGCATATCGGACCGCAGCTCACGTCCTACAAGCGCCCGTCGGAGATCATCGTTTTGCCAGCACTTCCGGCAACCTCCACCGGGAAGATTCTCAAGCACAAGCTCGCGGAATCACTTCGCGTCTAGGCACACCGTCACGTCAGTTGACCCACTTTTATCCGGGAGAATCCCTTTGAACAAACGCAACGCTACCGTCGCAGTCGTCGGCGCAGGTGATTTTATCGGCGGCGAGATCGCCAAGAAATTCGCGGCTGAAGGCTTCACCGTGTTCGTGGGGCGTCGGCAGGGGGAAAAGCTCGAGCCGCTGATCAAGGAGATCGAGGCTGCGGGCGGGACGGTATTTGGTCGCGCTCTCGATGCACGCAAGGAAGACGAGATCGTGAAGTTCATCGCCGATGCCGACGCCCATGCGCCGCTCGAAATTTGCGTCTTCAACATCGGCGCCAATGTGAATTTCTCGATCCTCGAGACCACGGAGCGGGTGTTTCGCAAGGTTTGGGAAATGGCATGTTATTCCGGCTTCCTCGCCGGGCGGGAGGCGGCGCGGGTGATGCTTCCGCGCGGCAAGGGAAGCATCTTTTTCACCGGTGCGACCGCGAGCCTGAGGGGCGGCAACGGATTCGCGGCCTTTGCAAGCGCAAAATTTGGCTTGCGTGCCGTCGCGCAATCGATGGCGCGGGAACTCGGCCCGAAGAACATCCATGTTGCACATCTCATCATCGACTCCAGCGTTGATACGGAGTGGGTGCGGCAACTGATCACCAGTCGCGAAGGGCCTCAGGCGATGGAGAACCTGGATCCGAACCGCCTTATGCGACCGGCCGCAGTGGCCGAAGCTTACTGGGCGCTCTATCAGCAGCCCCGCGACGCCTGGACCTTTGAGCACGAGATCCGTCCGTTCGGCGAGAAGTGGTAGGGTCGTCATGGAGCTCAAGCTCTCATCCGAGGATGTTGCTTTCCGCGATGAAGTTCGCCGATTCATCGCGGATAGCTATCCGGAGGAAATGCGTGTCCCGAATCCCGAGACGGACCTGAGCAAGGAGCAATCATTGCTCTGGCATCGCATCCTTCACCGGAAGGGATGGGTCGCACCGCTGTGGCCGAAGGAATATGGCGGGCCGGGCTGGTCGCTGACGCAGCGTTTCATCTGGGAGGAGGAAACGTCTCGGGCTGGCACTCTGCCGCCCCTCGCGTTCAGCGTTACCATGGTCGGTCCCGTGATCTATACGTTTGGTAGCGACGCTCAAAAGCAAAAGTTTCTGCCGAGGATTCTGTCGGGCGAAGATTGGTGGTGCCAAGGTTATTCCGAGCCAGGCGCGGGCTCAGATCTGGCCTCCGTCCGGACCAAGGCCGTGCGCAATGGCGATCATTACGTCGTCAATGGACACAAGACCTGGACGACGCTCGCACAGCATGCGGACTGGATCTTCTGCCTGGTCCGTACTGATCCGACTGCCAAACCTCAGGCTGGCATATCGTTCCTCCTGATCGACATGAAGTCGCCGGGCGTGACCGTGCGGCCGATCATCACCATCGATGGCTCGCACGAGGTCAATGATGTCTTCCTTGAAGACGTCCGGGTGCCGGTCGAGAACCTCGTCGGCGAGGAGAACAAGGGCTGGACCTATGCCAAGTTCCTGCTCGGAAACGAGCGGACGAGCATGGCCGGTATCGGTCGTTCCACACGCTATCTCAGGCGTCTCAAGGACATTGTCAGGTCGGACATTCCGGAAGACGACCCGGCCTTTGCGGAATTCGTCCGCGAGATCGCGCGCGTCGAAATCGACGTCCTGGCGCTCGAAGCGACGGAATTGCGGGTTGTCGCGCAGATGGCGCGCGGCATTGATCCCGGACCGGCGGCATCCCTTTTCAAGGTCAGGGGCACCGAGATTTTCCAGCGCATCACCGACCTCGCACATCGTGCAATCGGCAACAATGGTCTCGCTCTTCGCGAGCATCCCGGCGGCGGCAATCATTTCATGCCCGGGCCAGACTACGGCCACACTGCAGCGGAGAAGTACCTGAATTCACGCAAGCTCAGCATTTACGGTGGCTCTAACGAGATCCAGCGCAACATCATCGCGAAGGCAGTGCTCGGTCTCTGACGGAACGAAAGAAGGCAACCCATGGACATCGAACTGACCGAAGAACAGACGTTGCTCCGCAATAGTGTGCAGCGCTTCCTTGAGGACGAGTACAATTTCGACACGCGCGCCCGGATCCTCGGCAGTGAGGAGGGCTGGAGCCGGACGCATTGGGCCAAATTCGCCGAACTCGGGCTCCTTGCGGCGCCGTTCTCGGAAGACCATGGCGGTTTCGGCAATGGCCCGCTGTCGACGATGATCGTGATGCAAGAGTTCGGCCGCTATCTCGTGATCGAACCCTATTTGGAAACCGTCGTACTCGCTGGCGGCCTGATCGAGACGCTGGGGAGCGAAAGCCAACGCCGCGTGTTGCTCTCCGACATCGCAGAGGGGAAAGCAATCTGGGCATTGGCCTGGGCGGAGCAGGGCTCCCGCTACGACCTGAACAAAGTGTCCGTATCTGCCGATCGCAGCGCGGACGGCTATTCGCTGTCCGGCTCCAAGGCAGCGGTGATCGGAGCGCCGTGGGCGGACCGATTGATCGTGTCGGCGCGCACATCCGGCCGCCACGGCGATCGCGACGGCATCTCGCTATTCATCGTCGATACCAAGTCCGCAGGCCTGCACCTGCAAAGCTACCGGACGATGGACGGGCGCCGGGCGGCCGAAGTCACGCTGAATGACGTTCGCGTATCGGAAGCCGATCTACTCGGCCAGGAGGGCGCGGGCGTCGAAGCCCTTGAGAACTGCCGTGACCGGGCCATCGGTGCGCTATGTGCCGAGGCCGTTGGCGCGATGACCGAGCTGAATGCGGCGACGCTTGACTACAGCAAGACCCGAAAGCAGTTCGGCACGGCGCTCGGCACGTTCCAGGTGCTGCAACACCGGATGGTCGATATGTTCATCGCCCTGCAGGAAGCGGTCTCGCTGATGCAGCACCTCACTTTGACGCTGATGTCCGACGATCCGCAGGTGACGAAGCTGGCATCCGGAGCGAAGTCGAAGGTCGGATACGCTGCCCGCTTCGTCGGCGAACAGGCCATCCAGCTGCACGGCGGGATGGGCATGAGCGATGAACTGAAGGTCGGTCATTATTTCAAGCGGATCGGTGCCATCGACATCCAGTTCGGCGATCCGGCATTTCACCTGATGCGGTTTGCCCGCTCGGCCTAGCCGGCTGCCGGTCGTCGCTTGCTTCACTCACATTCTCACCACACAGCAAACAAACAAAGCAGACGCGGGAGATCGCCATGAGGACTGCCATCACGGAGCTGTTCGGAATCGAACACCCAATCATCCAGGGCGGCATGCATTATGTCGGGTTTGCGGAACTCGCAGCGGCCGTGTCAAATGCCGGTGGTCTAGGCATCATCACCGGCCTGACGCAGCGTACGCCCGAGAAGCTTGCAAAGGAGATCGCGCGCTGCCGCGACATGACCGACAAGCCGTTCGGCGTGAACCTGACCTTTCTCCCGACTTTCGATGCGCCGCCTTATCCGGAATATATCGCGGCGATCAAGGAGGGCGGTATCAAGGCGGTCGAAACGGCGGGGCGTAGCCCGGAGCAATATATGCCGGCGCTGAAGGAAGCGGGCATCAAGGTCATTCATAAATGCACGTCCGTCCGCCATTCCTTGAAGGCCGAGAAGATCGGTTGCGACGCGGTCAGTGTCGACGGGTTCGAATGCGGCGGTCATCCCGGTGAAGACGATATGCCGAACATGATCCTTCTGCCGCGCGCGGCGGACGAGCTGAAGATTCCGTTCGTGGCCTCCGGCGGCATGGCGGATGCGCGCAGCCTGGTGGCCGCGCTCGCGATGGGCGCGGCGGGTATGAATATGGGAACGCGGTTCGTGGCGACCGAGGAGGCGCCCGTGCATCAGAACGTCAAGGATGCGATCGTCAAGGCGTCGGAGCTCGACACCCGGCTGGTGATGCGGTCGCTGAGGAACACCGAGCGCGTGCTCAACAATGCTGGCGTAGAGCGGCTGATGGCCACCGAGCGCGCGAAGGGCGATGCACTGGTTATCGGCGATATCATCAATGAGGTAGCAGGCGTCTATCCGAAAGTCATGGTCGAGGGCGACATGGATGCTGGCGCATGGAGTTGTGGCATGGTGGCTGGTCTCATCAACGACATTCCGACGGTTAAGGAGCTGATAGACCGCATCATGGCAGATGCGGAGGCCATCATTCGTCACCGTTTGACTGGCATTCTCGATGCGCCAGCTCGGGAGCTGCTGCGAGCTGAAAGTTAAAAAGGGATATCTCGATCGCCACTCGGCGCTGGCATGCGCGGAGTTAGTTTATCTGCGCATGGCAGCTTCTGGCGCAAAGCAGACACCCCGCGACTGTATTTCAGAATTTCTCAAGGCCGGAACGCGGAACGAAGCTAAGGTCTACCGCGTGGCGGACGGTAGGGCGAGGCGAACCGTCTATCCGCGCAGGATCGGTATAACCTCTCGCAAAAAATGCACGCCGCCGGTGACCGGCGGCGTGTATGGCTCACCTCAGGAAAAGGATGAGCAGAATAATGGGAAGAGGGATTCCAAGTAGCCAGAGAAGAATAGGCATGACAAAGCTCCTATGTGTTGAAGATTAAGGACGACGCTTCCAAGTGCCATCCCGGAGGCCGCCGCCCTCGGTCGCCGCAAGGCTTGCCGAGAAGGCGCCGATCAGCAGTGAGGCGGTGAGCCAGAAAGCAAGCTGCATGGCAGCCTTCCGGGCGGCATCCGTTGCAGACTTGGCGTCGTTGACGACCTCGGTGACCCGCTTGTCGGCGTCTGCTTCAGAAAGCCCAGTTCGGGCGGCGATAACCTTCACGACGTAGGAACGATCGGTCGCCTTGAGCTCGCCGTTGCGCAGGCTTGACGAGAAAATGCGCGAGACCTCTCCACGGCTGGCATTGGCGTCGCCGGTCGGAGCAGGGGTGCTGGGGCGCAAAAGGGTGTCAACATAGCCCTCGACCGGACCGGATTGGGCTGCAGCGGCAGTTGCGCCCGCCGACACCCCGGATGCTGTCCCGCCAAGGATGGTCGAAGCAGGAGCAGCAAGGAGAATGGCACCGAGCACGGTGGCGAATGCCCAAGCCAAGAAACCATGAGCTGTGTCCCGAAAATAGACCTCATCGGCGTGCACGCCGATCCACTTCGAACGCAAACGTCCCGCCAGGTAGCCTCCGACCGATGAAGAGATCATCGCGATGACGACGAGATAAAGGCATGTGGTGATTTTGAATGTCGTAGCTGAGGCGCCGGAATTGCCCCACGGTGAAACGACCGACAGACCCAGGCCCGTGCCGAATGCGAGGAGAACCAGCGTCAGCGCCAGCGATACGGTCGCGCCGGCGGCGACAGCCGGCCATGATACGCCTGCGGTCGAAGGTTCGTCAGTCCCGCCGGCAGGCGCTACTACAACAGTATCAATCATGGTCGGACTCCCCATAGCTCCCAGCGAGCTATCTGCCCACTCAATGAGCAATCGGGATCAAAGTTCCGGAGGTTCGATATAGAAGCTGGACAGATAGTCGTCGAACTCACCGGCAATATTAGCGACCGAGTTTGGGCATCGCCAGTAAGGCGCATCCGGCCTCACCAGGGTAGCCCATCTTGACGAAGTCAAGCGGTCGGGGAGATGCCGAGTTCGGAATTCACCCCGGTCGTTTCAATGACCGACTGGGCGCACAGGGGCGAGCTGAGCGCTAGCGTCAGCTCGGCAGCCGTTGCTAGCAAGACTCTGTTCATGGGACTTTCCTCGGTAAAGACCAACGCCTGTTGGCAACTGGAGACGTCCAGTCGCGGGGTAAGCTCCGCGCGACCACGGAAGACTTGGCGCACGTTAATGCTAAAGAGTGGCGCATGGCCCGACAGGAAATGGTCTGCTGTTGTGAATCAAAGCTTAACGTGCGGGCGGCAGTCTGAACCGGTCGGGCGGAGGATCCCGCTGAACCCTAAGGAGATGCAGTGTTTCGAGTTGTCTATGTAAGCTCGGCGTCTTCCTCTTTCACACCAGAAAATCTGACGCGGCTTTTGGAAACCGCGAGGCGGGCGAACGAAGCGGCAGACATCACGGGTATGCTGGTCTACTGCAAAGGTGAGTTTTTGCAGGCACTGGAAGGCCCTCCGGCGGCGGTCCGAGAAACTTTCGCGCGCATTGAGGGGGACCAGCGGCATCGCGATACTGTCCAGCTGCAACGTGGCGAAGCCAGTCGGCTGTTTGTAAACTGGGCGATGGGCTTTAGCAATCTGGACCGCCAAGCCGCCCTGTCAGGCTTCGTTCAGGTCAACGATCGGCTCAACCTAAGAAGGCTGGATGCAATGGCCGCGCTGGACTTTTTGACCGCCAGCGCCGCTGCACAATTGGATCAAAAACGTAGCTCTGATAGCACAGCTTTTGCAGTTGCATTCCTGATCGCCCGGGTGCGACTCATCTAGCCATATTCCGAAACCCACGCGGGCGGCGCGGAGGTATTAAAAACGCCTGAGCGACGGAACGTGTCGGCCATGGTTCCGTTGAAAGGCGCAATTTGAAACCTTCCAAACAACGCGGGGAATTCATGGCCAAGTCCACCAAACGACCGCAAATCGCCAAGCCCATTAAACGACCTGAAGCCGGCGCCACCATCCATGACCAGACGCTGATCCGCGGCAATGGCGGCGAGCTTCATCAGGTGGCGGGCAAGAACGACGAGATCCTGACCACGGCCCAGGGCGGGCCGGTTTCGGACGATCAGAATACTTTGAAGGTCGGAGCGCGAGGCCCAACCCTGATCGAAGATTTTCATTTTCGCGAGAAGATCTTCCACTTTGACCATGAACGCATACCCGAACGGGTGGTACATGCCCGCGGCTATGCAGCACACGGATACTTCGAGAATTACAAGTCGCTGGCGAAATATACAAAAGCTGACCTTTTCCAGCGCGCTGGCGAGAAGACGCCTGCATTTGTGCGATTTTCTACTGTAGCCGGCAGCAAGGGATCATTTGATCTTGCTCGCGACGTGCGCGGATTTGCTGTGAAGATTTACACACAGGAAGGGAATTGGGATCTTGTCGGAAACAACATCCCAGTCTTCTTCATTCAAGATGCCATCAAGTTTCCGGACCTCGTCCATGCTGTGAAAGAGGAGCCAGATAGCGCATTTCCCCAAGCCCAGTCTGCGCACGATAATTTTTGGGATTTCATCTCGCTGACGCCGGAAAGCATGCACATGGTCATGTGGCAGATGTCAGACCGGACGATTCCGCGCTCCTTTCGTTTCATGGAAGGGTTCGGTGTACACACCTTCCGCTTCGTCAACGCCAAGGGTGAATCGACCTTTGTGAAGTTTCACTGGAAGCCGAAGCTCGGATTGCAGTCGGTGATGTGGAACGAAGCAGTCAAGATCAACGGCGCAGACCCGGATTTTCACCGGCGCGACCTGTGGACATCGATCCAGACTGGCAACTATCCTGAGTGGGAGCTTCAGGTTCAGCTTTTCGACCAAGAGTTCGCAGACAGCTTTGATTTCGATGTGCTCGATCCAACGAAGATCATCCCAGAAGAGCTTCTTCCAACCGTCCCGATCGGCCGTCTCGTCCTCGACCGGATGCCGGACAATTTCTTCGCGGAGACCGAGCAGGTTGCGTTCATGACGCAGAATGTGCCGCCCGGCATCGACTTCTCCAACGATCCGCTGTTGCAAGGCCGCAACTTCTCCTACCTCGACACCCAGCTCAAGCGACTGGGCAGCCCCAATTTCACTCATATCCCGATCAACGCGCCTAAGTGCCCGTTCGCCCATTTCCAGCAGGACGGCCACATGGCGATGCGTAACCCCGTGGGACGCGTCAACTATCAGCCAAATTCCTTCGGCGTCGGCCCGCGTGAATCGACCGTCAAGGGTTTCACGAGTTTTCCGCACGAGGAAGCCGGCGAGAAACGCCGGCTGCGCCCTGAGAGCTTCGCCGATCATTACAGCCAAGCCCGACAATTCTACATCAGTCAGACCGAGACCGAACAACACCATCTCGCGGCCGCACTTACCTTCGAGCTGAGTAAGGTAAAAACGCCGGTGATCCGCGAGCGGATGGTGTCTCACCTCCTGAACATCGACGATGTTCTTGCGAACAAGGTTGCCGAAAAACTCGGACTTCGCGAGATGCCAGAGCCGGCTGATGCAGCGGTGCCGATACGGAAGGATCTCGAGCCGTCGCCTGCGTTGAGCATCATCGCGAGAGGACCTCAGCGCTTCGACGGCCGTAAACTCGGCATTCTGGTGTCGGACGGCGTGGATGCGAAGCTCTTGGCTGCACTCAAGGCGGCGATCGCAAAAGAAGGCGGCATGTGTGAGATCGTGGCACCCAAGGTGACCGGCGCGGAAGCGGATGATGGCTCATGGATCGAGGCTGACGAGATGATCGACGGGGGCCCCTCGGTGTTGTTCGACGCCGTGGCTCTTCTGCCCGGTGAAGCCGGCATCGCCGATCTGCTTGCAGAGGCGACGGCGCGTGATTTCGTGGCGGATGCTTTTGCGCATTGCAAATTCATTGGCTACGTCCCGGCCGCCGCACCTCTCTTCGCTAACGCCGGGATCGCCGACGCGTTGGACGATGGGGTAGTCGCCCTGAACGCGAAGAAAGACATCGCGGGTTTTGTTGCAATGCTCGGCGAACTCCGACTGTGGGCGCGGGAGCCCAAGGTCAAGCTGCCGTAACCCTCCTTCATCCCGGTTGCATGCGAGAAAAGGGGCGGCAGATCGGCCGCCCCTTCCAGTTTTGGACAGAACGTCCTAACCGAGAGGCTTATCGTCTTCGGTTCGCGGGTCTTGTTCCAGCGAACAGATGTCGCCCCCGCCGAGATCTTGCTCGCCAGGCGGATGTGCTGCATCGCCCGGCATATGAAGTGCCGGCTTTTGCTCTTGAGGTCGTCCACAATGAAGGTCGGAGGCTTGCTCATCGGCGGCGTCCCACCGCAACGCCGAGCAGGAACGCGATTAGGATCGACCCGAGAGGCGCTTGGCGGCCAATACTCGCCAGCAAATCGAGCGGTTGCCCCGGTTTTCGCGCCTCCGTGATCGCCCAGTTGGCGCGCTGCGCTGCGTCCTTGACGCCCTCCACAACGACTGTGTGCAGACTTTCGACCGGATCAGCTGCCGGCACCGGGTTTTCCGCGGACATTTCATTCTCCTCGCCAGCGCCTCAATCGGGTAAGTCGGCAAACGTTCCACGAATGCCGGAACTGTTCTCAGAAAGTGGCTTTGAGCCTCCAAACCGAGGAGCCCCACATGTCACGTCAGTTGATTGCCATACTCGCCGCCGCCTTCATCTCAGCATCAGGGCCTGCGTTCGCCCAAGGCGGTGGTGGTGGAGGAGGCGGTGGTGGCGGCGGCGGCGCAGGGGGATCCGGTGGCGGATCAATCGGCGGGGCGGCGGGCAGCAGCTCACCCAGTGGAGGCTCGGGTTTTGGCGGCAGGGGCGGTCAGTCAAACAATGGATACGCGAACCCTGTCACACGGGAAAACGGCACCAACGATAACAAGGCTGTGCCGTCGCCATCGAGCACCAACAGTTCATCGAGCTCACCTTCCTATGGGCAGTCGCCCGGCGGCGCGGCGGCGACCAAGTCGCTCAGCAGCACCAACACAGGTGTAATGGTCAATCCGAACGCAGCGCCTCCGTCGTCTGACAATGGGAACGCAAGCGTTGCGCCGGCCGGCCGGCTCGGAGATAAAACGCCAAGCAGGGATGCAAGGTGACTTCGGCGGAGTTCAGTCGGCAACGCGGTTGGTTATGTCGTCTGCAAGAGTATTCGCCTCTCTTGTGGTGCGAAACCTTCGCACCGGAGTTCCATGCAACTGCACGCCATTGCAGCGCCGTTAAGGCAAATTCGCTGACATAAAGCCGCGGCACGTTGGGAAGGCAATTGATATACGGGTTCGGCGAAGGGCGTCGTGATCATCACCATCGAAAACGACGCGACGTGGCTAATCTGGTGATTTGGCAGTCACTGTACGAGCGCCAGCGCCGGATCATCCTCTGCGCATCCATGATCGCCGTCCAAGGACGCATCCAACGAGAGGGAGAAGTCGTCCATCTGGTGGCGCGGCAATTGACCGACCTATCGGTGGATCTCGCCGGGTACCGGTGTTGCCTCTGACGCGTGTAGGCGGGAAGTTGAAGTCGATCTTGTCCATTATCGATCATGATCGCAAACCGTGGCGCCGACGATTGCAGCGCCCGTGCGATCGACAATGATGGTTCGCCCCGCAGCGGTGCTGGATCGTCGGAGCCGGGAGACCTCGAACCATACCCGTCTGTGCCAGCGGCCATCAACGGCGCCCGACGCTGCCTCACAGGATGCAGGATTAGGAAGCTCGTTGATTGTCTCGTCCATCGTCGTTTTGCGTCCGGTCATACGCCAAAGATATTCGGAAGGCTCATTGCCAAAATGGACAATGCGATAATCCCAAGCGCCAGTTCACCATTCGACGGTTCATCAGGATCTTGTCGCGGCATTTGGCACAAAGTGGGTGGAGCGATGATCAGCGATAGTGCCCCCGATGATGTCCTCGACCGCGGTACCATGCGTAGTGATGACCACGACCGGCTCGACGCATATGACCATGGCCGCCTTTCACGAAGACGGTGTCAACCTGTTGAGATTGGCCACTAGGCGCGGGCGTCATCGAGAATGCTGGGCTACAGAATAATGTGAACACGAAGGTTATTGCGGCAAGGGCAGTCTTGATCATGATCGTCTCCAATGTCGGGGATCGAGTTTCGATCACGCATAGACATGTGCCGGTACGCCTGGTTGGACCCGCGTGCTGAACGAAGTGCATGTGAAACTATTAGTCGCCGGAGCTATCTATTGGCCCCGGCGACTAGCTTGTATTAATCCCAGTGGCGGTGACGCCGCTCCTTGATGATCACGGTGCGATCCCGATTGCGCCAGCCGCGATGCCAACCGCGATCATGCCCAGCGAAATACTCCGCGCGTGAACCGCGAAACCCATGGTCGTGATGGCGAACGTAGCCCCGGTCGTCGCCTACGCGTATGCGAACATCCTGCGCGTTGGCGGTGAGGGGACCAAGAATTGTCATCGCGGAAACCGCGGCGACCAAGCATGCTATGCGCTTCATCTGGCTTCTCCTGTTAATGCCATAAAAACGGGAAAAACATGCAATCGTTCCATCTGCCCGGCAATTTGCTTTGATCGGCGAAAGCTTTTTAAGAAAATATGCGAAGGCGGCCGACCACCGGTATTGCCACTTCATCCCGGCGTCGGAACTTAAAGCTGAGTAAGTAAGTTCGAGATATACGGAACGGAGAACCTAGATGAACACGCTGAGCCTTCGACCCCAACCTGCTCGGCGACCTCAACCTGCTCGGCGCGAGATAGACATTGCCGACGCGGAAGCCATGAAATGCTGGTGTCGGCACCTTCGCGCCACAAAGGAAGAGATCGAACGGGCCGTGTCCACGGTGGGTCCCTCGGCGGCAGCCGTCCGGAAGGAAATTGGCCGTAAGGATCGGTGAAGCGGCGCGCTTCGATACGATGCTCTCGCTTGCCGCCTACGGCACCAGGAGCATTCGGTTCACAGATCATCATTTTCGGGCAGGCGGGGGAACGTCAATGTCGCTGCGCCGAAGCAAATAATCCAATCCTCCCGTCCTAAACCATCTATAACCGAAACCCTCCAGAATGAGCTGGTGCCTGCCGCGATCATCGGCGCGACTATGGCTTTCGGAGAGCAGGTTGATGAGGTGCAGGTCGCGGTCATCGTCCAGACCGACCACGAATGTCACTTCACGTGGGCTTTCGTCAAAGTTGTGAACAAAGAGAGCGGAATTGTTGCGCCAGTCATATCTGATGGCCAGCACTGACGGATCGCGGGTCGGGATGATCGAAAAGTCCCCCCATCCGATCTCTGGCACTTCCTTACGCATTCGTATCATGCGCTCGGTCCAGTTCAGCATCGAATCTGGATCGCGTCGTTGCATCGCAACGTTCACGTGATCGTAGCCATAGGGCCCCTTGTCGATCACCGGGTTCTTCGGGCGCGCGCTCTTGGTGAAGCCTGCTTGTGGTTCAGTTGACCATTGCATAGGTGTTCGCGCGCAGTTGCGTTCCGGAAGGGCGAGGTTGTCACCCATCGCAATTTCATCGCCATACCTTAAGACCGGCGTGCCGGGCAGGGTGTACATGAGACTGTAGGCAAGTTCGAGCCGTCTTCGGTCACCTCCCAGCATAGGCGCCAGACGACGGCGGATTCCGCGGTCATAGAGTTGCATCGACTTTTCCGGACCGAATGCCTCAAAGACTTTCGCTCGCTGCTTCTCAGTCAATCGGCCAAGATCAAGTTCATCATGATTTCGCAGGAATAGCCCCCACTGTGCTGTGGCGGGCCGGGGCTTCGTGACCTTCATTGCGGAGGCGAGTGGCCGCGCATCGCCGGAGGCCATGGCATAGAAGAGATGCTGGTTGACGTGGAAATTGAACATCATGTGCATCCGGTCGCCGTCGTCGCCGAAATACTCCATGTCTGTTTCCGGTAACACGTTGGCTTCTGCAAGCACGATCGCGTCACCCTTGCGCCACTGCAGAAATTCACGGAACGTGCGCAGCATGTCATACTGCTCGACCGGTTTGTTGACCTTCGGTCCCTTGGTGGCGATCACGAACGGGACCGCATCCATGCGAAATCCGGAGACCCCGAGCTGTAGCCAGAATCCCATGATTTTGAGGATTTCGGCCTGGACGTGTGGGTTTGAGGTGTTGAGGTCAGGTTGGAAGTCGTAGAAGCGGTGGAAATACCAGGACTTCGAAGCCTTATCGTGCGTCCAAGTCGCCTTCTGGACGCCAGGAAACACCATCCCTTTGTTAGCATTGGCGGGCTTTTTTTCTGACCAGACATACCAATCGCGGTAGGACGAATTCTTGGACGAGCGCGCTTCCTTGAACCACGGATGTTGATCTGAGGTGTGGTTGACGACGAGGTCGATAATGACGCGTATGCCGCGTTGATGGCAGCCGTGCGTGAATTCAACGAAGTCGCCAAGAGTGCCATAGCGCTGATCGACGCTGTAATAGTCCGAAATGTCGTATCCGTCGTCCTTGCCGGGCGAGGCCTGAAACGGCATGAGCCAAATCGCCGTGATGCCGAGCCCGTGCAAGTAGTCAAGACGTCGCGTGAGACCGCGAAAGTCGCCTATACCATCGCCGTTGGAATCCATGAAACTCCCGACGGATAAGCAGTAGAAGACCGCGTTCTTGTACCAGAGATCGTCAATCATGGATCACCTGTCAGCGAAAGAGGCGATGAGCGTTGCGATTGCAGAGCACCGCAACGCAAACAGCGGCCCGCCTTTCGATGGGCCGCTGTTCACGAGCTAATAGCTCGATTATTCGATGATCTGGACGACCCGTCGCGACCGCGGATCGACGAGCACCGTGCGATCGTTCACGACGGTGTACCGATATTCGCGGGCCGAAGCGTAGTCGTCCGGAACGTCGTAATAGGTCACACCGTCCGACGGGAGAACGGTGCCAACGGCGACCGGCTCCGCATAGGTGTAGGAGTGGATGTGGCGATCGGCCACGTAACGGTGAAAGCGCGGACGGTCATCGACACCCAAGACGCCAGCCACTCCGCCCACGACGCCACCAACCGTAGCGCCGACCACGGCGCCGACCGGGCCTGCCGCACGTGCGCCCTCATGAGCCCCGCGCTCGATCCCGCCAGGGACACCCTGCGCCATGGCGAACGAAGTGGAAGCAACCACGGTAGCCGCAACAACGAAACCTTTGAAGTAAGCAGACATTCAATCCTCCAGATGTATGTATCGCCCGGGATCCTAAGTGTGGGTGCGACAAAATGTTCCGTTCAACGCCGTGGAAGGTTGCGATCGAAAGTTGAGTCGCTTGCCACGATTTCCCGTCAGCGCTCCAGGCTAACCTCATTGGAGGCCGCCGATACCCAACGATCGACCGCTTTCTTGGCTCGAACCCATTCGCTGGAAGCGGATGAGATGCCACGGCCGCTCATCGCTCTTGAAAGCGCCAAGATGGACACAAGCGCGGTCCGTTCTACGGAGGCTAGACTTTCGCTAATGCGCGGTGTGGGCGTCTCGGTTGAGAGCGCGCGGACCAACTGATGCGCCTCGCCATCTGTGCCGATCAACGCGGTATTCATGAGCGCTCCAGCGTAGCGCGCTTTTAGAAAACTAACGTAACTGCTCATTTTTCATTCGCCGGAATACGGCTTACCTCACAAGATCGTCTGCGTTCGCCGTACATTAAGCCCGAACACCTTCCTCTCAATTGGAGTCCAGGCGATGATGAATAAGCGTACTTTCGGATCAGAATGCAGGAAAATCATCTGAACGAACGTTCAGAAAATTCGGCGTTGATGCCACGGAACGCCAGACCTATTACCGCATTTTCCCGATGTAAGTTCCCAAGGAGATGGAAATGCGAAAGATCGTTCTCGGACTAGCCGCCCTTGCCACCGTCGGCTTCGTTATGCCCATGGCCACCACGACCCAGGCCGAAGCCAAAACCGTCATCATCAAGAAGAGCGGCGGCCATCACCATCATGGCGGGTGGCATCGCCACGGTCCGTCCAAGAAAGTCGTGATTGTTAAGCATCGCCACCGGCACTAAGCAAAACTCCGGATTGTTTGGAAGGCCCTCGCAAGAGGGCCTTTCGTATTTCGGGCTGGTGCTCGTGACTATGGCAAGTCCATCGCATTCCTTCCTTTCATATTGCTTTTGGAATCATTCTAGACGCATGTGAACCTTGGTTTTTCCGAGGTCACACGCTTAATGACGTCACATGATCACTTGGGCATCATGATCGACTGGCTAGACGCCTATCGAGACCGCGATCTTGGCTTGATCGTCGATTTGTACGGTGACGAAGCTGAGATTAGATGCCGCTGCAGAGGCGAGACCTTGCGCGGGAAGTTGGCGGTCGAAAAGTATTGGCGCGATCGGCTTCAGGAGTTGCCTGCGGGCGAGTTAATCGATTTGCGTACATCAGGGGACGATGTCGTCGTCACATACTGCGCCGGTGACGGAGTAGTGGAAGCGTCCTTTTCGTTCGCGCCCGATGGGCGGGTATCAACATCGATATGTGGTCCATTGCGCCGAGCATAATTGTTGGCCCGAAACTGGGTCTAAACGGTTTTTAGTTCAAGCCATGCACGCGTGAGGTGGGCAGGGTGGGAAACAACAGGATGCCCTGTTGCGACGAAGCTGCGTGTGTTTTCCGGATAAACCGTCAAACATTGATCTCGACCGCGAGTCGAATCAGGTCCGAGTGGCTGCGAGCATTCATCTTCTTCTTGAGAAGCGAGGTCGTATTGGCCACCGTCTTGTAGGAGATATCGAGCGCGTCTGCGATTTCCGCGATTTTTCGCCCCTTCGCCAATAACCGGATGATTTCCAACTCCCGTTTATTTAACTTGGAGAGTGGTTTAGCCCGCGCGTTTGCGGTGTCGAACGCCACCGAAGTTGCGATCGCAGGGCTTATATATGCCTCACCTTTCGAGACGGATTTTATTGCTGCCGACAGTTCCCGTGGGTCGCCATTCTTGGCCAGGTATCCCTTGGCGCCAAGTTCGATTGCACGCACCACAACCGTGGGATCGGTGTTCATGCTGAACATCACAACGTGCGCATCCGGGTCGGCCTTCAAAATGCGACGGAGAAGTTCAAATCCTGATACATCGGGGAGGGTAATGTCGAGGAGGACGACATCGGGCTTCATTTTCAAATAGGTCTTCAAGCCGCTTTTGGCACTGTCCGCGCCGACAACGTGCTGGTCGTCCGCCTCCAGCATGGCTTTGCACCCTGAAACCACGACCGGATGGTCATCCACGACCAGAACCTTTATCTCTTGACTGCGAGCCACCTGGTCTGTCCTGTCAATATTTCGAGTCAAATCGGCAAAAGCGGGTCAGTATAATGTGGTCGTGCATGACATTGCGCAAGCGCATCGCAATGCTCCTTGGGGCACTTCTAGCGGGTGTCTTTTTGGCCACCATGGCCGGGCTTTGGATCGCGAACGATGAAGATATCACGGCGGAACGAGAGCCGTTCGAACGCCAAAGCGCACAAGTCGCTGCATCGCTCAATGCCGTCATCAATGCCTCTGACAATCCCGATCGCGTTCTAAACGCCTTTGTCGCATCGCTGGAAACGTCGAGTGGTGCAATCACGTTCCAAACCGATCGAGCGACAAACGACGTGCGGCGCAAGATGCCTCGCGTTCCATCGTGGTTTCTGCATCTGTTGCCGCTTCAAGAACACTGGTCGCGGTCGTACCCGGTTGAGGCCGGAGGAAAAACGCTGGGGTATCTGACCTTCTTTCAAGATTTGTACCCGGATGTCTACGAGAAATGGCTGACCTTTTTGACCGTGGTCGTCATCTTTCTTGTTTTCGGCACAGGATCATTGGTGATCATCTACTTTGGTCTCGGAACGATGCTTCGTCCACTGGGGAGCTTGGAAGAGGGGCTTGAGGCCATCGGGCGGGGAACATTACCCGGTGCTCACATCAAGCACGGACCGCCGGAGATCAACAGACTCATCGAGAAAACAAACGAGATTGGTGTCGCGATGTCCGGGCTTCGGCGAGAGAATAATGAATTGTTGAGGTCGATGGTCGCTCTCCAGGATCGTGAACGAGACGAAGTCTCTCGCGACCTGCATGATGAGCTCGGACCGATGCTATTCGGTTTACGTGCCAATGCGATCTCCCTTCAGCAAACCGCATCGATTGAGGGATGCAGAAACCGAGCAGTCGAAATGGAGAACTCCATTGCGGCCCTGCAAGGCGCTCATCGCCAGATACTCGACCGCTTGCGTCCCATGGAAATCCGGGAAGTCGGGCTCACCCGAAGCATTGCGGCATTGGTTGAGCGTTCTGCCAACGTGGATCCAGGCCTCAGGATTTCGTTGAACACACAACCAGGTCTGGATAAAGCAGCGGAAGCGGTGTCACGGACTGTCTATCGACTGGTTCAGGAAGCAATTCTTAACATTCAGCGGCACTCACACGCCACGGAGGCCGAGGTTTCCGTTGCCGTCAATCCGGGAGCATCCGGTAGCGACACCATATCGGTCTCAATTTTCGACAACGGAGTCGGATTTCCCGACGATCTATCGGTCGGGCGAGGATTGAGCGGGATGTCCGAGCGCGTGAAGGCTTTGGGCGGGAAATTCGCGCTCCATCGCAACGCTACAGGCGCAAGAATCACATGCGAATTGCCACTTGCTGGCTGACCAGATTGCCAATCTTTCCCGATCAATGGAACTAACATATTGCGGATCGATTAGGCCGTCGGCTTATTGAGAGCCTTGGAGGCCAAAGAGCATGAGCGATGTTGTATCTGCCACCTTATGGCAAGGATGCTTAGTCCTCGTGTTTTCCACTGTGCTGCTTGCTTTACGGCAAATCATCTGACTCTAGCGCGGTTGGAATTGGAGCGGATCGATTGCCTGAGTTCGGCAATCGATCCGCTATTCGGCTGACTGGATCGGGCAATGGGGATGATCCAGCCAAGCCGAAATTCGGTCGCTACAGTCCTGACCGGCCACCGCCGGGGGCCTCGATCACCACCGGCATAGGGCCGGTGTTCGCGGACTTGATTCTGATGCTCGATTTGTCGATCTCCGCTCTTGTCGGGCTCGCGGGAGGCTTCGGAAGATAGGCGTCCGCCAAAAATAAAAGGGAGAGCAGGGCGCTTCCCACGACAAGAAAATATCGGCCGACTGGCATGCGGAAGCCCCCGTTTCGCCGGAGTGACCCATTTCTGGCGAGCCACTCCTCGGCGATTGCAGGGCACAACGGATCTTTCGGCAATCTGTTCCTTTTGGACCTTGAAAAATCAGGAAAAACTGGCAATCGTTGGGTGCTTGCGCGATCTGTATCGACAAGCTCCACTTTCCCTTGCCCCGGCTGCATGCCGGGGCATTTTTATCCGCTAGGCGCGGGTAACAGGAATGGGTGACAGTTGTGTCTTACAAAGTTGGAGGCAGTATTGGCGATTCCGCGTCAGGGGTGTTGGTCGGGACGCTGACTGAAGCTGCGGCCGCCGTGTCAAGGCTCAAGCGGGAAGGCGCGACACCATTGAGGTAACCGATCTTGCCGACAGGCCGGTTGACCTCTCTTGTCTCGAACGGAACGGCACGAAGCGATCGTCGTCCTCACAAACGTGAGTCGAGATCTGGCGCCTGTTTTTGCGATTCACCAATTCCAATGGCTTTTCAGAACTGTCGGGAACTTGTTGCAATCCGGAGACTTGAAAGGAACCTCAAACAAGGAGATTCTCAATGAAGAAGATTTTGCCGATCGTCGCCGCCGCCGCCGTCCTCTCGACCGCTGCGTTCGCGGAAACCGCGAAAACGACGGGGGCGGCTCCCGCCGAAGCAAAGTTTTCCACGGTTTCGAAGGATGAGATGTTCTCGTCCAAGCTTAAGGGCTTGAACATCACGAACCAGAAGGACGAGACGGTCGGTGAGATTTCCGATGTCGCCCTCAAGGGAGAGCGCATCGATGCCCTGATCCTGTCGGTGGGCGGCTTCCTGGGCGTCGGTGAGCGCTATGTCGCGGTCTCACCTTCATCGGTTGCGATCACTCATGACGCCAAGGCGGATAAGTGGGTCGCGAAGATGAATACGACCAAGGAAGCGTTGAAGGCTGCTCCAGAGTTTAAGTATCCGAAGTAAGAACAAACTCAGTCTGACGGACGGCCGCGGTTTCCGCGGCCGTTTTTCGTTGTGGGGTGGTGGAATGGATAGTAGGCCTTCGGCAGGCAGAAAGGTCTTATCTTGGCTGGTTGTCGGCTCGGATCTGCCGCGTATCGGCCGGGGGTGCTTCGGTTGGAGATCTTGTTTCCCAAGGCGCGGGCAAGATGACCCTGATGGATCGGCTTTGTGGCGCTCGCTCGGTGCTAGGTGCCGTGGGGGCGGCAGGATCGGCCGCAGCGGAGATTGTCATCATCACCAGCGCCACAGGCACCGCCAGAGCTCGTATCGATTTCATAAACGCCTCCCTTTTCGACGCGACAACGTCTTGCCAGGAAGAGGGTTCTGCCTCGGTGGAGGAAATCAATATTAAATCGGGAACAAGTGGCAACTGACCATGTTCTCTGTACGCCCACACAGAGGGGGCTGTTTATGAGGAGGAAACGATGAAAGCCAAGACTCTTGCCGTTGCCGCGGTTTTGACGTCGCTTGCCGCTCCGGCATTCGCTCAGTCCTTCTATGTTGTGCAGGACGTGAAGACCAAAAAGTGCACAATCACAGAGACGAAGCCGACGACGACCGAAACGACGGTGGTGAGCGGCGACACCGTCTACAAGACACGGGCGGAGGCAGACGCCGGGATGAAGACTGTCAAGGTCTGCACCACCAACTAAATGCATCGTGCGCTGTGCGCAGCATTAGCCCAGCGCCCGGTCCATTCTTAATTTGACGG
>JAEXYH010000099.1 GCA_023451735.1 Pseudomonadota bacterium | reverse complement strand
TGCCTCCCGTAGGAGTTTGGGCCGTGTCTCAGTCCCAATGTGGCTGATCATCCTCTCAGACCAGCTATGGATCGTCGCCTTGGTAGGCCTTTACCCCACCAACTAGCTAATCCAACGCGGGCTCATCCATCCCCGATAAATCTTTCCCCCTAAGGGCGTATGCGGTATTAGCTCCAGTTTCCCGGAGTTGTTCCGCAGGGATGGGTAGATTCCCACGTGTTACTCACCCGTCTGCCGCTCCCCTCCATCAAGAAAGCTTCATTCTGAAGCTCTTCTTGATCTTCTTTTTCAAGGATTAAATCCTTCAAGCTTGCTTGAAGGAGGGGCGCTCGACTTGCATGTGTTAAGCCTGCCGCCAGCGTTCGTTCTGAGCCAGGATCAAACTCTCAAGTTGAGAATTCAATCATGACTGATCACTTTGTTCTGAATCGACGAGAACATTTTTATATGTACACCAATCGCATCACTGCGATCGTTTCCATCGTTCTCACTTCAAAACGTGACCGTCATTTGTCTTCTGTATGAACCGTTCAAAAGCCCGAAAGCCCAAGAACCGTCCGCGAAAACCCGCCGACCACGTTTCTCTTTCTTCTCATATTCAATTGTCAAATAACCGACATTCCCAAACCCGAAAGCCCAAAAACGTCAAAAACCCAGAGACCTAACCGGAGCCCGGTCCCAATCAGCATCAGCCAATCTGTCATGGTTTTCATCAGAACGAAGAACATCGTCGCTAGCAGCGCCGCCGCCCTCGTCAGTGAGCGGGTTATAAGGGCGAGGTCGTGGTAACGTCAATGGGGAAAGTGAAAATGCAAGACACAATTTTATAAATAACTGATTTTAAAAGATTTTTTCCTTTAAACCCATAAATCGTCGCTATTTGCGTGGATGGAAGGCGGACAAAAGCCAAGCTCGGCGCCGTTCCAAACATAGCTGGCATTGTTATTTGAAGGAGGCGTTCCCGCTAGGCTCGTCTGAGAGAAACAACCGTTGAACCAAGACGGAATCGACCGAGTGATGGCTGGAATGGCAGGGCTCGAACCTGCGACCGGGCGATTAACAGTCGCCTGCTCTACCAACTGAGCTACATTCCAATGCGCTTGCCCGGTGCTAATTACGGGCGCTCCGACGTTGGGACGCACTTGCTACACGCACGTCGTCTGGCGATCAAGCTACAATCTTCTGCGCGGTGTGCGCTGAGATTGTGCCGATCGAGGTCGAGGCCGCCGCGTAAGTCGCTGGTGGTCCCAAGATCTGATTTGGCGACGACCCGAACAAGAATCTGCAGTTTTCGATAGAACGCGGGCCACGAACCACGGTCCAAAGGGGCTGCAGCAAAAGAGCTGATATCAGATAAATATAGCCTGATTGCTATCTGCGGCTACCAATCGGTCTAGACAAACAGGTGGCTCCACTCTAGAGGGCCCTCTCGCCACGTAGATGGCGGTGTGGGTGATTAGCTCAGTTGGTAGAGCAGCTGACTCTTAATCAGCGGGTCGTAGGTTCGAGCCCTACATCACCCACCAAAATTCACCGAACTTGAGCTCCTTCCATCAATGGCTTCGCGTCATGACCTGCTGCCGAACAGTTATTCCAGAATGAATGATATCCATGCCATTGAGAACGTGGTGTGCTCCTACCAATTCGTCACCGATCCATCACGACGCTTCAGATGCGGCGCTTCCCAGAATTCAAAGCTCTGCCTCGCAAGGAGATCCTCATTCACTTCGATGCCAAGGCCCGGAGCGTCGGAGACCGGGTAATGAGATCCTTCGAGCTTGGGCTGGACGGGGAAAAAATCCGAATTGTCGAATCCGAGATGGGTTTCCGCCGGGCTGCTGCGGGTCTCCAGCCATGAAAAATTCGGCACAGCTGCGCAGAAATGTACGGTCGCGGCGGTGCAGACCGGCCCGAGCGGGTTATGCGGCATCATGTCGACATAATGGGTCTCGCTCCACGCGGCCACCTTCATCGATTCCGTCAATCCGCCGACATTGCAGACGTCGAGGCGATTGAACTGGTGGATGTCGCGCTCGATATAGGGCTGGAACTGCCATTTGGATGAAAATTCCTCGCCGATGGCGAAGGGGACATCCGTCATGCGCCGCAAAGCCTCGTAAGCGCCGGGGCTTTCGTCGCGGATCGGCTCTTCGAGGAAATCGAGCGTGCCGGACGGCATCTTCTGGCAGAAGCTTGCCGCTTCCGCCACCGTCAGCCGGTGGTGATAGTCGATGCCGAGCACAACATCCGCGCCCAGTTCCTCGCGTGCCTTCACCAGCCATTTCGCCGTGGTGGCGATATGCTCGCGCGGCTCATAAATTTCCTTCTCCTCGTGGCCCGAGGGAGAAAGCCGCATCGCTGTCCAGCCGTGTTCCACCAGCATCTTTGCCTGATCGATCATCTCTGGGCCGGGTGCGGCAAAGGTGGTCGCGAAGGTGGGAATGCGGTCGCGCTGCTTGCCACCGAGAAGCTCATAGACCGGCACGCCAAGCGCCTTGCCCTTGATGTCGTGCAGCGCGATGTCGATCGCGGAAATCGCCGCCTGCAGCACGCGGCCGCCCTCGAAGTACTGGCTGCGATACATTTCCTGCCACAGCGCGCCGATCCTGAACGGATCGCGCCCTCGAAGGAATTCGGCGTAGTGCTCCAGAGCGCCGACGACCGCCTTTTCGCGGCCCGAAAGCCCGCTTTCGCCCCAGCCGAAAATACCTTGGTCCGTCTCTATCTTGACGAGAAGCTGGTTGCGGATGCCGACTTTGACTGCATAGGTCTTGATGGTGGTGATCTTCATTGTCTCTTCTCCCTCGTCCGTCGCTTACCAGTGCCACAGTGTGCCGTCTTCGAGACGGTTCACCGGCAGGTAGGCGCGCTGGTAGGGAAACTTCGCCGCGAGCGTCTCGTCGATATCGACGCCATGGCCGATCGCTTCGCCTGGATGCAGGTAGCCGTCATGCAGGCTCCAGGCACCCGGGAACACTTCGAGGATCTGTGGCAGGTAGCCGGAATATTCCTGGATGCCGAAATTTGGAACCCAGAGATCGAGATGCAGATTTGCACCGAGGCAGATCGGTGACATGTCCATCGCGCCATGGCAGGCGGTGCGGACATTATAGATGCTGGCGAAATCCATGATACGACGCAGGGCCGTCACGCCACCGGCATGCACGCAGGTTGTACGGATATAATCGATCAGTTGTTCCTCGATCAGCAGGCGCGCATCCCAGATCGTGTTGAAGACTTCGCCCACTGCAATCGGGGTGGTCGTATGCTTACGGATCAGGCGGAACCCTTCCTGGTGCTCGGCGGCTACCGTGTCTTCCAGCCAGAACAGGCGTGCGAATTCCAGATCCTTGCCGAGCCTTGCCGCCTCGATCGGAGTCAGGCGATGGTGGCTGTCATGCAGGAGCTCCACGTCCCAGCCATGGGCCCCGCGCACCGCCTCGAACAGTTTCGGCATATGGCGCAGATATTTCGAGGTCGACCAGACTTCCTCGTGCGGGAAGGCATCGTCCACTGCGTTGTTCGTCACCGTCTTGGCGCCAGTGCCATAGACATCCGGCAGTCCGGGAATGCCGCACTGGACGCGCACGGCCTTATAACCCTCATCGATGCGCTTGCCGACCGCGTCGACGGCTTCTGCAATGTTGGTGCCCTGTGCGTGGGTGTAGCAGAGCACCTTCTCGCGGCTGGCGCCGCCGAGAAGCTGGTAAAGCGGCATGTTGGCCGCCTTGGCCTTGATGTCCCACAGCGCCATGTCGATGCCAGCAATCGCCGCCATGGTGACGGGCCCGCGACGCCAGTAGGCGCCACGGTAGAAATACTGCCAGATATCCTCAATGCGCGACGGATCGCGGCCTATCAGCAGCGGTACGAGATGCTCTTCCAGATAAGCAACGACGGCCTTTTCGCGCCCATTCAGCGTTGCGTCGCCGACACCCGTCAGCCCCTCGTCGGTGAAAATCTTGACGGTAACGAAGTTGCGGCCGGGGGAGCAGACGATGACTTTTACATCGGTAATTTTCATTGAACTTATCCGTTTGCTGAAACAGGTTTGGCGACATAGCGGACACGGTGGTGCAAACGCCTGTCGCGCGGGTCTGGATGGGGAATGGCGGAGAGCAGCGCGCGGGTGTAATCATGCGCCGGATTGTTGACGACCTGATCGGTATCGCCGGCCTCGACGATCTGGCCGCGATACATGACGGCGACGCGGTCGCACATGTAGCGGATCACCGACATGTCGTGGGAAATGAACACGTAGGAGAGGCCAAGCTCGTCCTGCAGCTTCATCATCAGGTCGAGGATTTGCGAGCGCAGCGACACGTCGAGCGCCGAGGTCGCCTCGTCAGCGACAATCAGCCTCGGCTTGACGGCGATGGCACGCGCGATTCCGATGCGCTGACGCTGTCCGCCGGAAAAGGCGTGCGGATATCGCTCGCGCCACGCCGGCTCCAGCCCCACCTGCTCCATCAGTTCCGCCACGCGCTCGTCGAGTTCCCGGCCCCTCATGCCGGCAAGCTTGAGCGGTTCGGCGATGATTTGCGCCACCGTCTTTCGTGGGCTGAGCGATCCGACAGGATCCTGGAAGATCATCCGCACTTCGCGGCGGATCTCCTTCAGTTGCGATGTACCCGCCGTCCGCAGGTCGATGATGCTGCCATCCGACCGCCGATAATTAATATTGCCGGCTTCAGGATTATAGATGCGTAACAGGCAGCGGCCCATTGTCGTCTTGCCTGATCCGGATTCGCCGACGATGCCAAGCGTCTCGCCGGGGCGGACGGTGAGCGAGATACGGTTGACCGCCTTGAGACCAGACGGGAATGTCAACGACATGTCGCTGACTTCGAGCAGTGGTGCCGTGTCGGCAGCGATTGCGGCACGTTTCAGCCTGATGTCCGCCTTGCTTTCCAGCCGCACCACCGAGCCGATCAGCCGCTTGGTATAGTCGTCCTTCGGAGCATGGAAGACGTCCTCAACGCTGCCATGCTCTTTCACAAGGCCACGATACATGACGAGCACCTCGTCGGCGATTTCCGCCACCACGCCCATGTCGTGGGTGATGAAGATCACCGCCATGCCGTGGCTCTGCTGCAGCTTCTTGATCAGGTCGATGACTTCTGCCTGAGTGGTTACGTCGAGCGCCGTCGTCGGCTCGTCTGCGATCAGCACCGATGGATTGCAGGCAAGCGCCATGGCGATCATCACGCGCTGGCGCATGCCGCCCGAAAACTCGAACGTGTAGCGATCGATCGCCTGTTCCGGCCGCGGAATTTCCACCTGTTTCAGAAGTTCCAGCACGCGTGCGCGCCGCTCCTGTTTCGGCGTGCCGAAATGGATGCGCAGCGCCTCCCCGATCTGCTCGCCGATGCGGTGGACGGGTGAAAGCGAACTCATCGGTTCCTGGAAGATCATCGCGATCTCCCTGCCCCGGACATCGCGGATTTCCTTGCCGCGGGGATCAAGCTTGGCGAGATCCACGGTCGATCCATCCTGGCGGGTCAAGACGATCGAGCCGCCCTCGATCCTGCCGGGCTTGTCGACGATCTGCAGGATGGAGCGGGCGGTCACCGACTTGCCCGAGCCGGATTCACCGACAACGCAGAGCGTCTTGCCGCGTTTCAGTTCGAAAGACACGCCGTCAACGGCCTTGAACACCCCGGTGCGGGTTTTGAAGTATGTGCGCAGGTCTTCGACCTTGAGGATTGTATCTTTGGTCATCAGGCGTTCTCGTAAGGATCGGCGGCGTCTCGCAGTCCGTCGCCAAGGAAGTTGAGAGACAGCACCGCGATGACGATGGCCGCGGCCGGCGTGAAGAGCAGCCAGGGCGCCTGCGCCACGGCGCGGATATTCTGCGCCTCCTGCAGGAGAACGCCCCAGGAAATGATCGGCGGCTGAAGGCCGATTCCGAGGAAGGACAAAGCGGTTTCGGCGAGGATCATCGTCGGGATCGCGAGCGTCACCGTGGCGATGATGTGGCTCATGAAGGACGGCACTAGATGGTGGAAGATGATGCCGAACTCGCTCATTCCGTCGAGCCGGGCAGCAGTGACAAAGTCCTCGTTGCGCAATGACAGGAATTTTCCGCGCACTTCGCGCGCCAGGCTGGTCCAGCCGAGCAGCGATACGATCAGGGTAATGACGAAATAGGTCCTGAGCGGCGGCCAGCCGACCGGAATCGCGGCCGCAAGTCCCATCCAGAGCGGGATGGTCGGGATGGAGCGCAGAAGCTCGATGACGCGCTGGATCACTACATCGATCCAGCCGCCGAAGAAGCCGGAAATGCCGCCGATCGCCACCCCGAGTACAAGGCTCATCGCGACGCCTACGAGACCGATCGACAGCGAGATGCGGGCGCCATAGACGACGCGAGAAAAAATATCGCGGCCAAGGCGGTCTGCGCCAAAGACATAGAGGCTGTCACCAGGGCGCGCGTTGACAAGGCCGAACAGCTTCGTCTCCATCGGGATAAATCCCGCAAGCGTGTAGGGATCTGACGGGATAAAGAAGCCGACGGCTAGCGGCTTGGCCGGGTCCGCGGAAAACTCGCGCCGCATCGACTGGGTGTTGAGCGTCATCTTCAACTGGTCGACATGCGGCATGAAGGAGCCATCATGAAAAAGCGACAGACCCTGCGGCGGCGCATAGGTGAAACGCGCATTGGTGGCGTTCGGATCGAAAGGCGCGATGAACTCAGCAAATAGCGCGACGAAATACATGAAAGCGATGACGACGAGGCTTGCCAGCGCGATCTTGTGTTTCTTGAACTTCAGCCAGAACAGGCGCCACTGGCCAGCGACGGCGATGTCCTTGGCGCGAAGATCAACGACGGCATCCGCGTCGGAGGGGATCTGGGTCATGTCGGTCATTGCAGTCTAATCCTCGGGTCGGTCAGCGCGAGCAGGAGGTCGGAAATCAATGTGCCGATGATGGTCAGCACGGAGATCAGGAGAATGAGGGAGCCGGCCAGATACATGTCCTGGGCCAGAAGCGCGCGCAGCAGCAGTGGACCGGTAGTCGGCAGGCTCATGACGACGGAGACGATGATTTCACCGGAAATGACGGCGGGCAGGATCCAGCCCAATGTCGAGATCAGCGGGTTGAGTGCCAGCCTGACCGGATAGCGCATCAGGAGCTCGAATTCCGACATGCCTTTTGCACGCGCGGTGGTGACGTAAGGCTTGGAGAGTTCGTCGAGCAGGTTGGCGCGCATGATACGTACCAGCGCCGCAAGCGAGCCGAGACCGATGACAATCACCGGCAGCCAGACATGCTTGGCGAAATCGACGAGTCTGCCGAAGCTCCATGCGGCATCGGCATATTCCGGCGAAAACAGACCGCCGACGCTCTGTCCGAACCAGGCCGACATCAGGTACATCGCCGATAGCGCCATCAGGAAATCCGGCACGGCGAGAAAGAAGAAGGCGAGGAAGGTCGCGAAATAATCCTGGATGGAATACTGGCGCACCGCCGACAGAATCCCGATCGGGATGGCGACAGCCCAGACAAAGCAGAGGGTCAGCACCGAAAGCAGCAACGAGAAACCCAGCCGGCTCCAGATCAGTTCCGTCACCGGCTTGCCGAGTTCGAACGAGATGCCGAAATCGCCGCGCAGGATGATGCCGGCCATCCACTTGTAGTACTGGACATACATCGGCTGATCGAGGCCGTATCGCTCGCGCATGGCGGCGAGCGTTCCGGCTTCCACGGCACCGCCTTGGGCGGCCCAATCGGCCATCAGCGTCGTCAGGTAGTCACCGGGCGGCAACTGGATGATGGCAAAGGCGATGATCGATACGGCAAACAGTGTCGGAATGGCGAACACCAGCCGCTTGGCGATATAGCGAAGCATGAGCAATGACCGTTTCGGGGTGCGGTGTGGCCGGAAGCCTCGTACTTCCGGCCACTGGGAGGATCGTTCGGATCGTCTTCTCGAACCTGATCACTGGGCCTTGTCGAAATACCACTGCGACAGGGTGGGGGCTGGATGCCAGAGGTTACCGGTGATCGGAATGCCATCTACGACATTCTTGAGATCCTTGGATACCATCATGTATTTCGGCATCGGGCGGGAAATGCCGATGTTGAGGAAGTTCTCCGCTGAAAGCGTCAGGAATTCCTTCATGCGAGCCTTGCGGTCTTCGTCGCTGGCGGACGCGTTGACCTTGTCATAGGCCGCCATCAGCGCCTTGATCTCGGCTGGCGGCTCCTCGCCCGTCTGCGGGTTGGCATACCATTCCGCCCAGCGCACGGCGAAGAAAATGTCCGCCTTCTGGAACGGCATGTAGCAGCGCGGATCGGTATAGACCTCGTTCAGTCCGCCGACGCAGTTCCAGATATAGGCATCCTGCTCGTTGGCGTTCCACATCGTGTTCAGGCGCGCGCGATCGGTCGTGCGGATTTGGATGTCGATGCCCACCTGCTTGGCATATTCCTGCACCATCTGCACGATATCCGGATAGGACAGGCCGAAGGCGTCGGCGACCATGAAATTGATGGTGAAGCGCTTGCCAGTCTCGTCGAGACGGTAGCCCTGTCCATCCTTGTTCGGCATGATCTTGTCCAGCGCGGCGCTAGCGGCTTCCGGATCATATTCCGTATACTGCGTCGCTTCCTGCTCGTTGAACAGTTCATGCTCCGGCTGGACGGCAACCTGCGCTGGGGCGCCTTGCCCTACATAGACGAGATCGATGATCTCCTGCCGGTTTATCGCGCGGCTAAGCGCAATGCGGAAATCCTTGTTCTGGAAGATCTTCTTCTTCACCGGATCGGTGGAGTTGAGGTTGAGCAGGATGACGGCATCGTTGGCTGGCAGGTCCTTGACATCGACGAAACGGAAATTGCCGCTTTCCTGGCCGTCGAACAGAACCGACTTGAAGGTGGCGTTGTTGATGTGGCGGAAGGCGAAGTCGAACTCGCCCGACGTCATCTTCAGCGCCATCAGCTGCGGATCGTCGAGCTTCGCCCAAGTGACATTGTCGATATAGGGCAACTGGTTACCCTCACTGTCGACCTTCCAGTAGTAAGGATTGCGCTTGGCTGCGACGCGCTCGCCGTCCGCGTATGGAATGGTCAGGATCCAGGGGTTGAGCGTCGGCAGTTCGAGGTTCTGCCAATAGGCGGGCTGGAAGGTCAGCGAAACCTTGGAATTGAACAGCGCCACCCAGTCACCTGCGGCCGGATTGGCCTTCAGCAGATCGGGAATGCCGTCCTTGTTATATTTCTCGTGAAACTGGCTGAGATAGTGCTTCGGATAGATGACCGGCAGGTGGCCCTGACCATAGGCAAGCTGCTGTAGGAAGAGGCCGTAAGGCGTCTCAAACTTGAATTCGACGGTCTGCTCGTCAATCTTCCTTACCTTGACCGGCTTTCCGGCGACCGTGAAGGTCGGGTTCTTGGCCGGCGAGAGCGCCGGATTCATGAACACGTCCTCGTACCAGAACATGATGTCATCGACGGTGAAAGGCTGGCCATCGCTCCACTTCAAGCCCTTGCGAAGCGTGAACGTGTACGTCGTCGCGTCATCCGAAGCGGTGAACTTTTCCGCCAGAGAAGGCTCGACCTTGCTCCACTTCGGGTCCCAGCGGACCAGCAGTTCGTTGGCAATCGTGCGCGTCAGATTATATTGGTCACCGTTGGCAAGAATGGTCGTGCGCAGCGTACCACCGTACCGGCCGACGCCATTCACCATGGTCTCGACAAAGGGAATTTCCGGCAGACGCTCGGAGACTCCTGGCAGCGTACCCGCCTTCACCTGCTCTTCGAGCACTGGCGCCTGTTTGTAATCCGCCGCCGATACCGAGCCCGATCCACCGGACAACGCTACTGCAACGATTGCTGCAGACATGCCAAATCGATTCAGCAGGTGCTGATAGCCCATAAGATTTCCTCCCGCCGGATGCCGGCTCTCCATGCACCTTCCTCCGGATGCAACCTCACACAAACGCTCACAGATCATACATTATTTGTCAACAGTCATGTATGATTATTCTGTTTGACCGTGGCGAAGGTAGCGAAACTGCGCTAAGAGCGTTTGCATGAACACGATTTTGAACCTTCAGCCAGACACCATCCAGTCGGCGGCAGTCAGGGACGAAGCTGACGCTTCCGTCTACGAGCGCCTTCGCGACGACATCATCTTCGGTCGGGTGAAAGCCAACGAGCGACTAAAGGTTGCCGAGCTCGCCAGCCGGTTGGGAACGTCCACCAATCCAATCCGGGAGGCTCTCCAACAGCTTCGTGGTGAAGGTTTCGTCATCATGACCCCAAATCGTGGAGCCCGCGTTAGACCGGTGGATGAGGAATTCGTCCGTGATATCTGCGAGATAGAGATGTTGATCGAACCGGCGCTGACCCGCTGGTTTGTCGGTTTTGCAACCAAGGCAGATGTCGAAGAACTGGAACGTCTCGAGGCGGAAATCGAGGCACTCAACTTCGGCGACGAACTCAGGCACTCTGATCTGGATTTACGTTTTCACCGGTTGATGTACGATCGACATTACAATCGACATGCGGTCGAGCTTTGGGTGCGGCATCGTCACATCTTATGGGCAATCAGCAGAGGTTTTCCCACTTCGCTTAGCAGACAGGCCAACGTTCTGGGTGAACATCGGGAGCTGATTGCTTCTATAAAGGCTCAGGACGCGGAAGGCGCCGCGGATGCTATCAGGCGCCATGTCGAAGGATCAGGAAGGCATATCATGGAACGCTTGCGCCTTGTTTAGCAGTAGGAAGCATTCGTTCGATGAAGCCTTGCTCGTGATGAGATTCGAACTTCCGTTGCCGCTATTATTTTTGTTAAGCGGCTAACTCCGTGCAGCTTGTGCGAGATAGGAGGATATTATCCGCACGACGACGGACATCCAGGATTTTTCTGAAGCAGTTTCATTCACCCGAAGCCGAATGACTTCGGCCTCAAGATCCTCGCATGAAAGCTCCCTCAACAAAGCGCTCCAACATCCAATGGTACACTACGAGCGCACTTAATTGTTTGAGTGAGGAGAAGGTTTTGCATCGGTCGAGCTGCCCCCAGAGCCGTGGTAGCAGACCGATGCCGCCGTATGAGCCACTACCAGTGGACCGACGCAGCGCCTTGTTCTTGGGTGAACCGCTTTATTGGCTTTGCCTTTATAAACTGTGCCTGACAGATAACGCGACGCCTCCAGACTGATCGGTGAAATTGACAACAACGGATTGCCTGTCGCAAAGCCCTGCTCGACGCTGCAAAGGAGTGCTAGTAGCCGGCTGCCCGGTCAACCAGCCCTTGGGGTGCCTCGCAGCGTTCGATAGCTCCAATCGCGCGCAGCACATGGCCGGTGCCGGCCACCGGATCAACCCAGCTGGCAATATGCGGCGTCACTGTGACGTTCTCTTCCGTCCAGAACGGATGATCCGCAGCCAGTGGCTCCTTGCAAAAGACATCGAGCATCGCACCGCTAATATGGCTACTGCGGAGAGCCCCGAGCAGATCTTCCTCGACCAGTTGTTCGCCACGTCCCGCATTGATGACGTAAGCGCCTTTCGGCAGAGCCGCGAATGTCTCGCGACCAAGGATCCCGACCGTTTCTCGGGTATGCGGCAAGAGGCTGATCAGGATATCGGTCTCGGCGAGGAAGGGCTTCAAGCAGTCCGCGCCTCCGAAAACCTCGACACCTTCGACCGGCCGGCCGCTCCTGTTCCAGCCGCGCACCTTGTAGCCCATCGTCGACAGTGCCCGGGCGCAGGCCCGGCCGAGGCCACCCATGCCCATGATGCCGATCTGCGGATTTGAGAGATCGAGTTTCTTCCAGATTCTGGCGGCCTGGTTGGCGCGCATCTCGTCCATGCGGCGGTGATGGCTGATCACCGCCATCACCACATATTGCACCATGCCATCGGTGATCGACTTGTCGACCATGCGCACGATCGGCAGATGTAGCGGGATCGTGTCGTCGCTCAGAAGATGATCGACGCCGGCCCCCAGTGAAAACACTGCCTTGAGATTGGGATAACGCGCGATCTCTCCGGCACTCGGCGCCCAGCAGAGAACGTAGTCAACCTCTTCCAACGGTCCCGTTTCGGGCCAGGCATGAACGGCAAGATCGGGCGCCTGACTGGCGAATGCCTGCTGCCATGGAGCGGTCGGGGCGGTTTTTCTGATGATGACGAGGCTCACGCGGCACTCCACAAGCGCATTTCAAAAAGACGCCGGAAAGCGCCAGTAGGATACAACGACCCCGCGAGGCTTTCCGGCGGCATGAGGATCAGGTCGAACCGCTTATTGTTCGATCATCTTGTTCCAGCGGCTATTCCATTCGGCACGCTTGGCGTTGATCGCATCCCAGTCGAGAACGACGGCGGTTTTCATGTAGGTCTGGAATGCGTCAAGCTTCACCTTGCCTTCCGGCGTAGAGGCAACCGCTTTCGGGTTGGATGGGTAGACGTCGCCGGCATCGAGTGCCTTGGACTGCGCGTCGGCCGAAAGCAGATAGGCTGCGAGCTTCTGCGTCAGCTCCGGCTCATTGTTCTTGGCGATCGTGCAAGCCGTATACATCAGCACCACGGAGCCTTCCTTAGGCTGCGCGTATTCGACCGGGATGTCCTGCGCCTTGAGCGTGCTGACCGCCGTCGGGGTCAGCGGGAAGATTGCCGCCTCGCCGGCCTGGGTCATTTCAGAAATCTTCGTCGAACTCGGAATAAATTCGAGCACGTTCTTGCCGATCATCTCGCCGAACTTCGTGAAGCCCGGCTCGACATTGGTTTCGTCACCGCCCTGGATGCGGTTGAACATCAGGAAGGCGTGCAGGCCGAAGGACGAGGCGGATGCCGACTGGAAGACAACCTTGTCGGCAAATTTCGGATCGGCGAAATCCATCCAAGAGGTCGGGGCAGACCAGCTGTTATCGGCAAACAGCTTGGTGTTATAGGCGATCCCCGTCATGCCCATGTTGACGCCGACGGCCATGTCGTCCTTCATCCGGGCGGCCTTGTCGACTTCGGCAAGCTCCGGGCTTGCCTTAAGTTTTTCGCAAAGGCCGAGGCCGATGGCGCGATACATGATGCCGTCGTCGAGAAACATCAGGTTCATCTGCGGCGCATCCTTGGCAGCGGTTGCCTTGGCGAGAATATCGCTGGATGTGCCCGGCACGACGACGATCTTCACGTCATTGGCCCTTTCGAAGGCGGGGAAGACAGCCTGGGTGAAAGTGCGTTCCAGATTGCCGCCGTTCATCCCGACATAAAGGGTCTTGGTCTCGGCATGGGCCGAACCGGCAACGGTCAGGCATGCGATGCTGGCGGCGAGTGCCGCATGGATGGATTTCATCATTCACGTTCCCCTTGATTGAGGGCTCTGCGGTAAAGCGTCGGCGCCCGAGCCCTTGGCGGCGTCGACGGAGAAGCGGGTGATCGAGAAGGCATCGATCGGTGTGATAGTCTCACCCGTGGTGATCAGTTCGGCGATGACCTCGCCGACCCCTGGCGCGATCTGAAAACCGGCACCGGAAAAACCGAACGCATGGATCAGGCCGGATGTGGTGCCGCTTTGACCGATCACCGGATTCTTGTCTGGCATCGCCCCTTCCGTTCCCGACCAGAAACGAATTGCGTGGGCATTTTTCAGCGGTGGGAAAAGCCGCGATGCGCGTTGCATCACTGTCGTGACGCCGACATCCGTCGGCCGGGAAAAATCGGCGTCGTCTGCGCGGGCAACACCCCGCTGGCCGCCGATAATGCAATTGCCGCGCTCCACCTGCCGGGCATAGACTTCGCCGCCCTCGACGCCGGTATTGACGGTCATGAACACTTTCATCGGCTCGGTGACGATCATCGACGGATAGATGCGGCCGAGCGGTACACCCTCCCCGAAAGCATCGGCAAACGGCCCTGCCCAGGCACCGGCGGCATTGACCAGATGTGCGGCGCGGATCGTCGGCACACCCTGCGCGTCAACGAGAAACCCTTCGGCTTCCTTCGAGACGCCGAGCACCGGCGTCTGCTCGTGAATCTCGACACCCGCCCGCTTAGCGGCGGCGGCAAAGCCGGCAGACACGAGACGCGGATTGGCTTGTCCGTCATCGGCGGAAAACGAAGCGCCGACCGCGATATCGCGATCGATCCACGGGAAGCGCTCGGCAAGCGCATTGGAGCCAAGCAGTTCGAGTTTCAGCTCGGTCGATGCGGCGGCCTTGGCATAGGCTTCGAGCGAGGTCATTTCCGCCTCGTTGCGGGCAAGTTTCAGCTGCCCGGTACGGCGAAATTCGCCATCTATCCCGATCAGTTGCCTGAGCTTCGGCCAGACCGCATGGGCACGCTGCGCCAGCGGCAATTGCTCGATCGGTCGGCCCTGGCGGCGCACGCCGCCATAATTGACGCCGCTCGCCTGCGCTCCGCAGAATCCACGCTCAAGCAAAGCCACCGACAGGCCTTTCTGCCTCAGAGCCAATGCTGCAGAACAACCGACCAGACCGCCACCGATGATCGCAACATCGACCTTCATTCCGCGGCCTCCCCGGTGATGGAGGGCGCGGCTGCGGCATAGGACATGGGCAACGGCTTGACCGGCGCCTGTCCGCGCAGGCGGCCAACGGCCGAAATCGGCCGGTCGGTCGAGGCGGCGAGCAGTTCGGCTGCGGCCGAACCGCAGACACGGCCCTGGCAACGGCCCATGCCGACCCGGCTCACCGCCTTCAGCCGGTTCATCTCGACAATGCCGAAATGATCCGTGGCATCGCGAATGGCCGAAACATCGATCTCCTCGCAACGACAGACCATCGTGTCGCCCGGCAGGTCAGCGATCCAGTGCGACGGGAAAGGAAAGGATTGTTCGAGAATGGTGCGGAAAGCGAAGATTCGGCGCAGCTCCTTTTCAAGCACACCCGCGCGGCCCCGATCGACACCAAGGCCGCGATCCTCGATCAGCGATAGTGCTGCCCTTTCCCCGGACATTTCCGCAGCATCGGCACCGGCAATGCCGGATCCGTCACCGGCAAGATAGATCCCGGCGACACTGGAGCGGCGAGCGGCATCCGTTTGCGGCAGGAAAACGCGATCGCGTTCGTTGAAGGCGAACCGGCAGCCGGCGAGATCGGCAAGCTGTGTTTCCGGCTTCAGCCCGAGCCCAAAACCCGCGCCGTCGCAGGCCAGATGCCGACGTTTGCCGCGCACCTCGAAGGACACGCCCTCGACCCGGCTCGCCCCCTCGAAACGAAGCTTGTTGACCCCGTAATGGAAGGCGACACCCTTCATCATCATTTCGGCAACGAAGCGCGTGCCGCGCAGGACGATGGCAGGGAAGCTCGGCAGGGCCTTCATCATTGCCATTTGCGCGGTGAGTGGTGCGGCGTCCAGCACCGCCGCCACCTTCACCCCGGCTTTCATATATTGCCAAGCGACGAGATAAAGCAGCGGCCCAGTGCCGGCAAAGACGACGCGCGAACCGATGACGCAACCCTGCGCCTTCAAGGCGATCTGCGAGCCACCAAGCGAAAACACACCGGGCAAGGTCCATCCCGGGACTGGAAGAATGCGGTCCATCGCTCCGGTCGCAAGGATCAGTCCATCATGGGCGAGCCGGCGATGCCCGCCATTCGTCGCCACATCGGCAATGCCGTCCGACAGGTTCCAGACCAGCGTGTTGGGCAGATAATCGATCTTGCCCTGCAGCCCGGCGAATTCTCCATGCAGTCGCTCGGCCTTGGGCGCTTCCGAACCATACCGGGCCCTCGCATCGCGGCCATCCGGCACGAGAGGCTGACGATAGATCTGCCCGCCGCAGGCCGGCGCCTCGTCGACGACGATCGGCCGAAGCCCGGCTGCAACAAGTGTGGCTGCGGCACGGATACCGGCCGGTCCGGCGCCGACGATGAGAGGCTGAGCCCGATCTTTTGAAGCGTCACTCATGCGGCCTCTCCCGCCCCAGTGATCGCTTGGGTGATCACCTGCATGCCCTCCGCGAGTGGGGTGGAACAGGCACGCACCCGTTCACCGCTTGTGAGTGTGACCCAGCAATCCTGGCAGGCCGACATCTGGCAGAAACCGGCCCGCGGTTCATGGCTGAAATCGCTGGGCCTGAGCCGTTCGTCCACGGTGAGGATGGCGCTGAGCAGCGTGTCACCGCGCCGTCCCTCGCAAGGTTTGCCGTTCAGCGAGAAACTGATCGGAACTTCATTCTGTCGCGCAACGCGATGCAGGAGCGGCATTTTCGTTCACTTCTGCCCGACAAGAATACGGTCCAGTCCGAACGCCCGGTCGAGCACGAGCATGGCGATACCGGTCAGGGCGATCATCAGCGCGGAAACGGCTGCCATCATCGGATCGATGGATTCCGTCGCGTACATGTACATCCTGACCGGCAGCGTGACGGTCTGGGGTGAGGTGACGAAGATCGACATGGTCAATTCGTCGAAACTGTTGATGAAGGCGAGCAGCCAGCCTCCGGTAATGCCGGGCAGGATCATCGGCACGGTAATCCGCCGGAACACCGTGAGCGGTCCGGCCCCGAGCGTCAACGCAGCCTGTTCAGCATTGCGGTCGATGCCTGTGAGCGCCGCCATCACCAGCCGCAGCACATAGGGCGTAACGACAACGACATGGCTTGCCACCAGCCAGCCGAAACTGCCCGTTGCGCCGATCAGCGTGAACAATCTCAGAAGGGCGACGCCGAGAACCAGATGCGGAATGATCAGCGGCGACAGGAACAGGCCATTGAGAAAACCGCGGCCCGGAAATTCGTAGCGGGAGATCGCGATGCCGGCCGGAAGCGAGATCAGCACGGCGATCGTTGCCGCGAGCGTTGCCAGCCACAGGCTATTGTAGAAGGATGCCATGAAGTCCGGATGGACAAACACGGCCTTGAACCACCGCAGCGAAAACTCGGTCGTCGGGATGGTGAGCGTACTGTCGGGCGTAAACGCGACCAGACAGATGATCACCAGCGGTGCCAGCATGAAGCAGACGACAAGCGTGTGAAAGATGAGGGCGATTGGTCCGTTGCGATCCATATCCTGCCCCCTCAGCCCAGAACCTTGCGCGCCTTGGCTTCGATCATCCGGTTGTAGGCCAGCATGATCAGAAGGTTGGCGACAAGAACGATGAAAGCGATGGCAGCGCCGAGCGGCCAGTTCAGCTCGTGCATATATTCGTCATAGACGACGGTCGCTGCCATTTTCAGCCGCCGCCCGCCGAGCAGGCCGGGAATGGCGAAAGAGCTCGCCGAAAGGCCGAAAACGATCAGGCTGCCGGAAAGAACGCCAAGCGAAATCTGCGGCAGGATGATCCGTCGCACTGCAGTGAAGCGCGAAGCGCCAAGCGACCATGCAGCCGGTTCAAGCCCAGGATCAAGCTTCTGGATCGCCGTCCAGACCGGGATGATCATGAACGGCAGCATCACATGCACCAGCGCGATCACGATCGCCGCCTCGCTGTAGAGAATGCGAACCGGGCCAAGACCGAGCATGATGCTGGCCTTGGAGATCAATCCCGTCGAACCGAGCAGCATGCTCCAGCCGAAGGAGCGCACAACGACCGAAACCAGCAGCGGACCTATGATGACGAGCAGGAAAATCGACCGCCACGGGTTCCACATCCGCGACAGGATGTAGGCTTCCGGCACACCGATGACGATACACAGAACCGTGGTGATAAAGGCGATCCTCAACGTTCGCCAGAAGATCGAAAGAAAATAGGGGTCGGAGAGAACCGTCGTGTAGTTCGACAGCGTGTAGCTGTCGAGCACACCTATATTGAAATCATAGGCATGAAAGGAAAGGACCGCGGTCAGCGTCAGCGGCAGAACCACCATGCCGAGGAAGAAGATCAGGCCGGGGAAAGACAGGAACCACGGCGTCGAGGATGTCGGCGCCGTCATGCGTCGATCCTCGAAGTCGCCTGCGCCCGGGCCGAGACACGTGCGCTTTCCGGCGACCATGAGAGACCCACGGGCTGCCCTTGGGATGCAGGCAATGACCCATCCGTATTCGGCCAGGAAACGATGATCTGGCCGACCGCCGTATCGACGTTGAACAGCCAGTGGCTGCCGAAGAAGAACCTTGCGCCGACCACTCCGTGCAGATGCCCCTGGCCCGCCGGCACGATGGTAATCCGTTCGGGGCGAAGCGACAGGACGGCCGGCTCGCCCGCGGCGGCGGGACAGTCGGTTGCCGGCAGGATGACGCCGGAGGCGCGGATGCCGAGCTTCAGCGCGATGCCGGGAATGTTGTTCATCTTGCCGATAAATGAGGAGATGAACTCTGTCGCCGGATGATCGTAGACTGCCGCCGGCACATCTGTTTGCGTCATCTTTCCGTGTTCCATGACGACCACCCGGTCGCTGATCGACAGCGCCTCGCCCTGGTCGTGGGTAACCATGATCGTCGTCGTGCCGACCGTCTGCTGGATGCGCCGAAGCTCGAACTGCATTTCCTCACGCAGCTTGGCATCCAGATTGGACAATGGCTCATCGAGTAGCAGCACTGGCGGCTCGATGACGAGGGCACGGGCGATCGCGACGCGCTGCCGCTGGCCGCCGGAAAGCTGGCGCGGATAACGATCAGAAAACCGGTCGAGCTTGACGAGTGCCAGTGCCTCGGCCACTCGACGATCGCGCGCGGCCCTGCCGACCTTGCGCATTTCCAGCCCGAAGCTGACATTCTGCGCCACGGTCATATGCGGGAAGAGCGCATAGGTCTGGAATACGATGCCGAGCCCGCGGCGGTTCGGTTTCTCACGGGTGATATCGCGGCCGTCGAGCATGACCAACCCAGCCGATGGTTCGGCGAGACCCGCAATCATCTGCAGCGTCGTGGTCTTGCCACATCCGGATGGCCCGAGAAGCGATACGAATTCGCCCTTGCTGACCTCCAGATCGACCGCGTCAACGGCGGTGAAATTGCCATAAATCTTCGACAGCGAATTGAGCGTCAGAAAGCTCATGTCCACTCCAGTAGCGCCAGTTATCGCGCTTTTTCTAATTTCGTTCCCGAATGGGAGGAGACTGTAGAAAACTGCCGATGGTCAATGGAAAATTCCAATTAGAAAAATTATCGTTGAAATATTCCGATATATGAAATTTAAGAAGATGATGACTAATTCTGATTACATTTAATGAATGAAGACACCCGGCAGATCTCGAGCGCGCGGCGCACGCTGATCATCCTGAAGGCGCTTGGCGCAGCGGATGGTGCCGGTATGCGGCTGATCGATGTGGCAAAGGAAGTCGGCTGCAACCAGCCGACGGCCCATCGTGCCATGCAGGATCTGGTCGCCGAAGGCTTCGTCGAACAGGTGGCAGGTGGCAAGCGATACCGGTTAGGTCTCGAATTTTTCGTCTTGGCAGCCCGTGCCGGACGCTCCGACGGATTGCGCGAACTGGCACGCCCCGCACTTCTTCGCCTCTCTTCCACCTTGACCGACACGATCTTCCTGCTCGTTCGCAGCGGCTATGATGCAGTCTGCCTCGATCGTGTCGAAGGCCCCTTCCCGATCCGCTCCTTTACCGGCGACATCGGCGGCAAGGTACCGCTCGGCATCGGTCAGGGCAGCACTGCCATCCTTGCCAACCTGCCTGAAGCAGAAAGAGAGGCCGTAATCCGGTTCAACATGCCCCGGCTGCTTGATCGCAGCCATCTCGACGAGGCAAGCTTCCGCCTGCTACTCGCCAGTGCCCGGGAGCAGGGTTTCGTGAGCTTTAATGCGGGTCTCATTCCGGGCATGGCGGGTGTCGCCGTACCCGTCTGCGATGCGAGCGGTACGGCGGTCGCGGCCCTGAGCGTCGGCACGCTTGCCGAACGCGCCCAAGGTGAACGGCTGCAAGCCATTGTGGACATTCTGGCAGCCGAAGCCAAAGCGCTGGGACAGAAGATCAATCCCTTCGATCCCGCCTTGCGCTCGCCATCCCGTAGCCTCAGCTACGTTCAGGCGCAAAATATGTAAACAACCCCGAGCTGGGCGGCTCTCACATCAGCTTCTCTGGCGGTTCACTAACTTGGTAGGAACCGCCTCCCGTTCCTGACATCTTTGCGTTTCGGGTTGTGCTCTGATCCAAGAAAACTCCAGTTCCGGCGATCCAAATTTCGGGCTCGGCGCAGAAAAACCCAAACTCTCCGAACTCCCGGAGGAAACTTGGGGCGCAAGGTCACTTCCCATTCACCACCCGTCAGATTGTTCCATATCGAGGTCAGCTGCAGCTGTACTGCCGCCGGATGGTCAGGCTGCCAATGACGCTTTTATTCAGGTTTCACAGACCCGTTTCGAACACCATCAGCCCGATCAACTCAACCCTGATTCTCGGAGGGATTCTCAGGCAACCACTGCAGCCCCAGATCAGTGGATGGCCCGGATGTCATAACGGATCGAGCCTATGCCACCGCATTTGATGGGATAATAGGGCTTTCTCTAATGACTTTTGAAAGCGTGTCGCGATCATGAACAAGAGCTCAGACGGTCCAGTCTTCGATACGTAAGCCGGGCACGCGATCAAACACGCGTCGATTATTTGTTACCATAGTAAGGCCGCGAGAGCGCGCGTGCCCTGCAATCAGCTGGTCATACGGCCCAATAGGCGTTCCGCTTCGAGCAAGTTCGGCACGCGCCTGTATGGCTGGCTGCCAACTTATCATTCGGCAAGACCTCAGGGCGTACCACAAAACCTTCAACAACGGCCAAATTACATTCGGGGCTTGCCGACTTTTCCGCGCCGTAAATCAATTCCATCAAGCTCACCGAGCTTATACATAGCTGGCCATGGTGACGATTGGATGCGTCGCGCACCGGCTGTGGCTTGTTCTTGATGGTGAAGATGCAAATGTTGGCGTCCAACATGTACTTCAGCATCAGAATGCCTCGCGTTCCTGCAAGGCTGGCTGATCACGTTCGTCCATAAAGTCGGATGTCGCTACCGGCCCCTCAAACCAGCTGTCCCAGAGCTCACCAGCAGGGGCAATAATTCGAGTGCGTCCAACTGCAACGATGTCGACACGCTTCACATAATCGGGCAGAGCGACTGCCTTGGGCAGTCGGATGGTTTGACTACGATTGCTCCGGAATACTGCACCTTGTTCCACGGTCAACCTCGCTGGCATCTACAAACGGGATATCCCAAAGTGGCCCATAGCGAAGAATATGCCAATGGAATATGCATGAAGAGCGTGTTGATGCCCTCGAGCTTCTGATAGTCATCGAACCTATCGGTGCAAGAAAATCTAGCTGAATCAGAATGATCCCGTTTCGCCGAGGTATAAGCCGAGGACTTTTATCGGTACCGACCCCGAGATAAATGTGAAGGAGCGAGTGGGAAGATGAATTTCAACGCGGGTGGACTGAGACCTGGTGTATGAAACGCTCTTCAGGTCCACGCTTTCAAACCAACTTATCGGTTTCGCGCTGGTCTGGGATACTGTTCTGGCTTCCCACTCGAGAGCAGGTTAGACCGGCTGCAACCGATGCTCTCCCCATCGCAGACCTAAGGGAGAGGCCACGATCCAACCCTGAAGCAAGCACGCCGACAAAGCAGTCGCCAGCCGCCGTCGTGTCCTTCACTTCGATCCGCATGGCGGGGATATGGATATATTCGCCGGCAACGAAAGCTTCCGCCCCCTCTCCTCCAAGCGTTCGCAAGACGCCAGTGTCGAGCCTAACCGCGAGCGCTTCCGCCGAGGCGTTGCAACCGAGCCAACCACCCAAAGCTTCGGCTTCGTCCTCGTTGACGACGATGATATCGCAAAGAGCAAGTACTTCTTCGTCCAAGGGAAAAGCCGGGGCAAGGTTCAAAATCGACCTTGCATCCGACGCACGCACCCGACGGATGAGCTTCTCCACCTCAGCAACGTCATTTTCCATCTGCATTAGGATAACAGTCGCCTTATGCAGAACTCCCTCTTCGACGGCATCCGAAGACGCGGACAGATTGGCGCCAGCGGCGACAACGATCATGTTCCGGCTTTTGGCATCGATATGGATCGAGGCATTACCGGTCGGTTCACTGACACGGGCGACGCGGCTGATATCCGTCGCCGTGGTCAGGTTCTGCAGACCGATCTCGGCCAGACCATCGTTTCCGACAGCCCCCACCATTACCACCTCGGCACCGTCCCGCGCAGCGGCGAGTGCCTGATTGGCACCCTTGCCGCCGGATTCGGTCCGAAACCGTTTGGCAAGCAGCGTCTGACCCGCTTGCGGCATCTCCTCGACCTCGTAAACGAAATCGACATTGATGGAGCCGAAAGTGATGATCATTGCATGTCTTCCTTACGCGACCTGAACGAAGTGGCCTTCGCCGGCTTCCTCATAAGTGCGCTTCGGCGGAACATAATCGGCAGTACGGAACGGGCTTTTGATCTCGTCATTGGAGATGCGGCGCGTCTGCCGACGTGACGGATCGGCAATCGGCACTGCCGCTATCAGACGTTTGGTATAATCGTGCTGCGGATTTTCGAACACGGCCTGACGCGGCCCGATCTCGACGATCTCGCCGAGATACATGACCGCGACACGGTGACTGATACGCTCGACAACCGCCATGTCATGGCTGATGAACAGGTAACCGAGACCGTATTTCTCCTGCAGGTCGAGCATCAGGTTGATGACCTGCGCCTTGACCGACACGTCGAGCGCCGAAACGGACTCGTCGGCGATCAGCAGCTTTGGTTCTAGCGCAAGCGCACGGGCGATACAGACACGCTGGCGCTGGCCGCCGGAGAACTCGTGCGGGAAACGATCCGCCATCGAGGCCGCGAGGCCTACACGCTCCAGCAGTTCGCCAACGCGCTGGCGGGCATCCGATGCCTTGACCAGACCATGGGTGATGATCGGCTCGGCGATCGCTTGACCGACACGGATACGCGGGTTGAGGCTTTCGAACGGGTCCTGAAAGATCATCTGCGCTTCGCGGCGGATATCGGTCAGTTCCGATTTCCCGGCTTTCAAGACGTTCTTGCCGTGGATCTGCACCTCGCCCGAAACAGGATCGGTCAGGCGGATGATCGAGCGTCCGGTCGTGGATTTTCCACAACCGCTCTCGCCAACCAGCGACAGGGTTTCGCCCTGACGCAGTTCCAGCGACACGCCTTCGACGGCATGAATGCGGCCGATCGTCTTGCGCAGAAAACCCTGTTTGACCGGGAAGCGGGTGACAAGATTGTCGACCTTGAGGATCGGCGGCGCGTCACGCTTGACGGTATCTTCGGTCGGCTTGACCGGCTGGATTTCGCCCGTTGCCATGTCGACATGCGGGAAACGCAGCGGGCGGTCCTTGCCGGTCATCGAGCCGAGTTGCGGCACGGCCGACAGAAGCGCGCGCGTATACGGATGTTTGGCGCCGGCAAACAGATCATGCGTCGTGCCGGTCTCGACCTGCTCGCCACGATACATGACGACAGTGCGATCGGAGATTTCCGCAACCACGCCCATGTCGTGGGTGATGAAGAGGACCGACATGCCCTCCTCTTCCTGCAGCGTCTTGATCAGTTCCAGGATCTGCGCCTGAATAGTGACGTCGAGCGCGGTGGTCGGCTCATCGGCGATCAGCAGTTTTGGATCGCAGGCCAGCGCAATGGCGATGACGACGCGCTGTCGCATGCCGCCCGAAAAATTCATCGGATATTCGTTGAGGCGCGATTTGGCCGACGGAATACGGACCTTTTCGAGAAGCCGCACGGCTTCCGCCTGTGCCTGCGCTTCCGACATGCCGCGGTGCTGGCGCAGAACCTCGGTGATCTGCCCTCCGATCTTCAGGACCGGATTGAGCGAGGTCATCGGCTCCTGAAAGATCATGCCGATGCGGTTGCCGCGGATTTTCTGCATGTCTTCGAGCGGGATCGACAGCAGATCCCTGCCCTCGAACTCGATCTTGCCCGTTACCCGCGAATTGGCGGGCGACAGAAGCCGCATGATCGACATGGCGGTAACGCTCTTGCCCGAACCGGATTCACCGACGACGGCGACGGTTTCCTTCGGGGCGATGTCAAAGCTCACATCGTTGACGACGTTGCGCCATTCGCCGCCGACGCGGAAGGCCGTGTTGAGGTTGGAGATCGAAAGAATTGGGTTTGTCATGATCTTAGCCCTCACGACGCGGATTGAGGATGTCGCGCAGGGCATCACCGATCAGGTTGATCGCGACGATGAGCAACAGTAGGGCGATGCCCGGAAAGAAGCTGATCCAGTAATCACCGGAAAGCAGATATTCGAAACCGTTCGAAATCAGCAGGCCGAGCGACGGTTCGGTGACCGGCAGGCCGATACCGAGGAAGGAGAGCGTTGCTTCCAGCATGATCGCATAGGCGACACGCATGGTGGCAACGACGATCAGCGGCGGCAGGCAGTTCGGCAGGATGTGGCGGAAGAGAATGCTGCGATCCGGCAGCGCCATCGAACGGGCAGCATCGACATAGGCGCGCTTGCGCTCGACGAGAGCCGAACCACGGATGGTGCGGGCGTAATAGGCCCATTGGGTGACGACCAGGGCCAGAATGATCTTGTCGACGCCCTGGCCGAGGATGGCGAGGAAGATCAGCGCGATCAGGATGGCCGGGAAGCTGAGCTGGATATCGACGATACGCATCAGGACCGAATCCGTGCGGCCGCCAACATAGGCACTGGTGAGGCCGATCGAGGCGCCGATGACGAGCGCGATTGCGGCACTGGAAAGACCGACGAGGATACTGGTGCGCAGGCCATAGAGGATGGCGCTGAACAGGTCGCGGCCCTGTGTATCGGTGCCGAGCATATAGGTCATGCCCGACATGCTTTCCGAACCCGGAGCCAGACGGCCATCGAGAATATCGAGCTGCGCCAGATCATACGGGTTCTGCGGCGCGATCAGCGGCGCAAAAACGGCGGCGAGGATGAAGATCGTCACAACGACGATGCCGAGCAGCGCCAGCTTGTCGTGCAGCAGGGCATGTATGACTTCGCGGGTCGGAGAACGCGAGGCGGATTTCGTGCCGCTGTTGGCGGCCGCATGGACCGAAGTGGTCGAGGTCGAATTGTTGTCGGTCATCACGAGTTCCCCTCAAGACGGACGCGGGGATCGACGATCGAATAAAGGATGTCGACCAGAAGGTTGATGACGCTGAACATGACGACGGTGATCATCAGGTAGGCGAGAATGACGGGGCGATCGAGAACGCCGATGGCGTCGATGATCAGCTTGCCCATCCCCGGCCATGCAAAGATGGTTTCGGTGACGACGGCAAAGGCGATCAGCGAACCGAGTTCGAGGCCGATGACGGTGATCAGCGGGATCAGCGTGTTTTTGAGCACATGCACGGTGACGATGCGGCGTTCAGTCAGGCCTTTGGCGCGGGCGAAACGCACGAAATCGAGCTGCATGGTTTCCATCACGCCGGCGCGGGTGAGGCGGATGACCAGCGAAATCTTGAACAGTGCCAGATTGAAGGCCGGCAGGAACAGATGCGACAGGCCATCGAGCGTGAACATCGACAAAGGCACGCCGAGCACGTTGACCGTATCGCCACGGCCGGACGATGGTAGCCAGCCGAGATAGACGCTGAAATACATGATCATCACGAGGCCGATCCAGAAGGTCGGCAGGCTGAAGCCGAGGATCGAGAAGGTCATGATCGACTTGGAAATGAAGCCTTTCGGCTTCAGGCCGGCATAGACGCCGAGCGGAATGCCGATGACCAGCGCCATGAACAATGCGACGAAGGCCAGTTCCAGCGTCGCCGGCATGCGGTTCATGATCAGCGTCAGGGCCGGCTGATTGAACACGAAGGAATTGCCGAGATCACCCGACAGCGCGTTGGTCAGAAAGATCCAGTACTGTTCCCAGACGGGCTTATCGAGACCAAAGGCCTGGATGACCTGCATGCGCTCCGCCGGCGTCGCGGTCGAACTCAGGAGCACATCGACCGGATTGCCGACGAGAAACAGGCCGGCAAAGACCAGAACCGACATGATGAAAAGTGTGAGCACGGTCTGCAGAGACCGGCTTAAAAGGTATCCGCTCATGCGTGTGAGCCTCCCATAGTTCTGGCTCCGGGCGCCTCGCCGCCATGGCGGGCGATGCGCTCGATCAGCAATTCGATGAACCCGGCCTCGTCGACATCGGTGACGACGGTGGCGTTGGCCGGCCGGTCCATCTTCTTGTAGAAATCGGCATAGGTATAACCCATCGTCAGGCCGGTGACCTGCACGCCGACAAAAGCCTCGCGGCTGGTGAACAGTTCGGGGCGGATGAGCCAGGCGATCGTCGTCGCATCATGGATCGGCCCGCCCGGACGACCGAAGCGTTTTTCGTCGCTGCGGTCGAAGGTGGTGAAGAGATTGTAGAGTGCCGCACCCGCCTCGCCGCCGGCGCGAAAGCGCTCGAAATGGTCGGCGGTGAAGAGAGCCTGAAAGGTCATGTCGAGCGGCATCAGCACGATCGGCACGCCTGACTGGAACACGATTTCGGCCGCATGCGGATCGGCATAGATGTTGAATTCCGCCCAGGGCGTGCGGTGGCCAAGTGCCGTAAAAGCGCCGCCCATGGAGACGATCTGGCGGATACCGCGCGCCACATCCGGGTGCTGGATCAGCGCCAGCGCCACATTGGTCAGCGGGCCGATGGCACAGATGGTGATCTGTTCACCCGCCGCCACAGCGGCGCGCGCCGAACGGGTGATGAACTGGATCGCGCTTTCTTCGGACGGCACGATATCGCCCGTCTTGACCAGCCTGTCATCGAACGAGCCGATACGGGCGTATTTGCCAAAAACCTGCTCGCGCACCAAAGGGCCGCTGGCGCCGGCAAAAACCGGCACGTCGCGACGACCGCTGACGCCAACAAGCTTGCAGGCATTGGTGACCGTATGTTCCAGCGAAACATTGCCGGCCACGATCGACAGGCCGAGAACCTCGATTTCCGGCGAGGCAAGCCCCATCAGGATGGCGGCGGCATCGTCCACGCCCGGATCCGCATCGATGATGACCTTGTGTCTGCTCATGCGAAAACCTTTTCGTCGGCGTAACGCGACAGGCGCTCGAGGAAGAAGGCGATCACGCCTTCAGCATCCACCTTGGTGACGATGTCGGCATTCGGCTCCAGCCCGCTCTTGCCGTACCAGTCGGCAATCGTCTGGCCCATGCAGAGCTCGCTTTCGTATTCGACGAAAACGCGGGCTTTCTGGGTTTCGAACAGATGCGGTGCGAGGATATAGGCCATGACCAGCGGATCATGCAGCGGGCCGCCACGCGAGCCGTAACGGCGCACGTCGTTGCGATCCCAGAAGGCCATGAGTTCGGCCAGAGTTTGCGAAATGCGGCCGCTGACGTGCGAAAACTCGGCGACATGCTCCGGCTTCAGCATCACCTGATGGGTAGCATCCAAAGCCAGTGCGACAATCGGGATGCCGCTGGAGAAGACCACATGCGCCGCATGCGGATCGGCCAGAACGTTGAATTCCGACGTCATCGTGCGGTTGCCCGCCTCGCGATAGGCGCCGCCCATCATGACGATACGTTCGATGCCTTCCGCCAGCTGCGGTTTCATGCGCAGCGCCACGGCGACATTGGTGAGCGGACCGAGGCAGCAGAGCGTGATGCGCTCACCGCTTGTCGCAGCCTTGCCCAGCGTTTCGATCAGAAAATCGACGGCGGACATGTCTTCCGCCTTCTTCACCGGATCCGGCAGCGTCGTGTTGCCGAGACCCGTCTTGCCATGGAACTGGCCATGGATCGGCTCGCGCATGATCGGCCGGAAACAGCCGGCATAGACCGGAATATCGGTACGGTTGCCGAGCTCGCAGACCTGCAGCGCATTGCGCACCGTACGCTCCAGCGGCTGGTTGCCGCTGACCGGCGTGATGCCAAGGATGTTCAGTTCCGGCGAAACGAATGCGGTCAAAAGCGCAATCGTGTCATCGATACCGGGATCACAATCGACGATGATCGAAATCGGCTTCATAAAACAATGCCTTCAATGTCTGGTGTATAAGCTTCAGAGCGCGCCGACATCGCGCAGCACGCTTGCAATTTCCGCCCGCGCCGCCTCGGAGAGCGGCATTTGCGGATGCATGGGGCTGCCTACGGCAAAACCCTGCAGGTCGAGCGCCGTCTTGATGCAGGCGGCGATCGAATATTTCGCAAAGATCTCGTTGACCTTCCACATCGGCCTCTGCAGGTCCATCGCACGCGCCCAGTCGCCGACCTTAGCCGCCTCGTAAAGCGCGATGCTCTGTTTGGGCACGATGCAGGCCGGTCCCGCCATCCAGCCGACGCCACCGATCATCATCACGCAGACCGGAATATGCGCGGAGGCGGCAAACACCTCCATGCGGCCACGGGTGCGCTCGATGATGGAGAGGAGGCGTCCGGTATTGGTGGAGGCGTCCTTGATGTAACGGATGTTGTCGATGCGGCTCAGACGCTCGATCACCGGCAGCGACAGGTCCGAGCGTTGGAACTGCGGATTGGTATAGAGCACCACCGGCCGCCCCTTGGCCGCCTTGGCGATTGCCGTGAAATAGGCTTCCACCCCCTCGTCGCTCACCGGAAAATAGGCTTCGAGAATGGCCAGAATGCCATCCGCCCCCGCTTCGACCATGTATTCCGTCTGGGCGACGGCATCGGCGGTCGAGGTCGACGCCACGCCGGCGACAACGGGGACCCGGCCACGATTGGCCGAAATCACCGTGTCGACGACGCGACGTCTCTGGTCCTGGGAGAGATAGGCAAATTCACCGGTGCTGCCGAGCGGCGCGAGACCATGCACGCCCGCATCGATCAGGTGGTCCACCAGATCCGTCAGCACACCCTGCATGACCTCGCCGGACGGACCGATCGGAGAAACGAGATAGGGAAACACACCGCTGAAAGACATGGTGGACCGCTCCTGTTTTTTTCGATCAGTTCGGCTTCACGTAATAGGGAAGCGTGTAACCATCGGAGCGACCGGCATAGTTGATGTCGCTCTTCACCGCCCATGTGTTGGCGAGGTAGAAGACCGGGATGACACCGAGGTCACCCATGGCGATTTCCGTCGCCTTCTTCAGCAGTTCCTCACGCTTGGCATCGTCCAGCGTCGAACGGGCTTCGTTCAGCGCCTTGTCGAATTCCGGGTTGGAATAACGGCCGCGATTGCCCTGACCGGCCTTTTCGCCATAGGTCTCGAGGATAGGGCCGAGAACACCTGAAGCTTCGCCGGTCTCCACGGCTGCGCCGCCCATGATGAACGAAAATTCGAGGTTCGAGGCGCGGGTGAAATAGACGCTGCCCGGCAGGGTGGCGACTTCGGTCTTCACGCCGACGCGGCTGAAGAACTGGCCGATCGCCTGCGCAACCTTGCTGTCGTTCGGGTAACGGTCATTCGACGCGTGGAAGGTCAGCGCAAAACCATCCGGATAACCGGCCTTGGCAAGCAGTTCCTTGGCCTTGTTCGGATCGTAGGCATCGACCTTGATGGCCGGGTCATACCCGAAATAACCTTCCGGCACGACCTGACCGGCCGGCACGCCTTGGCCGTCCATGATGCGGTCGACCAGCGCTTCGCGGTTGATCGACAGCGACAGGGCGCGACGAACGTCGGCGTTCAGCAGTGGGTTCTTGCCATCGGCGCCCTTGGCGAACGGCGATTCTTCGCGGTTCTGGTCCATGTGCAGATACATGATGCGGTTGCCGGCAATATTGACGACCTTCATCTTGTCCGAAGCTTCCAGACGGCGCGTATCGGCGGTCGGGATGTTTTCGATCATGTCGACATCGCCGGACAGCATCGCGGCAACACGGGCGCTCGGGTTCTTGAAGACGCGGAACGTCACCTTGTCCCACTGAGCCTTTTCGCCCCAATAGGCATCGTTCTTGGCAACGACGACATTGTCATCCGGCGACCACGAGACGAACTTGAACGGGCCGGTGCCGATGACACCCTTGCCGGTGTTCATTTCACCGGTCGTCACCTTTTCCATCTCTGCCGGCAGAATGGCGATACGGCTGAGGTTGTTCAAAAGCAGTGGCGTCGGGCCCGACGTCTTGATGCGCACCGTCAGCGGATCGACGGCGGTGACTTCGGTGATCGCCTTGACATAAGCGGCAAACGAACTCGGGCTGTTGGTCGAGGCGAGCGGAATGCGCTTGATGCTGGCAACCACGTCTTCGGCGGTAAAATCGCTGCCGTCGTGAAACTTTACGCCTTCGCGCAGCTTGAATTCCCAGGTCGTGTCATCGACGATCTGCCAGGATACAGCCAGAGCCGGCTGGATCTGCTGCTTGTCGTCCTGATTGACGAGGCCATCGAAAATGTTGCGCGCCATCGCGCTATTGGGGCCGACGACATAGAATTGCGGGTCCATGGACGTCGTCGAAGCGGACAGACCAACGGTCAGGTCCCGAGCCTGGCTTGCGAGCGGCATGGCGAAAACAGACGCTGCCAATGCGGCTGCGAACACAGAAAACTTCATGATGGGGACTCCTCCGGGTTGTCCAGATACCGCACTCTCCCTGCGGGTAAACGTCAATTAACGTTTTACCTGACAAAAGAAAAATCGCATTTTGTGCTTAAGTCATGCAAAAATATTATGGAAGGATTGAAAGGTGAGATTGAAACCGAGGCAGGTGGAAGCCTTCCGAGCCGTTATGATGGCTGGTGGCATTACCGCCGCTGCCGAAGCCATGAATGTGACCCAACCCGCCGTTAGCCGTCTTATTCGCGATCTCGAAGATATCGTGCAGATGACGCTGTTCGAGCGCGCCGGGGCCCGTCTCATACCGACAGCAGAGGCGACACAGCTCTACCGGGAGGTGGAGCGGCTCTATCTGGGTCTCGACCAGATTGCTCAGGCGGCCGCTGACATCCGATTGCACAAGAACACCGTCCTGCGCATTGGCAGCGTTACCTCCCTTGTTCGCCCCTATCTGCAGCAGGCTATTATGGAGACGATGGGAACAAGGCTGGATATCCCACTTGTGATTGACGTCGAGAATAGTCGCTATATCTGGGATATGGTCGAGCAAAACCGTTATGATCTCGGCTTAGTGTTCGGTTCGCCCCGAATGAGCGACAAGAACGCCACTCTTCTCCATAGTTCCCAAGCAGTGGCGGCGGTGACAGCGGGCCATCCCCTGGCGTCCCGTTCGAAGATTTCACCAGGCGATCTGCTGGACGAGCGCGTGCTGATACCAGGTCGCAATTCCCCGCTCAGGCTGGCACTCGACCGTGCCTTTTCGATTGAGGACCATCAGCCGATCAGCACGATGGAAACATCGATGCTGAACTGCTGTCATTTCGCATCGGCCGGGATGGGTGTCGGCATCGTGGATCATACCAGCCTGCGTTCAGCCGGTGCCGAAGTGGTAGCGATACCGTTCGAACCAAAGATAGAGGTCGCATATTACGCGATACGCCCCGTCGGTGCACAGAGAATTGCTGTTCTTGACGAATTGATTGAGCGTGTTCGCCAATCAATGAACGCTGCGGTAAAACTGAGTTCATATGCAACATGAAGGTCCTGAAATGATGCGCTCCTCGCCGGCTCGACTGTAGGTCATCTCGGCCTCTACGCCATGAATGATGATTCGGTATCGTCCTTTCGAGACGCTTTCCTCTCGTTCCACCTTCCCGCGGCTTGATGCTGCAGGTTCATTGTTGATGTCATTTCCTCAGCTGGCGTTTTTCTCGAGCCGACTATTAGGATTCTGGATATCGTAAATCGTTGGATATATGGTCTCTTGAAACGAGACATAGGCTTCCGTCGGTTAAGTGCTTGTCTCGCAAGCAAGAACTCTCTCGACTGCAGGATCAGCTTTTATCCTGTCATGCAGCGCCTGCACGTTGGGATATTCCGTCAAGCCTGCGGGCAGGAGTTTCGTCGCCCAACGGATCATCGGGAAGGAATAGGCGTCGATAATCGAACGCCCTCCATCAAGGATGAATTCACGCGCTTCGAGGTGACGCTCGAGAATGCCGAACTGCTTAGCGACAAGCTTGTATCCCGCTTCCACCGTCGCCCATCAAGCCTTTTCGCTTGCGTCAATCGAATATCGCTCGGGCATGAAGATCGGCCAGAAGGCCGCGTGAACGTCCGAGGTAAAGAAGGCTGACCAGCGATGCGCCTCGGCCCTGGCTCGCATGCCGCCGCAACCGCCGAGACCTGCCTCAGGATGCTTCTGCGCCAGATAGTCAAGTATCGCCCCGGCTTGTGTCAGAACCCAGCCATCATCCTCTCGAAAGGTTGGTACTGCACCGGCAGGATTTACCGAGAGCAGCTCTCCGGAGCCATACTGAACCCTGACTGCCTCATAAGGCTCGCCTATCCATTCCAGAACGATATGAGGCGCAAGCGAGCACGCACCCAAGGCATAGTAAAGTGTAGGCATGATTTTGCATCAACCTTTCTCTTGACGATTATCAGTGTTTCGCGCGGCCGAAATTCTGCTCAGGAGATACGCTGTCAGCGGCGCACCGCAGAATGCTTGACACCTGGCGAGTTTGAACTGACTGCTCTAAAGGCCGAAGCGACGTCGGCTCCCAAAAGCTCGATCGACCGGCTCATGGCGACCGTATCGAACACTGCCGACGTCATCTGAAAAGCAACACGTGGAATTCCACCTAAGGCTTCATTGGCATCGATAATCTTGGCGGCGACCGAAAATCGCCACTTCGGAAGCGGCTGATCGATACAATTCTGGTTCATTGCTCGGGTGTTAAAAAATTCGCCGCCGCAGAGAGGGCGACGAATTCTTAGCCGTCTGTTTAGAAACCGGAGCTTTCCAGCGATTTCACATCGGTGTTAAGCAGCTGCTGCTCCCACAGGAACGCAATACCACTGCCCGGCTAATGTTCCTTGAGCACCTCGACGAATTCTTCGATATGTTCCGTTCGTGCATGGTCGCGGAGCCATTCGGACGCAAGTGCCAGCCACGTCATCACATTGGCGCCAGCCGCGATCATGCGCTGGACCGCTCTCTGGTGCGCCTCGACGGAGACACCACCGCAGGCATCGGTGATCACCGTCACGTCCCATCCGTCCCCAAGAGCATGTATAACCGGCATCGCGACGCAGATCTCGGTGTAAAGGCCAGCAATGACCAGTTGCTTGCGCCCCGTTGCTTTTACGATGTCGACGACATTTTTGTCCTCCCATGTATTCAGCGTCGTGCGATCAATCACTTCCTGGTCCGGGCTGCGCGCACTTACTACGTTCGGCGCTATGGCGAGCGGGAGGACATCGCCGCCGCGATGGCACTCCTGGTTAACCCGGCGGCGAAGTTCATCACCGGCACCGTACTGAATGTGGATGGCGGGATAACAGCCTGAAGCCTTTCATACAATTTGGAGGACGCAACTTATGAGCTGCCTGAACCTGATACAAGGAACCCGGATATTGATGAGCGTGACCGCTAGACGTTTCTTGCCGAGCGTAGCTATCGCCTTGACTTTAAGTTGGCTGGCCAAGCGGCCTCGACCCCGACCGAAATCGTCATCGATGGTCCAAAGGTATTCCCTGAGAGCATCACGTCTGCGCGAGACGGGACCATCATTACCAGTTCGGTCGGCTCGGGCGGCATCTTCAAGGCCGCTCCAGGTTCGACGATCGCAACCCAGTGGATCGCCCCTGGCGACAATGGCCTGCTCCACACCTTTGGCGTCCTAGCCGACGACGCTTCCACCACTCTCTGGATTTGCTCCTCGCGCATGGACCCGCCCGCTGCCGGAGAGCCCCTCGCCATACCGGCACTTTACCAATACCATCTCCAGACCGGCGTTTTCCGCAGCAAGCATCAGCTGCCCGGTGGCACGGGACTGTGCAACGACATTGCCATCGGCCCGGACAAAGCGGCCTACGTTGCCGACACCACCGGCGGCCGCGTCCTGCGCCTTCCGGAAGGTGGTCAGACTTTGGAGGAATGGGCGAAATGGCCGGAACTCGATGGCGCCGACGGTCTTGATTTCCATGGCAGCCAGTTGTTCGTCAACAGTTTCTTCTCGGGCAAACTATTCCGTATCGAGTTGAAGGCGGACGGGTCGGCCGGCGCTCCAATCACCCTGACCACCTCGCGGCAACTGGTCCAGCCGGATGGCATGCGCCGGCTGAATGAGACCCAGTTCGTCCTGGCAGAAGGCTCGGGCAACATCGATCTCTTGACCGTCAAAGGTGATGTGGTTGAGGTCGAGACGCTACGATCCGGTTTAATTGGTCCTGCGGGTGTGACCGTCGTCGGGAACACTGTGTGGGCGCTGGAATCCAGGCTTTCCATGCGGGGCAAGTCCGAGGTTAATCCGGCTTCATTCAAGGCTTATTCAGTTTCCACAAGCGGAAACTGACATAGTCTTGGCGCTCATGTCGCCAAGCGCAGTGGGCTTATGATCTGCATCCGTCAGTCATTCGCTTCGCTTGCAAAAGCACGTTGTGTGCAGCGCACATAACGTGTTCGTGAGGGCGGGTTTAAACCATTACCCGCCTGACTACCTTTAGCCTGCGGCCTCGGTCGCTGAAAAACGACGATAGGAGTTCGGACATGAAATGGACTGCACCGAAGTTTGTTGAAGTATCGTGTGGAATGGAAATCAACCGCTACGCACCGGCAGACGGCGACGAGCCGGTTCTGTTCTAATCGTGACGAGCACGGGCCCCATGACCGCTCTTCGGTTTCTCGTGCTCGGCTCTGCCGCGGGTGGCGGGTTGCCGCAATGGAACTGCAACTGTTCCAATTGCTCTGCCGCCCGCGATCCTTCCGCAGGAATTCTCCCGCAGACGCAGTCGTCGCTTGCCGTCAGTCTCGATGGCGAGACTTGGGCAATCTTCAATGCCTCTCCCGACATCCGCCAGCAGATCCAGCAGACACCGCAGCTTCATCCGAAAACACTTCGCCATAGCCCGATCAAAAGCGTCATTATTACCAATGGCGATGTTGATCATATTGGTGGGCTGCTGACGATGCGCGAAAAGCAGGCCTTCGATCTCTTCTCTACGTCGGCGATCGGCGCTGTGATCGCCGCCAATCCGGTATTCCATGTGCTCGATCCGGCCGTCGTCAAGCGGAATGTAATCCGGCTCGACGAAGAGTTTTCGCCGCTCGACGGGCTCCGGACGCGGATTTTCGCGGTACCAGGTAAGGTCGCGCTGTTTCTCGAGGAAGGCGAGCCGGAACTCGGCCTTGAAGGCGAACAGACGATCGGTGTCGAGTTCTCGGCAAACGGCAAGCGGGCCTATTATATTCCGGGCTGTGCGACGCTTCCCGATTGGCTTTGCGAGCGCATCCGCGGTGCCGATCTCGTCTTCTTCGATGGTACAGTCTTTACCGACGACGAGATGATCCGCGTTGGTACCGGCATCAAGACCGGGCAACGGATGGGGCACATGCCGATTACCGGGAACGGGACTGGCAGCCTCGACGTGCTGTCGAAACTCGATGTAGGCCGGATGGTCTATGTTCATATCAACAATACCAACCCGATCTGGCGCGATGGCGTGGAGCGGAATGCCGTCACTGCCGCTGGTTTCGAGGTCGGCTACGACGGAATGGAGATCGACCTTGCCTGAAGCACAAAACCGAGCCGATTTCGAAGCCCGCCTGCGCGCCATTGGCGACGCACGCTACCACGACAAGCATCCTTTCCACAGCATGCTGCATGGCGGCCGGTGCTCGATCACGCAGGTGCGCGCCTGGATCATCAACCGCTTCTATTACCAGAGCCGGATACCGCTGAAGGATGCCGCCTTCCTGTCTCGCTGCGAGGACATTTCGATCCGCCGTGTCTGGCGCAAGCGCATTGAGGACCATGACGGCGGCGTGGCAGAGGGCGGTGGCATACGCCGATGGCTGAAACTTGCCGAGGCTGTCGGGCTCGATCCGGATTACGTCGCCTCCAATCGCGGCGTCCTACCGGGCACGACGTTTGCCTGCGATGCCTATGTGCGTTTCGTGCGCGAAATGCCGATACTGGATGCGGTCGCCGCCTCGCTGACCGAGCTTTTCGCGCCGACCATCCACAAGAACCGGATTGCCGGGCTCATAGAGCACTACGCGTTTGCCAATGAAGAGGCCCTGTCTTATTTTCGCAAGCGTCTCGACGAGGCGCCGGTGGATGTCGCTTTTGGCCTAAATTACGTTCTCGACCATGCGGACACGAAGGAAAAGCAGGATGCGGCGGCCGCCGCACTAACCTTCAAGACCGACGTGCTTTGGGCGCAGCTTGATGCTCTGCACAGCGCCTACGTTTCGCCGGCACTCCTACCGCCGGGTGGCTGGGATGGCAGGGAGGGCGTGATCGGCGATCTCGACCAGCCTGTACGCAAGCAGGCAATCAGGGGAGCGGCCGAATGAGCGAGCCTTCTGCGGTGACTGTCACGGCGCAGACCGTGGCAAAGCTTGCCCGCGGTGTGCGTCTGCGGGAAGATCCTGTGCGCGGCCAGACTGTGCTTCTGGCGCCGGAACGGGCGCTGGCGCTCGACGAGATTGCCGTGATGATCGTCAAGGCGCTCGACGGGGAACGCGATCTTGATGCTATCGCGCAGGAATTTTCGGTAACGTTCGAGGAGCCAAAAGAGCGGATCCTCACAGATGTGATTGCCTTCGTCGTCGAGTTTTCCAAGCGCCGGATGCTGGAGTTGAAATAGTGAACGAGCATGTCAGCATTTCACGGACAAGCGCATGGACGAACCTGGACGGGGTAGCCGGGCTCATCCGCATTCCCGCGCCGATCGCCATGCTTGCCGAACTGACGCATCGTTGTCCCCTTGCCTGTCCCTACTGCTCCAACCCGCTGGAACTGGACGGCGTCAAGGCCGAGCTTTCTACCGAGGAATGGATTTCGGTCTTTCAACAGGCTGCGGCGCTCGGCGTGCTGCACCTGCATCTTTCCGGAGGCGAGCCGGCAGCCCGGCGCGATCTTGTGGAATTGACTGCGGCCGCTGCCGAGGCCGGGCTTTATACCAACCTGATCACCTCTGGCATTGGGCTCACCGAAAAGCGGATCGCCGAGCTCTCCGAAGCCGGGCTCGACCATTTGCAGCTTTCGATCCAGGGGGCGACACCGACACTGGCCGACAAGGTGGGCGGCTACAAGGGCGGTTATGACCGCAAGATCGCGGTAGCGCAATGGACGCATGCGGCGGGCATCCCGCTTACCGTCAACGCCGTCTGCCACAAGCAGAACATGGACCAAATCGGTGACATGCTGGATCTGGCCGTGAAGCTTGGCGCACGCCGGATCGAAATCGCCACCGTGCAGTTCCATGGCTGGGCGGAGAAAAACCGTAAGGCGCTGATGCCAACAAAGGAACAGGTGCTGAAGACTAACGTCTTTGTCGACGAGGCCCGCAATCGGCTGGAAGGCGTCATCGTCATCGACTACGTTCCGGCCGACCATCACTCAACCTATCCTAAGGCCTGTATGGGCGGCTGGGGTCGCACCGGCCTCAACGTCACGCCCTCCGGAAAGGTTCTCCCCTGCCACGCGGCCGAAAGCATTCCGTCTTTGAATTTCGAGACGGTGCGCGGCAGGACGCTGGCCGACATCTGGTATGACAGCGACGCGTTCAACGCCTATCGTGGCGACAGCTGGATGCCTGAACTCTGCCGGTCCTGCGAACGCAAGGCGATCGATTTCGGCGGCTGCCGTTGCCAGGCGATGGCGCTCGCCGGCGATGCGTTCGCCACCGACCCTGTCTGTATCCGCTCTCCGATGCGGCAACTGCTGGTGGAGCAGGCCGAAATCGACAGCTGCGCCGAGCCACCCGACTTCGTTTATCGTGGACGGTGAACCAAATATATCGGCCCCAGCAGTTCCCGAATCTGGCCGGGATGGAAGAACGAGAACATTGTCTTGTCTGTGAATAATGGGGCGACCTTCGCATCCGTAGGCGGTCGTGCCTTTACCATGACGGCGGAGCAGCTGCCGGCGTGGTTTAGCCGCGGGTTAACGCCGCCCGCCCCGTAAACTATGACGCAAGGTGGTCAACCTCACGTGCCGACTTGTGCGCCTCATGCCTGGAACCCGGATGCGCGGCAAAAGTGATCATGTAATTTCTGCGTAACTGTACAATCCCATAAGGTCCGGGCGGGACCGCGCTTCGCTCTCGCAATCGAATGACTTGCCTAAAAAGAAGGTATATCAAATGAGCAAAGCCTCCCCAGATCATCTCGTCCGGCAATGCCTCTATGCCAGCAAGATTTTCGCTGGCCTCCTGATCCTGACCGGCTGCCAAACACCGGAACAGGAGCGCTATGCCGATCTCGATACCTGCTCCGCAATGGGGGCACGTTACGCATCATCATCCCATACCGGATGCATGCTCCAGCAGCAGCAGCGCCGTGACGACGCGCAATTGCGGACTCTTGAGGCAGCAAGGCTCAGCCAAGTAATGGCGGAAGATGCACGCAGGCAGCACGAGCGCATGAGGCGAGAGAGGCAGCGGGACTAGGTTGAGGTTTGGTGGGAGGCTCGAGTTGGTTAAGCCCGACCTATTTGAGCAACCGTCCGCTGATGCAAATCAGCTTTAGGATGCAGGTGCGCCAGCCTCTCACCGATAATCCACACCCAATCTCGAGGCATTTCCGGTCGAAGTGACAAACATCGAGAACCCCTAAGTTAAGTCCCTTTCGGGAGGCCGCCAGTCTCATTCGCCGCCACAGAACTGAGTTTATCGTCCTTAATGCCGCATCTTTCAGCCTGTTTGGTATGACAATAACGGTCCTTGTTCCGGAAATCCAGCCAGCCGTATTGAACGCGATATCGGGAATCGTGCGCGCAGACCTCGCCGCGCAGGTCTTCTCGCTTTGCACGCTTGTTATCCCGCTCCTTCTCTTGGGCGCGGTCTACGAAGACTTTGAAATCATCTACCTCGTAAGGTACTTCATTTAGCGACATGAAAATCCTGCTGGTCGAAGACGATCCCGAAATGGCTGAAGCGCTTCGGACAGCGCTTTCAAGGCATGATTTCGTTCTGGCATCTGTCGCCGACCTCGCTATGGCGCGAGAGGCGATTGCCATGGAGCGATACGATGTTGTTCTCATCGATCGCCAGCTCCCTGACGGAGATGGTAGCGAATTGCTTGCCGACATCCGGCAAACGGCCAGTGCAACACGTTCAATAATCATCTCCGCCATGGGATCCACGAAGGACAGAATTGCGGGGCTTAATGGCGGCGCCGATGATTATCTGCCGAAGCCGTTCGAAGTCGACGAGTTGGTAGCTCGCCTGAATGCCGTGACGCGCCGTACGCCTGACGCCAAGGAGGACGCGATCACGGCTGGGAATGTCCGTTATGATCGGGCAACACGAGACCTGTATGTCGACGATCTTCGGCTGGACCTCGCTCGACGAGAGCTTTTAATCATCGAGGCGCTTCTGAAAAATCTCGGACGAACGGTACTGCGGTCATCGCTGGAAGAGAGTGTGTATTCGTTCGACGATGAGATTCAGTCGAACTCGCTGGAAGCCAATATGTCACGCCTCCGCCGCAAGCTGGCGGATGCCGGCGCCGACATCGTCATAAGAAACATTCGCGGGGTGGGCTATTTCCTCCATGAGCAGAAATAAGATGTCCCACCATTCGTTGCGCTGGCGTTTCACACTCGGCTTTATCACACTTCAACTTGTCACCATCATCGCTTCGTTCGCGCTCGTCCTATACATCGCGACCCTGAGTTCTCCTCGTGGGGCAGTCCCCTCAACCTGGTACCCGCAGGAAATCTCGAAATCCGTTACAATTGACCAAAATGGCAATGCCGCGATCCACCCTACACAGGCACTTCAAACAGTGATGGATGAATGGCCCACGTCTTGGTTTGTGGTCCGCCTTGCCGATGGCACAACCCTTCGACACGGCGAGATCCCGAAAGACATCGCTGAGAACGCTGCGTTTCTCGACGATTTTCGCAGCGTCGAGCTGCGTGGTTATGTCGATGCTCCAGATCGGCAAGCCACGATTGACAAGATTCAGACGGCGGCAGGGGAAGCGACTGTTCTGGCCGGCGGCGTAGCAATGTCCCTATATCAACTGACCTTTGTCGTCGGACAGATAGCGATAGGTATACCTGCCTTGATACTCGTTGTGATTACGCTTGTTGGTGTTCCCTGGGTATCGAAATGGTCGCTTCGTTCTCTCAAGGAACTGACTGACCGTTTGAACAAGGTTGATTTCGAGGCCCGCGGTGGCGTTGTTGATGAAAACGGGCTGCCCAGAGAGCTGTTGCGGGTTGTCCAGGAAATCAATCTCGCCCTCAATCGCCTCGACGCCGGGTTCGAGAAAACGGAGCGATTTTTCGTCAACGCGGCTCACGAGCTACGCACGCCAATTGCCGTCCTTCAGGTTCGTACCGATACCTTGCCGCAAAGCGACGAGAAACTTCATATCCAAAGGAGCATCAAACGGCTTACGGCCATCACCAACCAACTCCTAGATCTCGAGCGATACCGACAGAACCAGCCGATCTCAGAGAAAATCGACTTGACCCACCTTCTGTCAAAGGTTGTTGCTGATCTCGCACCATTCGCAATATCTGAAGGCTATGAAATTTCCTTCGATTCGGACGATCTCAAAGTGTTCATGGAGGGGGATGAAGAGGCGTTGGACCGCGCCTTTACCAATCTGGTGCGCAATGCAATCCAATATGGAGGCGGACGTGGCGACATCACGGTGAAGGTGGAAACCAACGGCTCGGTCTCAATCTCCGACGAGGGTATTGGTATAGCAAATGAATTGCATCCACGTATCTTTGAGCCGTTTTTCCGCGTTAATCCTCACGGATCCGGGGCCGGTCTCGGTTTGAGCATGGTGAATGAGATCATCGAGAGGCATGGCGGCTTTATTGAGCTAAGGTCCTCACCCGGCCAAGGCAGTGTGTTTGTCATTAGATGGCGCAATGCCCTACGGCTCAAAGTACATCGTCAAGAATACTAGATGTAGCCCTCCATCGCGCGCCATCTCTGGCCCTTTCCCCGCCGCTGATCGAAATAACGCATTGCCGGTTGCCTCGTGCAGCGCGACGGCCCACTACAAGCTAAGACCAATCGCGGCAGTTCGATGTTGACATCAACGGTTACAGGTCAACCGTCTGCAAATCACCCCAATTCCGCTCGTCGGACGTAACGTTCCCGTAATTTTGGGCGTCCATGACTATCTCGGAAAGCGCTTTATCGAGTGATGCAGACATCTTCCTGAAAGCTCGTCGTTTGGTCCCGAATGGAGTGTGAATGCGCATTTATCTGAACACTATCGCTCTTCTCGTCGGGGTTGGTTTGTCGATCGGGTCGGCAGCATCTGAAGAGGATCTGCACTCGAAAATTGGCTCGGTGGCAGAACCTCTAATGGCAGAGCATCAAATCCCGGGCCTTTCGATCGGGATCCTACACGATGGCCATCACCATATCTTCCACTATGGGGTTTCATCCCGTGAAACGGCCGCGCCGGTAAACGACGAAACACTGTTCGAGATCGGTTCGTTATCCAAACCATTCACAGGAACATTACTCGCACGCCTTCAAGCCGAGGGCTCGGTTGATCTCTACACCCAGGTAAGAGAGATTCTACCGGAACTCGCGCAAAGCCCGCTTGGAGCGGCCTCGCTCCTTGATCTTCACACTTATGTGGCCGGAGGCCTTCCGCTCCAGTTCCCCACGGACGTCAACGAACAGAATTTCCTCGCCTATTATAAAGGCTTCAAGCCCACTGCCGAAATCGGCTCCAGCCGCCTTTATTCGAATACGTCCATGGGACTGTCTGGCTATCTGGCGGCGAAAAGCGTCAGCGCGTCCTTTGCCTCACTCCTCGATGATAAGGTGATCAAGGCGCTGAAGCTGTCGGATACGTTTCTTACAGTTCCCGAAGATCGCCTGGAATCGTATGCGCAGGGCTACACGAGCGACAATACGCCGGTGCGGGTTACGCCCGGAGTATTCGATCAGGAAGCGTACGGCATCAAAACGACTGCAGCTGATCTACTTCGCTTCATTGAAGCGTCCGTGGATCCCGAGCGATCTGAGGGCCCGTTGAGAACGGCTCTTACCGCAGCGCGATCTCCGGTCTATCAGGTTCGTCAAATGCATCAGGGCTTGGGTTGGGAGCTCTATCGGGCTCCGGCACGGCGAACCGATCTATTCCAGGGAATTGACCCAGAATTCGTCCTGAAGGCGAACAAGATCGCCCCCCCGAGCTTGCATGTGCCGGCCGAGATGATCGCGACCTTATCGAAAACAGGATCAACGAGCGGATTCGGAGCTTATGCGCTGTTTCAGCCCGGGCGCGGTACAGGAATTGTAATCCTTGCCAATCGGTTCTGGCCAAACTCGGCGCGCATCGAAGCCGCCTATTCTGTTCTTGCGAAAATCGATCCCGGATTTTTCGAGGATTGACAGGGATAGAGCCTAAAAAAAACCACCTGGAATGATCCTCCGCCAGCCCACAGACGCCCAAAACAAGCTCTTCGACGTCGCCAATTGAGGCGTTCCTTCCTTGCCAGGCGGATCAGACCCTCTTGCCCATTCAAGGAGTAGTAATATGAAAAAGATAATCGTTTTCCTGGTCGCTATGATAACCGCCCTTTCTGGGACGACGCCGGTGCAGGCGTTGCCGACCTTCGGGGCCATCCAGCTGCATGCGCCGCAGTCTGTCGAAAAGGTTCAATGGAATGGCGACCGCAGGTGGCGAGCAGACAGACGCCATTGGCGGGGTCATCATAGGCATCGCTATCACCGTGACCGATATTACGGTCGCCCCTCGTGGCACCATCACCGTCGTCATGACCGATCCAAAACAGCAGCCGTAATCGGCGGCCTTGCAGCCGGTGCCATTATTGGTGGCGCGATCGTGCAGTCTCAGCAGCCGCGGTATGCGCCACCTCCAAGGTATCTAAATACTGATAGCCATGTCGATTGGTGCTTCGCCCGATACCGCTCCTATCGTGCGAGCGACAACACGTTCCAGCCATTCAATGGACCGCGCCAGCAATGCTATTCACCTTACTGACGACCGAAATCTAAGGACGGCCCATCCAAAACCAAGGTCCTGTTACCGCAGAGCATGCATCAGTTGAACGTTTGTTTCAGGAGATTTTGATGGCAGACAGAAGTTGCCCAATTCCGACTCCAGAGCAGCAACGCTTCTTGGCGATCCAGAATGCTGCCGAGCACACAATGCTTGAGAAAGTGGCTCAAGCCATTTCCGACGCGACAGACGAGGTCGCAAGAAATGTGCAGGACGCCGGGCTGGAGCTCGAACCAACGAGTGAAGGCTATTTCACGTTTTCCGTACAGCAAGTCAGCTTTGTACACCTCTGCGGCGGCGATCCGAATACTTTGCGAGGCGGCAATCCGGAGATTGGCGAGCACGTCATCCGGAATTGCCGCAACATCATCGACAGCTATTGGCAAGAGCCGGTTGACGAAGTGAAGACGTTTTGAGGCGCGCATCCTAATCCCTACCCGCAAGCCAAGTGGCAGATACCACCCAAGACGCGGCGACACAGATGAGGTCCATCATGAAGTGGGAATATCTTACCGTGGAAAGAACGCTGGAAATCGCGCAGCTAAATGAGTTGGGTGCCGACGACTGGGAACTGGTTGCGGTCGTTTCACCGGCACATTTCGTCCTTCACTACTTCTTCAAACGGCGAATCCCGGCCTGATCACCAATCGCTTTGAAACTTCAAAAGGCTCGGAACAAACATCACCCAAGCTGCTTGTGGAAATACAGTGCGAAATATCTAAGCGAGAAAGGGCCGCCTTATGACATCTGCTCCGATACTCCTTATGGGCGGCTCCGGTTCGATCGGAAGACGGACTGCAGATGCTCTGCGCGCCGCTCATCCCGAACTTCCATTGCTGATCGGTGGACGGGATCCAGACAAAATCGGCAAGGTAGTCAACGAGATTGGCAATGCGGAAGGCGTCAGCATTGATCCTAAAGCTCCCGATCTCGGTCTTGGAGATCGGCCAGTACGAGCCGTGGCAGTTTTCTATTCGGACGAACGGTTGGCCGGGCTTCATTACGCTCACGCGCGAAACATACCGCATCTCGGCATTTCGTCGGGTATCTATGAGATTGCGCCCGAAGTTGCTGTTTACATGCGGAGACCACAAGCAGCGGCCATAGTGCTGGGCTACGAGTGGCTTGTGGGTGCCACGACTGTCGCAAGCCTGGAGTGCGCCAAGGCGTTCGCGCGAGTTGACGATATCTTAATCAGCGCGCTCGTCGACGAACAGGATGGTGGGGGGCCAGCCGTTGCCGAAGATTTCGAGCGATTGAGCAAGATGTTACCATCCGCACTGTCTCGTCGCGACGGAACATGGATTTGGCGTAGCGGAGACGACGCCAAATCCAACTTTCGAGCAATCGACGGTACGATGATTGAGGCCTCAGGTTTTTCCTCCATCGATGTTGCTGGTCTGGCTGCGGAAACCGGCGCGCGAAACGTGGAATTCAACATCGCCACCGGCGTCAGCTCTTCGCGCCGCCGTGGCGAAGCAAAATCGACGGAAATTATCATAGAACTGGCAGGGGAAGGCGATGGAGGCCGGGCGCTGCGGAGCCGCCATTCTGTCTTTCATCCAGGTGGTGCTGCAGCACTCACTGCGCTCGGTACGAGCATGATACTCGAACGGCTGGCCGGCTTGAATGGGACTCCTACTCCGGCTGGCCTGTATTTTCCTTACCAGGTCCTCGATCACACTGCCTATCTGTCTCGTCTCAAAGAGCAAGGCGGCAACCTCGCTCCTCTCGATTTTCTATAGGCAGCAAAATCTGCTGGCTTGGTGGCAACACGCATTTACTTGCGAGAACCACGTGCCAGTATCGTTGCGCCAGCTTTAGGGGACGGCAAGTACTCTGCGGAGACCGGCAAAATTCATCCGCTGTACGCGCCGTTCTGAATAGAAAATGCAACGTCATAGGGCCACGGGTTCTGGCCATTGAGCAACCAATAAAGCGTCTGATGCCAGAAGCTGTTTATATGTCGGTCGTGAAACAAACCAAAATGCCCGACTGCGGCGGAGTCGAGATCAGGGGGCTTGAGTAACACCATCGTCCGGTCGGAATTTTCGTAGTGAGAAAGCGTTCGATGTACAGCTTCAATGGTGCCGATCTCGTCATCCGACACCACAACGGCCACTATCGGCGCTGTAATTGAAGCCATGCGCATCAACATTGGTTCTCGATCCTCTCTCGGATAACTCAGCTCGAATTGGGAGCGCCGAAAGGCCCACTCCAGAGCAACACCTTTTGGCAAATCCTCTAACCATCCCAGTTTCCGGCCGGGAAAATAGCCGCAGATCGCAGTGATTGCGGGCATTGCAACGTGCCACTTTAGAATGAGCCGCATTCGTTCACGGCGAGCGTAGTCCCCGCGCCAGGCGAACTGTGCGCCGACGGTCAACATACGGTCGATCTCACGCGAATTCGCCGCCAAGCCCGGGAGAAATCCGCCGATACTGTGTCCGATAACTGAAAGGGGAAGCGATGGGTGCTTGCCTCGCATCATCATTACGGCGGCCTCGAAATCCTTCTCACCCCAATCTCGCCATGTGTACCCGCAGGTTCGTAGATCGTTAGGGCGCGAAAGACCTATACCTCGGTAGTCATAGGTGAGAACCACCAGACCAAAAGTGGAAAGAAATCGGGCGTAGCGGTGATAATAACGCGAGAGCACACCGGTTGCGCAGTTGATGATGACCTGGCCGACTGGTTGACGGTTGCCCGGTATCCAAAGATTGCCGCCGAGCACAACTCCATCGCTGCACCGCAGATCGATCCGCGTAAGTTCATCAGCACGACTTGAAGTTTCGGGCTTCCGTGTGGCCATCAGAATAATGCACCGGAGGCCATCGACAGACCCAAACAAAACAAACCCAGGAGGAAAACACGGCGGAACGCGCTTGGGCTGATCCTTTTTCGGATCAGCTGTCCCGCCGCCATTCCGATTAAAGCCGGAATGACGGAAAGACTTGATGCAAGCCAAATAGCGCCGAACGCGCGGCCGTGCCATCCAAGCCCAATCGCCAAGGCGATCGTCGAGACTGTGAATGAAAGGCCGAGCGCCTGGACCAGCTCCTCCTTACTGAGCCCGAGAGACTGGAGGTATGGAACAGCGGGAATAACGAAGACGCCAGTGCCCCCTGTGATCAAGCCGGTGGCGACACCCACCATCGGCGCCAAAGTACGCTCCCAACGCAAGGGAACGCGCAGCGGACGCGCAACCAGTGTGTAACTGGCATAGACAACCAGGATAATCCCTAGCGCCGCTGTAGTCATGTCCGTGTCGCCGCTAGTCAGCATCGCCGAGCCGGCAATAGTTCCGAGTGCGACTGTCAGCATCATCGGCCAGAACCGTATCAACAGGCTTCCAAAGCTAGGACCGGAAAGAAGCTGGCAGGCATTTGTAACGAAAGAGGGAACCAGCAGGAGAGCAGCAGCAGTCAGCGGAGACACAACCCAGCCAAGTATGCCCATGGCCACTGTCGGCAAGCCCATACCAGTCACGCCTTTGACGATCCCGGCAAGAAAGAAGGTTGCGGCCACGGCGGCTACGATCGAAAAGTTTTGTTCCATAAGTGCACTTCAGCGGCATTTGGAAAGCAGAAGCAATTCGGAAGTGCCGTGTTCGTCCTTCGGCTGGGCCGAAGGCTGAAGGCATGCTAACGTGCACCATGCGTTTCGATATAGCAGACCTGCGGCTTTTCCTTGCCGTGATTGATGCCGGCAGCATTACCCATGGTGCAGCTGCCGCCAACCTTTCCTTGGCCGCCGCGAGCGAGCGGCTGCGTGATATGGAGATTGCTTCTGGCGTCCAGCTACTTGTCCGGAGCAGACGAGGCGTTATGCCGACGCGGGCGGGAGATGCACTGGGACACCATGCTCGACTTGTTCTGCGTCAGATAGGAGCGATGCAAGCCGAATTGTCGGATCACGCACGCGGCTTCAGAGGCTCAGTTCGAGTGCTTGCAAACTCCGCAGCAGCTTCTTGCTTCCTGCCGGATCGACTGGGTTCATTTCTCGTGGAGCATCCAAGAGCGGACATCGATTTATCGGAACGCCCGAGTTCCGAGATCACCAAAGCTGTTGCCGGCGGACTGGCAGATATTGGCATTGCTTCTGACGCCACAGATACTGGATCGCTTTGCCGCTACCCATTTGCAGTCGATCAGCTTGTCGTGGTCATGCACCGTGATCACCCCTTATCGACAAACAGACGACTGACTTTCGCTCAAGTAGTTGCGGAACCGATGATTGGATTCGAGGGCGCCCTTCAGCTGTTTCTTCAGGAACAGGCTAGTCGCATTGGGCTTCGCGCCCGCCCGCGCATCCGCCTTCAAACATTTGACGGCATCTGCCGCATGGCATCCGATGGCGCCGGGATTGGCATCGTCCCGGAAGTGGCTGCTCGGCAGGCGCGTCGACTTGTACCTCTTGCCTTTGTGCGGTTGTCTGACACATGGGCAAAGCGGCGGCTCATACTTTGCACACAATCGAAAGTTCAACTTGAATCCTTGGCGCTGGCTCTTTTACGCCACCTAGCTTCCAAAAACCAAGACGAGTCGTCCACATCATAAGCTGGTTCACATCATGGTTCCAGTTCTTGACGGATCCGCACCTGTGGCACCTTACTTAATCTCGTGCCCCGCCTCTTGCCGAGACGGGGCGCCGTTTCAGGCGGTCAGCCGCGCGAGGATCTTGTCCGTGGCACCGGAAACCATGCCGAGTTTGCTGCGCCCGGCCGCGAACTCGATCTCGGCAAGCCGTCCCCGCTCCTGCCGCTTGAGCGCTGCTTCACCGACTTCGCGTGCCTCATCGACCGGCAGCACGAGCACGCCGGAATCATCGGCAAGGATAAGGTCGCCCGGCATCACCACGGCGCCGCCGCAGCAGACCGGGATGTTCAGACCACCACCAGTATCATAGATGCGGGTGGTGATCGGCGACAGCCCGCGTGCCCAGACAGGGAAACCCGAGGCTTCAATCTCGGCAAGGTCCGTGCACGGACCATCGACGATACCAGCAACAGCGCCAGCCGCCTTGGCCGATACGGTAACCGCCCCACCCCAGCAGGCGTGACGATCGTCACCCAGCCGGTCGACCACAAGGACATCACCCGGACGCAGCAGGCCAAGAGCATGGTGCAGCATGGTCGAATCCGGGCCAGGGATCGCAACAGTGACGGCTGTACCGACGACGGTGCGGCCGCGCACCATCGGCTGGATGCCCCGATGCATGAAACCGATATGGCGCGAATGCCCGATCGTGGCGGTCTCGACGCCGGAGAACAGGTCGATGAGATCCCTCGACACCTGTGCCGGCATGGGTTTGGTCGAATACATGATACACGCTCCCTCAGCGCAGGCGACGGTTCTGCTGCAGCGGGATGAGCGAGCGCACTTTCTCGACTTGCGCCTTGGTGGCTGTGCCGCTGACCGTGGTAACGCCGTTGGAAGCGCGCGCGACGACATGGCCCCAGGGATCGATGATCATCGAGTTGCCGTAGACTTCGCGCATCCGGCCATTCGAAATGTTCTTGCCCCACTGGCCGCAGGCCGCCACATAGGCCTGCGTTTCGATGGCGCGGCCGCGCAGGATGACCTCCCAATGGTCCATACCGGTATGCAGGGTGAAAGCTGCCGGAACCAGGATGAGGTCGCATGGCTTTTCCGCCAGCTTCAGGAACAGGTCGGCGAAACGGATATCGTAGCAGATGACGCAACCGACCGTATGACCTTCGAGATCGAAGGTGACGATCTCCTCGCCCGGCTTGATCATGTCGGATTCACGATGTGCGGTGCCATCCGGGCCGATGATATCGAAAAGATGAATCTTGCGGTAACGCGCCACTTCCTCGCCCTTGCGGTTGAAGACAAGCGAAGTGTTGTAGAAGCGATTTTCGCCGGGGATCACTTCCATGACGCTGCCGCCATGTACCCAGACATTGTTGCTGCGGGCCAGGTTGCTGAGGAAAGCGTAGGTCTCGGTGTTATCGAGCGTCTCGGCCGCGGCGAGCTTGGCTTCGGTGGAACCGCCATAGAAGTTGAAATATTCCGGCAGGACTATGAGGTCCGGCCTTTCGTCCTTGATGATCGAGGCAACCAGAGCGGTGACATCGGCGAGGTTCTTGGCCTTGTCGTCCTGCGGGTTGGTCTGAAGAAGGGAAATTTTCATGATCTTATTCCATTTCTCTGTCGCTCGCTGTCAGATGGCGGCGAATTCGGCTTTCAGCATGTTGACGGTGGTGGTCAGGCCCAGATTGATCGAGCCATACTGGTTGGCGCTGACGAGCATTTCAGCGCCAAAATCATGAGCGAACTTGCGCTCGGCCGGAGACCAGCCGGGCATGATCCAGCTCTTGCCAGCTGCCTTGGCGGCTGCAGCGCAACGCTCCAGGTCCTTCTGGTGATCAGGACCGAATGAATATTGTCCTCGACCGGAGGACAGGGACAAGTCCGTCGGGCCGGGAAACAGTCCGTCCACGGTCGGCAATGCGGCGATCTTCTCGACATCGGCGAGGCTTTCCGCCGTTTCGATCATCGCATAGCAGCGGGTTTCGCGGTTGCGGCGGTCGAGATCGTCCTGGGTCAGGCGGGAATAGCCGCTGGCTCGCGCGCTGGCATAGCTGCGCGAACCGAGGCTCGGATATTTGGCAGCCGCGCAAATGGCGCGGACATGTTCGATATCCATCAAGTGGGGAATAATCACGCCGTCGGCGCCGAAATCGAGCGCCTGCTGTACCGGTGCGACATCCGGGGACAGGACCTTCACCAGCGTACGGAAACCGCGCGCCCGGCTGAAGCCCAAAAACCGGTCGAGACTGTCGAGATCGAAGGTTCCGTGTTCGACATCAAGTATCAGCGTGCGGAAACCTTGCCGATAGGCGATCTCCCCGAAGGAGACACTCGGCTCGGACATCCAGAGCGCAACTTTATCCATCATTTTGAAAAGCCTTTATAATTCGAAACGTCTTCATTGTTTGCCAAGCGCGCGCGTCAGCCCCATCAGCCGTTCCAGCGTCACGACGACGATCAAAGTGAGGAAGATGAGCAGCGAGGACACCGCAGCCCCCATCGGATCCGAGTGGGATTCGACATAAGAGAACAGCGCCACCGGCAGCGTGTTGATGCGCGGACCGACAAGGAACAGCGAAATCACCACCTCGTCGAAGGACGACAGGAAGCTGAGCACGCCGGCGCCGATCAGGCCTGGCGTCAGCATGGGCAAGGTCACCAGCGTAAACACCTTGACTGGATTCGCCCCAAGCGAAGCTGCCGCCTCCTCGATATTCGCGTTCAACGTATCGAAGGTCGTCGCCAGGATGCGGATCGCATAGGGCACCGTCACGACGAGATGCGCCAGCGTCAGACCCGTATAGGTTCCGAGCAGGTTTGCCGGAGCAAAAACGATCAGGATGCCGAGTCCGAGAACGATCGAGGGCAGCAGCAGCGGCGAGGTGAAGAAATTCAGCAGCGCCGCTTCCCCTCCGATCGTGAGGCGCTTGAGGGCGTAGACGGCTGGCACGCTCAACAGCAGGGTCAGGACGGTGACGATCAGGGCAAGCCAGAGACTTGTCCAGAAGGCATCGACGATCTGCGCATTGCCGAGGATTTCGCCGTACCAGCGCGTGCTCCAGGCCGATGGTGGAAAGGTCAGCCATTGGTCGGCGCTGAAAGACAGCGGGATGACGATCAGGATGGGCGAGAGCAGGAACGCAAACAGTATGATGCTTGCAACGATGAGCGGAATTCTTGTTGAACCAACCATGATATGTTCTCCGCTCCTTTCAGGCGAACCGGCGCATCAGCCGCGAGTAGAATGCCAGCGCCACCGCGAGCAGAATGAGAAGCGTGATCGACAGCGTGGCCGCCATCGGCCATTGCAGTTCGACAATCGCCTGATCGTAGATTTCGGTGGCGAGGAGCACGACGCGACCGCCGCCAAGCAGGCGCGGCGTGACAAAAGAACTGATAGCCAGAACGAAACACAACAGGCTTCCGAGCGCGATACCAGGTACGGTCAGCGGCAACGTCACATGGTAGAACCGGCGAAAGGCATTGGCGCCGAGGGAGGCCGCAGCGGCATTCAGATCCGCATTCAACCGGCCGAACCCGGCCAGCAGAGACAAGGCCATATAGGGCATCAGGATTTCGACCAGGCCGATCACAACGCCGAGGTAATTGTTGAGCAGCCGCAACGGAGCTTGGGTGAGGCCTATCGCCTGCAGCGCGTAGTTCAGGACGCCGGTATCACCGAGCAGTAGTATCCAGCCATAGGTACGCACGACGCTGCTGACCAGAAGCGGCGAAATGGTGATGACGATGAGCAGGTTGCGCCATCTCGGCCCGGCGCTCTGGATGACCATGGCGATGGGATAGGCGCAGATCAATGTCAGCACGGTCACGACCGCGGCCATGACCAACGAATTGGCGATGGCGCTGATATAATAGCTGTCGGTGATGAAGTTGACATAGTTGTCGATGCTGTGACTGTCGAGCATGCTGCCGCTGGCATCTGTATCGACGAAGGACATGAAGCCGAGTTTGACCACCGGCGCCAGGAAAGCCACGGCATAGATCAGGACGGCGGGCGCAAGGAGCACCAGCGCCAGCCCGGGTTTGGAAAAGTAGCGGTTCAGGGATTTCATTCCGCCGCCCTCTTGAATACCCGCATGTCTTCGGCACTCCATTCGCAAAGGACCTTGGCACCGACGTCATGCCGTGTGACACCCGGAGAAGTCGGCGCTTCGACGCGCAGGCTCATTTCCGGCGTGGTGACGACATATTCCAGCGTCTCGCCGATATAGCTGACATGGGTGATCTCGCCGGCAATACGGTTACCCGCCGTGCTGACGACCGACGTGTCGCGGTTCGGCGTCAAAAGGATGTGATGCGGCCGGATGCTGGCAACGGACGGACCGGCGGCTTTGATGGACGGATTCGAGCGGAAGCGGACATTGCCGATGCGGACCATGCTATCGCCCTCAGCCTCGCAATCGATCATGTTGCTGCGGCCAACGAAGCTGGAGACGAAGAGCGAACCGGGGGTCTCGTAGATATCCTTCGGCGAGCCGATTTGGGCGATCTCACCGGCATTCATGACGGCGACTTGATCGCACATCGTCAGCGCCTCGACCTGGTCATGCGTGACCAGCACGGTGGTGATGCCCAGCCGCTTCTGGATCTCGCGGATCTCGAAACGCATTTCGTCACGCAGCTTGGCATCGAGATTGGACAACGGCTCGTCGAGCAGAAGCAGGCGCGGCTCGATGACCAGCGCCCGTGCCAGTGCCACGCGCTGTTGCTGGCCGCCGGACAGTTCGCGCGGCTTGCGCTCGACGAGATGCCCCATGCGGACCATGTCGAGCGCCTTTTTGACACGTTCGCGCGCCTGTTCCTTGTCGATGCCGCGCATCTTCAAGCCGAACGCGACATTCTCCGCCACGGTCATATGCGGAAAGAGTGCATAGCTCTGGAAGACAAGGCCGATGTCGCGCTTGTGCGGCGGCAGCGCGGTGACGTCGGTGCCATCGATATGGATGCTACCGCCTGTTGGCGGAAGCAGGCCGGCGATCATCCGCAAGGCCGTGGTCTTGCCGCACCCTGACGGTCCCAGAAGACCCAGCATGCTGCCCTTTTCCAGACTGATCGACAGGTCGGAAATCGCAACGAAGCCGCTTGCGTATGACTTGTTGAGGTTGCGCAGGTGAAGAAAATCGGCGACCCCACGGGAATCGCTCGTGTGTGCGTACGGGGACGCAGAAGATACAGTCATGCTCTCACGCTTTTCTTGCGGCAGGGATATGTCGGAGATGAACGCTGGCGCAGCCGACTGCGCCAGCGCCCGGACGGGACCGTCCGGCTGCCGTTATTGTCCGGCAGCGATAACCCGGCGCTTCCAGGTGGCCAAGATGTCCTGGCGCTTGCCGCTCATGGCCAGCCAGTCGACTGGAATGATCTGCTTGGCGATTTCCGGATCAAGCATTGGGATGCGCGCCTTCAGCGCATCCGGCAGCTGGACCTGCGTATTGGTGGGGCTGTAATAGGTCGCTTCGCTGAAATGCTTCTGCGGTTCGACGCTGATCGCAAAATCGGCGAACTTACGGGCGGCCTCGGTGGCCTTGCCGCCCTTGACCTGGCTGATCACATTGGTGATCGCCACCGTGCCCTCGCTGGGCGTGAATGCCGATACCTTGCCGTTGGTCTGGTCGGTATAGGTCTGGTTGCGGGCATTCCAGCCGGTAGAGATTGCAGCGCTGCCATTGACGAGCAGCGTGTACTGGTCCGGCTTCGGATCCCAGGTCTGGACAGAAGGCGCAAGCTCGATGAGCTTGGTATAACCTTTCTCCAGATCATTGATGTAGTCGGTGCCACCCTCAGCCTTGTTGACGAGGACGGTCAGAGCCGTAGCCTGGATGTCGCTGCGCGCAGAGATCACGACCTTGCCCTTGAATTCCGGCAGCCACAACGCGCTGAGCGAAGTCGGCTTCTGCGGGAAAGCGGCCGGCGAATACACGAAACCGATCGTGTCATAGCCGATAGGCAGACCGAAATCGCCCAATTCCCGGCCGATCGTGCCGAGCTGGCTGTAGTTCGCCATCTTGGCCGTATCGAAACTATCGATCAGGCCTTCCTGCTTGGCGATGTTGGCGATCGACAGTTCGAGAATGACGAGGTCAGCCTGCGGATCGTTTTTCTGGGCACGCAGCTGGCCGAGTCCGGCGCCGGCGTTCAGCACCGGAAAATACGACACCTTGATATCCGGATTGGCCGCCATGAAAGGCTCCACCACCGCTTTCATATAGTTGTCTTTGAAGGCTGCATCGCCATAACCCATGACGATGAGATCTTCGGAATGCGCCACTCCCATGGAGCAAAGAAGGCCGACTGCCGAAAGAGCAAGTTTCTTGCGCGAGCGGCTCATGAAAATTCCCATACTGAAGAACCCCTTTTTGTACTGCCTGTCCCGGCAGCTGGTTTGCCACGTGACAATCCGCCGCGTTGGCGCCTAGCGCAAACGCGAAATTTTTATCAAGTGATAGATGAAATTAATCGCCCCTGGTCTGGTCGTTGAAGGCTGATCGTTTCTAGGGAATTCGACGATGCATGCGAAAGGCGGAAATGCGAAGGCGACGGAAGGGAAGCTGCGCAAGCCTAGCTGCAAGCATTTATATCAGCTGCTCTTCGCGATCGAGTCTTCAAAATCGGCGCAGAACCGTGTCGCTGCGTCTCGCATGAGCGAGACCATCGCAGCTGACAATGGGCCGCTGGCGTCCGGCAGGGTGACTGCACAGAACGTAATACTCGGCAGATGCCGAGTGGTGTTCAAAATTCTCAGTGTCCCCTCCTTCAGCTGTCGCTGCACGACGACAGGCGGGATGGAGGCGATACCGATACCTGCACGAGCCATGTCGATCGAGGTCGGAAGCGAGTTGGAATGGTGCACTTCAATGCGATCGATCTCATCTTTGGAGACAACCGTCATCAGTTTTTCATGGCCGGTCGTACCGGCCTCGTAGGCGACGATCGGAAGCCTTAGAAAAGTTTCATCATCAATAGGCGACTCATCGATGTCGTAAGTCTCCAAAAGTAAAGGGCTCGCCATCCAGCGCGCCCCGAAGGAACACAGCCGGGCACTGCCGTAATTCTTAAAGATTCTATCTTCTGCGACCAAGGCGATATCCAGCTCCCGCTTTCTCAGGAGGCTCTCCAAGTTGGCGCCGATGTCACTGTGGATCGTAAAACGGACACGCTCAAACTTGAGGCGCATTTCAGTAGCGACCAGCGGCAGCAATGTCGACGCCATGCTTGAAACGAAGCCGATGCGTACCTCTCCGGCATGGTCTCGATCCTCGCTGATCTTGCTGGTCAAAACCTCGAAATTTTTGAGGATTTCAATTGCACCAAGAATGAATTCCTGGCCCCGTTCGGTCGTTTTTGCTCCTTTGGAATCCCGGTCGAACAGCTTTACTCCAAGGTCCTGTTCAAGCGCGAATATCCTGCTCGATACGGCCGCCTGCGTCACATTCAGCGCTTCTGCGACTTTTCGAAAGCTCTGAAATTCAGCCAGAAGTATAGCGGTCTTAAGCGTTCGGATATGCAAAATGGGACCTCCGTTCACCAGATTATCTATCAATCGCGATCAGTGCCGGCGGCTACGCCTGCCATCCTGCTTCAATTTTTACTGGCTCTAACGAACTGAATTTTTTAATACAACGCAATAGGTTGGCTGCCTATCTCGCTGGCACAAATGCCGAACCAACCATCAGAATGTGCGGACCTACGAGCCCAAAGGCCTGAGCGAAATCGAACCACCGACCTTAGCCTGGGAATTCGCTAAGTTGTTGAGACTCCGGTCATTCGATGCAAGCGGACGGATGGTCATGGCATCCGCCGCAACTGAGAAGCATGGATGCCTGAAATGCCTTCGTTGATGTTTCGATCAATCGAGAATGGCACCGGCAAGCCAAAGGGGTTGTATGGCTTCGCCGAAGCAGATTGACCCGCGGAGGGGGCGATAATATCTGGAGTTATGCCATGAATTTCAGGGGAATAGGCCAAGCCGATCCATAACACGCAGTTTCAGTTCAGCCGAGTACTGCCTTCTTTGGAAAAAAGATGAATGGCGCCGAGATCCGGCGAGACATGTATCACATCGCCAGGCGCACCATTGATCCGCTCACGGAAGACGCCAGTCACTTGGGTATCCCCTAACCTCATCGTCACTTGGGTCTCCGGCCCCATCGGCTCGATGAGCACGATTTCGGCAGGAACACTCGCGTGGCCGGCATGGTCATTCAATCGAAAGTGTTCTGGACGAATGCCGTACACGGCAGCCTGCCCTACGATGGTGTTTGTCGACGCCGGCAGGGGCATGACAACGCCCGATGTCTGGAAACCCTGCTCGGTTACCGTGCCGGTGAGGAAATTCATTGAAGGCGAGCCGATGAAACCGGCAACGAACTGGTTGGCCGGACGATCGTAGAGATCGAGCGGCGCGCCGATCTGCTCGACTCTGCCGCCGTTCAGCACGACGATCCTGTCGGCCATGGTCATCGCTTCCACCTGGTCGTGGGTGACGTAGATTGTCGTCGTCTGCAACTTCTGGTGTAGCGCTTTGATCTCGCCGCGCATTACGACACGCAGCTTCGCGTCGAGGTTCGACAATGGCTCATCGAACAGAAACACCTGCGGATTGCGCACGATCGCGCGGCCCATTGCAACACGTTGCCGCTGGCCACCGGAGAGCTGGCGCGGATAGCGATCGAGAAGATTGGTAAGGCCCAGTATGCCAGCCGCCCAGTTCACCCGCTCGGTGATTTCCGCCTTGCTGGCACCGCGATGCTCCAGCGAGAAGCCCATATTCGTCGCCACCGTCATATGCGGATAGAGCGCGTAGGACTGGAACACCATAGCGATGTCGCGATCCTTGGGATCGAGATCGTTTACTCTCCGGTCACCGATTTTCAGTGTGCCGTCAGTAATCGTCTCGAGGCCCGCTACCATTCTGAGGAGAGTGGACTTGCCGCAGCCGGACGGCCCCACGAGGACGACGAACTCGCCGTCCCTGATGTCGAGGTCAACGCCGTGAATGGTCTTCACCGCGCCATAGCTCTTGCGAATGTCGGAGAGGGTGACGTCTGCCATGATCTGATCCGGTTGCTCAGCCTTTAAGGCCGGTATTGGCGAGGCCTTCGACGAACTGCTTCTGGGCAATCACGAAGACGATGAGGACGGGCAATGCCGTAAGCGTGGCGGCGGCGAGTTGGATGTTCCACATCGGCCCGCCATAGGCGTCGGTGTACTGGGTCAGCGCCTGCGGCAGCGTGAACATCTCGGCGCTGGAAAGGAACACGATCGGTTCGAGAAACAGGTTCCAGGAGTGCAGGAATGTGAAGATCGCCACTGAGGCCAGCGCCGGCTTGGCCAGAGGCAGCGCGATCTTGCGGAAGATCTTGAAGCGACCGAGACCGTCGACGCGCGCCGCCTCCTCCAGTTCGACCGGCAGGGTCACGAAGAACTGCCGCATGACGAAAGTGGCGAACACGCTCGGCGCGCCAAAGATCGGCACCAGGATCAGCGGCCAGTGGGTGTTGACCATGCCGGCCTTCAGGAACATTTGGAATAGCGGCACGATCGTGACTTCCGACGGGATCAAGAGACCGAGCAACACAATCATGAAGATCGTGTTGGCATAGGGGAAGCGGATCCGCGCAAAGGCATAGCCTGCCATCGACGAGACGACCATCGTGCCGACAGTCACGAGGGCGGCGATATAGGCGGAATTCCAGTATTGCCGCACGAAGGGCTGCAGCTCGAAAACCTTGGCGTAGGTCGTCCAGTCGTAGTTCTGCGGGATAAGCTGCGGCGGAAAGGCGAATATGTCGCTGATCGGCTTGATCGAGGATGTCACCATCCACCACGTCGGAAAGACGAAGGGGATCAGCAGCACGCACATCAGCCCGTAGAGCGCCGTCCTCATGCGGGGGGGAAGGTCAGCTTTCATAAAAGACGATCCTCTTGCGCATCTGCCACTGGGCGAAGGTCAGCACCGCGACGATCGCAAACAGCAGGATGGACAGCGTCGAGCCGTAGCCGAAGAAATGGAATTGGAAGGCCTGCTGGTAGAGGTAATAGACCAGCACGGTGGTCGACAGCCCTGGCCCTCCCTGGGTCAGCACCGCGATCTGGGCGAAGACCTGCAGCGAGCCGACGATGGTGATGATCGAGGTCAGCAGGATCGTGGGGCTGATCAGCGGCAGGGTGATGCGGCGGAACTGCTTGAAGGCCGGCGCGCCGTCGATGCGGGCAGCTTCGTAAAGCTCCTTCGGCACGCCCTGCAGCGCGGCCAGGAACAGGATCATGTTCAGTCCGACATTCTTGAACACCTGCACGACGATCACCGAGATCATCGCGGTCGTCTCCTCACGCAGCCAATTCGGCCCTTCGATGCCGACCATCAGCAGCATTCCGTTGATGCCGCCGTTCTTCTGCAAGAGGAAACCCCAGACGATCGTCCAGGCAACCAGCGACACGACGACCGGCGAGAAGAACAGCGTGCGGAAGATCGCGATGCCGGCAAGCTTCTGGTTCAGCAGAACCGCGAGCAGCAGGGCGAGCGACATGTTCATGACGACGAGCCCGGCCGAGAAGATCGCCGTCGCACCGAGCACTTCGACAAGGCTCTCGTCCTCGATCAGCATCCGGTAGTTCTGCGCGCCGGTATAGGTGAATGTGTTGGCCAGCACGTTCCACTCGTGCAGTGAATACCAGAAGACCAGCCCGAGCGGGATCAGCACGAAGGCGATGATGCCGATCAGTTGCGGGGCGATGAAAAGGAAGCCGGCGAGGCTGTCGCGCCGGGCGATGGTCCAGAACGGCGACGAGGAGCGGCCTTCCGGATAAGCGTTTTCCTGTGCGACAGCCATGGCGCCCTCCTCAGCGCTTCAGAAGCGGCCCGATCTGGCCGCAGATTTTCTGGAGCGTACCGGCTAAGTCGGCTTCCGGACGCCAGACGGCGTCGAGATTGGAGCGCACCATCTGCTGGATCTGGGCAAAGCCGGTATGGCCGGGCATGACCTTGCCGGTGGCGATGCCGGAAATGACGACCTTCTCGATCTGCTCTTCGGAGAGTAGCGGATTGGTCTTCTTCAGCACCTCGGCATTCAACAAGGCCTTGCGGGCCGAGGGGAAGAACTGGCTGAGTTTGGCCGAGTTTTCCGGATTGGTCATGTAGGCGACGAATTCCGCAGCCGTCTCGGCATTCTTGCCCGACTGCATCACACCGACGCCCGCCTGGCCGATCAGTGCGTACTCACCCGCCGGTCCCTTCGGCAGCGGCACCAGATCCCAGTTGAACGGCTTGTCCTTCGGCAGGAGCGAAGCGCGGCTGATCTGGGTGATCGTCATCGCCGCATTGCCGGCGAAGAAATCGACCGTCTCGCCGGGTCCGGGCATCGCTTTCTTGGTGAATACCGCGTCGTGGATGAAGGAAAGCGCATCCGCCATCGGCTTTTCCGCCATGGTGCAGGTCTTGCCGTCCTCGCTCCAGGGCGACGCGCCCCAGCCGTTCCACACCGAGGTCAGGTACTGCCAGGCCTGGTAGTTGAAGTCGCGGACGACGAGCCCGCCCTTGCCCGACTTCGCGACCGCCGAAGCCGTGGCGATGGCATTGTCCCAGGTCCATTCGCCGGCTACGATCATGTCGGCCGGGGTCTTGGCACCGGCGGCTTTGACGAGATCGTTGTTGACGAACATCGCAAACGGCGATGTCGAGAACGGATAGGCATAGAGCGTGCCGTCCTGCATCCAGCGCTCGGTAGCCCCGGCGCTCACCTCTTCGAGATTGTAGCCTTCCGCCGCCTTTAGCGTGTCGCTCAGCGGATAGAGCGCCCCGGACGTGACGAAATCATAGGCCGAGGTCTCGAAGATCCAGGCCATGTCCGGCGCATTGCCGCCGGCAATCTGGGTCGTCAGCGCCGTCGTATAGGTTTCGAACGGCAGCGACTCGTAGGTGACGGTGACGTTCGGATGCTCCTGTTTGAAACCCGCCGCGATCTCGTTGAACCGTTTCAGATGCGCCTCGTTGGCGCTCCAGATCGTCATGCGCAGGTTGACCGCGTCCTGTGCATGGGCAGCACCGCCCCAGGTGAACGATCCGATGACGGCCAATGCGCAGGCCGTCGATTTCAAGTTCCTGTAGTGAAGCATTCCCGGTCCTCCTCCAAAGATGGAATGATCAGTAGGCCGCGATATCCGGCCACCGTATTTCAATACCCTCGCGGGTCAGCGCCGCCTGGAAATCATGAAGATGCTTGTCCTGCGCTTGCACTTGATGCGGCGTCAGTCCCCGCTCGAGGCAGTATGAGGCGAGCATGCCTGCGACCTCGCCGACGTTCCATTCGACGGGATGCAGCCGGTAGCAGCCATTGGTGATGTGCGTCGTGCCGATGTTCTTTCCGGCCGGGATGAGGTTCTTCACCCGCTGCGGCAAAAGCGAACCGAGCGGAATCTCGAACGGGCAGGACGGAACGTCCACATAGTTGTCACCGCCGGTCGAAGGGTGCAGATCGATGCGATACATGCCGATGCCGACGCTGTCGCGATAGCGTACCGCGCCCTTGTCGCCCCGCACCGTGTGCGACAGGTCCTGCTCGACGATCCGGGTGACCGGCTTGATGCGACGGCCTTCGCGCACGTAAGGCGCCATGGCGAGGCCGTGATCGGTGCCGGTGATGTCGCCGCGCAGGCGCAGGCCACAGAACCCCTGTCCGCCGTCGAGGCGCGGCGCCTCTGTCTGCAGCCAGTAGAAGACCGAGTAGGAAAGGTCGGCGGCGGCCTTCAGGTGCCGCGCCTTTTCCTCTTCCGAAACATCGATGATCGTCCCGTCCATGTAGTCGATCATCGGCCAGTTCACGAGGCAGATGTCGGACTGATAAAACCCGGGCGCGAAATTCCTGCGCGCCGCGATGCGCCGGAAGATCCAGAGGTTTTCATCGCCCCCGCCCTTGCGCTGGTCGGCATCCACCAGAAGCGGATCATCGTCCGGGTTCGGCGTGAAGGAGCGCGTCGTATGCTCGAGCGTGCGCGGATGCGGTGCCGTGAAGCCGAGCAGCGGACCACCCCAGAAATGCGGCTCGTACTTGCGCCAGTAGTCATAATTATCCGGCTTGTCGATCGTCTGGTCGCCATCGACATGGTCGATCGCAAAGCAGATCGACACCGCCTGCACGTTGTCGGGCTGCGCCTCGCCCGGTGCGCTTGGCTCGCCGGTATCGGACTGCGCCTCGAAACCCTTGGCATATTCCGTGCCCGTCATCGGCAGGAGATCGCCGAGCTCCGTTGCATCGAGAATGTAGTCGGCGGAAATGACGATCTCGGCACCCGTATCGCGATGGCGCACAGTGACGGAGCGAACCGTATCGCCCTCCACATCGGCCGCGACCGGCCGGTAGGGTTTGAGCACGGTCAGCCGGTCCGCGCCGATATACGGCATCAGCATGCTTTCCATCACCGCCAGGCTGACACGCGGTTCGGCGCAGACACGGCTCACCCAGCCGCCGCCGGGATTGAGATCGTCCCAGGCGCGCGCGCCTTCAGTCAACGGATAATGGTCTCGGTAATATTGCCGAACGCCGTTGCGCAGCTTCCGGTAGGAACGAGTAATACCGAACTGTTCAACCCAGCTGTGCTCGTCCGAAGGAACCGCCTGGCTGGTCAGCTGACCGCCGATCCAGTCATATTCCTCGGTCATGATCACGCGACGCCCCGCCCGTGCCGCACCAAGTGCCGCCGCAACGCCACCAAGCCCGCCACCAACGACAAGAATATCCGCTCGCATCTCTTTCACGTCATTACATCCGTTTTCTATTGGCGTTTTTTCGCTAGCCCCGAGGAACGGGGTCCCAGTGTTTCACCCTCAACGGGCTCGCAGGTAAGAAGGATCTGGCTGCCGGCGCTACCGGTTTCGATGCGGTTCACCAGCATGGCCGTCGCCTGCCGCCCCATCTCTTCGCGCGGAATGTCGTAGGAGGTGAACCGCACCGGGCTGCGGCCGGCGCGGATATGGCTTCCAAGCACGACCATCGAGAAATCCTGCGGTATTGAAAGCCCGCGCTCGCGCGCCGCGGCCTCGACGCGCACGGCATCCGCCAGTTCGATGAAGAAAGCCGCCGTCGCACCGCTCGACACGATCCGCTCGAGGATCTCGCCGGCCGGCCGGTTGACGGCATCGACATGCAGGACAAGCTCCGGCCCCTCTCCCAGCGCAGAACCGAAACCCCGCCAGCGATCGGCAATGGATTCGGCCGGGCCTTCCGGACCGACATAGGCAAGCTTCGAATGGCCGAGCGAAACGGCCTTCTCGACGAGCTGCCGGGTGCCGGCCGCATAGTCGCCACCGACATAGGGAACCGGCGCGCCGGCATCGTCACGACGGCCGATCGCCACGAACGGGTAATCCTCCGCCACCAGCCGGGTGAGTTCCTCGCGGTCGAATTCGCGGCCGAGCACGAGGCAGCCGTCGGCGATGCGGAGCCTGTTGTTCTCGGAAAATATCTTGCGGTTATTGCCGACGCCGGCGCTCGTCAGCAGCAGGAGATCGTAGTTCTGCTGCTGCGCCTCCTCTTCGATGCCGAGCAGGAAAGGCGTGAAGAAGTCCGCTTGTGCGCTCGGAAAGGCCGGCTCGTAGGTGAAGACGCCGAGGATGCGGTTTAGCCCCTTCGCCATTCGTCTGGCGATCGGGTCGGCGACATAGCCGGTCGTGCGGATGACAGCCTGTACGCGTTCGCGGGTTTCGGCAGGGATTCGTGCCAGCGCTGTCGGCGCCCCGTTCAGGACAAGCGAAACCGTGGCCTGGCTGACGCCGGCAAGCTTCGCAATATCGTTCTGGGTAAGCCGCTTGTGGCCTGTCACGCGACGCCCTCCCAAGCATCCGGAAATCTGCTAATGCGTATTAGCTGTTAATACGCATTAGCACGGCAGCTGAGCTATCTGTCAAGGGATATTTATACTGGTACAGCGTTGCAAGCGCACGAAGCTGAAGAGCACACGATCGAGAAACTAAGAAACGGTTCGGAATTTTCTCGTCATCAGGCTGAGCATTCCCGTCTGTAATGGTCGCCTTCCCATTTACGGCTCATCTTTTTTTAGGTTGCGCCGCGAAGTGTCACTCTCGCGGCAGCCGCACAAGCCAATCAACGTCACCTGCCGTACAGAGTAGAAAACCCATTGGAATTGAGACCTCTGGCTGTGCTGATGTCGAAAGGGATGCGGCCATCCCGCGAGTATTGTGGGAGTAACACATGCCTAGGGGACAGACACGGAAGCCGTCGTAGGACGACGTGGTCAAAGAGAGGTGCTTGCTTTTCAAGGCAGATCAGTCGCACGGACTGTCATGTCAAGCGCCAATGTCGCCATATATAGAGATCGCCATTAAGGCCAGCCTCCACTCACATCCGTCGCCGACGGTATGATGCGGTCAAGGACTCGTTGATTGAGTTCCGGTTCTGAACCGATCAAGGCCCTCGTTCGGCCTTCGACCTGTTTTTACAAAAAATCGGAATATCTACAATACCGGACATTGATACTCAGGTTAAACGCCAGCCGGGGACGGATTGGTTCTGCTTTCGGCTGATTGAACGCGAGGTTCGCTCGGCAGTCGTTGGCAGGTGCGTGTCATGTTTCCCGCCAGACATCGGTTGCGGCATTCGATTTGAAAGCCCTTGGCCATCGAACCTATGACGGAAAATGATATGGACATGAAACAGACGAGCAGGATTTCGAGCCAGACCTACAAGCGCTGCAGAAACAGATTCCTCCTTGGTTGTACGGCGCTGTTCACGTTGACGCCTACCTTTGCGATAAGCCAAGATGTCTCCGGTGCGCACTCGGATACCACTCTTGCACCGATTGTCCTGACTGGCGACAGCGTTACCCCGGGTAGCAGCGCAACCAGCGCGGTCAGAGCAGACGGTTATGTCGGCCAGTCAGCGACTATCGGAACGAAAACCGACGCCGACCTTGCCAAAGTGCCCCAGTCGATATCGATCATATCCCGCAAAGAGCTCGAAGACCGCAACGTCCAGAGCCTGGTTCAGGCGGCCAATTACAGCTCCGGTGTGCGTACAGGTGTCTACGGTTTCGATCCACGTTTCGACACGGTATTCATCCGTGGCTTCAACGTTACGAGCAACGGATACTACCGGGATGGGCTGCGTGACATCGGCGGCAACTTCTCGGTTGCCCGCAAGGAACCATATGGGCTTGAAGCTGTCAGCATTCTCAAAGGACCGAGTTCTGTTCTTTATGGCGGAGGATCTCCCGGTGGCCTGGTGAATGTGGTTTCGAAGCGCCCGACCGATGAGCGGTTCAACGAAGTTGAAGGCCAACTCGGCAACTTCGATCGTCGCCAGGTGAATTTTGATTCGTCAGGTCCGGTTGGAGACAATGACAACATTCTCTACCGCATTACCGGTCTGGCCCGGAATGCCGACACACAGTTCATCGCAGCAAAAAATGATCGCATTTATATCGCTCCTGCGGTGACATTCCGATCGGATGATCGCGATACGCAACTGACGATCCTGGGAGAGTATTCCGATATTACCAGCGGCGGCGCGGCCGGGTACGTCAGCCAAAACGGCACAAGGACCGATCTCGAATCAGGTGATCCTGCATGGGCCGATCTCGATCTGCACCAGAAGCGGATCGGTTACGAATTCCAGCATCGCTTCTCCGACGACCTCGAATTTCGCCAGAACCTGCGGTATCAGGAAGTCGACGTGGACATGAAATATGTCAGTTTCAGTACCGATGCAGACGGGATCCTTTTGCCAGATGGAAGCCGAACGGCAGACAGGATACAGGATTCAGCCACCACCTTCGTGATTGACAACCAACTTGAGTGGAATGTCGCGACCGGTGGCCTGCAACATACCGTGCTGGGTGGAATGGACTACAGCTACCTGGAAAGCTCCTATGCCTACGGAAGCGTTGCTGCCCCTCCGTTCGACTACACGGACTGGAACTATGGCAAACAGCCCATTTCGGGTCCGACAAGTGCAGATATGGGACCTGCCTCCATCACGCGGCAAAACCAGTACGGCATCTATCTGCAGGATCAGATCGAATATAACAATTTCGTGCTGACCCTTGGCGGTCGTTACGACTGGCTTGATAGCAACCAGAGCGAGCAGGTCACGCATTTCTCCAAGCGTATAGGCCTGGCCTATCTTTTCGACAACGGTATCTCGCCTTACGCAAGCTACTCTACGTCGTTCGCACCTAATTCGGGGACAAGCAAATCTGGCGAGTATTTTGCGCCATCCGAAGGTGAGCAGTTCGAGGTGGGTGTGAAATATCGTCCGGCGGACCTGAACCTTGCCGTTAACGCCGCAGTCTTCAATATAGAGCAGACAAATACACTCGCTTCCGACCCGGACAACATCGGCTTCCAGGTTTCCCGAGGGAAGGTGCGTTCGCGCGGCTTCGAGATCGAGGCCAAGACAAGCCTGCTCGACGGTCTCGATCTGCTCGCATCCTACACGTACCTCGACATGGAAATTCTGGCGGGTGACAATCCCGGCAAGGTACCGTCTGGCCTCCCGGAAAATCAGTTCACCGTCTGGGCCAACTATCAGATGCCGTCCGGCCCGCTGGAAGGGCTGAGCCTTGGTGGCGGCGCCCGATATTATTCCAAGACGTGGAAGACTGATGCAAACAACACAGGCAAGAATGATGCCCGCATATTGGTGGATGCGTCTGTTGGATACGACTTCGGTGCGGCCAATCCAGACCTGAAGGGTTTGTCGGCGAAGCTCAACGTGAGCAACATCTTTGACAATCGCGAAACAACATGTGCTGGCTCATGGTGCTATGTCGAAGAAGGCCGCACGGTTACTGGATCGCTGCGCTATCGTTTCTGACGGGGAGACCCCAGAAATTTGAGGGAATAATATCGAAGGAACGCGGGCCGCCGCAAGGCGGCCCTACGAGCGATCCTTAAAAAGATGCCGCCTCCAGGCCGCGGGGGTATCCCCCACAGCCTGCCTGAATGCCTTTGTGAGATGCGCCTGGTCGGTAAATCCCAGCTGCGCTGCAATTTCGGCGACGGCCAAGTCACTTTCCAGCAGCAGATTTTTGGCGAATTCGATGCGCCGGGCGAGTTGCCACTGCAAAGGCGTCTTGCCTGTCGTCTCCTTGAAAACACCTGGGAACGAACCGAGCGGCAATCCAACGCTGTCTGCCATCTCAGCAATGGTCAGCCGATGCCCCTGCTGGGCGTCGATACGCTCGGTCAGCTGGTTCATCTGCAATCCGGTCAAATGACCGATAGCGGATCGCTCGTGGTCGCGCGGGATATCAAGCAATCCGCTGACAATGCTGCCAACGAGGCTCTCGGCATAGACGGCGTGGCGCGACGGGCTGGAGATTTCGTCCACCAGCAGGCCGGCCAGCATTTCTATGGCAGCTATATTCTGGATTTCCACCGGTCGTCTCAGTGCGGCCAGAGCGTCGGAACTGCCAACTGACGGAGCCAGATATCGCATCATCTTATGCTTGTGAACATGCAGATTAAGGTGGGAGAAGCGGTGTGAAGTTCTGCTGGTCGTCCACATCGGGACGCCTGCCGGGACATAGATCGCGCGCGTCATGGGGCGATAGTTTCGCGAAAAACTGTCATCTTCGTTGGAGATTCTGACGCGAGACGACACGTCATTAAAGAAGATCATGATGCGCGGATCTTCGGCGAGATAATATCCTCGCGCGCCCGACCGGCTTTCAGCCTCCCAATAGACACTGACGAGACCGTCGAGCTGACGCCATCTTGCCGGAGCAACGACCCGAATGCCTTCCGTTCGCCAGACCATCGAGTGCCAGAATTTCAATTTTGCATCCGCTTCAATGAAAAAAGACGCCCCATCCCGATGCGGGTTCTATCACCGTTCAGCGCACGGTTCGACACACAAGGGATTGAAAGTGAGAATTTCGTCAGCTTTGAGATTTTATCCGCAGAAAGCCGACCGCTATCGATAAATGGTGTCGCGCCGCTGCAAAATTGCACTTTTTTTCAATATCCGTCACTTGTGTTAAAGCGCCATCTCCCGAGACAGTCCCATTCCAGGTATCCTTGCACCTATGTCGAAGGACGCCCCGAAAGGGTCATCCTTGATGGCTTGGACATCGAAATTTCTCCGGATGCAATCACAGACATGGCCCTGATCCTTCACGAGCTGACAACGGACTCGAGATCTGGATATTGTCTGGAGCGAACGCGGCGTGGCGAACTTTGCAGAGCCGTCTTCGTGGCCGATCTCAATCCGAACTCGGTCACCAAATACGAGCGCCAGCAGGGGAGCGAGTTGGTAGACGATATCGATTATTTCTTTGCCCCAGGCTCACCCGGGGGCTTTGCTTGGACATGATCCCTTGCTTGATCTCGCGCAACGATTCGGCGTCGCGATTCCCCCTATCCAATCAGCATCATTGTTGAAAACGGTAGATCTCTTCGAAGGACCGTCCGGCTCTTGCGCATCCGATCCCGTTCGCACTGACGGTCACCGTCGTGCATCTCGACGGTCAAGATTTGAGGCAGGTGACACATGTCCGACAATCGGTTCTCTGGCAGAAGACGGAAAAATCGGTGTGCCGGATTTGCGCCGACATCTCCTCAAAGAGGCTAGGCTGGCTACGATCCCGGGAAATGGAACGACCATTGCCGAAAGATAGCTTGGGCCTCAGCTTGCCTTATCGAGCGTAAAAGCGCTTCGAAAAGCCTCAAGGGCATCTTCGGCATTCCCCTTAGCAAACGCCTCCAAGCCAACGGGTCCCCGATATCCCATTTGGTGCAACTTCTTGGCGATAACGGAATAGTTGAGTTCTCCGGTGCCGGGCTCGCATCGACCTGGCACGTCAGCCACCTGCACCTCGCCGATCCATGGTAGGCAGGCCCGGCAGGTTTCGATCAGGTTACCCTCGCCAATCTGCACATGATACAAATCGAGATTGAGCCGAAGGCGCGGATGGTTGACACTTTCGACCAATGCCAACGTATCCTCGGCTCGACCGAATGGCGTGCCGGGATGATCTACCGGCACGTTGAGATTTTCCAGTGTGTAGACCACGCTTTCCTGCTCGGCCATTTCCGCGATACGCGCCAAGGTATCGCGCGCCTTCAGCCACATGCGCCCCGTCACCACCTCGCTGGGGCACACTGGAAGCCCGCCCTCGCCCAGCCCCGTACCATGCAGGTTGAGCCTGGCGACACCGAGTCGCTTGCCGACCCGGGCGGTCTCGCGCGCCGAGCGCAGCAACTCGTCTGCACCCTCGTCGTCCGCCAGCCTGCCGGTCAGATAGCCGTTCATGATCGAGAAGGTGGCGCCTGATCTTACGAGTGCAGCAAGGTCGTGCTCCGGCCAATTCCACAAGCCGACCTGAAAGCCGAGTTCCCGGAGTTGGGCGCAGCGCCATTCCATCGGGCGGTCGCGCCAGAGCATTTCCGCGCAGGCGGCCAGTGTGAACGGTTGATCCATGGTCATTTTCCGTGTTGGGAGAGGTCATCGAATCAAGTGTTCGACGGGCGGCGCCGCCACGAACCGCCATTTGCGCAAAGGTCCGGCCATGACATTCAGGTAATACATCTCGAAACCGTGCGGTGCGCCGCAGGGATGATGACCGCGTGGTACACAGACGACATCCCCGTCATGCACGGTCATGGTCTCGTTGAGCTGTAGGTCGTCGGTATAGACTCGCTGGATGCCGAATCCGTCAGCCGGATTGATCCGGTGATAATAGGTCTCTTCCAGATAGGTGACACGCGGAAAATCGTCCTCATCGTGACGATGGCTCGGATAGCTCGACCAGTGCCCGGCCGGCGTGAACACTTCCGTTACCAGAAGGCTATCGCAATAGTCCTCGTTTTCCATGGCGATGTTATTGATGAAGCGAGTGTTGGTACCCTCACCGCGCTGGGTCAGCGTGATGCCATCCGGCCCGATCCGCCGCGCCCTGTGGCCTCCGATACCCGGCGCCGAGCAGACCGCGATGATGCAATCCGTTATCGCGGTAGCGTTCCAATCGGTGCCGTTCGGCAAATAGAGGCAGTGCGGCGGCGTCTTTTCGAATACGCTCATGCGGTCTCCGAGCACACCCCAGTCCTTGACCGCGCCTCCGAATGCGGCCTTGCCCTCGACCATGACCAGAACAACTTCGCGGTCACCCGTCACTTCTGTCCTGGTTTCACCGGCGCGCAGGCGGTAGAGGGAAAATCCGACATAGCGCCAGCCGGCACTGGCCGGCGTGATTTCGTGTACCTTGCCGTGCTGGCCGAATGGACGATGGAGAAGGTTAGGCATCGGAAACTCCTGGTTTCGTGTGTCAGACGAGGCCGGTCCTGGCAGCAGCGGCCTTCAGCGTCTTCAGGCCAAGCGACTGATACTCAAAGGGGTTGCGTATATCAGGGTCCTGCTCAGCCTCGATGACGATCCAGCCCGCGTAGTCGGCCTCTTTCAGGATTTGCAGCAGAGGTGCGAACTCGACCCCGCCCTCCTCATCTCCTGGCACGCTGAACACGCCGGCACGCACGCCATCCATGAACGACAGGCCTTCCTCCCGCACCTGCCGCATTACTGCCGGTCGCACATTTTTTGCATGGAAATGACTGACCCGGTCGACATAGTGCGACAAGACCGTCACCGGATCACGGCCGTTGCCCCCAAAATAGCAATGGCCGGCATCGAACAGCAGCCGCGTCTCGGGCCCTGTCGCAGCCATGAAGGCGTCTATCTCTTCCGGCGTCTCGACCACGGTTCCCATATGGTGGTGGTAGACGAGCTTGATGCCCTGGCTCGCCGTGAACGCCGCGATCTCCTCAACCCTTGCGCCAAAGGCTTTCATCTCCGCCTTCGGGAGTACAGGGCTTTGCGACAGCGGAACCTGTAACCCCTGCACGCTGTTGGAGGTCTCGCAGACGATGCAGACCGTGCAACCATTGTGCTTGAGCTTGTCGAGGTGGGACTGAATTGCCTTCTTCTCCTCCTCGACGGATTGCGCAAGAAGGTTTAGCGAATACCAACCCGAGATGAAGGCAAGGCCGTAGGAACCGAGGAGTTCCTGGAGTGCCTGCGGGTCGTCTGGCCAGCGATGGCCGTTCTCGATACCGTCGAAGCCGATCTGGCTCGCCTCGCGAAGAATCTGTTCGGTCGGAATGTTGGCGCCGAGGCTCTGGTCATCGTCGTTTGCCCAAGCGATAGGATTAGTGCCGAAGCGGATCATCTGTTGTCCTTCAATTCAGGGTGTTCTGCTTGGCGGCGCTTTCGAGATAGCGCGCATAAGCCTGTTTTAGCTTCTCGGTTGTTCCTACTTCCGGCACGGCCACATCCCACCAGTGGCCGGCATCACCGAAGCCCGGACCGTCGGTCGGATCGGTGTCTATGACAATGACGGTCGGGGCGGCGCGCCCCCTGGCAGCGGCGATCTGTACTTCCAGATCGGCAATATCCTTTGCCTTCACGGCAAAGGCCCCCATGGAGCCCGCATGAGCAACAAAATCGATCTCCGGCTGCTGCTCGACATTACAGTCCTTGTAGAGATTGTTGAAAGCCTCGCCGCCAGTGCCGCGCTGCAGGCGATTTATGCAGCCATATCCGCGGTTGTCGGTCAAAACGACGGTGAAAGGCACCTTGCGCATGACGGCAGTCGCAAGTTCCGAATTGGCCATCATGTAGGAGCCGTCACCGACGAAGCAGATCACCTCACGCTCCGGCCGCGCCAACTTCAGCCCCATGGCGCCGGCAATCTCGTAACCCATGCAGGAATAGCCATATTCCATGTGATAGCCACCCTGGCTCGGCTGCCACAGAAGCTTCAGCGCCCCCGGCATGGTACCGGCCGCACACATGGCGATCGCCCTCTCATCCGTTGCACGCTGCACCGCGCCGATCACCTGCGCATCCGTGGGAAGACCGGCCTCCGTAGGGGGGGCGCAATGACCGTCGATGGCGGCAAGCCAGACAATCCGCAAGGCGGCATCCGGTTCGGGCGCTCGAAGGGTGCCAAGTTTTTCGGTAAGCGCCGCCAGCGCCAGTTTCGCGTCGGCAACAAGGCCGATGGCGCCGTGCTTGTCTGCGTCATAGGCCTGCACGTTGATGGATACAAGTTTTCGCCCTTCCGCCTCAAACAGCGACCAAGAGCCGGTGGTAAAGTCCTGGAAGCGCGTACCGACACCGATCACCAGGTCGGCCTTGCGGGCAAGTGCGTTGGCGGCAGCCGACCCGTCGACGCCGGCCGCACCGAAGTTCATCGGGTGGCTTTGCGCCAATGCCGACTTGCCGGCCTGCGTCTCGATCACCGGAATGGCATGGCGCGTGGCGAAATCGGCGAGCCGCTCTTCAGCGCCGCTGTAGATCACCCCGCCTCCGGCAACGATCACCGGATTTTTTGCCGCGCAAATGAGCTTCGCCACGGTTTCGAGGTCATGGGCGTCCGCTTCCGGCCGGCGAATCCGCCAGACCTTCGGTTCGAAAAAGGCCTTCGGCCATTCATAAGCTTCTGCCTGTACATCCTGGCAGAAGGAGAGCGTCACCGGCCCGCAATTGGCAGGATCAGTCATCACTCGCAGCGCCCGCGGCAGAGCCGTCAGCAGCTGTTCGGGCCGTGTTATACGATCGAAATAGCGGCTGACCGGACGGAAGCAGTCATTGGCGGACGCGGTGCCGTCGTCGAAATCCTCGATCTGCTGCAGCACCGGATCGGGGCGGCGGCTGGCGAAGACGTCACCGGGGATCAGCAACACCGGCAGCCTGTTAACATGCGCGAGTGCCGCAGCGGTCACCATGTTGGTGGCACCCGGGCCGATCGAGGAGGTGACCGCCTGCACACGACGGCGCTTCTTCGCCTTGGTATAGGCTATAGCTGCATGCGCCATGCTCTGCTCGTTCTGGCCGCGCCATGTCGGCAGGCCGTTGCCCGCCTTCTGCAGCGCTTCACCGAGACCCGCAACATTGCCGTGACCAAAAATCGCCCAGACGCCATCAACAAACCGGTCGCCCTCTTCGGTCATCTGCGCCGACAGCCATTTCACCATAGCCTGTGCCGCCGTTAGTCTAAGAGTGCTCATGCCGCCTGCTCCTGTGCTTTCTCCCGCGCAGCGTCCCAAATTGCGCATAGACGCTCGTAACGTCTGGCCATGTCCTCCACAGCTTGCGCATCCGAGATGTCACCCGCCAGCCAACGCTGCGCCGCATCGCCAAAAATCGTCCGACCGACAGCAAACCCCTTAACCAGATCGAACCGTGCCGCGACTTCGAAGCTCGCCGAGAGTTCGACTTCCGACGCATCCAGCCCGAGCACGACGATCCCGCGCGTATGCCGGTCATGTGCCTCTATAGCGTCAATGGCATTCTTCCAGCCCGCCGCGATCTTCATTGGCTCCAGCTTCCACCAGTCGGGAAAGATACCGGCAGCGTAGAACTGTCCGATCAGCGTCGCGACCGTGTGATCGTCGGTCGCTCCCAACTTCGAGGAAATGATTTCCAGCAGAAATTCCAGGCGATTTCGCCGCGCGGCTTCGAACAGCCGCTTGACCGTCGCCTCTTGCTCGCGTCGCGTCGACATATCGTCGTTCGGGTGGCAGAAGCACAAAACCTTGACCACGTCCTCGCGCGCCCATTCCGATAACGTACCGCAATCGAGCCCAAGTTCCGGCTCCAGCGTCAGCGGTCGCGAACTCGGCCACTCGACGGGTCGTCCGATCCAGAGCCCCGAACCCGAAGCGCGATGCAACGCCGATCGGCCGATGCGGTTATCGCAGAGAATGCCGTAACCTGGATTGCCCGCCTGCACGCGAAGCGCCGCCTTGAGGCACAATTCCTTGAAGGCCGCTCCCTTCTGCAGCGTATAACCGGACATCTGTTCCAGTTGCGCGCGGTGGTCGAAGGCAAAGACCCGCATTGTCGACCAATCCCCATCGACCCGTGTCTGCCGCGTGGTAGACCAGTGCAGCTGTTCGAGCTCGGGGTCGTTACGGAGGTCAGGTCGCACGACACCGCGCTTGAGGAAGAAATGCAGTTCCTCGAGGCTCGGATAGGCAGGCGTGCAGCCATGACGACTTACCGCAAAAGCACCGCAAGCATTGGCGAATTTCAACGATGTCGGCCAGTCCTCGCCGGCCATCCACCCATGCAGCAATCCGGAGAAGAAACCGTCGCCGGCGCCGAGAACATTAAACACCTCAATCGGAAAACCTTGCCCGCTCTGCCCCTCATCGAGACTTGCGGGAACGGCGTGTTCGAAAGCAACGGCTCCGAGTGGGCCACGCTTGCAGATCAGGGTCGCGGCACTGACGGCCCGCACGGCTCGAAGCGCTTCGACCGTATCGGTCGAGCCGCCGGCGATATGAAATTCCTCTTCCGTACCCACGATCAGGTCGAACAGATGCAGCGCCGTCTGCAACCTGGCCGTCACCTTGGCGCTTTCGACGAACCGGCTTTCCCCGTCGCCGTGACCGGCGACGCCCCAGAGGTTGGGACGGTAGTCTATGTCGAGCGCGGTGCGCAAACCGTGCTTGCGTGCCAGCGTCAGCGCCTTGAGAACCGCGGCTTCCGTGCGGCTGTTGCTCAGATGCGTCCCGGTTACGACGACGGCCCGCGCCGAAACAATGAAATCTTCGTCGATGTCATCCTCACAGAGCGCCATGTCGGCGCAGTTTTCGCGGTAGAAGATCAGCGGGAACTGGCTGTCGTCGCGGATGCCGAGAATGACGAGAGCCGTCAGTCTATCGGGATCGGTCTTTACGCCCTCGGTCGAGACACCCTCTCGTTTCAGCTGATCCAGGATGAAGCGCCCCATATGCTCGTTACCAACCCGGCTGATCAAGGCCGTCTTCAATCCGAGCCGCGCACTGCCGCAAGCGATGTTGGTGGGCGAGCCGCCGATATATTTCTCGAACGAGCCCATGTCCTCCAGCCGCCCGCCGACCTGTGTGCCATAAAGGTCGACGCCTGCACGACCGATGGTGATGACATCAAGTTTTTTTGTCACGTCGCCTGCCTTTCTATGCGGATAACGCTACCGTTGGAGGTCGCCATGGCGTGGATGATCTTTTCGATCTCCAGCCCCCGGGCGAAGTCGGGGCCGGCATTGGGCGCACCGGCAATCGCGCCAAGCAGGTCTCGGACCTCGACCACCTTCTGTTCGTTGAAGCCGAAATTGTGGCCCGGCGCCGGGCAAAAGGCGGCAAAGTCCGGCTGGTCCGGTCCGGTCAGGTGGCGCACGAAGCCGGCTTCGCCGACTCGGTGCACCCACAGCTCGTTCATGTCCTCCTGGTCAAAGACAATAGTGCCTTTGCTGCCGTGCACTTCCCATTGCAGCCGGCATTTGCGCCCGCGAGCCACACGTGAGGTGGCGAACGATCCATGGGCGCCGGAAGCGAACCGCAGCATTGCAAGCGCGCTGTCCTCGTTTTCGACCAGTTTCGGGCCATCAGGTGACGGGCGCTTGGGAATGGTGACCTGGGTCTGGGCGACCAATTCGATCACCGGCCCCATCAGCGCCAGCATATGGCTCACGAGGTGGCAGCCGAGATCCCCGAGCGCACCCAGTCCGCCACCTTCGTGCGTCATCCGCCATGACCACGGGAGGAGCGGGTCGGCGCAATAATCCTCGTCATAGACGCCGCGGAATGCGATTGGCTCACCGATCGCGCCTTCCTGAATTAGGTCGCGAGCAGCCTGGAAGGCGGGGGATCTTAGATAGTTGTAGCCAAGCATGGTCGCTTGCTCCGGGTGAGCAGCAGCGGTCGTCGCCATCGCCTCTGCGTCATCAAGCGTCAGCGCCATCGGCTTTTCCAGCCAGACATGTTTCCCTGCTTTCAGCGCCGCCTCAGCCATCGTCCGATGCACGCCGTTGGGCGCCGTAATCGATACCACGTCAATATTGGGATCGGTCACTGCCTCTTCCCAACGCGCCGTGGAGCGGGCAAAACCGAACTGTTTGGCGAACCTTTGCGCATTCTCCGGCGTGGCATCGGAGAGGATTTCAAGCCGGTGGTGGGCTCCGCCAAAAACGGCGGCGACGTTGCGCCAAGCCATGGCGTGGCATTTGCCCATAAAGCCCGTGCCGATCAGCGCCACCCCAAGCGCGCGATCCGGAAGGATGGATGCTATTGCCATGGGAGATGCCTCAGATCGTTCCGCCGAGCGAGCCTTCAAGCTCGGCCATTTCCTGTCCGCCGGCCATCATGTCCTGAAGCTGGGCGGCGTTGATGTTTCCGCGCGTCGCCGTGCCGAGTGTCTGCCCACGGTTAAGAACTGTGAACCGGTCGCCGACCGCCATAGCATGACGGACATTGTGAGAGATGAAGACCACGCCGATACCCTGCACACGCACCCGGTTGATGGTGGCAAGAACGTTGGCAGTCTGTCGCACGCCGAGCGCCGAGGTCGGTTCATCAAGAATCAAAACCTTTGCGCCGAAATAGACCGCGCGCGCAATCGCCACAGTCTGCCGTTCCCCGCCGGACAGCGTGCCGACGGCCTGATCCGGGCCACGCAGGTTGATGCCCATCTTGTGCATCTCCGTCATGGTGATCTCGTTGGCAGTATCAATGTCGAACCGCTTGAAAATACCCCTTCCCTTGGTCGGCTCACGGCCCATGAAGAAGTTGCGCGTCACCGACATCAGCGGGATCATCGCAAGATCCTGGAAGACGGTGGCGATGCCAGCTTCCATGGCATCCCGCGGGCTACCGAAGGAAAGCGGCTTGCCCTCGAAGGTGATGGAGCCTTCGGTCGGCTTGTGCACGCCCGACATGGTCTTGATAAAGGTGGATTTGCCGGCGCCATTATCGCCGAGCAGGCAGTGGCATTCGCCGGCACGCACGTCGAAGGTCACACCGTTCAGTGCAATGACATTGCCATAGTGCTTCTTGATATTTTCCATATGGATGATCGGTGCGGACATCTCTTAGCGCTCCCCGGTCACACGTCGGCGGATGACGTTGTTGAAGATGACGGCGAGCAGAAGCATCGCGCCGAGGAAAACCTGGAACCAGTCCTGGTCGAATTTGGTGTAAGTCAGACCAATCGTGACCATGCCAAAGATGATCGCGCCGAAGAATGCGCCGATCGCCGAGCCGTAACCACCGGTCAGCAGGCATCCGCCGATAACGGCGGCAATGATCGCCTCGAATTCCTTCATGAAGCCACGACGGGCATCCGTGGAACCGGCATCGATAACGGTGATGATCGCGACGAGAGCAGCGGCGATGGCCGTCAGCATGAACAGCGAGATTTTGACACGGCGAACCGGAACGCCTGAATTCTGAGCCGCAAGCGCATCACCGCCGGTCGCGAAGATCCAGTTGCCGATCGGAGTGCGCAGCAGGATGTAGGTGGCGATCGCGGCAAAGGCGATGAACCAGATGATTTCCACCGGTATGCCCGGCACTTTCGGCACACCCGACTTGAAACTGTCAACGATGCCTGCTTCCGCTAACCAGCGCATCAGGAAACCAAAGGCATCACCGGAGAAGATCGGCGCCAGAAAATCACCTTCGACGGCTTCGCGAATACCGCGCAGCTGCGTGGAACCGCCGGTGAAAAGTTTCAGCCCGACCAGGGCCGCACCGCGCAGGACGAACAGGCCGGCCAGCGTGACGATGAAGGACGGCAGGCCGGTGCGAAGCACGATCATGCCGTTGGTAGCGCCGAGGGCCGCAGCCAGAGCGAGCGTCAAAGGGATTGCGATGACCAGCGGCATGCCGACATTGACGACGAAGACGCCGAAAACCATACCGGCAAATGCGACCATGGAGCCAATCGAGAGATCGAACTCACCGCCGATCATCAGCATAGCTGCGGCGATCCCGAGAATACCGAGTTGCGCAGCTGGCGTCATGAAATTCATGATGCCGGAAAGCGTGAACATGGTGCGGTCCGCGGTGACCAAGAAGAAGATTGTAACGAGGGCCACGCCCCCGATTGCGCCGAGTTCCGGCCGTTTCATAAGTTTAGTTGCGACGGACTCGGATTTAACCCGCTCGTCCGCTCGTGCCAGCGTATCTAGCGACATTGACCTGTCTCCTGGATAGGTGGCCGGGCCGCAAAAGAAGACGCAGCGGCCCGGAGAACGAGGTTTTAGCGGATCCCTTTGGCGGAAAGGTCGATTACCTGTGCGGCAGTCTCCTTCGTCACGAGGTTCGGACCGGACGGCACGTCTCCACCAGGCATCAGACCATATTGGGCATTGAGCGCCAGAAAGGAGATCGGCAGATAGCCCTGCAGATATTGCTGCTGGTCGATAGAGAATGCCGCCTTGCCATCAGCCACATATTTGAGGAATCCGGCCGAGAGATCGAATGTGGAGATCAACACATCATCCCGGCCGAGCGCCTCGGCAGCCTTGACCGCAGGTTCGCCGACCAACGAGGCGTTAAGCGATAGCACGACATTCACATCCTTGTCGGATTCCAGTGCGGCGCGCACCTTGGATTCCACTTCAGTCGGATCGTTGCTGGTCGGCAGCACCTTCACTTCCTTGCCAAAGCCCTCCGTGAAGCCTGCGCACCGCTGGTCGAGCGAGACGTTACCCACTTCCTGGTTGACGCAGATGGCTTTCTTGCCGCCCATTTCGGCCAGTTTCTGGCCCGCGACCTTGCCAGCATCAAATTCGGATTGGCCCACATGCAGTTTTGCCCCGAGCTTGTGGGCAACATCAGAACCGGAATTCATGGAAATTACCGGAATGCCAGCCTCTACGGCGCGCTTGATTGCCGGGCCAAGCGCATCAGCGTCCGGGATCGACACGACAAGACCGTCCGGATCCTGGTTGACGGCGGCGTCGATCATCTGACCCATTGCCACCATGTCAAAGGTTTCCGGCGCGCGGAATTCAACATTGACGCCAGTATCCTTGGCGGCCTTTTCGGCACCGTTCTTGACCACAGACCAGAACGGGTCATTGGCCTGACCATGTGCGACGACGATAATATCGGTGGCAAGCACCGGCGTGGCAGCAGCGACCATCGCTATCGTTGCTGCTGCTGCAAGCAATTTCTTCATGGCATCCTCCCAGTTGAGTTCCGAGGCATATCTCCCTGACACCTCGTTCATCCGATCATGCGGGATCGGCACCGAAAGTCCGCGGCACACTCCCCTGCTCCACGGCAATCTCTTGTGACGACGACGCTGGCCGTCGTCACAGCGTTTCAACCGATCGAAACGGGCTGCCCGGATTTCGCCGACGCGGTTGCGGCTTCAGCAAGCGCCAATGCGGCAACGCCATCCTTGAGCGATACCGGGATGGCAGCGCCATCGAGAATAACAGCAACGAAAGCATCCCATTCCGCCGCATAGGCGCGCATGTAGCGTTCGAGGAAAAAGAACTCCGGCTTGGCGCTTGTAACGCCTTGTTTCGTTGCCTTCGAAACCGTGTTTTCCAGTACGTTTCCGGCAGATAGAAGCCCTTCCGCTCCGAGAATTTCGACCCTCTGATCGTAACCATAAACCGCGCGACGGCTATTCTTGATCACGGCAATGCGACGATCAGAATAAGTCAGGGTCACTACCGCCGTATCGACATCGCCGGCCTTGCCGATCTCAGGATCGACGATCGACGTGCCGACGGCATGGACCGTCGTCGGCACATCACCCATCAAAAAGTTCGCCATATCGAAATCATGGATCATCATGTCGCGGAAAAGACCGCCCGACACCTTGATATAAGAAACCGGTGGCGGCGCCGGATCGAACGAGGTGATCGACAGGAGTTCCGGCTTGCCGATTTCGCCGGCAGCTATGGACGCCTTGATCGCGGAAAAATTCGGATCGAAACGTCGATTGAAACCGATCATCACAGGAACGCCCGTCCCATTCACCGCATTGAGGCAATGCTGCGCGCGCTCAAGTGAAAGGTCGACTGGCTTCTCACACAACACAGCCTTGCCGGCTGCAGTCGCCTTTTCGATAAGGTCTGAATGGGTATCAGTCGAGGTGGCAATCAGCACGGCATCGATTGACGCATCCGCCAATATTGCCTCCGAACTTACAGCCTTCGCACCATAAGCAACAGCAAGCGACCCTGCTGCCTCCTCGTTGACATCCGACACAGCCGCCAACTGGCTGCGAGCGTGGTTGGCAATATTGATGGCATGCACGCGACCAATACGGCCCGCGCCAAGCAATCCGATTTTCAGCACTCTTATCCTCCCGAAAGACAGCTCCCGACTGCCTTGGGATTGAGCATTGCAAGTTTTGCTCTCGCGAGCAAGAGTGTTTTGCACGCGGGAGCAGAATAATTCCTGAGAGGCAGAAAAAAGTTATGTATGAGGTGAACCAATCCGATTTGGGAGATGAACATGCCGGACGACAAGAAACTTGCCTTTGCGGGAAACATCACTGCCGATGATGTGGCGGCGGAAGCCGGGGTCTCCCGCTGGACAGTGAACCGCGCCTTCCGCAAGGATGCATCGATTTCCCCCAAGAGCCTTGAGAAAGTGCGGATTGCAGCAGAGCGGCTAGGCTACGTGCCGGATTTACGGGCTGCGAGCCTGGCATCGGACCGGTCCAATCTCGTGGCACTGCTGATTGATGATTTTGCCAATCCCCATAAACTGGTGATGATGGAGCGGCTGACCCGCATTCTTCGACGTGAAGGCTGGGATATCCTGCTTGTCAATACGCTCGATCGTGCAGATGCCGGCCATGCGCTTCTGAACGCCAGTCAACGCAGGGTCGATGCCGTCATCCTGATCGGCATCCAGTTCGACGACGAGGTATTGGACGCGGCGCTGCACGCCCGACGCTTCCGGAAGCTGATTATTTTCGCCCGTACCTCACGCAATCCAAATACGATCTCGATTGCGGTCGATGATGTTCATGCCATGACGGAAATCGCCAACTACGTGCACGAGCGCGGTTTTCGCAGACCGATGTTTCTGGCCGGTCCGCGCACTTCTTCGGCGCATTTGTTACGCAAGGAAACTTTTGTCGACTACTGGCGCAGGCACTTTGGCAGCGAGCCGGAGACCGCATCCGTATCCGCTTATGATCCGGCGCTCGCAGCAGGCATCGTCGAAAACGCACTCTTAGGTCGAAGCAAGGCGGCGTTTCCGGATATTCTTGTCTGCGAGAACGACGCGCTTGCCATCGGCGCCACCGATGTTATCCGCCACAAGCTTGGCTTGCGTATTCCGCAAGACATAGCGATTACTGGATTTGACGACGTTCCGCAGGCAGAAGGCGCCAACTACCGCCTGACAACGTACCGCCAACCATTGACCGACATGGCCGAATATCTCGTGAAAGTTCTCGGCAGTGAAGAGGATCGCGATTTCGACCGTCTGTTCCACGGAAGACTGGTGATACGCGACAGTGCGTGATGATTACACTTCCTGCAGCGATGAGGACGATGACTTCTCTACGCCATAAGTCAACTCAATCAAACTACTGAGCTTATGCATAGTTGGCCGTCGTGGCGATGAAAGCACCACGCTCCTGCAAGGCGGGCTAATCACATTCGGGCATGAAGTCGGATGTCGCTAACGGCCCTCGAACCAGCTATCCCAGACCTCGCAGGCAGGAGCGATCATTGATGTCAGCCAAAGGTAAAACAACACCTCCGCTGCGGGCCGATGCTGCAAGTTGTGAGGCTCGCCAAGAGCGGTCGCACCTGGATGTCGTAGGCTTTGAGCTGCTATTAGCAGCTTGCACTTAGATATCAGGAGATATGTCTATCAATACTTGAGTTTTCCCCGCTCGGCCAAACGCCAACTTTTCGGTGTCTTACCAACTCCCCGAACGAAGAATCGGGAGAAATAGGCGGGATCACGAAATCCGAGGCGATATGATATTTCCTGAATGGAACTCATCGAGAATATAAGCTGCCTCCTTGCTTCCTCGATAATCTTTCGCTCGATCAGATCATGCGCTGAGCATCCTTGTCTTGCGCGGACGAGACGGTTCAGATGCGTCGGCGATACTCCGATCTCAGCGGCATAGAACGATAGCGCTCGATGCGTGAGGAAGTGTTGATCAATCAAATTCATCAAAGCATCCACCCGGTTGTCACCGGACGAGCCTTCTCCGGTTTGTGGCTCGGAGCCAATTCGGAACAACAACTGTATCAGCACAGAAGCGTATGATCTGAGGACTTCATTGCGCCCACGATTTCGCCCCTCGAACTCAACCGCTATTCGCTCCAGGATCCGCACAATTTCTTCCGTAGCAGTTATCTGAGGATCTGCTGCTATCCTTTGAGGATGAGCGAGCCATTGGCCGAGTTGGCTCCGGTCACCAGGCCCGTGATCCAAATGAGATGACAGGATAGTGATAACCGAGCCGACAACAGTCTTTGAAAATCGGAACCCATGGCTGGTTCCCGGCGGAATGGTGATAACCGTTCCAGGCGTCAAACTTAAGGTCTCTTCGCTGAAAAGCACATCGCCGCTTCCGGCAGCAATATGCAGGATCTGGAAATAAGCAGTGTGCCGATGAGGCTGGATCTCCCAGTCGTGCTGGCTGCTTCTGGCATGGATCGTTTCATGGTGCAGCCAGAAACTCGGATCTCCAGTGTCAGTTTCACCATACAAGGCATAGGTGGGAACCCGTGGCATGTCGAACGCTCCTCCGATGTTCGAAAAGTACAATTAAAAGAACAGAGCGTCTCTTTCGCGGCAACTCCCAATCGTGGAATTTGCAATTATCAATTTCGTTGGGAGGCGTGATTGAGGCATCAAGTTGTGATAATAGGCGCGGGACCATCCGGCCTGCTGCTTGGGCAGCTTTTGACCGGCGCAGGAATCGACAACCTCGTCCTTGACCGGGTGAGCAAAGACTACATTCTCGGCCGTGTCCGCGCCGGCATACTTGAGGAAGGCACCGTTAATCTCCTGAGCCAGGCAGGTGCCGGCGAACGTATGGCGGCCGAAGGGCTGCCACATGATGGATTCGATCTCGCCTTCGACGGCCGCGACCACAGGATAGATCTTAACGGACTGACTGGCGGCAAGCGCGTTATGGTTTACGGCCAGACAGAGGTGACGCGCGACTTGATGGACGCGCGTGAACGAAGTGGTGCGCATACCGTTTACGAGGCTGACGACGTGCAGCCGCACGATTTTTCCGGGTCGTCGCCCCATGTGACCTATCGAAAAGACGGCATAACACATCGCATCGACTGCGATTTCATTGCGGGCTGCGACGGCTTCCACGGTACGAGCCGCAAGTCGGTTCCCGAGGCTGCACTTGCCCTCTTCGAGAAAGTTTATCCATTCGGATGGCTCGGTATCCTGGCGGATATCGCACCTGTAAGCCACGAGCTGATATATGCAAATCATCCACGCGGATTTGCACTTTGTTCGATGCGTTCGCCAACGCGAAGCCGTTATTACATCCAATGTCCCCTTGATCAGAAAGCCGAAGAGTGGAGCGACGACCGGTTTTGGGATGAGCTGCGACGTCGGCTACCGCCGTCCCATGCTGAAAATCTCATAACCGCGCCATCTTTTGAGAAATCGATCGCTCCGCTACGTTCCTTCGTGGCCGAGCCCATGCGTTTTGGCCGCCTGTTCCTGGTCGGCGATGCCGCTCACATCGTTCCGCCGACCGGTGCCAAGGGTTTGAACCTTGCTGCGAGCGACGTGCACTACCTCATCAACGCGTTGCGCGAACATTATCTCGAAGGCTCCGATGCCGGGATAGAGTCGTATTCGAAGAAAGCTCTTGCACGGGTATGGAAAGCCGTGCGTTTCTCATGGTGGATGACGACAATGCTCCACCGCTTTCCCGAGACGGACGAGTTCGGTCAGAAGATCCAGGAGGCAGAACTCGATTACCTGACGCATTCGCGGGCAGCGTCCACGGCTCTGGCCGAAAACTACGTGGGATTGCCCTTTTAGCGGAGACTGACAGCAACGAGTAGGATTGTCACAAATCACGATACGGAAACCGGCGCACGATGTGTGGAGGCGTGCACCTACCTACCAGGGAGGAATGAGCATGAAAAGGACTGCAATTGCCGCATTCGCGGTCATGGCTTTGTGCGGGACCGCTTCCGCCGATGTCATCAAGGTCGGCGTAGTTGGCCCCTTCTCCGGCCCCTTTGCGCTTCAGGGCAAGAATTTCAAGGCTGGAATAGATGCGTATATGGCGCTTCATGGCAATACTGTTGGCGATGATACAATCGAGATCGTCTACCGCGATGTTCCTACCGCAGACCCGGCTCAGTCCAAGGCGCTTGGTCAGGAACTGATCGTCAAAGAGAAAGTCCGGTACCTTGCAGGCTTCTATTTCACGCCGGATGCAATGGCGGTGACACCGATCCTCAAGCAAGGAAATGTACCAATGGTCATCATGAATGCCGCAACGTCGGCCATCATGAAAACCAGCCCTCTGGTCGTCAGAACGTCGTTCACGACCTGGCAGACCTCCACCCCAATCGCAAAAGTCGCCTCCGATGCCGGAGTGAAGAAGATCATTTCGGTCGTCAGCGATTATGGACCGGGTGTCGACGCGGAAAATGCGTTCAGGAAGGCATTCGAACAGGCAGGCGGCGAGATCGTGGAAGCAATACGAATGCCGCTTTCCACAAATGATTTCAGCCCGATCATGCAGCGTATCAAGGATTCGGGCGCCGAGGGTGTATTCGCCTTCCTGCCTTCCGGACCGACCACGCTCGGTTTCGTAAAGGCGTTCAACGACAACGGCCTCAAGGCGGCCGGCACCAAGTTCTATGCGCCGGGCGACCTCACTCAGGAATCAGATCTGCCGGCGCTGGGCGATGCCGCATTGGGAATACAGACAACCTTCCACTACGCAGTTTCCCACGATTCTCCTGAAAACAAAGCTTTCGTCGAAGCTGCGACCAAGGCGATCGGCAACGAGGCGGAGCTTTCCTTTCCCTCTGTGGGGGCGTTCGATGGCATGCATGTCATCTACAAGATGATTGAGGCGACAGGCGGCGAGCAGGATGCGCAGAAGGCGGTCGATGCGGTCAAGGGACTTGCCTGGACAAGCCCCCGCGGCCCGGTGTCAATTGATCCGGAAAGCCGTCACATCACGCAGAACATCTATCTGCGAGAAGTGGCGAAAGGTTCGGACGGCAAATATCTCAATAAGGAAGTCCAGACCTTCGAGAAACAGGGTGACCCGGGTCTTGCCGCCGGGAAATAGGCAACCGACGCTTTGACAGATCGGCAGGCCAGGTTCGGCCTGCCACTCATGAACAGGATTTTTATGCAGACAGTCTTTAGCATAGCTGTCGACGCACTTGCCTACGGCATGGTGCTGTTCGTCATATCCATCGGCCTCTCGGTAACCATGGGCCTGATGCGTGTCGTGAACCTCGCCCATGGCGGCTTTGCCATGATCGGCGGCTATATAGCGTCCTATGTCGCGCGGGATCTCGCCTTCGGATACACGATCGCATTGATCGCGGCAGTCGTCTTCACCGTCCTGATCGCCGTTCCGATCGAACGTCTGCTCTATCGCCGCATCTACGGCCAGCCCGAACTTACACAGGTACTGATGACGATCGGCATCACGTTCTGCATCATCGGCATCGCCAACTTCGTCATGGGACCGACGCTCAAGACCATCCCGCTTGCACCTTCGCTGCAGGGTTCGGCGGATCTCGGGTTCCGCACCCTACCCGTCCATCGTCTCTTCGCGATCGCATGCGGCTTAGCCGTCGCACTCGGCCTCTGGTACGCAATCGAGAAGACGAATTTTGGCATCAGGCTTCGTGCATCTGTCGATAATGCTGCAATGGCTGCGGCCTTGGGCGTCCGAACGGAGATCGTCTACGCGGTCAGTTTCGCAGTGGCCGTAGGGCTGGCGGCTTTCGGCGGAGTGGTCGGATCGGAATTACTGCCGGTAGAGCCGTATTATGCACTCCGCTACATGGTGACATTTCTGGTTGTGGTGTCGGTCGGCGGTGCCGGCTCCATCCTGGGCGCACTCGCGGCCTGCCTTCTGCTTGGGGCAATCGACACGACCGGTAGATATCTCATGCCTGAATTCGGCGAATTCTTCTTCTATCTTGCGGTCATTGCGATCATCTGTGTCTTTCCACGTGGCCTGGCGGGACGTGCGAAATGAGTGAGAAAACCAATGCCATCCTGCCCCCCGGTTCGAGAACGGCCAGAAATCACCTGAGGGCCCGCTTTATCAGGCGAGACCTTTACGGTGTCACAGCCATCATGATCGTCGCCGCGGCTGGCTACATGCTCTTTCCCGACAACCTGGCACTACTGACACGTATCATCGCAATCGCCCTTCTCGTGTTGTCGCTCGATCTCGTGACGGGCTACTGCGGTGTTGCAACCCTTGGCCAGGCGGCGCTGTTCGGGTCAGGCGCCTATGCGGCGGGCATGCTCTCCGCGCATTACGGAATAACCGATCCGCTGCTGATGACATTGGGCGGTATAATCGCGGGCGCTATCGCAGGCCTTGTTTGCGGCATCGTGATGCTGCGGGCTCACGGCCTCCCCCAACTCGTGCTTTCGATCGCCCTTGTCTACCTGTTTCATGAGTTCGCCAACAAGGCGTCTTCCTGGACCGGTGGAAGCGACGGTTTGTCGGGCATCGTGCTCGACCCGCTCTTTGGCGTCTATGAGTTCGATCTCTTCGGCCATACCGCCTATTTCTTCGGCGTGGCTCTGCTTCTGATCGTCTTCGTGTTGCTGCGCATCGTCGTCCGCTCGCCGTTCGGCATGCTCTGCCGTGGCATCAAGGAGGATCCTGTACGGATACGAGCGCTCGGCGCTTCTCCCCATAAAGCCTTGGTAAAGATGTACATCATTTCGGGCGCGGTCGCCGGTGCCGGCGGTGCGCTCAGCGCCATCTCCACCCAGGTCGTCGCGCTCGATGCGCTTTCGTTTACTCAATCCGCAGAAGCGCTCGTGATGCTCGTTCTTGGCGGCACGGGCTCGCTTTTCGGCGCGCTGCTGGGAACCTTGGTCTTCATGCTGTTTGAGGACTTCGTTTCGGCGGCAAACCCGTTTCACTGGCTGACAATGGTCGGAGCGCTTCTTATCGCCGTCGTCCTGTTCGCACCCAAAGGCGTGTTCGGGACGGTACAAGATTTTCTTTCTGCAAGAAGGAACCGTGCCGGGGAGACAGACCCATGAGCGCCGTGTTTGAAGTTATCAACCTGAAAAAGGCGTTCGGCGGGCTCGTCGTCACAAATGACGTCTCGCTCTCCATGGCGGCCGGGGACAGGGTGGCACTCATCGGGCCGAACGGAGCCGGCAAGACGACTTTCGTCAATCTCGTCACCGGCGTGCTGAAACCGAGCTCAGGCGAAGTGCGTCTTCGCAACGAACCGGTAACCCGGATCGGACCGACTGGCCGGGTTCAGCGCGGCCTTGTCCGTTCGTTCCAGGTGACGCGCCTTTTCCAGGACATGACGCCTGCCGAGCATGTGGGGCTGGCGGTTCTCCAGCGAACGGGAAAATCATCTCAACTCCACGGCAACTTTCTCACCCGTCCGGCGGTGATGGAAGAGGTCGATGATTTGCTTGAAAGACTGGGCCTTTATGCCTTGGCGCATCGAAAGATCTGTGAAATCGCCTATGGGCAGCAGCGGCTTTTGGAACTGGCGATCGCTCTCGCACTGAAGCCAAGCGTCCTCTTGCTGGACGAACCAGCCGCAGGCGTTCCGCAAAGCGATACGGGGCGGATCGAGGAAGCGCTTGCGAAGCTGCCGCCGGATCTTGCTGTGTTGATGATCGAACACGACATGGATCTGGTGTTCCGATTTGCCAAACGGGTGATCGTGCTCGCCGCCGGAACCATCATATTCGACGGACTTCCCTCAGACGTAACAAAGGATGCCCGCGTCCGCGAGGCCTATCTCGGGAGCTACGCCAATGCCGGCCATGATGCTTAAAGTCGACAATCTCTCGGCAGGCTATGGTCCGACCCGTATCCTCGAATCGATCTCGTTTTCCGTAAGCCCAGGGCGCCGGCTTGCCGTTCTCGGTCGCAACGGAATGGGCAAGACCACGCTCTTCGCAACGCTGGCAGGACAGACCCGCCGCTATGAGGGGCGCATAACGATGGGAGACCTCGACCTCGGTTCGGCATCAACTGCAGCGCGTGCCCATGCGGGTCTTGGCTACGTGCCGCAGACGCGAGACATATTCCCAAGCCTTAGCGTCGAAGAAAACCTGACGGTCGGCCTGAAGAACCGGAAAAAGGACGCGATCGAGGAAGCCTACATGTTGTTTCCCAGATTGAAGGAACGGCGCAAGAACCTCGGCAGCCAATTGTCCGGCGGTGAGCAGCAGATGCTGACCACGGCGCGCACGATCCTGGGCCGCCCCGCGGTGCTGCTGCTGGATGAGCCGCTTGAAGGACTGGCTCCCGTTATCTGCGAAGAGCTTATGGCGGTGTTCGCAGACCTTGCCGCCTCCGGAGACATGACGATCCTGCTTGTCGAGCAGCGGATCCAAAGCGCTCTCGACTTTGCCGACGAGGTCATCGTGCTTGAACGCGGTCGTGTTGCTTGGAGCGGCACACCTTCCGCGCTTTCGCAAGATCAGGAAACGGTAGAGCGATTGCTCGGCGTGGGCGGCTTGCATTAGCCGCGCCCCATCTCACTATTTCGGGACGAGAAAGCATTCAGGCGTGACCGAGAGCAAGAGCGATACCCTGCCCCACACCAATACACATGGTTGCGAGCGCATGGTCACCCTTGCCGGAAGAAAGTTCCAGGGCAGCGGTGCCTGCAATCCTGGCGCCCGACATGCCCAGCGGATGCCCGAGCGCGATCGCCCCGCCATTCGGATTGACGCGCGGATCATCATCGGCGATGCCGAGTTCACGCAAAGTCGCGAGCCCCTGGGAGGCAAATGCCTCGTTGAGTTCAATGACATCAAACTGATCCTGCGTCAGACCGAGCAATGCCATCAGTTTTCTGGAAGCAGGCGCAGGGCCGATGCCCATGACACGCGGAGGAACACCCGCTGTCGCTCCGCCGAGAACACGTGCGATAGGCGTCAATCGGTATTTTCTGATTGCCGTTTCCGAGGCCAGAATGAGGGCCGCGGCCCCGTCGTTCACGCCGGAGGCATTGCCGGCTGTTACGGTACCGCCCTCCTTTTTGAAGGGGGTGCCCAGTTTGGCAAGTGCTTCAATCGTGGTTGCTCGCGGATGTTCATCTTTTGAGATGACAAGCGCGTCGCCCTTACGTTGGGGGATAACGACCGGTGTGATTTCGCGCGCCAGCCGGCCGTTATCCTGAGCGATCGCAGCTTTGTTCTGACTGCGCAGAGCAAAGGCATCCTGATCCTCGCGCGAGATCCGGTAGTCTTCCGCAACATTCTCGCCGGTCTCGGGCATGGAATCGACACCGTACTGTTTCTTCATCAGCGGATTGACGAAACGCCAGCCGATTGTCGTGTCATGGATCTCGGCATGACGCGAGAACGCGGCCTCCGCCTTCGGCATGACGAACGGTGCCCGGCTCATGCTTTCGACGCCACCCGCAATCATCAACTCCGCCTCACCCGACTTGATGGCGCGCGCCGCGGTGATAACGGCATCCATTCCCGAACCGCACAAGCGATTGATGGTCGTACCGGTGACGGAAACCGATATCCCCGCCAGAAGCAGCGACATACGCGCCACATTCCGGTTATCCTCACCCGCCTGGTTGGCGCATCCATAGACCACGTCGCCAACTGCCTCCCAATCCACGCCGGCATTTCGCTCGACAAGCGCCTTAAGTGGTATCGCGCCGAGATCGTCAGTCCTCACAGAAGAAAGGGAACCGCCGAAACGACCAATGGGAGTGCGGATGTAATCGCAGATGAAAGCCTCAGCCACTGGTACTCTCCTCAGAGTTCGGGAACGATGAGAGCGGCGACCGGACCCGTGATATGCAAGGGAGCACCGGTCATGGCCTGCAGGTCCTCGACGCTGACCGCAGCAAGCTTCTCTCGCAGGACGAAGCGTCCATCGGCGATGTCGATGACGGCGTGGCTGGTGTAAATTCGGGTAACACAGGCCACACCGGTCAGCGGAAAAGTGCATTTCTCCACGAGCTTAGGTTCGCCATTCTTTGTCACATGCTCTGTGATAACGAAGACCTGGCGTGCACCATGCACAAGATCCATCGCGCCGCCGACTGCCGGAACGCCCTTGGATCCGACACGCCAGTTCGCCAGATCCCCGCTTTGCGCAACCTGAAGTGCCCCAAGGATTGCGACATCGAGATGGCCGCCGCGCACCATGGCGAAGCTGTCTGCATGATGAAAGAAAGACGCGCCCGGCTTCAGCGTCACCGCCTTCTTGCCGGCATTGATGAGGTCCCAGTCCTCCTCGCCTGCCCTCGGCGCCTCACCGAAATCGAGTATGCCGTTTTCCGTGTGAAAGATTGCCTCCCGACCGGGGGGCTGGTAGCGGGCAACCATTTCGGGAAAGCCGATACCGAGATTGACATAGGCGCCGTCAACAATGTCCTGGGCTGCACGCCAGGCGATCTGGGCGTTGGTCAGCTTGATCTCTTCGTGAACAGCGCTGGTCATGCGTAGGTCACTCCGGCTCGAATAAGTTCCTCCTCCTGGTGAGGCTGCGAAACCTCGACGAGACGATCGACGAAGATTCCCGGCGTCACGACATGTTCGGGGTCGATCTCACCCGCCTCGACAATCCTGGAAACCTGAACGATCGTCCGGGCGGCAGCCATGCACATCAACGGATTAAAGTTACGTGCGGCCTTATTGTAGGTGAGATTGCCGTGGCGATCGCCGAGATGGGCTTTGATGATCGCGAAGTCGGCCTTGAGCCATCGTTCCTGAACATAATGTCGACCATCGAACTCGCCGACCGGCTTGCCTTCCGCAAGCTCGGTACCGTAGGCGGTCGGTGTATAGAACGCCGGTATCCCGGCGCCTCCGGCACGGATACGTTCCGCAAGCGTCCCTTGCGGAACAAGCTCCAGCTCGATTTCTCCGGCCAGATATTTATCGGTAAAAGCGCGAGGATCGGACGATTTCGGGAACGAACAAATCATCTTTCTGACCATGCCAGCGTCGATCATGGCCGCAATCCCGATCCGGCCATTGCCGGCATTGTTGTTGATAACGGTCAGGTCCTTCGGTCCCTTATCGATCAGCGCATGAATGAGTTCGATCGGAGCCCCGGATCCGCCGAAGCCGCCGATCATAACCGTCGCTCCATCGCCGATCTCAGACACAGCCACCGCCAGGCTCTGGCTTGTCTTGTTCATCCACAATCCTTCCATGATGAGGGACCGCTGCCCACTTTCGGAACTTTTCCGGAAACCTATCTCCCACTTTTCTCGACCTCAACGAATTTGTGCGATATGATTTATTTGTTGCATTATCGCACAAATCTGGAAATGAGGCTGCCAACATGAAGCAAAGCGACATGATGGGCGGATTGGCCAAGGGGCTTCGCGTGATCGAAGCGTTTACGGCCGAAACGCCGCGATTGAGCATTTCGGCAGCAGCCGAGATCGCCGGTCTGGATCGGGCGACGACCCGACGCTGTCTGCTGACGCTGTCGGAACACGGATACTGTTCTTACGACGGCAAGTTCTTCACGGTCACGCCTCGCGTCCTGCGTCTCGGCACCGGCTGCCTCGCATCCATGCCGTTACCGCGCATCGTCCAGCCTTGGCTTGACCGGTTATCCGAAGAGATTGGCCAGAGCTCCTCGGTTGCCATCCTGGATGGTGCGGAGATCGTGTATGTGGCGCGCGCTGCACAGAGGAAGGTCATGTCGATAGCGCTCATGCCCGGATCGCGCCTCCCAGCCTACTGCACCTCTCTAGGGCGAGTCATGCTTGCCGCGCTTCCGGAACCTCAGGTTCTCGACCTTCTGACCTCCCGTCCACTTCAGGCAAGAACCGCCCATACGCTCCACAAGGTCGAAGCAGTCATGGCGGAACTCGCATTGGTTCGAACCCAGGGTTATGCGGCAGTCGACCAAGAGGTCGAGCAAGGATTGAGATCCGTTGCGGTGCCGGTGAAAAATGCACGCGGCATCGTCGTCGCGGCACTCAACACGGGACTGGCCGCCTCGAGTGAACCCATGGCTTCGGTCATCGAAACCTACCTCTCGCCACTTCAGCAGGTAAGCTGCGAGCTTCGCGGGGTTCTCTCATAACGCCTCGTGTCGTGAAGACCATCACGCAAATGACCGGCAAAGTGCGGCTTCGCGTATGGTTTGTATCAGAAGTGACATCGCGATCGAGGGAACCGTGTCGGTTCGCATGGTCAGTCCCACGGGACCCCGGGTGTCGCTTGTATCTATCGGTAATGCCTGCATCAGCCCCGTCCCGATATCGCGGGACACAACCCCGGACGATATGATCCAGACGGCGTCGCTCGACAGCACGAACGCCCGCCCAAAGGAGTCGGAAACAGTCTCTATCTGGTTCGGCAGGCTCGAAATTCCGTTGGCGATGAGCAGCTGGTCAACGAACGGCCGGATGATTGACGAAGTCGTCGGCATCAGGATCGGATAGTCACTGAGCGCTGAAAACGGCGAGTGGCGCGATGTCAGTATCGGATGTCCGGTGTGGACGGCGAACACCACCTGTTCGGAATAGAGGTGCTCGAAGATGAAGCCCGTCATCCTGTCGGCGCCTGCCAGGCGTCCGACAACAAGATCGAGTTCCCCAAAACGCAGTTGCTCCAGCAGCACAGAGTTCTCGCCGGTGACGATCTTGATGCGACTCCCGGTATTTTCCTTGAGGAAAAGATCCATGGCAGAAGGCATGATGTGACTGGAGACTGTCGGCAGAGCGCCTATTCGTATCAACGGCGCTTCTCCAACCCGTTCATGCGAGACTGAATCGACACCCTGCCGAAGCGCGGCTATCGCGGCACCGGCATGTTTCAGGAAAACGTCTCCATATCGGGATAGCCGGATTCCTCTGCCATCGCGCTCCACCAATGCGACACCGAGCGCTTCTTCCAGTTCCCGGATGGTTTTGGTGACCGCCGGCTGACTGACATTCAGAAAACCGGCCGCCTTCACTACGCTCTTGTGGCGCGCGACCTCGATAAAGGCCTGGAGATGACGAAACTTCACCTGGGGCTGGTTCATTCAATTAATAACCAATTTGATATGAAAGACACTCAAGAAGTCATTTTACCTAACCATGTTAATATACCAAGATAGTTCAGGGAGAGATTTTCGATGCAGTTTGCACGCGTCAACGACGTCACGATCCACTATCAGATTATCGGGGGACCGGCCGACAAACCGGTCATCGTGTTCGCAAATTCGCTCGGCACCGATTTTCGCATCTGGCGGGATGTCATCGTGCGTCTTGCAGGCGACTTCCCGATCATCCTTTACGACAAGCGGGGCCATGGTCTGTCGGATATCGGGAAAACGCCCTATTCCGTTGACGATCATGCGGCAGATCTTGTCGGCCTCCTGGATCTGCTCAACGTAAGCAACGCCGTGATTTGCGGCCTTTCCGTCGGGGGGCTTATCGCGCAGGCGATCTATCAAACACGGCCTGACCTCGTAAAAGCGCTGATCCTCTGCGACACGGCCGCCAAGATCGGTTCCGCCGACATGTGGAATACCCGGATTACCGCTGTCGAAGGGCATGGCATTGCAAGCATCCTCGATGCCGTGATGGAACGATGGTTCACCCCGGCCTTCCGCGAACCGGATAACATCGCGTTTCGCGGTTATTGCAACATGCTTGCGCGCCAACCGGATGAAGGTTACGCCGCGACCTGTGCCGCAGTTCGTGATGCAGACTATACCGAGGCCGCCGCACGAATTGCAGTGCCGACCCTTTGTATCGTCGGAGATCAGGATGGCTCGACGCCGCCCGATCTCGTCAGGAAGACGGCACAGCTTATCCCCGGTGCCCGTTTCGAGATCATCAAGGATGCAGGCCACATTCCCTGCGTCGAACAGCCCGAAGCTTTGACCGATCTGATCCGGAACTTCATCAACACCGCTATTACCTGAAGGAGGTTCAATGACTGATGTCGAGACAGAGCGACACCGCCTGGGCATGGAGATGAGACGCTCCGTGCTCGGAGATGCCCATGTCGATCGGGCGATTGCCAATTCCACCGATTTCGACAAGCCGTTCCAGACGCTGATCACGGAGACTGCCTGGGGGCATGTCTGGTCGCGTCCCAATTTCACCAAAAGAGAGCGGTCGATCATCACGATCGCGCTTCTCGCAGCACTCGGTCAGGACGAGGAAGTCGCCATGCATGTGCGCGCCACCGCCAATACCGGCGCATCACGGGAAGATGTTCGCGAAGCCTTGCTGCATGTCGCCATCTATGCCGGCGTGCCGGCCGCAAACCATGCCATCAAGATTGCCAAACGCGTCTATGAACAGATGGACGCCGAATAGACATCGGGGGAGGAGACCTTAAGGATGTCCGCCAATTCAAACAGACAACCGGAGACAGGCGCATTTTTCGCGCGCGACCACGGCTGGCACGCGCCTGCCCTGACACCGGAATACAAGACCTCGATCCTGCGCTCGCCGCAGCGCGCTCTTCTGTCGCTCGATGGCACGATCTCGGAAATCACCGGCCCGGTTTTCGGCCATTCGATGATCGGCGAGTTGGACAATGATCTGATCCACAACTACGCCCGCCCGGGCGAGAGTGCCATCGGCGAACGCATCATCGTCCATGGTCGCGTGCTGGACGAGCGGGGTCAGCCTGTTCGCGGCGCATTGCTGGAATTCTGGCAAGCCAATGCCGGCGGCCGCTATCGCCACAAGAAGGAAACCTATCTCGCGGCGATCGACCCCAATTTCGGCGGCTGCGGCCGAGCGATCACCGACGACGACGGGCACTACGCATTTCGCACGGTCAAGCCCGGCCCTTATCCATGGCCGAACGGTGTCAACGACTGGCGTCCTGCCCATATCCATTTTTCAGTCTTCGGATATGGCTTCGCCCAGCGCCTTATCACCCAGATGTATTTCGAGGGCGACCCGATGATCTGGAAATGTCCGATCGTCAACACGATCCCGGATCGCAAAGCGATCGAACAACTGATCGCGCCGCTGGACTGGGGCCAGACGATCCCGATGGATGCGCGCGCTTACAAGTTCGACATCGTTTTGCGCGGACGTCGCTCGACGCTTTTTGAAAACCGGCTGGAGGGCAACTGATGGTGCAGGAGCTTTACAGGCTGAAGGAAACACCGTCGCAGACCGCCGGTCCCTATGTCCATATCGGACTGACGCCGAATTACTGCGACATTCGCGACGTGTACGATGCCGATCTCGGAACCGCGATGATCAATGACCAGACGCTGGGCGAACGCATCACCGTGCGTGGCCGCATCCTGGACGGCGCTGGCACGCCGGTGCGAGACGCGATTGTCGAAATCTGGCAGGCCGACAGCGCCGGCCTCTACAACAGCCCTTCGGAAATGCGCGGCACCGCCGATCCAAACTTCACCGGCTGGGGCCGTTGTCCGACGAATGCCGAGGACGGTTATTTCCAGTTCGAGACGATCAAACCCGGAAAAGTCCCGTTCAAGGACGGGCGCCTCATGGCACCGCATATCACCCTCTGGATCGTCGCCCGCGGCATCAATATTGGTCTGCACACCCGGATATACTTTTCCGATGAAGCGGATGCCAATGCCGCCGATCCTCTGCTATTGCGCATCGAACATCGCCAGCGTGTCGAGACAATGGTCGCGAAAAAGGAAGGCAGCGTCTATACACTCGACATCTACCTTCAGGGACCAAAGGAAACCGTGTTCCTCGACATCTGACGTCTGCTCAACCGTTTCGCCCGTCCAGCATGGAGGCATGATGGCATTTTCTCCCTTCGAGCACCCCTTCCTGTCCGGTCTTTTCGGCGATGAGGAGATAACCCTCCACCTTTCGGCCGATGCGGATATCGAGGCCATGCTTCGTTTTGAGGCGGCCTTGGCGGGGGCACAGGCTGGGCTGGGACTTATCCCGGCAAAGGCCGCTGAGCGGATTGCGGCCGCATGTGAGACCTTCAAGCCCGATCTCGCACAGCTGAAGGATGCCGTCGGAACGGATTCCGTTGTCATCCCAGAGCTCGTTAGACAGCTCAGACACGCGGTCGGCGGCGATGATGCTGAACATGTGCATTTCGGCGCCACCAGCCAAGATGTGATCGACACAAGCCTGATGCTTCGGATGAAGACTATCCATGCTATCTTCGCCGACCGGATAAACAAAGCCCTCGCTCTTTTGGACGGCCTCGATCAGCGCTTCGGATCGAAACCGCTGATGGGCTATACACGCATGCAGGCGGCCATTCCGATCAGGGTAAGCGACCGAGTGGAAAGCTGGCGCAGCCCGCTTGCGCGACTGCGCGCATCGCTCATCGGCCTGAAATTTCCGGTCCAGCTCGGTGGGGCGGCCGGTTCTCTCGAAAAACTGGGATCGCATGGCGCGGCGGTTCGCGCGGCGCTTGCCGAAGAACTGGATCTGGCGGACATGCCACAATGGCAGAGCCAGCGAGACGGAATTGCCGATATCGGCCATCACCTATCATCGATCACAGGCGTGTTCGGCAAGATGGGACAAGACCTTGCGCTGATGGCCCAGTCAGGCCGCGAAATTTCTCTGAGCGGCGGAGGGAAATCTTCGGCCATGGCACACAAGCAAAACCCGGTCGGGGCCGAAACACTGGTGGCTCTCTCTCGCTTCAACGCCGTACAGCTTTCAGGATTGCATCAAGCGATGGTGCACGAACAGGAGCGATCAGGGGCCGCCTGGACACTCGAATGGCTGATCCTGCCGCAGATGGTGATGGCAACCGGCGCCTCGCTGAGGCTGGCCATTAAGACACTCAATCAAATCCAGCGAATGGGAGCCGTGAACCAAGGCGCATCCGAGTGATACGATCAATCGATATGCACAGCCCCTTTTAAAGTACATGTCATGAACCTGCAGGGCTGATCGGGCGCCTCTCGCGGCCCGAACGAGTGATCGCCAGGACTGTTGCCAAGGTCATCATCCCATCGCGGGCGGAGACAAGCGGCTTCGTATGCCCGGCGATCACGTCCATGAAATGGGCAAGCTGATTGACATAGGCCCGGCTGCCATCCAGCGTGACATGCTGCCTGACGAGCGGATCCTGCCAATGCCCTTTCTCGGTCTCATGCCTCCACAAATCCATCGATGGCACGGCTAATGTGGCCTTGGTCCCGGAGAAAAAGTATGCATTTTCCGGCTGGTGCGGGAAATAAAGCGCCTGGCCGGCGGCCGTATCCCAGTTATAGGGAGAGACGGCCACATCGCTCATCAGGACCGTACCGACCGCACCGGAAGAAAAACGCAGGCTGATGCTGGCGCTATCCTCAACCTCGAAGCCCCGCGCCGAATTGGAGGTAAAGGCCATGACCTCCTCGATATCGCCACAGATGAACCGCAGGCAATCGATGTCGTGAATGAGATTGATGAGCAACGGCCCGCCACCGGTCTGCCGACGCCAGGCAGTGTCGAAGTAAGCCTCAGGCTTGTCAGCGAGCCACATGGCATTGACGCCGACAAGACGACCAAGAAGACCGTCTGCGACCAGTTGTTTCGCCTGGGCGATATCCGGGCTGTGGCGGCGCTGGTGGCCCACGAGAACTGGAACATCGGCTCGTTCCGCAGCCGCCACGAGGTCCATTGCGGCTTCAAGCGTATCGGCCACCGGCTTCTCCACCAGACACGGGATGCCGCGCTCGATACAGGCGATCGCGGCATCCGCATGAAGGGCATTGGGCAAGGCGATGATGACGCCGTCCGGCCGCACCTCGTCCAGCATCACCTGATAATCGAGATAATGCCTCGCACCGAACTCGGAAGCCACCAGTCCCGCGGCAGGTGCTGGATCGGCGATGGCGGCAAGATCGGCACCCGGCATTGCCGAGATCAGGGCGGCATGTTCACGCCCGATCAAGCCACCTCCCATAAGCGCCAGTCTGAGAACCTCCGGCTGCATTCGGTATCCCTCATATCCTGGCAACGGCGCGAAGTTCCTCCGCCGTTGTCGCAGGAAGGCCGAAGAATTCGAGATAGGCGGGTATTTGCTCGAACAGCATGTCGGTCCCTACCTGATATTGACACCCGAGGGCGCGGGCCGCGGCCAGAAACGGGGTTATCTCCCTGCTCAACACCACCTCGCCGACGAAGGCTGAGGGCGCGATCCGGGGCACATCGAAAGGCAGAGGATCGTTGTCGTTCATGCCAAGCGGCGTCGCGTTGATGACGATATCGTAGCCGCCCGGATCGGTTTTCCCCGCCTCCACATGCAAAGCCGGATAATGGTGGCGCAGCCGCTCCACGAGGCCTTGCATCATCAGAGTGGAAGCATCCGAAAGCGCCAGTTCCGCCAATCCAGCTTTGGCCAGCGATGCGGCGATCGCCGAGCCGACGCCGCCGGCACCAGCCATGATCGCCCTTTTGCCAGCGATCTCCCGCCCTCGGCGCAACATCCCGCGAACAAAACCCTCGCCATCGAACATATCGCCGACAAGGCGCCCGCCCGATCCTATCCGGATTGCATTGCATGCTCCAGCCACCTGCGCATTGGTGGAAATCTCGTCCAGCAATGCCATCGTGGTAATCTTGTGCGGCATGGTGATGAGCGCGCCGTGAATGTTGGAAAGACGGAAGACCAGTTTCAGAAACGCCTGATAATCGTCAGGCCGGCATCCCATCGGCACCACAACCACATCGATGCCGTTCTTCTCGAAATAGGGATTGTAGATCAACGGCGCCTTGAAGGAATGCGTCGGAAAGCCGAGATGTGCGATGAGTTTCGTGTTGCCGCTGATCATCGGCCTTACCTTCCGGCTGCGAACTGCAACTGCATCAATGCCGCCCGAGGATTTCACCGAGGAACTTCCGGGTGCGTTCATGTTTCGGGTTGGAAAAGAATTCGGCAGGAGGCGCCTCTTCCACGATCGCACCGCTTGCCATGAAGATGACGCGATCCGCCACCTGGCGCGCGAAACCCATTTCATGGGTCACGCAGATCATCGTCATCCCCTCTTCGGCCAGCGCGATCATCGTGTCGAGCACTTCCTTGACCATCTCGGGATCGAGCGCGGATGTCGGCTCGTCGAACAGCATCGCCTTGGGTCGCATGCAAAGTGCACGCGCGATGGCGACGCGCTGCTGTTGCCCGCCGGAAAGCTGGGCCGGGTATTTTTCCGCCTGTTCGGAGATCTTGACCCGCTCCAACAACTGGCGGGCACGATCTTCGGCCTGCGCCTTGTCGAGGCCGAGCGTCCTCATCGGCGCCAGCATGCAGTTCTGCAGCACGGTCAGATGTGGAAACAGATTGAACTGCTGGAAAACCATGCCCACTTCGCGGCGAACCGCATCGATCGTCTTCGATCCATGCCCGAGCATGATGCCGCCGACATGAATGTCGCCCTTCTGATAGGCCTCGAGATGATTGATGCAGCGGATAAGCGTCGACTTGCCGCTTCCCGAAGGGCCGCAGAGCACGATCTTTTCGCCTTTTGCGACAGACATGTTGATATTGTCGAGGGCCTGAAATGCACCATACCATTTACCGACGCCGGACAGGCTGATCATCGGCTCGGTGGAATTTCCGCTGGTTACGACTGTCTGGTTCATCAATGAAACTCCGGATTTCTCGACCCGCAAAGCCTAGCGGCTGGCGGTCAGGAACTTGCGCTCAAGATGGGCGCCGTAGATGGTCAGCGGGCAGCACATCAGGAAGTAGAGAGCTCCCACCACGCCGAAGACGGTCAGTGGCTGGAAGATCTGGTTTGAAATGATGTTACCGGCGCGGGTAAGCTCGGTGAAACCGACGATCGAGGCGAGCGACGTCCCCTTGATGAGCTGCACCAGGAAACCGATGGTTGCCGGAAGGGAGATGCGTATCGCCTGGGGTAGGACCACGTCCTTCATCCGCGAGACGTAACCGAGGCTCAGTGCCTTTGCGGCTTCCGTCTGTCCACGCGGAACGGCTTCGATCGATCCTCGCCAAATTTCACCCAAAAAGGCACTTGCGTGGAGCGTCAGGCCGACAGAGACCGCCGCCCATGCATCCATCTGGATGCCGATCAATGCAAGTCCGTAATAGACCACGAAGAGCTGCATCAAGAGCGGCGTGCCTTGGAAGATAGCGATATAGCCGGCGGTCAGCCTTTCGACGATGAAGATACCGGATGTACGTGCCAAAGCGACCAGCAGCCCGGCAATGCAGCCGCACACGAAGGCAACCACGGACAGCGCGACCGTCCACTTGAGGCCTGCCAGAAGGAAAAGGAATTCATCGCGTCCCATTCGATTTCCTCCTCATCTGACCGGGTAGCTGAAGTAACGGGAGGAGAAGAGCGCGAAGACGCGCATCATCACCCAGGAAATGACGAGATAAAACGCCGTCACGGTGAAATAGACCTCGAAGCTGCGGAAGCTGTCGGACTCGATCCGTTGCGATACCGAAGTCAGTTCATAGGCCGAAATTGCCGATGCGATGCTGGTCGTCAGCGTCAACAGGATGAACTGGCTCGTCAGCGAAGGATAGATCGCCCGCAACGCCGGCTTGAGGATGATAAGGCGGAAAACCTGAGCCTTGTGAAGACCTAGCGCTAGCCCAGCCTCCATCTGTCCTTTCGAGATCGACTGCACGCCACCGCGAATGATCTCGATGGCATAGGCACCACCATTGATGCCCAGCGCGATGATCGCGGTCGGCGTCGGATCAAGTCTGATGCCCGCCAGCGGCAGCGCGAAGTAGATGAAGAAGATCTGTACCAGAAAAGGTGTATTTCGGATTAGTTCGACAAAGGCGATCACGAGCCAGCGCAGAGGCTTCAACGGCGATTGGCGCAGAATGACGCCGCCGATGCCGATCACAATCGCCAGAAGCATGCCGCATATGGCGAGCGTAAACGTGCCGAGACAGGCCCATAGAAGGTTCGGCAGACCATTGATGACCGGGGTAAAATCCAGAGTGTAGTTCATGACATCTCCTGCGCCGCGCTCAGGACGGCTCGACCATGCCGGCCATGGCTTCGATCGCCAGTTCATAACCGCGGGCTCCGAAGCCGATGATGATGCCGGTCGCGGTGCGCGAAATCAGGGAGTTGTGATAGATGCTTTCGCGTACATGCACGTTGGATATGTGCAGCTCTATCTTCGCGCCATCGAAGGTCTTCAGCGCATCCAGCAACGCGATCGACGTAAACGTATATCCTGCCGGATTAATGATGATGCCGCAGGCATCTTTCCGCGCCTGATGAACGGATTCCACCAGTTCACCCTCGAAATTCGTCTGGCGGAAATCGACCGAAAACCCCAGGGACGCGGCTTTCGCTTCGCATCGCTCACGAATGTCGCCAAGGGTTGTCGTGCCGTATATCGACGGCTCCCGCTCACCCAGAAGATTGAGATTGGGTCCGTTGAGGACAAAGATCGTCTTGCTCATGGAAAAACTCCGGGAATCATCGGCGCACGGGCTTGCCATGCGCCGATGCTGGCACCCCAGCGGGTGCCACCACGCGAATTCAAGCTTTGCGAAGAGCTGAAGCTCAGTTCGCGGTGAACGAAATGCCTTCGAGGCTCGTGGGGAATTCCGGCACAGGAACCTTCATCCACTTGTCGTAGATTTTCTTCAGTTCGCCATTGGCCTTGATCTTGTCGATGAACTCGTTCACCGCAACGTTGATCTCTTTCTCACCCAGACGTGTGCAGGCTCCGTTGTAGAGCTTCTGGAATTCAAGCTTGTTCTCGTATTTGCCCGGAACAGCCTTCTCGACGCGATCGAGATAGAAGATGTTGCCCCCAAGTGCGTCGACCTGGCCGGAGGCGAGTGCCTGGACGCTTGCCGCATCCCCATCGTAACGGCGGATGGTGGCGGTGGACGGTGCGTTCTTCGTCACCTGCGTATCCTGAGCTGCACCCTTGGCAACACTGATCGTCAAACCGGCCATATCCTCGTTCGTCTTGATCACCTTGTCTTTGGGGCCGATCAGCACGATGGCATTGGCATTATAAGGCTTGCTGAACTGCACGGCTTTCGCACGATCTGGCAGCATTGCCATCGTCGCGAAAAGAATGTCGACACGGCCCGACGTCAGCGCGGGAATGCGGTTGTTGACTTCCAACGGAACGAATTCCACGTCAACGCCAAGTTCCTTGGCGAACAAAGCACCCATCTCCGCGTCAAAGCCGTCCTGCTTGCCGGCGCTTGTGACGAAACCCCAAGGCGGGTTGTCGCCCTGGATACCCACGACCAGCTTGCCTTTGGCCTTGATCTCGGCGGGCGTGATCGCAGCGGCAGGCTGTGAAAGTGATGCTGCGGCGAAAATTGCCGCGGCGCCCAACAGGGCGCGACGTCGATTCAATGTGAATCCAAACATAGGGTGCTCCTCCTCTAAAACCCCAAGGGGCAGCCAGCTCTCCTCCAACTGGCAACACGCCAAAATTGACATAAGCCCATTTTCAAATCAACATAGTTTTTCTATAATATCTGATAAAACGCGTTTCACCATTTTTGCTGGAAATCGCATTACGAATTTCGAGACCCCAAAAAAGCGTTTTGTTTCAGGAGGAGGAAACAATGAAAACATCGATTGCCACGGTGTCGATCAGCGGAGAGTTCCCCGAGAAACTGGCGGCGATAGCCGCAGCAGGATTCGACGGGGTGGAGATCTTCGAAAATGATTTCCTGGCCTTCGATGGCAGCCCGGCAGATGTCGGGCGCATGGTTCGCGACCACGGGCTGCAGATTACGCTTTTCCAACCGTTCCGGGATTTTGAAGGAATGCCGGAGCCTCTGCGCAGCCGCACCTTTGATCGTGCCGAGCGCAAATTCGACATCATGCAGCAGCTCGGCACCGATCTCGTCCTCGTCTGCTCTAATGTTTCGCCAGCCTCGCTTGGAGGTATCGATCGCGCTGCAGCGGATTTCCACGAACTGGGCGAGCGGGCGGCCAGGCGTGGATTGCGGGTGGGGTACGAGGCCCTGGCATGGGGGCGACATATCAATGATCACCGCGATGCCTGGGAAATCGTCCGACGCGCCGATCATCCCAATATCGGCCTCATACTCGACAGTTTTCATACGCTTTCACGAAAGATCGACGTCAGATCGATCCGGTCCATTCCGAAGGACAAGATTTTTATCGTGCAGATGGCGGATGCGCCGCTGATCGAAATGGATCTGCTTTATTGGTCACGGCATTTTCGCAACATGCCGGGCGAAGGCGACTTGCCGGTAACAGAGTTCACCGAAGCTGTCGCGGCGACCGGCTACGATGGTTACCTATCTCTGGAAATATTCAATGACCAGTTCCGAGGCGGCTCTCCAAGGACGATCGCAGCGGACGGTCATCGTTCTCTGATTTATCTTGGCGATCAGGTTCGTCGCAATCCCGAGGCTGCGACGCTTTCAGTTTCGGAGATGCCGGATCGCGCCGCTGTAAACGGCATAGGATTCGTCGAGTTTTCTACCGACGAGAAGGATGGCGAAAACCTTGCCGCCATTCTCAAGACGCTGGGCTTTCGCAGGACGGCCGTTCATCGCTCCAAGAAAGTCGCGATTTTCGAACAGGGCAAGATCCGCCTTTTGCTCAATACCGACGAGCGAGGTTTCACGAACGCCTCCTTCGCGGTGCACGGTACGTCCGCCTATGCGCTCGCTTTGATCGTCAATGATGCCGGTCAGGCCTACGCGCGCGCGACCGCTCTCGGTGCCGACCCCTTCGAGCAGCCGGTGAGCCAGGGAGAAGTCCATATTCCGGCGATCCGCGGGGTGGGTGGCGGACTGATCTATTTTATAGACGATAAAAGCGATCTCGGCCGGTTCACGGAGATCGACTTCACACCGGTTTTGGACGACACGGGTATCTCCTCAGCGCATCTCACCCATGTCGACCACATTGCCCAGACGGTCGCTTACGAAGAGATGCTGACCTGGCTGCTGTTTTATACCTCAATATTCGAAGCCGCCAAGACGCCGATGGTCGATATAATCGACCCATCCGGAGTGGTGCGCAGCCAAGTGGTCGAGAATAGCTCAGGCAGTCTGCGACTAACGCTGAACGGAGCGGAGAACCGCCGCACACTGGCTGGCCATTTCATCGCGGAAAGGTTCGGCTCGGGCATACAGCACCTCGCATTTCATACCGAAGATATATTCGCCACGGTTGCGGCATTGCGCACAAACGGATTTGAGCCTCTGCCAATATCTCCGAACTATTACGAAGACATAGAAGCCCGCTTCGGCCTGAACCCCACGCTGACGGAACGGTTAAAAGCCGACAATATTCTCTATGACAAAGACGACCATGGCGAATATTTCCAGATTTACAGCACGACTTTCGGTGAAGGCTTCTTTTTCGAGATCGTTCAGCGCAGCGGCTATCGCGGATATGGAGCGGCCAACGCCATATTTCGCATTGCAGCGTTGAAAAAGGCTCTCAGGCCCGAAGGTTTGCCAAGACTTTGATCCATGGCGGGCGGAATGCGGTCCGCGCATCGTTGACTGCGATAGAATGGGTTTAAACGGGCGAACAAGATATGTATGAGGATTAAGAAAATCTCCGAGATGCACAAATGATGTCCGAATTACCAACTGAAACGGTTGCCGAAAACAGCTACAAGCGAATTCGAGCCGATATCATATTCGGACGCCTTCCTCCCGGTCAAAAGATGAAGCTCGAAAAGCTCAAGGAGACGTATGACACCAGCGTCAGCACGCTGAGGGAAATCCTCAACCGCCTCGCCTCCGAAGGCCTTGTCGTGGCGGAAGGCCAGCGCGGTTTTCATGTGACACCAATGTCATCGACCGATCTTAAAGAAATTGCCGCGCTTCGCCTGCTGTTGGAGACATATGCGCTGGAGCAATCTTTCGAAAGGGGCGATGTCGACTGGGAAGCACGGCTCGTATCCGCCCACTACAAGCTTGCTCGTATGGAAACCATCATGGCCAGCGGAGACACGAGTCAGACGGAAGACTGGAAGCGTTACGATTGGGAGTTTCATCAGGCGCTGATTTCTGCCTGTGGTTCAAGGCTGCTGATGGAAACCCATGCTGCCGTTTTCGACAAATATCTCCGCTACCAAATGGTTGCTCTCTCCTATCGTGGCAAGATTGCCGCGGATGAACACAAGCAGCTCTTGGATGCGGCACTTGAGCGAGACCAAGAAAAGGCGAAGAAAATTCTCGGTCTGCATATTCAGGGCGGCGTAGAACACGCATTGGCGCGCAAGTCGCCCCTTCAGGATTGATCATAAGTGACGAACGATCAGGTGTGCATGAACGGATGAGTGAGCTAACCGAAACCATCAGTGACGCAGTCTTTCGGCAGTTGCGGCAAGACATCATCCTCGGGATCTTACCGCCCGGCTCGAAGATCAAGCTTGAAAAGGCTCGCGAGCGATATTCGATCAGCATCTCTTCGTTACGAGAGATACTGTGCAGGCTATCAGCGGAGAATCTCGTGCTTGCCGAGGGGCAACGTGGATTTGAGGTCAGTCCCGTTTCCAGGCAAGAGCTGATAGAACTGGCTGACCTTCGTATAGTGTTGGAATGTCATGCCATTGGCCTTTCATTCTCAGCCGGTGATCTCGAGTGGGAAGGTTCAATCGTAGCTGCGCATCATCGACTGGCTGCGGTGGAGCGCAAGCTTCTCACTGGAGATATTTCTCGTACGATCGATTGGGTCAGGTGTGATTGGGAGTTTCACAGGGCAATAGTTGCCGCAAGTAGATCAACGACGCTCCTGCAGAACCTTTCATCGGTATTCGATCGTTTTCTTCGATATCATATGCTCGCTGGAAGTTTTCGGGGAAACGCGGTCGTGGACGATCACAGGCTGCTGTTTGAACGGGCCCTCGCAAGAGACGCTGATGGAGCAAGGCAGATCATAACGACCCACATACAGAAGGGAGTTGAGCACATTCTGAAGGAGCCGAAATTCCTTTCAAAGGCGTGAGTGTTCCGAAGTTGAGGTCTTGAGGGGATTGGAATCGTTGCTCTAGTCTTTAATGAAGGAGGGTCGCTTCAACCGCTGGGATAGATCATCGACGTACAAGACATCACCAAAATTCTTGAGGTGTGACCACGTCGATTGCCCGCATGATGCCTCTCAATTCGGCAAGCCCTTTCAGCCGGCCGATGCATGAATAGCCCGGATTGACCTTCTTGCCGATGTCGTCGACGATCGCATGCCCATGGTCCGGGCGCATCGGGATTTCCCAATCGACCCTGCCGGTCTGCTGGCGGCGGCGCTCTTCGGCCATCAGCGCCATTGTGACACGCACCATATCCGTATCACCCTCCAGATGCTCAGCCTCGTGGAAGGAGCCGTCGCCCTCCTTGGTGACATTGCGCAGATGAGCGAAGTGAATGTCCGTGGCAAATTCCTTGGCCATAGCGACCAGATCGTTGTCCGGATTTGCGCCGTAGGAGCCGGTGCAGAGCGTGATGCCATTCGAAGGGGATCGGACGGCATTGATCAGCGCATGCGCATCGGAGCGGTTGCGGACAATACGCGGCAATCCGAAAAGCGAGAACGGCGGATCATCCGGATGAATGGCCATCTTGACGCCAGCCTCTTCGGCGACGGGCACGATCTCGCTCAGGAAGGCGAACAGGTTTTCGCGCAGACCGTCTTCCGACAGCTCCTTGTAGACGTCGAGCATCCGGTTGAGGCTTTGCCGGTCGTAGACGAATTCGCGCGCAGGGACCCATTCGATCAGGTTGCGCTCCAGCCGTGCCTTGTCTGAATCGCTCATTGTCCTGAAGCGCTCTTCCGCTCGGGCAATCCGCTCCGGCGGATGATCTTCCCCGGCACCGGGGCGCTGAAGCATGAACATGTCATAGGCGCAGAATTCCACCACATCGAAGCGCAGCGCCGTGCCGCCATGCGGCATGGGGTAATCGAGATCGGTGCGCGTCCAGTCCGTGATCGCCATGAAATTGTAGCAGACGGTGGTAATGCCGGCTTCAGCCACGGCGCGGATGGATGCCTTGTAGTTGTCGACCAGCTCGCGGAAATTGCCGGTTCGTGTCTTGACGTTTTCGTGCACAATGATGCTTTCGACTACCGACCATGTCAGGCCATTCGCCTCGATCAACGCCTTCCGCTTCAATACCTCTTCCAGCGGCCATGCACGACCGTCATTGAGATGATGAAGAGCCGTCACGATGCCGCTCGCGCCCGCCTGCTTGATGTGATCGAGCGTTACCGTGTCATCGGGACCGAACCATCGCCAAGTCTGTTTCATCGTCTCATGCCCTTGCTGTTGAGATCATCGATAGCGCTTGCAGCGCCGAATGTGTTGATTTGCGTCAGGTGACCGGCAACCAGCGATGCCAATTGACCTCGACAGACGGCATCACCACCAAAGCCGGTCAGGTCGAAGACCGCCTCGACTTCGGCGACACCCGCATCCGGAAACAGCGGAATGGCGACAAGTGCGCGATCGAGAGGATCGGTGAAATCTCCCGGCGCCGGGCGTCGAGCCAGCGCCGCAATCCAGGCCGCGATCACCAGAGCAAGATGATCTGCAGGCAGACGCCGATCGAGACGTTCGATCACTGCCAGAACTATTCTCTGCGGCAGCTTCTGTGATCCATCATTGGCGATCTGAGCCGTCCGGTGCCGTAACGCGGTGTTCGAGAAACGCCGCCTCAGGTTATCGATGTAAACCAGCGGCCGAAGCCTCTCCTCCGCAGGCAAGGTCGGGATAAGCTCTTCCCACAGGCCTTCCACGAAAGCGGATATGCGGCGATCGGCGAAGGCGGACGCCACGGTTTCATGTCCGAGCAGCAAGCCGAGATAGGCGATGGCAGAATGTGCTCCGTTCAGCAGGCGGATCTTCATCAACTCGAAAGGCCGAACATCGCGCACAAAGGTCACGCCATGGCGCTCCAGGGCTGGCCGGCCGAGCGTGAACCTGTCCTCGACAACCCATTGCGCAAAGGGCTCGCAGACAACCGGCCAGGCATCCCGCACGCCGAGATGACGAGTGATGTCGGCTCGATCCTGATCCGTCGTTGCGGGCACGATACGGTCGACCATTGTCGACGGGCATGCCACATGCTTCTCGATGAAGGCTGCAAGTTCGGGACTTCGTCGGGCCGCGAATGAAACGAGAAGCCTGTGCAGCACGCGGCCGTTATCGGCAAGATTATCGCAGCTGAGAACCGTGAACGGCTCGACGCCATGCCTGCGCCGTCGCTCTAGAGCACCGACGATGAAGCCGAAGATCGAACGCGGCCGCTCCGGGTCATCGAGATCGGCGAGGATGTCCGGATGACCGACATCGAGATCGCCGAGAGCGTTTCGAAGATAGGCCTTTTCCGTCACAGTGAGACTGACGATCCGGATCGACGGACGGGATAGAATATCGAGGAGCCGTGCAGGATTTTCAGGCGCGACAACGATATCCTGCACGGCACCGACAACCCGCAGCGAGCGCCGCTCAGCGTCGCCGATGGCAATCGTGTAAAGCCAGTCCTGCGGCCCCAGCGCATCACGCGTATCGGGGCTGCGCAGCGACGCGCCGATCACGCCCCAATCGGTCTCGCCGGCCTTGAGGCAATCATCGATGAAAACCGCCTGATGGGCGCGATGAAACGCGCCGATACCGAGATGGACGATCCCGGCCGTGACCGCTGCGCGATCATATCCCGGCTGCTCGACGGAGGGAGCCAGACCGCCGAGCGTCGCATTGGAAAGACGTGCCATGTTCATGGGGATGCAAGCTTCACTGCAAGAGGCATCATCAATCGATACGAATGCCGCTTGCGGTATCGAAGACATGGCCATTGGTCGGCAGGAAGGTGAGGTTCAGCACTTCGCCGGTCTTGATGAACAGGCGCTCGCGCAGAAGCGCGGAAACCTTCTGTCCGTCCACCGTTCCCTGCACGAAGGTTTCGGCACCGGTGGGTTCGATATTGGTGACGGTAACCGGAATGCCGCCCTCTGCCTGTGCGATGGTCAGATGCTCCGGGCGTATGCCATAGGTGACATCCGATCCCGGCGTACCGGACACGTTTCTGCCGAGCGGCAGGGCAACACCGTTCCCGGTCATCACCGACATCCGGTCCTCGCCAAGCTTGCCGGTGATGAAATTCATCGACGGTGAGCCGATGAAGCTGGCAACGAACATGTTGACCGGCCGATCATAGAGATCGAGCGGCGCACCGACCTGCTCGACGATGCCGTCGCGCATGACCACGATCCTGTCGGCCATGGTCATCGCCTCGATCTGGTCGTGGGTAACGTAGACGGTGGTCGTCTTGATCCGCGCGTGAATATCCTTCAGCTCGGCGCGCATCTGCACGCGCAGCTTGGCATCGAGGTTGGACAGCGGCTCGTCGAAAAGGAAGACCTTCGGATTGCGCACGATGGCGCGCCCCATGGCAACGCGCTGGCGCTGGCCGCCGGAAAGCTGCTTGGGATAGCGCTGCAGATAATCCGTCAGCCCGAGAATGCGGGCGGCATCGTTCACACGCTCGGCAATCTCCTCCCTGGATTTCTTGGCGAGGCGCAGCGAAAAGCCCATATTCTCGGCGATCGTCATATGCGGGTAAAGCGCATAGTTCTGGAACACCATGGCGATGTCGCGGTTCTTCGGCTCGACATCGTTGATGACGCGGCCATCGATGCGGATCGTGCCGCCTGTGATCTCTTCCAGTCCAGCGATCATGCGCAAGAGGGTGGACTTGCCGCAGCCGGACGGACCAACCAGCACAACGAAAGCGCCATCCGGCACCTCGACGGAAACGCCCTTGATGGTCTCGAAGTCGCCATAGGCCTTGCGAACATTCTGGATTTCAACTGAAGCCATGGTCTTACCTTGCAATTCGAGTGGAGGGCGACAGAGTGTCGGCGGCATGAATGGCCGCGAGCAGGCTGAGGCCGGTGTGATAACCGGGATCGAGATCGGGCGTGGCTGGCACGAAATCCACCGGCCCATCCGTCGTCATCGTCTGATAGGCGATCGGCGGGGTGCCACGCCAAAAGTGTTTAAAGAAGGCCGCATGCGCCGCCTGCCAGACCCGCAGGCTTTCCGCGCTGCGGGTGCGCGCATGCACAAGCGCTGCGGCGCGGATCGTTTCCGGCAGCGACCACCACGGGCAATAGGGGCTTTGCGGCTCGCCGGTCGCGATCGAAACGGTCAGCACAATTCCCGGCCCGACGAAGCCATTGTCGAAGGACGTGACGAGAATGCGCTCCAGCTTTTCGATCAATGCCGGATCGGCATCGTCATCAAGATAGTCGAGCACGAAACCGACGAACTCGATCCCGTGGCCAACATTGCAAAGATCTTCTCCGGGTACATTGCGCAGCAGGCCGGTGGCCTCATCGAAATGCCGCTCCATGACATGCGCGATGAAACGATCCGCATAGCCGAGACGGTCGCCGTGACCAAAACGCTTCAACATGCCGGCAGCACCGAGCAGGATCATCCGCGGCCCGAAATCATCGCCCTGCAAGGCGATACTGTCATGCGACAGAGGCCGGCGTTCATCCATCTGGAAACGCCCGTCCTCGATCGCCGCCACGACCCGGTCGAAATAAGCGAGATGGTCAGCGAAATCGGAGAGGCCATAGCGGCTGGCGGCAGCGATCAGCCCCTTGGCGACAAAGGCGTCCGAATAGCTGTAGATCAAGCCCTCTCGCTGCTGCTGATGGATCGCACCCGCCGCATCGGCATAGACGGGCCGCATGTCACGGTCGTAGCAGAAATACGCATGCCCATCCGACTCGAGCAGGCCGGCAAGCAGGCCATAGAGACGGCGGCCTACGGCATCGAGCTTTTCGGCAAGCGGCGGCAGTTCCTCGTCAAGAAACTGCGCATGCCCGACCAACGCCTCCAGACCCCGGCCCTGGATCCAGCCATAGATATAATCCGGGCCACGAATGCCGTCTTCTGTGCCGTAATCCTTGCAAGTCAGGCTGTTCTGCTTGGTGTTGAGAAATCCACCACCAAGCGCCGGTCGTTGCAACATCCAGTAAAGCGTGCCGGCATTGGCGGCGACATAATCCCGCCGCGCCGCATGGAAAAACGCCATTTCCGTCATTCCTTGAGGCCGGTGCTGGCGACGCCCTGCACGAAGTTGCGACGCAACAGCACGAACAGCAGGATCGACGGAATGAGCACGGTGGCGGAAGCGGCGCTGAGGCGGCCCAGATCGACGGTAAAGCCGGTCTGAAACAGCGCCAGCCCCACCTCGATCGTGTAGCTCGACCGGGTCGTGGCAACGATCATCGGCCAGGCAAACGCTGTCCAAGCCTGGAAGAAGGCGAGCACGGCAAGCGCACCCAGCGCGCCGCGCAGCAGCGGCAAAACGATGCGGAAGAAGATCCAGAACTCACCGGCGCCGTCGATACGCGCAGCCTCCAGCAACTCGTCTGGGATCGAGTGAATGACATTCTGGCGGACCAGAAAGATACCGAAGCTCATCACCAGATAGCCGAGCAGCAGGCCCCAGAGTGAATTGAGAATGCCGAGGGTCTTCGCCTGGAAATACAGCGGGATCATGTAGACTTCGAACGGCACGATCGCGGTTGCCAGAAACAGTGCAAAGAGGATGTTCATCGTGCGGAAACGGAATTTTCCGAAAACGTAACCGGCAATGGCGGAGGTCGCCACGATCGCGATGGTCGAGAGCACCGCAAAAGCGATGCTGTTGCCGATCCAGCGCAGGAGCGGCGTGTCGCCGAGAACAGCCGAAAAATTGGCGATCGTCGGGTCACGCGGAATGATGGTCGGCGGCCAGCTGAGCATTTCCGCCGGCGTCTTGAAGGCGTTGGCGACGAGAAAAACCAGCGGCAGAAGCATCAGGATCGACACAACGATCAGGAATGCGTCGATCGCCAGATTGGTCAGCTTCTTCTTGCGGCGAAGCTGCTGGCCTTCTGCAAGCTCTTCCGCGGTCGGTTCGAGGGTGCGCATCGTGTCCATGGTCATGATTTGCCCTTTTCCCGCAAAATCGAGAACTGGATGAGCGTCAGCGTAAGCACGATCACCAGAAGCACCACCGCTTCGGATGCGGCATAGCCGACGCGATAATTGCGGAAACTGTTTTCCAGCATGTCGAGCACGAGCACGCGAACCTGCCGGCCCGGCGCGCCCTGCGCATCGGAGGCAAGCACGAAGGCCTGCGCATAGACATTGAAACCGGAGACCAGCGTGACGACCGAGACATAGAGCGTGATCGGCTTCAGCATCGGGATCGACAGATGCCAGAAACTCTGGCGGCCCGAAGCACCGTCCAGCTTGGCCGCTTCATAAAGCGAGACCGGCAGGTTCTTGAAGCCGACGAGATAGATCAGCACGGCATACCCCAGCGCCTGCCACGAGCAGAGCACGATGATGCAGATGACGGACAGAACCGGATCGAACAGCCAGTTCTGCATCGGAATACCGAAGAAATCGAGCAGCGCATTGAGCGGCCCGAGCCGTGCATCGAAAATCCATTTCCAGGCCATGGCGGCAGGCACGAGCGAGACCACATGCGGGATGAATACGGCAGTCTCGTAGAAACCCGCCATTCTGGAGCGCGTGCGGTGGAAGATCAGCGCAGCAATGACAAGAGCCATCGGGATCGTCAGCGCCAGCACCCCGAAAGCGATGATCGTCGTATTGATCAGCGCGTCGAGAAACAGGTGATCGCCCATCAGCTCGCGGAAATTCGCAAGCCCGATGAAAGGCTTGTTCTTCGACAGGATATTCCACTGGTAAAGGCTGAGCCTCAACGTGTCGGCAATCGGATAGAGCCGCACATAAGCGAAGATCGCCAGTGTCGGCAGGATCGCGAGCATCGCAAAGATGAATCTCTTGCGCTTCAGCATTCTGACTTGGCCTGTAGACATGAGGGGTCGGCCGACATGCGATCGGACCCTTGAATATTCGGGATGAATCTTCCGGGGCAATCCAGACAAGGAAGCCCCGAAAGACACGATTGACGAAGCCGCCGGCGATTATTTCGCCGCGAGGCCTTCACGATCGAGAATGGCGACAACTTCGTCGCTCGCCTTCTTGAGGAAGGCATCGATCTTGGTATCATCGGATGCCATCGATGCATCCCCGAAAGCGATAACCAGCTGAGCCGCAACACGGGTCAGCACTTCCTCGATCGGGCCGATCGCCGGGAGCGTGAAGAATTCATAACCCTGCGGATAATCGACGAACGCTGCGAAAGCAGGCTGCTTGCTGGTTACGCTGGTATAGTCCACGCCGGAACGGTTCGGCAGCCAGCCGACATTTTCCAGGAGCCAGACAAGGTTTTCCGGCGAATTTGCAGCCTGCGCGAATTCCCAGCCGATATCGGCCTCTTCACCGGCGACATACAGATTGGTCGGCAGAGCGATCGAGCCCTTCGGCAGCGGTGCAGTCGCATACTTCAGATCCGGAGCCTTCTTGGCGATATCTCCAATCACCCAGGATTCACGAATGAACATGGCGGTCTGGCCGCGCTCGAAGGCATCGGCATCGGCCGGCATTTCCGGCGACACGGTCTTTGCCGTGAAGATGTTGGCCAAGTACTGCTTCAGCGCATCGCGCCCGGCTTCGTTGGCAAAATCCGGCTTCCATTTGCCGTCGCCGGCCGGAACCAGAATGGCTCCGCCGAACTGATGCAGGTTGGTCCAGAACTTTTCAGCAATACCCTGACCGCCACCGGAAAGGCGCAGGCTCCAGCCGGAAACGGTCGCCTTGCCGGATGCATCGCGCTTGGTCAGTTTTTCCGCATAGGCGGAATATTCTTCCATCGTCTTCGGCGGCGCGGTCAGGCCGGCGGCCGCAAACATCTCGGTATTGTAGTAAAGCGAACCCTGGCCGCGGAACAGCGGTACGCCATAGACCGTACCGTCATAGCTCGCGCTATCGCTGAAGAATTTGCTGAAATTCTTCTCGTCCTTGACGAAGGCCGAAACGTCATCGCTGGCTTCCGGCAGCAGATCGTTTTCGAGGTAACGGGTCGCGGTCGAGCCGGACAGTTCGATGATCGTCACACCATCCTGGCCACCACCGGTCAGCCCCAGCGCAACGCGCTTTTCATGCTCGCGAAGCGCGATCGCCTCCACCTTGACGTCGAGATCGGGATGGCTTGCCTTCATGCCCTGCGCGACATGTTCGTAAAACGGCGCCATTTCCGGATAGCCGCTCCACACGGTGAGCGTTTCCGCCGATGCGGACACCACGCCGGAAAGAAGCGAGCCAACAAACGCCGTGCTGATGAGCAGCGCGCGGGTGGAAATTCTGGTCTTTGCTGATGCGTGTTTCATGTCCTGTTCCCTTATCTTTGTTAACAAAAAACTCTCATGCAACCGGTTGCGTGTCAAGCATTGGATGGCTTCTGTTGGCCGCCGCAGATCACGTTTTTCCGTCTTCAATCGCCCTTCAAGAAGCCAAGCGCGCAATCGGCAATCGCCTCTGCCGAACCAGGCGCAAATGTCATCGGCAACCCGTAATACCGATGCGCTTCATCGACTTCGTAGCCGCCGTAAGCGAACTCGCTCGCTGGCGGGATGTAACCGGGATTGTCATCGGCAAAACCTACGATGAAAGCCGGCTTTGCGGGCCCGAGCGCCGATCGGATGGTAAGCGCAGTCTCTGCGAAAATCTCGCCCGGCAGAGCCACGACCGGCACGCCGCACCAGTCCAGAACGGTGATGCGGGCAACGAGCGGTTCGGGAATAGCCGGTGCAATTTTCCCCGCCCAGTCTGCCCAGAAACCGAGCAGGCTCTTGCGGGCTGGCTCGGCATCGATCGCCTCGCGCCGCCAGCCTTGTTCGAGGTCTGCAGCCGCTTGGCGCTCCCGACGCTCGAAGCCAAGCGCAACGGCGCCGTTGAGAGCACGCGCATCACCGGCAACAACATGCTCTTCCGCCGCCAGTGCGGCCTCCGCCACTGCTCTGCCGCTCCGTTCCGCAGCCGCAAAGCTGCGGTCGGGATTGGCTCCGAGAGACATCGAGGCGTGGGCGGAATGGCCGGTATTGGCATCCCCGGCACATCCGGTCATGAACAAGGCGACGGCACCGGGATAGGCCTCCTCCAGCGCCCTCCGCGCAAAATGCGGATAGTCGGCAGTCCAGAGCAGATTGTCGGCGGAAAGCACGACCGGATGGCAGGCATAGGCCGTGACCAGCGCGATCATGTCACCCTCTGCACCACGAACCCGTAAAAGCGGCAGGGAAGCGTCCACGGGTCCGCCGGGATGGCGCCGATTGCGCGCTATCCCCGGGTCGCTGCCCTGCCCAACGGAAAGTGTTGCGGGCCGCCGGTGGGCCGCCGCCCTGTCTATCGCCGCAACGCAGGCGTCTTCCAGCCGCTCCAGATAGGCAGGATCGGCAGGAATGCCGAGCCGTCCGGCCATGGAAACCGGGCCGCCGTGATTGTGCAGCGCCGCTACGACGACATTGTCTGCCGGCAGGACACAGCGCTGCCGGATGCGTGCACTCATACCCGCATCGATGCCGATGACATCCGCCACGACAACGGCCGTATCGTCGATGACCACCGCCCGCGCGGTCAGCGCGTCATGCACGCCCTTGGCCGGCAGGCTGCGCGCGGCAAAGCCCGACATGGCAAGACCCGGTGGCGGCGTGATATCGATAACGGCGGCACCGGCTTTGATCATCGGCTGAAAACCTTTTCGCCGTGCACCCAGGTTTCACGAACCGCGATGTCGCGCGCTCCTTGCGACCAGTCGAAGCGAATGAGATCGGCCCTTGCGCCCACATCAAGCCTGCCCCGCCCGCCAAGAAACCGGCCTGGATTTTGTGTTGCCAGCCTCAAGGCATCGGCAAGCGAAATACCCGCCATTTCCGCCGCAATCGCCACATTTGCGGAAAGCGGCAGGCTGGCGCCCGCCAGATAAGGCGTGCCGGCAACGCTGATCCTGCCTTCCGGCGAAACCTCGACGCTGCCGCCGATCGCCTCGTCGTAAAGCCCCGGCGGCATGCCGGCCAAAGCCACCATGTCGGAGACCAGAAGGGCGCGATCCATGCCCTTGGCACGCAGCATGGCCTTGAAGGCGTCAGCCGGCAGATGCCAGTCGTCCGCGATGAAGCTCGCGGTCAGCCGATCATCGGCAAGCTGTGCCCAGATGAAATTCGGATGGCGAGGCAGCATGGCGGCAGCGCCATTGCCGAGATGGGTGGACAGTTGCGCCCCGGCCTCGGCCGCCGCATGGATTTCCTCCGGCGTCGCAGCCGTGTGACCGAGAGCCACGAGAACCCCGCGTCCGGCAAGCGCACGGATATAGTCGAGACTGCCGGCATGTTCCGGCGCCAACGTCACCATCGTGACCAGGTCACCGGACGCCTTTTGCCAGCGCGTGAATTCTGCAATCGAGGGTGGCCGCACATGGGCGAGCGGATGCGCCCCGCGTGGGCCGTCCTTGTCGGAGATCGACGGCCCTTCCACATGCACGCCCGCAACCATTTCCGCGATCAGCCGATGTCCGGCCCGTCCGCGGGCAATCGCGTCCAGCGCCTGAAGAACCGATGCTTCGGACGCGGTGATGATCGTCGGCAACCAGGTCGTGACACCGACGCTCAGCAGCTCCTCGCAAAGCGACAGCACCGTATCCGGCGTCAAGTCACCCGCATTGAGGTCGAAGCCCCGAAATCCGTTGATCTGCAGGTCGATCAGTCCCGCCGAGAGATAGGCTTTGGTTGTTTCCTTAACCGGGCGAATGGCGGAAATGATGCCATCGGCGATGTCTATCGCGATGCCTTTGCCTGTGAGAGGATCGATGCCGTCAACGGTTTCCATCAGAGCGCCTTTACCCGTCCCTGGAAGTCGGCAATGAACCTTGCATTCGCCGCGTCGCCGCCCGGCGCATTGCCGCTGCGCCAGACAGGCGGCGTGATGCCACGCTCGACCAGCTTGGCAACCGTGCGGATCACCAAGCAGTTCAGCGTGAAGGCATTGGCGAAGGTCGAGATTGCCGCGATATTCTCGCTCATGCCCGGCACGCTGACGACGGCGTCGCCGATCGGCACCTTGCAGTCAATGGCGATGTCGACCACGTCATGCAGGTTCTGCTTCGTCGGATGGCGGGCGGGATGATCGGGCGAGGTATTGTCCGCGTGCTGGCGCGAACTGACACCAATCAGAAATACGCCCCTCTGCCGGGCTTCCAATGCCGCATCGATCAGCGCGGCATTGATGCCATAGGCGTTAACGAGGATCAGCAGATCGTCCGCTCCAAGCCGCTGGTTGGCGATGACGACCTTGCCGTAATCCGGCGTACGTTCGATCGCCATGGAACGCAGCGCCCCGTTCGAAAGAAGCGTGCCCTCGTCCAGAATGGCGCTGATATGCATCAGCCCGCCGGCGCGAAAGAACACTTCCTGCGCGGCGAGATTGGAGTGCCCGCCGGGCCCATAGATATGCACAAGCCTGTTCGCCGAGATCTGCCCAGCGAGCCTGCAGGCCGCTCGAGAGAGCGGTTCCTTCTCCTCCTCCAGTACCCGGCGCATCAAAGCCTGGGTCGCGGCGAAATAGCCTACGCAAAGCGCATCCGCATCCATGATGGCATCAGGCATCGGGGTCTGATTCCTTCTCGATATAAAGCGTGCAGGCCGGATGGCTGCGCAGGATGCTGGCCGGGCATTCGGTGGTCAGCGGCCCATGCAGCGTTTTTTCAACGGCATCGCGCTTGATTGCGCCGGGAACGATGCAGAACAGCCGGTCGGCGCGCATCAGCCGCGGCACCGTGAGCGTGATGGCATGATGCGGCACGGAGGCAATATCCGGGAAGCACTCGTCATCGACCTGCTGCTGCCGGCAGATTTCATCCAGTTCGACGATCTTGACGTCGAGCGGATCGTTGAAATCGGCGACCGGCGGGTCATTGAACGCAATGTGGCCATTCACGCCGATACCGAGGCAGACGAAATTGATCGGCGCTTCGTTCAGCCGTTCGGCATAGCGGCGAACTTCAACCTCGGCGTCCGGCTCAGGGGTGATGCGATGCACGGCCGCGAAAGGTAGCCGGCCAAAGACATGCGCGTCGAGCCAATTGGCAAAACGGGCGGAAGACGCCGGGTCGAGCCCGATATACTCATCCATGTGAAAAGCTGTTACCCGGCTCCAGTCGATGCCGGGAATGGCGCATAAAGCCGCGAGCATGTCCGCCTGGCTGGGCGCCGCCGCAAAGACAATCCGTACGCCGGCCTGTTTCGCCAGCCGCTCTCTCAACGCGTCTGCAATATCGCCCGCCGCCGCGGCGCCCATTTCGGACCGGCTGGCAAAACTCTCGACCGACAGGCGATCGAAAGCCCTGCGGGTTTTCGGCGCGGGACGAAGGACGGCGGCAAGGCTCAAGGCGATCTCCAGTCTGCAGTCACGGGAAGTCCGTTCGCGCAACGCCATTTCTGGCGGCGGTTCCGCTTGTCGTTCCCTTTGTTATCGTTAGGGCAAGATTTTCATGCAACCGGTTGCATGTCAAGTGCATGAATGGCAGAGTGATGGTGCTGAGATTGTGAAGACCGCGGCCTTCATGGTAAGCGGAATCACAAACGGACGAGTTTCCAGAGACAATGATCAGACGAACCAAGGGCGTCACAATAAGTCAGGTGGCGGATGCCGCAGGCGTGGCACGCTCCAGCGTGTCACGCGCCTTCACGCGCCCGGACATGCTGTCCCCCGAGACTGTCGAACGCATCATGAGGGCGGCCGAAACACTCGGTTACGTACCCAATCACACGGCGCGCGCGCTCAGCACCGGCCGGCATGGCAATATCGGCCTCATCGTTCCCGACATCGCCAACCCGTTTTTCCCGCCGCTCATTCAGGCGGCTCAGACGGAGGCCGACAGGTCCGATTTCTGCATCTTTCTCGGTAATACGGCGGAAAATCCCAAGCAGGAGGACAAACTGGTCGGCCGCTTCGCCGGGCAGGTCGAAGGTCTCGTTCTCGCATCGTCCCGACTGTCCGATGAGCGCATCCGCACTCATGCAACGCAATTGCCGCTGGTCCTGATTAATCGCGATATCGAGGGTATCCCGCGAGTACTGATCGATAGCAGCGCGGGCGTCAGGCAGGCGGTGGAACATCTCGCCGATCTTGGACATCAAAGAATAGCCTATGTGAGTGGCCCCGCCGCCTCGTGGTCCAACAAGCAGCGGCGTTCGGCAATCAGGGCCGGAGCCAGCGCACGCGACATGGAACTTTCGATCATTCCGACGCCCGCCCCAACATACCAGGCCGGCAGGGAAGCCGTCGATGCAGTTCTTAAGACCGGAGCCAGCGCCGTCGTGGCCTTCGATGACCTGACCGCGCAAGGCATTCTGACAGGACTTGCCGAAAGAAATATAGTGGTGCCGAGGGACTTCAGCGTCGTCGGATGCGACGATGTACTCGGCGCCGTGACGTTTCCAGCACTGACTTCCGTATCGAACCACTCCGCCGATGTCGGCCGTATCGCGATATCCATGCTGCTGGACATTCTCCGCTCGCGAAACGTCGCGGACGTTCGGTATGCGCTTGATACGAAACTGGTGATCCGCGACACCACGGCGCAGGCTGCGTCGGCGACGAAGTAGCGAAACCTATCTGCGACCGAAACCGCTAGGAACGGGAAAATCTGATCGCGTTGGTTTCAAATGTTAAATGCGAAACGAATGAAGGAAACGATGCACTACCAACGCTATGCTCTGGCAGCTTTCGAGCGCTCTTTTGCGAGCTTACTGCGAAAAGCGACTAGTTGTTTGCCTGCCGGGTCGACTTCCGTTCAATCAAGCGGGATACAATCCTTATGCTTCGAGGAGGCTGCCCCCGGTCCCGGGGTTGCTCAACTCGCTCCAGAAGCAAATTGAGAGCAGCAGCTCCAGCCTCGCGACCGTAAACCCTTACGGTCGTTAGCGGAGGAGAAATCTGAGTGGCCGCAGAATAGTCTCCAAACCCAACGACTGAAACGTCGTCTGGGATTCTAAAGCCGCGACCGAGCAACTCCGAAACAACCGTAAGAGCCAAGCCATCATGGGCACAAAAGTAGGCTGTTGGATTAACACCAGCAGCCTCAAGGTTCCGCAGAGCGCCGGAAAAGCCTAGCACTTCATCGAATTTCATTAGATGAAGTTCAGCGTCAACCGCCTGCTCGATTATCTCGCGCGCACCATAATAGCGCTCATTGCGACCTCGATATATTGTAGAGCCATAAACGTAAGCGATCGTCTTGTGCCCAAGTCCAAGCAAGAACTTGACGACGGCCTGCCCGCCCTCGTGATCTGTCCCACCAACGTAATCAACCTGCTCGAGAGGCTCCGTCCAGCCCATACGGACGATTGGCTTCCCTACTGCCTCTGCCTTGGCGATCGCTTCACGCGAATGGGGTCCTGCCAGGATAAGACCGGAAAATGATCTTGCGTGCTGCGCCAGGATGTCATCGCTATGAGTCCATCGAACGCGAAGATTTACGCCCAGTCGCTCGGCTTCATGCTGCGCACCGGCCTGGATTTCCTGGTTAAGCTCGCTGTTGACGAGATCGATATCATGGAACACTAGGCCAAGCTCCACGGTGTCCTGGCGACTTGTCGGTTTGGAATATCCGAGGCGCTCAGCGGCAGCGAGAATAACTAGACGCGTCTCGTCGCTTACACCTGATTTTCCGGATAACGAACGTGACACTGCATATTTCGATAGTCCGACATCATCGGCTATGGCCTGCAATGTCACCCGGTTCTTCATTCTCATCACATCTCCTTTCTTGCGCCTAACAGAAATGGTGCGTCGCAATAAAATTAGTCTTTTAACACATAACGCTTTACCTAACAAAAATCACATGGAATCTTTCTTGTTATCCGAACAAAAATAAGAACATCGGATTTTTTGAGGAGGATTTACCCATGTTTGAGCTGAAACGCCGTGCGTTTCTGGCCGGGACCTCGGCCGCCCTTATTTTGCCGGCACTGCCGGTGATCGCAGCTAATTTCAAGGAGGCCGAAAGCCTCAAGGCGAAAGTGGATGCGAGCGAACTGCCCGCACTGGATCAGCGGCTTCCGGAAAAGCCTCTAGTGATCAAGCCTCATGAAAATGTCGGCACCTATGGCGGCAGCTGGAACCTGGCGCTGGTTGGTGGCGGCTCTCTTTCGCATATCTTCCGGTTTCAGGCCTATGAACCGCTTGTGCGCTATACACCCGACTGGTCCGGTGTGACACTGAACGTAGCGGAGGCCTTCGACGCCAACGAAGACGCAACGCAGTATACGATACGCCTGCGCAAGGGTATGAAATGGTCCGACGGGCATCCATACACGACCGCCGACATCAAGTTCTGGTATGATACCGTTCTGACCGATGATCGCGTTGCCTTTGCCGGACAGGGCCACTGGCGGACAAACGGCGAGCCGGCCAAGCTTGAGATCGTAGATGAGCAGACCTTCCACGTCATCTTCGCCGAGCCCAACGGGCTCTTCCCGTTGCAGGTCGCCTGGTCAAATCTCGACCAGACAACGCGTTGTCCGAAACATTATCTCGAGCAGTTCCACATCGACTACAATCCGAAAGCCGACGAAGCGGCCAAGCAGAGAGGCTTTGAGGGTTGGATTTCCGCGTTCCAGGCAATTGCCGGCTTTCAGGACGATAATTCCTTCTTCCTCAATTCGTCGAAAAAGCCGTGCCTGAATGCCTGGATGTTCACGATCGCGCCAGGTGAAAACACCGAACGTGCTGTTGCCGAGCGAAATCCATTCTATTGGAAGGTCGATACGGAAGGTAACCAGCTGCCCTATATGGATCGCATCGTCTATCAGATGGTCGCAGACCCGCAGGTTCTTCTCCTGAAGGCGATGCAGGGCGAAATCGACATGATGGATCAGTATATCGGGACCCCGACGAACAAGGCGGTGCTCTACGACGCTCGCGCGCAGGGCGAATATGACTTCTACACGCTCACCTCGACCGAGGCCAATGTGATGAACTTCATCCTCAACCTCAACCATAGCGACGAGACAAAGCGAAAACTCTTCCGCAACAAGGATTTTCGCGCTGCTCTGTCCATGTCTCTCGACAGGCAAACGTTGATCGACGCCGTCTTGGTCAGTCAGGGGGTTCCGGCCCAGCCTTCGATCAAACCGGATGATCCGCTTTATAATGAGCAGCTCGCCAATCAATTTACCGAATATGACCTCGACAAGGCCAACGCCCTGCTAGACCAGATCATCCCGAAACGGGACGATCAGAATTTTCGACTGGACGAAGCCGGCCGGCGCGTCTCGATTATCTTCGAGATCGATCAGGCTCGACCAATCTTCCTGGATTTCTTCCAGCTTGCGATACCGATGTTTCAGGCGGTCGGCATCGACGCGCAGCTGCGCACTATGGATCGCTCGCTCTGGGAAACGCGTGTACGCCGTGGCCGCAGTTTCGATGCGACCGCGCACCAATTCGGCGCCAACGGTGGCGTCGCGGCAATGCTCGATCCGCGTTATTATGCGCCCACGGACAACAATGCCGTTTATGGACCCGCATGGTCTCTGTGGTATGTCGATCCGACCAATCCGAGTGCCGAAGAACCGCCGGAAGAAACCAAACGGCAGCTTGCACTCTATGATGATCTCAAGGCCAAACCCGATGCGGCCGGCCAGCAGGATGTGATGAAGCAGATCCTGCAGGGTGCCGCGGATAATTTCTACGTCTTCGGCATCTCGCTGCCTTCCGATGGCTACGGTATTGTCAAGAACAACATGCGTAACGTCTTGAAGACAATGCCGAATTCCTTTGGCTGGCCCACCCCTGCCCCGACCATGCCGGAACAATTCTACAAGGTCTGAGCCCACACTCACCACACGAATTTCTGCGGTGCCACCAATACGCTGGCACCGAGCGCTCCCTCATTGTCTGAAAAGATAGGACCGAAGAATGCTCGATGCGAGACAACAAAATATCGACACTCTGCGTACGCCTGAATGGTTCAAGTCCGCGACGCGCTGGACCCAGCTGACCTTCGTGGAAAACGACCCGGAGAAATATGATCCAGCCTTCTGGATCGATGTCTTCAAGCGTACCAGGTCGAACGCGGTCTGCCTCAGCGCCGGCGGCTACATTGCCTTTTATCCGAGCAAGATTCCCTATCATTATGTCAGCAACGTGCTTGCCGATCGCGACATTTTTGGCGCTCTTGTCGATGCGGCACGCAAGCTGGACATGCATGTCATGGCGCGTGTCGATCCGCATGCCATTCATGACGATGCGGCCAAGGCGCATCCGGAATGGCTTATGATCAATGCCGACGGCACGCCTCGCGAACATTGGGCCTATCCCGGCATCTGGATCACCAATGCCTATGGGTCCTACAACACCGAGTTCATGCCGGAAGTGGTCAAGGAGATCGTCCGTGACTACGATATCGATGCGGTCTTCGCCAACCGCTGGCAGGGCCATGGCGTCGATTACAGCGAGGATAGCGCCCGTCGTTTCAAGGACATGTTCGGATATGCCCTGCCATTGCAGCCCGATGCGGAAGATCCTGCCTGGCGCGCCTGGCTGCAATGGCGCCGCCATGTGCTCACCAATATCATCGCCCAATGGGATGAAGCGGTGAAGGCGATCCGCCCGCATGCAAGCTTCATCCCCAACATGTCCGGCTCGTCTCTCATGGAGTTCGACCTGTCGGTCATCCGCAAGCACTGCCCGTTCCTGGTTGTCGATCACCAGGGTCGCCGCGGGGTGGAGATTGGCTGGTCTGCCGGCCGTAACGGCAAGCGCATTCGTGCGACCTTCCCGGATCGTCCCGTCGTGCTGATCACCTCGATTGGTCCCGAAGAGGAATATCGTTGGAAGGACGCCGTGACGACACCGGAGGAAATGCAGCTCTGGATGAATGACGGCACGGCGCACGGCCTCTATGCGTGGTTCACCAAGTTCAACGGGGTCGTACCCGACAAGCGCTGGGTCGAGCCGGTGGTCGATTCCTTCCTGTTGCAGGCGGCAGTGGAACCGGTCATCAACACAATGACGCCGACTGCCGAAATTGGCGTCGTCGATCCCTCCACTACACTGCGCCACTGGGCGCCGGAAGAACGCAATACGGCAGAGCGCCACGAGCTCGGTCTCTACCATGCGCTCGTAGAAGCACGCATCCCTTTCGAGCTGGTCTCCGATCAGGTACTCACCGCAGAGAATCTCGACCGCTTCAAGGTGATCGTTCTTGCCAATGCGTCCTGCCTGTCCGACGAACAGATCGCCGCGATATGTGCCTATGCCGATCGTGGCGGCAGCGTCGTTGCAGCCTATGAAACGTCGCTCAGGGACGAGAACGGCAAACCCCGGCCAGATTTCGGTCTCGCCGACTTGCTGGGTGTCAAGCTCGTCTCGGGCCCACGCGGCATCGTCAAGAACACCTATGTGGAAATCTCCGGTGATCATCCGATCAACGACGGCTATGACGGCGCCGAACGGATTATGGGCGGTACACGTCTTATCGGGGTCAAGGCCGCGACCGGGACCACCACACCTTTCCTCTACGTTCCAGATTTTCCCGATCTTCCAATGGAGGAAGTCTATCCGCGCAAGAAGGCGGAAGACGCTGCCGTCATCGCCCGCGAGACCGGAAAGGGCGGACGCACCGTCTATATTCCATGGAATATCGGGGAGATTTTCTGGGAAGTGCTGGCGGCAGATCATGGCCGACTGATTTCCAATGCATTGCGCTGGGCGCTCGGCAAGCCGCAGCGCGTCGAGGTCGAGGGGGCGGGCGTGGTTGATATCGCCGTTCGCGAAAGCAGGGACGGTCTTGCGGTCAGTCTGCTTAACCTCACAAATCCGATGATGCTCAAAGGCCCGGTCAGGGAAAACATTCCGCTTTCGAAACAGAAAATCGAGGTCGAAATTCCGGACGACAAGACGTTGCGCCGAGCTTGGTTGGTCGTGGCTGATCGCGCTGCGGAATTTTCGATCGAGAATGGGCGGGCCATGATCATTGTTCCCGAAATCGAGCGGCTGGAGGTGCTTCACCTGAACTGGAGCTAGTTTAACATGAGGCATCCGTCGCGGCCTGGAGGAGGCCGTGACGGATCGCATACTGGAATTGCGCTCCGGCGCTTCGGAATGGGAGGAAAACAACCGATGCTTGGCTATATCTGCAAGCGCGTGCTCTACATGATCCCGACCCTGTTCGGCATGTCGCTGATTTCGTTCCTGATCATCCAGCTACCGCCCGGCGATTATCTAACCTCAATGATCGCGACCATGAGCGAGAATGGCCAGCCGGTCGATCCGACACAGATCGAGCGCCTCAAGGAAATCTACGGCTTCGATGATCCGTTTTACGTCCAGTATATGAAGTGGATGTGGGGTATTGTCAGCCGCGGCGACTTCGGCTGGTCCTTCGAGTGGAACCAGCCGGTGTCCGGACTGATCTGGGCGCGTATGGGGTCGACTCTCGTGATCTCGCTGCTCAGCCTGCTGTTCGTCTGGATCGTGGCGCTTCCAATCGGTATCTATTCCGCCGTGCGCCGTCATTCTGTGGGCGATCACGTCTTCACCTTTTTGGGCTTTATCGGCCTTGCGGTACCGAATTTCATCCTAGCGCTGACGCTCATGTATATCGCCTATCGATATCTCGGTCAGAGTGTCGGCGGCCTCAATTCGCAGGCATTCGCGGAAGCTCCATGGAGCCTCGCCAAAGTCTGGGATTTTCTGAAGCATGTCTGGATTCCCGTCATCATCATCGGCGCCTCCGGCACCGCCGCATTGATCCGTATCCTGCGCGCAAATCTTACAGACGAGTTGCACAAGCCCTATGTGATCACGGCGCGCGCAAAGGGCCTGCCGGAATACAAGGTTATCCTCAAATATCCGGTGCGCATCGCGCTCAATCCATTCGTATCGGCGATCGGCTGGGTTCTGCCGCATCTCGTTTCCGGTGTCACGATCATTGCCATCGTACTTAACCTGCCAACGGCCGGCCCCTTGCTCTTTCGGGCCCTCGTCTCGCAGGACATGTATCTCGCCGGTAGTTTCATCCTGCTGCTCTCCGCCTTGACCCTTATCGGTGTCCTGCTCTCCGACCTGCTGCTTGCGCTGCTCGATCCGCGCATCCGGTTCAACTGAGGAGAAGTCGATGAACGCGAACGAAAACCTCACCGGGACGACGTCGGCATTGGCCGATGGTCCCTCGATCAGCCCGCTCAAGCAGGGTAAGGCCGTCTCGAACGCTGCGGTCGGCCCATGGCGGCTGATATTCGGCAAGCTGGTTCGCCAGAAAGTGGCAATGACCGCTGGCGGCATTATCGTATTCCTGTACCTCGTCGGCCTGTTTGCCGAATTTCTGGCGCCTGCGCTGCCATCGACAGCCAAGCCACAATATACCTACGCGCCTCCTCAGGGCATCAGCCTCTTCTCGCCGATGCCCGACGGAGGTTCGCAGTTCCAGCTGCATGTCAAAGGCTACAAGGTCGAGATCGACAAAGTGGCACTGCGCCGCACCTTTGTGGTCGATGACACCAAGGTCGTACCGATCGGCTTCTTTGTCAAAGGTCCGGCCTACAAGCTCTGGGGCGTCATCCCGATGGAACGCCACCTGATCGGCCCTATCAACCCAAACGACCCGATGTATCTGCTCGGTGCCGATCGCCTCGGTCGCGATGTGTTCTCGCGTCTCGTCTATGGCACGCGCGTATCGATGTCGATCGGCCTGATCGGCGTTGCAATTTCGCTGGTGCTGGGCGTGGTGATCGGTTCGATTTCCGGCTTTTACGGCGGGCGCATCGATACCTTCATCCAGCGCATCATCGAGGTGATCAGCGCCATGCCGACGATCCCGCTCTGGCTTGGGTTGGCGGCCGCGGTGCCGCTCACTTGGTCACCGGTGAACGTCTACCTGGTGATTACCGTAATCGTCTCTCTGCTCGGCTGGACCAGTCTTGCTCGCGAAGTCCGAGGCAGGTTCCTGTCCCTGCGGGGAGAGGATTTCGTCGTCGCCGCCAAACTCGACGGGTCCACCGAAATGCGGCTGATATTCCGCCATATCCTGCCGTCGCTAACCAGCCATATCCTCGCCGTCGTGACGCTTGCCGTGCCGACGATGATTGTGGCGGAGACCTCGCTCTCCTTCCTCGGTATCGGGCTGAAGCCGCCTGTCGTCAGCTGGGGTGTGTTGCTGCAGGACGCCCAGAATATCCGCACCGTTGCAACCGCGCCATGGCTGTTGATCTGGCCCTCGCTGGCGGTGGTACTCGCCGTTCTGTCCTTCAACTTTTTCGGCGACGGCCTGCGCGATGCCGCCGACCCCTACGAGAACTGAGGAGATGACCATGTCCGACAAGACCGTTCTTTCGGTAGAGAACCTGTCGATCGACTTTCCCTTGAGGACGCATATCCTGCATGCGGTGGAAAAGGTGAGCTTCAACCTGAAAAGAGGCAAGACACTCTGCCTCGTCGGCGAAAGCGGCTCCGGCAAGAGCGTGACCGCTCGATCGCTGTTGCAGATTGTCGATCGTCCTGGCCGCATCGTCTCAGGCAACATTTGGCTCAGAGGTGACGGTAAGGACATCGACATCACCGCATTACCGCCCGGCAGCCGTGAGATGCGGGCCATTCGCGGCCGGCGTATCGGCCTGATCTTTCAGGAGCCGATGAGTTCATTGTCACCCGTCCATACGATCGGCTCGCAGATCGTCGAGGCAATCCGTCTGCATAGCGACCTCGACAAGAAGGCCGCCCGCGTTCGCATGATTGAACTGTTGCGGCAAGTCGAAATCCCCAATCCCGCAACGATGGGTGATCGCTACACGTTCGAGTTCTCCGGTGGCATGCGTCAGCGCGCCATGATCGCCATGGCGCTTGCCGGCAATCCCGATATCCTCATTGCCGACGAGCCGACTACGGCTCTCGACGTGACGACGCAGGCGGAAATCCTAGATCTTATCAAGCGTCTTCAGGTCGAGCGCGGCATGTCCATGCTGCTGATTACCCATGACATGGGCGTCGTTGCCGAAGTCGCCGATGATGTCGCCGTCATGCGCTACGGTCGCATCGTCGAGAGCGGCACCGTGGACAAAATCTTCCATCAAGCCGAACATGCCTATACCCGGCAGTTGCTTGCATCGACGGTAAAGCTCACCCGGCATGTGAAAGCGCGCGCAATGCAGACCTTTTCCGCCGACGCCCCTACCCCCGTCCTTTCCGTGCGCAACCTCAGCAAAATCTTCGGTTCGCAATCGAGCCCGACTGCCCTACGCGCGGTCGACAATGCCAGCTTCGACCTCTATCCGGGCGAAAATCTCGGCGTTGTCGGCGAGAGCGGTTCCGGCAAGACGACGCTCGGCCGGCTTATCCTCAGGATCAGCGAACCAACAGGCGGTTCGGTCATCTATCGCGATGGTCGCGGGGGGGAAATCGACGTGGCGGGGCTCGACAAGAAGCATTTGCGCGGCTTCCATCGCGACGTCCGGCTCATCTTCCAGGATCCCTTTTCATCTCTCAATCCGCGCATGACGGTCAAGGAAGTGATCGGCGATCCGCTGATCGTCAACGGGCTTGCCAAAGGTCAGGCACTCGAGGAGCGTGTCGCTGAACTCATGCGTCTTGTTGGTCTCGATCCGATGGGCATGGAGCGCTATCCGCATGCCTTTTCAGGCGGTCAGCGGCAGCGTATCTGTATCGCGCGTGCCTTGGCGCTCGACCCCAAGGTCATCATCGCCGACGAAGCAACAGCCGCGCTCGACGTGTCGATCCGCAGCCAGATTCTCGATCTCCTGCTCGACATCCGCCAGAGGCTCAATCTCAGTTTCATCTTCATCTCCCACGACATTTCGGTGGTGCGCTATTTCTGCGACCGCGTCGCTGTCATGCATCGCGGCAAGATCGTCGAACTCGGTGAAGCCCACCAAATCTGCACCGCGCCGCGTGAGGCTTACACCAAGAGCCTGATTTCGGCCGTTCCCAATCCCGACCCGCGTGACAAGCGTCTGCTGCACCGGCACCGCTTCGTCGCACCCGTCAACGCATAGCAAGGAACACACGATGCCACGATTTTCAGCCAACCTGTCCTTTCTGTATCAGGACCTGCCGTTTCTGGAGCGTTTCGCCGCTGCTGCAAAGGATGGTTTCAAGGCGGTCGAATATTTGGGCCCCTATTCCGATCCCAAAGAAAAGATAGCAGCCGTACTTGCCGAAAATGGATTGCAGCAGGCGTTGTTCAACGTGCCTTCGGGCGATTGGGCGGGAGGTGAACGCGGCATTGCCTGCCTGCCTGGCCGGGTCGACGAATTCCGCGATGGTATCGGCCAGGCTCTCGAATACGCCGCCGCGCTGGCATGCCCTCAGGTCAATGTCATCGCCGGCCTCGTACCCACCGGCACCGATACCCCGGCTCTGGAAACCGTTCTGGTGGACAATCTGAAATATGCTGCGGCACGTTGCGCCGATGCCGGCGTCAAGCTGTTGGTCGAACCGATCAACCTGCGCGACATCCCCGGCTTCTTCCTCTCCACCACAGATCACGCCGAACGCATCTTGGATAAGGTCAGCTCCAGCAATCTCTTCATCCAGTATGATTTCTACCACATGCAGATCATGCAAGGCGACCTGATCCCGACCTTCTCGCGGCTTCGGGACAAGATCGCCCACGTACAGATTGCCGATAATCCCGGGCGCAACGAACCGGGCACCGGCGAGATCGGCTACGCCTTCATTTTCTCAGAACTCGACCGGCTCGGTTACGACGGCTGGGTGGGCTGCGAATACAAGCCGAAGGCAGGCACCAGCGAAGGCCTTGGCTGGATGCAACCATTTCAGAAGCGAGGTGAACCATAATGAATATCGGATTTATCGGGCTAGGCGTCATGGGACGTCCGATGGCGGAAAACCTTATCGACGCCGGCTACAGCCTCGTCCTCAGCCGCGTCAAGCCGGTCTCGCAGCATCTCGTGGACAAGGGCGGCAAGGCTGCCGAGAACCCGCGTGCGGTGGCGCAAGCGGCGGATATCGTCATCCTCATGTTGCCTGACACTCCGGATGTCGAAGCTGTGCTTTTCGGCAAGGATGGCGTTGCCGAGGGCTTGTCGAAAGGCAAGCTGGTCATCGACATGAGTTCGATCTCGCCGGTCGCCACCAAGGATTTCGCCACCCGTATCGAGGCCCTTGGATGCGACTATCTCGATGCCCCGGTTTCAGGTGGTGAGGTCGGCGCCAGGTCGGCCTCCCTGACAATCATGATCGGTGGCACGCAGGCCGCCTTCGATAAGGCCAAACCGCTGTTCGAGTCTATGGGCAAGAATATCACGCTGGTCGGCGACGTGGGCGACGGACAGACTGCCAAGGTCGCGAACCAGATCATCGTCGGCCTGACCATAGAGGCAGTCTCCGAGGCCCTGCTTTTTGCTAGGCGCGCAGGTGCCGACCCCGCAAAGGTGCGATCCGCACTGATGGGCGGCTTCGCCGCTTCGCGGATTCTCGAGGTGCATGGCGAACGCATGGTCAATGAAGCCTTCGATCCCGGTTTTCGCATAAAACTGCATCGGAAGGACATGACGCTCGCTGTCGATACCGCACGGGCGCTCGATCTGGCACTGCCAAACACCGCGGCCGTGCAACAGTTGATGAACGCGGCGGTTGCCGGTGGCGATGGCGACAGAGATCATTCGGCGCTGATCCGCACGCTTGAACGACTTGCTGGGGGCGGCCGAATGTAAGCCCGCCAACCCAGCAGACCATCCCGACAGCGCTTTTTTCACCGGAACATGATCCGGAACGGCGAAGCCGTGTCCAAAAACCAAGAGGACAACAACATGCTTAGAAATGATATTCAGTTCCCCACCGGAGCCGTCTATTTCAGGAAGTCCAATCCGCCACAGGAGCATTGGGAGCGGGATTACGGTATCGCCCGTGAAGACGGCATGAACTTGTTCCGTCACTGGTTCATGTGGAGCGCGATCGAAGTCGCCCCCGGCGTCTACGACTGGGCGGAATACGATCGCCAACTCGACCTTGCCGCCAAGAACGGCATAAAGACGATCATCGCCGAGATGGTGCAGTCGATGCCTGACTGGGTGCTGCGCAAATATCCGCAGGCCGTGCAGCTGACCGCCGAAGGCCGCAAGATGACGCTCAATATGGGCGTATCCACCGCCACGGGCGGCTTCGGCAAGAATGGCGGCGGCACGCTGACGCTGAATTGCCCGGAAGTGCGCGAGGCCGCCGGTAACTTCCTGACCGCGCTCGCCGAACGCTACAAGGACCACCCGGCCATTTACGGCTATGATGTCTGGAACGAATGCAATTATGCCGAGGATGTCGATTACAGTGAGTATTCCAAGGCCGCCTTTCGGAAATGGCTGGAAATCAAGTACGGAAGCCTGAAGGCGTTGGCCAAGGCATGGTACCGCTATAGCTATGCGGAATGGGACGATATCCAGCCGCCGGTACAGATGGCCCCCTATCCAGAATGCCTCGATTGGCTGCGCTTCAAGCGTGACAACTTTTACGAACAGATGCAGTGGCGCATTGATACGATCCGTACCGTGGACAAGACCAATCTGATCGCCGCGCACGGCATTTCCGGCTCGATCCCCTATATGGCAAAGCACGGCTGCGATGACTGGCTGGCGGCCTCGAAGGTCGAGCTCTACGGTTTCACCTGGATCCAGGCGCGCAAGGGCACGGAGCCCTGGAAGACGTGGTACGGGGTGGATGTCAACCGCGGTGCGGCGCGCGGAAAACCCTTCTGGCACGCTGAGCGCCAGGGCGGGCCGCTATGGTTGCAGCCGCAGGTGATCGGCCGGGACAAGGAGGACGGCCGGGTCGCCGAGCCGGAGGATATCCGCATCTGGAGCATGACGTCGTTTGCCGGCGGGGCGCGCGGCATTCTCAACCTGCGCTGGCGGCCGCTTCTCGACGGACCACTGTTCGGTGCCTTCGGTGCCTATGACATGGACGGTTCGCGCACCCCGCGTTCCGAAATGCAGAGCCTGATGGCGAAGTGGGCAAACGATCCAGCCCAGACCGATCTGTGGGCCGCCAAACCGGTGCGCGGCGAAATCGGCATCCTGCTCGTGCCCGAGACACAGGAATGGGATTACCTACTCAATTTCGACCGAGACGAAAAACCGTATCGCGATGCGATGTGGGGTGCGTTCCGTGCGTTTCTCGATAACGGCGTTCAGCCAGACTGGGTGCATATCGATGACATCGATGCCTATGACATCCTGTATTTCCCCTATCCGATCATGTTCACCGCCGAGCAGGCAACACGCATTAAGAGCTGGGTAGACAAAGGCGGCACACTGATCGCCGAGGCATGCCCCGGCTATTTCGGCGATCGCGGTCATGTCGGGCAGGTGCAGCCGAATATGGGGCTGGACGCTGTCTTCGGCGTCCAGCAGGCTGATGTGGAGTTCATGCCGGATATCGGCGATCGCATCAAATTAAAGTTCGGCGACACGGCAGTGGACGGCGGTGGCTATCTGCAGTCCTACACTCTGACCGGCGGCAAAAGTCGCGGCGTTTTTTCGGACGGACGCCTCGCTGTGGTGGAGAACAGCTTCGGCAGGGGCCGGACGCTTCTGATAGGCACCCATCCCTCGGTCGCCTACCACCAGACCAACGGTAAGGCCAATGGAGGCTTCTTTAACGAACTGCTGGAATGGAGCAGAGCCAAGCGGCATGTAAGCCTCTCAAACAGAACGGTTTTCGCGCGCGTGCACAAGGGCGAAACCGGCAGTTTCCTTTGGCTGGTCAATCCCTCGCGCACGGCACAAACAACCGAAGTTTTGGTTGCCCAAGAGCTCGGCGCACTGGCGGCAAATCCAGCATCCTGGCCTATCGGCCATGCGCATGAAGGCGGCACCAGCGTCGTGGTTCCGGCAAGGGATGTGCTGATCCTCAAAATCGCATGACCATTTGACGTTGCGTCTCGAAAAATGCCACGCGACTATCTCTTCGCCGCGTGGCCCACCACCGACGGAGCTTTAGCATGGAGGATTTAACGCACGACGCTTTCTAACATCACTGTTTGGCGCCGCGGTAAAGGCAGCTGAAGCGCTGATCGGGACAAGGACACATCTGCCAGGAGAGCTGACCGGTCGAACGGTGGTGATCGACGCCGGCAAGGATGCGGCCCAAATGTCTGGTACTTGAACAGGTCCGGGATGGACTGATTGGCGGCGTTGTTGTCATGCTCTACGGCTATGGTGCGCCATGCAGAAAACTGAGGTGATCGAAACACCATGCGGTGCCAGACGAGGCGGGGCTGGTCGCCTCGCAGCGTCTGTTTCAATCCATAGACGACCTCAGCCGGAGGAGTTGGTGATCGAGCTCCTTTGCGGCGGCGGGTCGGCAACGCGCCGGCCGGAGAAGTAGTCGTAAGCTCTTGTGAGGGGTGAAAC